>NZ_JAUSAR010000140.1 GCF_030652515.1 Aquabacterium sp. | reverse complement strand
AATGCGCTGCCCTCGCGGGTCAGGCTGATGCGGCGCGTGGTGCGCACCAAAAGTTTGACGCCCAGGCGCTCTTCCAGTGCATCGATGCGCCGCCCAATGACGGCGGGCGCCACCCCTTCGGCCTGCGCGGCGGCCGTCAGGCTGCCCCGGATGGACACGGCGACGAAAGACTCGATCTGCTTGAGTTTGTCCATGATGAGCACCCTCGTCGGCCGGATTGGCGCCTTAAAAGTCATTAATCCATGAATTTTCAGGCTGGTAATGGTTGAAGAAGTATCGAATAAAATTTCAGCATTGAAAAGAGGGCCCTGGCAAAAGGCTTGCTCTTCCCCATGATCTTTCTCTCTATTTGACGAGGTTCACCATGACCGCACGCACCCCAGTCCACGGCCTTCAGGTGGCCACCGAGCTCTACCGTTTCATCGAAGACAAGGTGCTGCCGAACACCGGCGTGGCGAGCGCCGCCTTCTGGGCAGGTTTCGACCAGATCGTGTCCGACCTGGCACCCAAGAACGCCGCCTTGCTGGCCGAGCGCGACCGCATCCAGCTTGAGATGGACACCTGGCACGCCGCCAACCCGGGCCCGATCAAGGACATGCCCGCCTACCGCGCCCACCTGGCCAAGATTGGCTACCTGGTGCCCGTGCCCGCTGATGTGAAGGTCACCACGTCCAAGGTAGACGCCGAGCTGGCCACCCAGGCTGGCCCGCAGCTGGTCGTGCCCATCCTGAACGCCCGTTATGCGCTGAACGCCGCCAACGCCCGCTGGGGCAGCCTGTACGACGCGCTGTATGGCACCGATGCCATCCCCGAGGCCGATGGCGCCGACAAGGGCAAGGGCTACAACCCGGTGCGTGGCACCAAGGTCATCGCCTTCGCCCGCAATGTGCTGGACCAATCCGCCCCGCTGGAAGGCGCCTCGCACAAGGATTCGACCGGCTACCGCGTTGAAGGCGGCCAACTGGTCGTGGCCCTGGCCAACGGCAAGACCGTCGGCCTGCAGAACCCCGCGCAGTTCGTGGGCTTCCAGGGCGATGCCGCCGCGCCCACCAGCATCCTGCTGGTCAACAACGGCCTGCACATCGACGTGCAGATCAACCGCGCCACCCCCATCGGCCAAACTGATCCCGCTGGCGTGTCTGACCTGGTGCTGGAATCGGCCCTGTCGACCATCCTGGACCTGGAAGACTCCGTGGCCGCCGTGGACGCGCAAGACAAGGTGCTGGGCTACAGCAACTGGCTGGGCATCCAGCTGGGCACGCTGAGCGAAGAAGTCGCCAAGGGCGGCAAGACCTTCACGCGCAAGCTCAACGCCGACCGCGTCTACACCGGCCCCAAGGGCGGTGAAGTCAAGCTGCACGGCCGCTCGCTGATGTTCGTGCGCAATGTGGGCCACCTGATGACCAACCCGGCCATCCTGTGGGGCGCTGATAACAAAGAGATCCCCGAAGGCATCATGGACGCCGTGGTGACCACCACCATCGCCCTGCACGACCTGCAACGCCATGGCGCCAATGGCATCGTCAACTCGCGCCAGGGTTCGGTCTACATCGTCAAGCCCAAGATGCACGGCCCGGCTGAAGTGGCTTTTGCCGCCGAGCTGTTCAGCCGCGTCGAAAAGCTGCTGGGCCTGCCCGACAGCACCGTCAAGCTGGGCATCATGGACGAAGAGCGCCGCACCAGCGCCAACCTGAAGGCCTGCATCGCCGCGGCCCAAAGCCGCGTGGCCTTCATCAACACCGGCTTCCTGGACCGCACCGGCGACGAGATGCACACCGCCATGCTGGCCGGCCCGATGATGCGCAAGGGCGACATCAAGTCCAGCGCCTGGATCGCCGCCTATGAGCGCCGCAATGTGCTGATCGGCCTGCAATGTGGCCTGCGCGGCCGCGCCCAGATCGGCAAGGGCATGTGGGCCATGCCCGACCTGATGGCCGAGATGCTCAAGCA
>NZ_JAUSAR010000128.1 GCF_030652515.1 Aquabacterium sp. | reverse complement strand
GTTAGACACCACCCGCTGGCCTGCCTCACGGGTTTTGCACATCAGGAAGTCGGATCGCCCCGGTCAGCTGCGTGGTGTGCCATGGTTGTCGCCAGTGATGATGACCTTGGGCGAGATCAGCGATTACATCGAAGCGCAGATCCTGAAGCAGCGCATGGCTGCGCTCGTGGCCGGCGTGATCAGTGCGGCGGCGGATGGCAATAATCCAAATACAAAGGCGCTGGAAGATCTGTCGCCCGGCGCTTTGGTGACCGTGCCTGAAGGATCAGAGATCAGCTGGACTAGTCCGCCCAAGGTTGATGGCTATGCCGAATTCATCAAGCAGGCTGTCGCGATGATCGCGGTCGGCATTGGTATCACTTACGAATCTCTCTCGGGTGATCTGAGCCAAGTCAATTTTTCATCGGCGCAGATGGGTCACATGGTGATGGATCGCAACGTCGAGATTTGGCAGATCATGCTGGTCAACCAATTCTGCGAAGGGGTCGAGCGCTGGCTGATCGACGCATGGAAGTTGATGCCAACCAATCCGAAGAAGTCGTTCACGCTGGATTGGACAGCGCCCCGCCGTCCTTTGATCAACCCGCGCAACGATATCCCGGCGATGGTTGATGAGATTGACGCAGGGTTATCCAGCCGTCAGCGCAAGCAGCGCCAGCTGGGGCTGGATCCTGCGACGATCCGCCGGGAACGGGTTGAAGACATGAAGGCCGATCGGGATGCGGGCCTAACCCCTATCGTTCCGAAGTCTGAAAGCACCCCAAAACCCACTGTTGAGCTGGCGCAACCTATTGGTGCCCCCAAGCCCGATGTCACAGGAGTTGAAAAATGAGAAGCGGCACCGACCTGATCCGCAATGGCGAGATCATTTTAAGCGGGACCATCGTCTCGGATAGCGAGGCCGGTTGGTATGGTGAGGGCACCATCCTTGTTTGCCCGCAGATGGTGCGAGATGCGCTGGCTGCGGTGAATGGCACGGTCACAGTCCGGCTTTCGAGCGATGGCGGCGATCCTTTTGCAGGCGAGGCCATTCGGTCGATGATCGCCACGCATCCGGGCGGTGTGGACATGATTGTGGAGGGAATGGCTGCATCTGCAGCGTCGTTGATTTTCATGGGTGCAAGTCGCCGGAAAATGACGGCGGCGTCGATGATCATGATCCACGATCCATCTTCGTTGGTTTACGGCAATGAGGCAGATTTGCTTCATGAAGCGGGTCGTCTTGGGCAGTTGGCAGATACCTACGCTGCTGTTTATGGCCGCGCTGCAGGCATGTCTTCTGCAGATGCTCGCAAAATCATGCAGGCCGAGACCTATCTGAATGCAGAGGAAGCCATCGCTGCGGGCTTTGCGCATGAAGTTCTGGCCGAGCCCAACGCTGACATGCCTGTCGATGCTGTGATGTCGCTGACCAATGCGCGCGCCGCTTTCAACAGCATGGTTGCCACCCGCACGGCAATGTTCGCCCAACAGAATTTGAGTAAGCCCACGGGTATGCTCGATCCTACCGCCGCCGCTGGCGGTGTCATGGCCGTGATGGCCGCAAACACGGAGAGTAAGATGACAAATCCGAATCCGGCGGCACCCGCTGCCGTCACCACGATGGTCGCAACCGCGTCTGTCGATCCACAGGCGA
>NZ_JAUSAR010000127.1 GCF_030652515.1 Aquabacterium sp. | reverse complement strand
GTTAGACACCACCCGCTGGCCTGCCTCACGGGTTTTGCACATCAGGAAGTCGGATCGCCCCGGTCAGCTGCGTGGTGTGCCATGGTTGTCGCCAGTGATGATGACCTTGGGCGAGATCAGCGATTACATCGAAGCGCAGATTCTGAAGCAGCGCATGGCGGCGCTCGTGGCCGGCGTGATCAGTGCGGCGGCGGATGGCAATAATCCAAATACCAAGGCGCTGGAAGATCTGTCACCCGGCGCTTTGGTGACCGTGCCTGAAGGATCAGAGGTCAGCTGGACCAGCCCACCCAAGGTTGATGGCTATGCCGAATTCATCAAGCAGGCTGTCGCGATGATCGCGGTCGGCATTGGCATCACTTATGAATCTGTCTCGGGTGATCTGAGCCAAGTCAATTTTTCGTCGGCGCAGATGGGTCACATGGTGATGGATCGCAACGTCGAGATTTGGCAGATCATGCTGGTCAACCAATTCTGCGAAGGGGTCGAGCGCTGGCTGATCGACGCGTGGAAGTTGATGCCGACCTATCCGAAGAAGTCGTTCACGCTGGATTGGACAGCTCCCCGCCGTCCTTTGATCAACCCGCGCAACGATATCCCGGCGATGGTTGATGAAATTGACGCAGGGTTATCCAGCCGTCAGCGCAAGCAGCGCCAGCTGGGGCTGGATCCTGCGACGATCCGCCGGGAACGGGTTGAAGACATGAAGGCCGATCGGGATGCGGGCCTGACACCCATCGTTCCGAAGTCGGAAAGCACCCAAAAACCCACTGTTGAGCTGGCGCAACCTGTTGGTGCCCCCAAGCCCGATGTCACAGGAGTTGAAAAATGAGAAGCGGTACTGATCTGATCCGCAATGGCGAGATCATCCTGAGCGGATTGATCGTATCTGACATGGAGGCGGGCTGGCATTACGGCGACTCCATGATTGTTTGCCCCCAAATGATGCGTGATGCGCTCGCGGCAGTGATCGGCAGCGTCACTGTGCGGCTGTCCAGCGATGGTGGCGATCCCTATGCTGGCGAGGCCATTCGTTCGATGATCGCTACGCATCCCGGTGGCGTGGATATGATTGTCGAAGGCATGGCTGCGTCGGCAGCATCCCTGATTTTCATGGGGGCAAGCCGACGCATTATGACCGCGGGATCCATGATCATGATTCATGATCCTTCCGCCCTGGTCATCGGGGATGAGGCAGAGTTGCTCAAAGAGGCGGGTCGCCTTGGTCAGTTGGCTGATACCTACGCCGCCGTCTATGGCCGCGCTGCCGGCATGTCTTCAGCCGATGCCCGCAAAATTATGCAGGCCGAAACTTATCTGAATGCCGAGGAAGCCATCGCTGCAGGCTTTGCACATGAGGTTTTGGCCGAGCCAAACGGCGACTTCCCTGATGCTGCCGTGATGTCGCTAACCAATGCGCGGGCCGCCTTCAATAGCATGGTTGCCACCCGCACGGCGATGTTCGCCCAACAGAATTTGAGCAAGCCCACCGGCGTGCTCGATCCTACCGCCGCCGCTGGCGGTGTCATGGCCGTGATGGCCGCAAACACGGAGAGTAAGATGACAAATCCGAATCCGGCGGCACCCGCTGCCGTCACCACGATGGTCGCAACCGCGTCTGTCGATCCACAGGCGA
>NZ_JAUSAR010000118.1 GCF_030652515.1 Aquabacterium sp. | reverse complement strand
GCGTGCCAGCAGAACTCGGCCGCCCCCATGGCGCCCCAGGCAATGCCGTAGCGAGCCTTGTTCAGGCACCCAAACGGCCCCTTCAGGCCCGACACATTGGGCAGGATGTGGTCATCAGACACCAGCACCTGGTCCAGCACGATCTCGCCGGTCACGCTGGCGCGCAGGCTGAGCTTGCCCTCGATGCGCGGCGTGCTGAAGCCCGTCATGCCGCGCTCAACCACAAAGCCGCGGATGGTGTCGTCCAGCTTGGCCCACACCACCGCCAGGTCGGCGATCGGCGAATTGGTGATCCACATCTTGGCCCCGTTGAGCACATAGCCGCCGTCCACCTTGGTGGCCCGCGTGACCATGCTGCCGGGGTCAGACCCGTGGTTGGGCTCGGTCAGGCCAAAGCAGCCCACCCACTCGCCGGTGGCCAGCTTGGGCAGGTATTTTTGCCGCTGCGCCTCGCTGCCATAGGCATGAATCGGGTGCATCACCAAGGAGCTCTGCACACTCATGGCGCTGCGGTAGCCGGAATCGACCCGTTCCACCTCACGCGCAATCAGGCCATAGCTGACATGGTTGACGCCCGGGCAACCATAGCCTTCAATGGTCGAGCCCAGCATGCCCAAGGCCCCCATCTCGTTCATCAACTCACGGTCAAACCGCTCTTCGCGGTTGGCCGACAGGATGCGCGGCTGCAGCTTGTCCTGGCAGTAGGCCTGGGCCGCATCGCGGATGGCACGCTCTTCATCCGACAATTGGGCATCCAGCAGCAAGGGATCGGACCAGGAAAAAGTGGCTTTGCTCATGGAGAAGGCTTGGTTTGGGTAATGATTCAAGGATCACACGTCAGTCTACGCACAAGGACACCCCCCATGGAAGCGAATGCCCCCCAAAGCAACACCCTCGAAGAAGCCACCTTTGGCGGCGGCTGCTTCTGGTGCGTCGAAACCGTGTTCAACCAGTTGAAAGGGGTGATCGATGCCGAATCCGGCTACAGCAACGGCCAGCACCCCAAGCCCAGCTACGACGATGTCTGCACCGGAACCACCGGCCACGCCGAAGTGGTGCGGGTGAAGTTTGACCCCAGCCAGATCAGCTACCACCAACTGCTGGAGGTGTTTTTCACCATCCACGACCCCACCACGCTCAACCGCCAGGGCAACGACGAGGGCACGCAATACCGGTCAGGCATCTACACCCACAACGACAACCAGGCTCACCAGGCCCGCGCCCTGATCGAGCAACTGGAAACCAGCCACGCCTTTGGCAAACCCATCGTCACCGAGGTGCGCCCCTTGGCCAATTACCACCCGGCCGAGGCCTACCACCAGCGGTACTTCGAGCACAACCCACACGCCGGCTATTGCGCCTTCGTGGTGGCCCCCAAGGTGGCCAAGTTTCAGAAAACCTTCGGCGACCTGCTCAAAAAGGATTGATGAATCAGGGCGCCAAGCGGCGAAGCACCCACTGCCCGCTTGGGCTGGATTCAAAAATCAGGCGATCGTGCAGGCGTGAAGTGCGCCCTTGCCAGAATTCCCACCGATCCGGCACCAGGCGATAACCCCCCCAGTGGTTGGGCCTGGGCGGGTCATCACCCAAACGAACCTGCTGATCGGCCCATGCCGACTCCAGCACCTCGCGAGAAGGGATCACCTCGCTTTGCGGCGATGCCCAGGCGCCAATCCGCGAGCCCAAGGGCCTGGAGCGGTAGTACTCGTCCGATTCAGACTCGGCCACCTTTTCCACCCGTCCCTCCACGCGAACCACCCGCTCCAAAGAGCCCCAGAAGAATTGGATCGCGGCAAACGGATTCGCGGCCAGGTCCCGCCCCTTTCGGCTGGCGTAGTTGGTGAACCACACCAGGCCGCGCTCATCGGCGCCTTTGAGCAACAACACCCGTGTGGAGGGCCGCCCATCCGCGCCCGCCGTGGCCAGGGTCATCGCGTTGGGCTCTATCACCTTGGCCTGCACGGCCTCATCGAACCACAGGTGAAATTGGCCCAAGGGATTGGCTTGCACATGCTCTTCGTCAAGGGCTGCCCGTTCGTAGCTTTGGCGCATCTGCGCCAGGTCGTGTGAGGTTTTTTCCATCCAGCCAGTATCGGCCAGTCTGGCCCGGTGGTGAAGCAAAACGGCATAAACCCGTCTGGGGTATTTGCCTAAGTAAAGGTGCTCTGGTGCATTGCAGCAATTTGGCTCACACTTTGTTGCAAGTCCTAGGCAAACCATGAACCACCAGCCCACCCTCATCATCCTGGCCGAACCCACGCTCCACAGCGCGGGCGGGCCGGATGCAGGCGGCCAGACAGCCGCCAACGGGCAAGCCCTGGGGCTGTTTTCAGTGATGGACAGCACGGTTCGCCGAGGATTGGCCAGCGGCCTGCCCATGGTGGTCGTGGCGCCACCCGACATGGCCAGGCAAGCCCGCATGCTGCTGCCTGGCAACGATGTGGTTGACCTGCCTGACATGTCAGCCCCCCGATCGCGCGCCGATCGCCTGGCCAGGGCCGTCGCAGCGGGGGTTGAAGCCAGCGCCAATGCCCCTGGCTGGTTGCTGCTCCCGGCAGACATGCCCATGCTGCAAGTGGACACCTTGCGCGCCGTGGCCAATGCAGTCGCGCTGTACACGGTGGTGTTTCCGCAATACCGGCACCGCCGAGGCCACCCCGTGGGCTTCTCGGCCGAGTTGTTCTCCGAACTCATCCGCCTGGACAGCGAGCGTGATCTGGCCCGCCTGACCGCGCGCTACCCCGCCATGGGCGTAGACGTGGACGATCCCGGTGTCCTGATGGCCCAAGACGCCCAAAGTGGATTGGCCCAGTTGCGCGTGCAATTGCACAGCACCAACCTGGCGCCCCGCTGACCGTTGCGCACCATCAGCGCCCAATGCGCTGGCAAATGAGTCGCAAAAGGCCCCAACTAGTGGAATCCCGGGGAACGATTGATGTTCGATGCCCCATGGTTTCCCTAGTTTTCAGGACCTTGCCGCCCTACAGCCCCCTACTCACGGGGGTGCCTCAAATCGGTGCTGGGGCAACATTCATTCACCAACTTCTTGCAGCCTGCAAGCACTTAAAAGGAGCTACTCAATGAAACTGCGTTCGATCTCTTTCGCTGCCGCCACCCTCGTCCTGGCCGCTTCGGCCAATGCCTTGACGATCGACTGGACCAAGATGCAAGGCACGTCCACCTTGGCTTTCTCTGACAACGCCATCAGCCTGTTCCAGGCCAACGGCGGCAAGCTGGCTGCCCTGGGCAACACCACCCCCGTCGGCACCAGTGGCTGGAGCTTCGCGCTGCCCATCACCAACATCGAAATCAATTCGGCACTGAAGATCGCCTCCGGCCAAGCCAGCGGCTCCGCCCTGGACATCATCCGCCGTACCCTGGATGAAGACACCGGTGAAGTCATCAAGGCCAACATCGTTCTGGCCAACTTCAAGCTGGACTACATCAACCACAAGGTGCTGGCCGACACCACCGCCAACGGTGCCGCCACGCTGCCCATGTTCGCCGTGTACGACTTCAACACGGCCACGCCTTTGGCCCTGAAGTACAAGTTCCCCTTCACCATCAATGGCAATGAAGTGCTGGACAAGCTGATCCTGACACCTGCTGCTGTGGACTTGTTCGCCTCGTCGCTGGGCCTGTCTGGCGACGCCGTTCTGAACTTGGTGCGCACCACCGAGTTCGGCACGCTGACGCAGACCATCAGCACCAACGCTCGCAAGCCAGCCGTCAACAAGACCCCTTACGTTCCTGCTCCCTGAGTTTCAACGGTGAACCTGATCGGGCAGCTCCACCCGGTCAAATCACCCGGAATTCCATAGCATGAAAAGGCTCCCGATTGGGAGCCTTTTTTCATTGGCACAACACCATTGCAAATGATCCAGGCATCAGAGGCCCTAAAAAGGCCTGAATAGTGGAATCCCGTAGTCACCGACTGAATTCCAGCTACTTGGTTTCCCCAGTTTTTCACACTATCCAGGGGGTCAGCGGCCTTCACCCCCTGTTCGCGGGGGGGGCTGCAAAAAAGCTTTGATGCACCATTGAGTCATCCAATCACTTGCACTTAGCAAGCTTGTCCACCAAGGAGCAAAAATGAAACTGCTGACCATCCGTTCGATCTCTTTCGCTGCCGCCACCCTCGCCATGGCCGCTTCCGCCAACGCGCTGACCATCAACTGGAGCGGCCTGCAAGGCACCTCCACCCTGAACTTCTCGGAAAACGCCATCAGCCTGTTCAAGGCCAACGGCGGCAAGGTGGTTGCCCTGGGCAACACCACCCCCATCCTGGCAGAAGGCGCCACGTCTGCCTGGTCGTTCGTGCTGCCGATCACCAGCATCACCATCACTCCCAGCCTGAAGATTGGTGCCGGCCAAGCCAGCGGTTCGGCCCTGGACATCGTCCGCAAAACCTTGGATGAAGACACCGGTGAAGTGATCACCTCGGGCATCGTTTTGGCTAACTTCAAGCTGGACTACATCAAGCACCAGGTGTTGGCCGATGCCACCACCCATGGTGCCACCACCCTGCCCATGTTTGCCGTGTACGACTTCAATGTCGCCACGCCCCTGGCTTTGAAGTACAAGTTTCCCCTGAGCATCACCGGCCGCGAAGTCCTCGACAAGCTGAAGCTGACGCCTGCCGCCGTGGACCTGTTCGCCACCTCGCTGGGCCTGTCGGGCGATGCGGTGATTGGCTTGGTTCGTGACACGGAGTTCGGCACCCTGACGCAAGACATTGCTGTCAAGGTCCGCAAGCCTGCCGTGTCGAACAAGCCTTACGTTCCTGCTCCTTGATTTGAATTGTGAAAAGCCCGTGTAAGCGGGCTGACTGATTATTCAAATGCCTGAAATGAAAAAGCTGCCAGTTGGCAGCTTTTTCATTTAGTCCTGGATTTTCTTTAGAAATTATACCCAACACTCACCATCATCACATATGGGTCCAAAGTTTGGTTTTGCTTGAAAACATAGTTACCCAGATTGGCTCCTCCATTAACGCGGTTAGCCGGATCATAGTTTCGGTAGGCCCTGATACCGCGCAACTGAGTGTCAAGAATGCCGCCAGGCGCTTGAATCGACCGCAGCCTGTCTCCCTGCGGCCCCGGCCAATAGGTGAAGATTGGTGAATTACGCGTAAGGCTCATGTCGTAAACGGACAAGGTATTCTCGACCTTGGCCTTGAATTGGCCTAAGTGAAGATTTAAGTCCCAGGTATCATTAAATGAATATTTCCCCCCAACCAACCAACCCAAACCAACAGACCCCTTGCTACTAATTTTAGTAACCCCACCAGTCCAACGCTCCAATTCAGGAGTAGATTTCAAATCGAATGGAATCAAATAATTTGCGACCAACGAGACCGATGGCCGGAATTTGTCGGATTTATTACCGAAATAATAGTGCCCAAAAACAAGAAAACCCAACGTTTTACCAGTAGCAATCTTCCCAGCGTTCTGAAAAGTTCCGGCCCCATAAATATTCACATCAAACGGCAAAGCCATCACTGGGACCTCCACCGCCCAACGATGCTTCTCATCCAAATACATCCCCAAAGTACCAATTGCTCCAGGTGCCGGATCTGCAATCCTTGCCTTTATATCGTCAGGTATATCTAACGAATCCTCACCTGTCGTCCGGCCATATAGAATACCAAGATTAGTAGGGGAGTTATAAAGTGTATCAATTGCCCCATTCCCGCCGGCTGGATCACACAAGGGCAGATCATCACCATTGCCGTCAACTTGCTGAGAACAATACCACCCACGGTCCCCTGGCGTGATGACCTTGGGGTCAAGTGTCCCACTAATCACTGCAGGACTGCTCAGAATAGGCCCGGAAACATTCTTAGCAGCCTCCGACTTATTATTCATCTTCAAGCCCAGCAAACCAAACCGCGCAAATATATTGCGAGTCGGCTCGATCTTGAGCTCCTTGCCATACCGATCGGTCGTCGTTTCAGCGCCGGCATTGGCCATGGCACCCAAGAAAATCAATCCAGCAACTGCACTCAAACGGAACGGCATTGTCATATTGTCTCCAGCGATGATAGGTTCTTTGGGGTCATGCCCCATTATCGTCAATCGACCCAACCCTGATGTAAAAAACCGCTCTGTACCACAGAGCGGTTTTATAGGGAAAGCTCTAAGCTTTCCCCGCCAAGTACTTCAAAGTCCTGGCCTTAAAGCGCGAACGCTCTAACTCAGGCAGCGCGGCGGCGGCGAGCCACAGCAGCGATACCAACCAGGCCCAGGCCCATCAACGCGTAGGTCGATGGCTCAGGGATGGCGGCGGCGGGAGCCGTGAAGGTGCCCGAAGCGTTGGTCGTGCCCCAGTTGGCCGTGCGCACCAGGGTGGCAACAGGGTCAGTGGCTGCGGTCGACAGGCCCAGAGAAGACAACACGGTGTTGGCCGTGTCGCCGTTCATGCGCAGGGCGCCAGCCAAGCTGCCGCTGGCCGTGCCGTTGGCCACGCCACCACCCACCGAAGTCACTTCGATGTTGCCGCCCGTGCCACCGACGACGCCAGGAACGTCAGCCGTGAAGATGGCTTGCTTGCCGTAGCTGACCAGCGCGCCGGAATCCGTGCGCGAGTACAGGTTGGCGAAAATGGTGGAGTTGCTCAGGTTCACGTCGAAGTTGGCCATGAACACGCTGCGCGTGGTCGTGGTTTCGTCGTCGTTGAACGTGGTGCGGCGGATTTGCACCAGCGAGTTGGCGGCTTGCAGCGAGGTCAACGCGTCACCAGTGATGGTGGCGGTGTTGAACGACAGGCTGACGTTGCCAGTGGCCTTGGTGTACACGGCCGTGTTGGTGGCACCAGCACCGGGCAAACCGGCGATGGTGGGGATGGTGCCTGCGGTGACCACGGTCGAGCCAGAAGCGCTCAGAGCCGACAGAGCGTCAGCCGAGAAAGTCAGGCCGCCCGAACCGGAGACCACGCTCCAGGTGCCGGCGTAAGGAGTCGCGCTGGCAGCACCGACAGCAACAAACGCGGCAGCAGCCACGATGCTCTTGAATGCAAATTTCATATTTATCTCCACACAAAGCGGTCCCTTTTTTGGGGAAATCAAAAAATCTAGAGAGGCGTCCGCGTATTCCTCTTGTCGACTCACAGACTTTACCGATCTGTCTAGCTCAAGCATAAGGGCCTTTAGTCAGGCCAGACAACGGGGCAGGCGCGCATTGGCCGCTTTTGACGGTCTGGGAAACCCCCACCCAAGCCTGTCGCCCCCCTGACTAGGGGTGGGGTTGACCCTAAAACCCGTGACAACCCTTGGCTGCATTCAGGCCAAAATCACCCTGGCGAACTTGCGCTTACCCACCTGAACCACGAAAGTTCCCTTGGCCAGCTTCAAAGATTTGTCGCTGACCACACCCCCATCCACCCGCACCCCGCCCTGCTCGATCATGCGCATGGCCTCGCTGGTGGACGGCACCAAACCCGCCTGCTTGAGCAAGGCCCCCATGCCCAGACCCGCGCCATCGGCTGGCAATGCCAGGTGAAGCTCGGGGATGTCATCGGGCACGCCGCCCTTCGATCGATTCACGAAATCAGCCAGTGCCCCCTCGGCGGCCTGGGCCCCATGGAAACGGGTCACCACCTCCTGAGCCAACAGCACCTTGGCATCCCGAGGATTGCGCCCCGTGGCGCATTCGGACTTGAGCTGGGCAATGCTGGACAGCGGCGCAAAGCTCAGCAACTCGAAGTAGGACCACATCAACTCATCGGAGATGCTCATGAGCTTGCCGAACATGCTGTTGGGCGCCTCGCTGATGCCCACATAGTTGTTTTTGGATTTGGACATCTTCTCGACGCCATCCAGCCCCACCAGCAAGGGCATGGTCAGGATGCACTGAGGCTCCTGCTCGTACTCGGATTGCAGGTGCCGCCCCATCAGGAGGTTGAACTTCTGATCCGTGCCACCCAATTCCAGGTCAGCCTTGAGCGCCACCGAGTCATAACCCTGCATCAAAGGGTACAGAAACTCATGCACGCTGATTGGCGTGTTCGCCTTGAAACGCTTGGTGAAGTCGTCGCGCTCCATCATGCGGGCCACGGTGTAGCGCGATGCCAGTTGGATCATGCCGCGGGCGCCCAAGGCGTCGCACCATTCGCTGTTCTGGCGGATTTCGGTGCGATCCGGGTCCAGCACCAGGCTGGCTTGCTTGTAATAGGTTTCGGCGTTGACCTTGATCTGCTCGGCGGTCAAGGGCGGGCGGGTACTGTTGCGGCCGGAGGGATCGCCGATCAATGAGGTGAAATCGCCTATCAAGAAAACGACCGTGTGGCCGATATCCTGGAGTTGACGCAACTTGTTGAGCACCACGGTGTGGCCCAAGTGGATGTCTGGCGCGGTGGGGTCCATGCCCAACTTGATGCGCAGAGGAACCTTGGTG
>NZ_JAUSAR010000103.1 GCF_030652515.1 Aquabacterium sp. | reverse complement strand
AATGATAAGGCGAGCCCGGTCATGATTCGGGCTGAATCCACCATTCCTTCCTGTCCCATATTATAAAAAATCAGCATGATACCGAGCACGGTGCCGAGCAGCCCAACATAGGGGGCGTTGCTGCCGATGGTGGCGATGAGGTGTAACCTGCGGGTAAGTGCCAACTCCAAAAGTCGCCGGTTGTTAAATTCTTCAAGGCAGAGGCCCTTGAAGAAGCGGAAGCGCTCGATGGCAATGGCCACCGCGATCACGCTCAGCGCCCCCAGCAGGCCGATGACGCCATATTCGATAACTGATTTCAGCCAATCCATTGTCTTACTCCTTTTCTTGCGTTTGTATTTTTCCGGGCCGAAGCCCTTTCTGGTTGTGGGTGTGACCGTGAAATTTACCCCCTGTTGGTGAAAATATTGAAAGCCAGCTTTGCCTGTCAGTTATGCCGATGTTGTTGCTGTTGGGACAACAAAACTGTTTGTCTGATTCAACTCCTGTCGTTTGCTGTCAATCCGGGCGATTATTTTTTGCGCCATCTGGTCGGGTTCCTTGTCTATTTGCCAGCAGGCCCCGTATTCAGTGCGGCAGCCGTGTTGCAGATAGTCGGCCAGTTTGCGGGAGCCGGTGACCGGCAAGGCGCTGAAAAAGACATCGATGCCGCTTGCGACCAGGCATTGACCGGCTGTTACAATTTTTTCGCTGATCCAGGCCGGAGCGACTGCCGTCAGCGGCAGATCGGCAAGGTCGTTTCCCATCCCCTGCTGGATGAGCAGGTCGGCAATCTGTAACAATTGGCTGCTGTTAATGCAGGTTCCCATGGGCAGGATCGGCGTCAGGTTCATCTCCTGACAGGCGGCCTGCAACTTTGAACCGGCCATTTCCCAGACCCTGTTTCCTTGCATCTCCTCACTTTTGGCCAGAGAGTTGGCGGCGCAGCCATTGCTGATGATGAGAATATCGTTGCGCAGCAGAATCTCGGCGATGGCGGCATGACTGTCCTGTTGCTGATGATAGTTATCGCAGCCCATGATCAGGGCGATGCCACGGATATCACCTTTGCTGATCCGGCTTGCAAGCTGGGCGGGGTCAAGGCAGTTGATTCCGAGTTGTGGTTGTGACCGTTGTCCGGCTTTACTCTCTTCATCAGGGTTGAGCACTTTTTCACGGCCACGAAAAGCGGCGACCGCCATCTTCAGGATGGCTATGGCATTGCTGCGGGCCGCCGGGCCTGTCAGCTCAAGATGTTCGGCCCCAGTCATCTTCATGGAATGGGTGCTGGTGACAAGGCGGGTGTGCAGGGGGTGGATAATTTTGGAGATGGACTGCATGATGCACGAACCGCTGACCACCATGACGTCCACGCACCCGGTGAGGAGATCGGTCTCCTGATCGCCGATGGAGCCGTTCACCAGATTGATGCCGGTGGCCGATGAGCGTTGACACAGGTTGATGATTTCAGGATCTTTTGCCGCCTCTTTCAGTGTCTCCATAGCCAGCGGGCTTTGGCTGTAGATCAGGATGTTGATCATGTCCTGTTGCAGTCCTTCCGGCGTCCCGGTTGGTACCGGCAGGGTCGGAAACAGGATATCCGTCAGCCAGTTGATCACGCGGGATACGCCCCAGCCGTCGGTCAGGGCGCAGCGGCTGGTCTGGCGGACGATGTTGATAAACTCCTGGTCAACACCCATGTGCGTCCGGTGCATCAGTTCCACCACCTCGCGGTCAAATCCGCGCGGGGTGACGCCCAGATCTTTCCAGATGCGGCGGCGGTTTTCCGGGGCGATTTTCATCAGCGCCAGGGTCTCATCCTGATTGCCGAATGCGGCAAAAAGCACTCGGCCCGTTTCCAGGGCCAGCGTGTTGAGGTCGCTGCCGACGGGGTCGATCTCCAGCAGCCGGGCCAGTTCGCGGAGCTTGTTTTCGTCGGCCAGGGTGTAGGGTGTCTCGCCTTTTGCGGTGGCCATAAAAACCCTGACCATGTCTCTGGCCTCTTCCACCTGCAGGGCGACACCGGCGCCGACAATCCTGGCGAAGTTGCGTGCGGCGACGGTATCGGAGGTGGCGCCGCAGACCCCGATCATGGTTTCGACCCCATCAATGATCTGGCAGGGGCCCATATTGCAGACCCGGCAGCAGGTGCCGCCGGAGCCGAAGGTGCACAGGGACATTTCCCGCGCATTGATCCGGTCGCGAGCGGTTGTCAGCACCGGGATGCTTTCGTGTTGATATCTGGCAAGTGTCATTTTTTTCTCGTAAGTTGAAGATTTTCTTGATGGCGGATTTGTCGCTGCCCAGGTTCAGACAAGCCACTCCGGTTCCAGCCCGGAGCAGGCCGGGCAGCAGATGTGGTCATCCACCTCGATCAGCCGGGCGAAGGATCGACTCTGACACCAGGGGCAACTTGCCGGGAGCTTGCTCTTCTCTACATCAAGCACCCGGCAGCGGATCTCCTGGACGAAACAGAGTCCGGTCAGATCGCCATTGACGATATTGCTGACCAGTCCATCAAGTTCTGCCTGGTAGCGGTCGGCCACGGTTGGATCATCTCCGTTCAGCTTGTCCTCCAGTTCTATGGCGGTTGGGGACAGGGTGGTGCGTCTGCTGATGCAGACGACCTTGAGAGCAGTGGCGGTGGGTTCATGATAAAAAAGCATGTCCCAGGGCCGTGCGCTAGCGGGTCTGATCACCATTCCCGGCTCCGGGAAGCGGGCCAGCCGTTCCAGGGCGGCCAGGGTATGGGCATGGCCGGTGGCCGCGATCCGCACCCGGTCAAGTCCGTCAAAACAGTCGTGGGCATGACGTCCCAGCCGCCAGCCA
>NZ_JAUSAR010000095.1 GCF_030652515.1 Aquabacterium sp. | reverse complement strand
GATGGACCAGTCGTGCTCGCGGCTTTCACCAGTTTCAGCGTCGAGGTCGTTCCCGCCTTCCTGTACGACGACGCCGAGCGCTCGTACTACATCTGCGACACCAAGAACGGCGGTTCGTACAAAAAGACGATGCCACTGCACGAGGTCGATACGATCACCGCCGCCGATGCGCGCAACTCGAACAATGTGCGCCGCTTGATCCGCATGCTGAAGGCATGGCAGGCGTGGTGCTCGGTACCGATCAAGTCGTTCTACCTTGAACTACTCGCCATCGAATTCCTTGACCAGTGCGATTGGCGCAATAGCGACTACTTCTACTACGACTGGATCAGCCGCGACTTCTTCAAGTGGATGATCCCGAAGGCGAACACGCACCTGTGGGCACCTGGAACGTACGAACTGCTGTGGCTCGGCGAGGCGTGGAAGTCGCGTGCCGAATCAGCGTATGCGCGGGCCGTGAAGGCGTGTGACTACGAGCGCGCCAATGACGAAGGCCACGCTGGCGACGAGTGGCAGAAAATCTATGGCCTCGACATTCCGAAGTGGGCCTAATGGACCAGCGCGCGCAAGAAATTATTGATGAATGCAAGCGGCAGGAGGAGTCCTGCCTGTATACATCCACGGCGCTGTTTAGTTGGCAGAAAGAGACGCGCAAGCTGCGCATCGTTTTTATCGTCGTACCCATCGTCTGCGGCTCGTTCGCCAGTGCACGAATCCTCATGCGCGATCCGACGTATGACTGGGCTGTTGCGATCCTGTCGCTGATTGCGGGCTTGTTTCCCGCCATCTTCAAGGCGCTTGACCTTGACGTGAGCCTCGCGACTATCGCCGACAGCGCGAATCGGTTCAAGACGCTGCAAGACGGCTTCCGTCAGGCCTCGCGCATCGGCGCGACGAGCAAGACCGAAGATTTGGAAGAGCAGTTCACGTCGTTGATGAAGCGCATGGATGATGCACGGTCAGCTAATCCAACCATTCCTGATCGGCATTTCACGGCTGCCCAAAAGAAGATAAAGGGCGGTGACTACGACTTCGACAGCGTGAAGAAAGCGTAGGAGACGACGCCACGGTGACTACACCAAGCACTGACTGTCAGTCACTGGCTTCATGGACGTCCGTTTCCAGCAGCAGCCGACATTCGCGAGTTCATTAACGAACGACGGCAACCAGCCTTTATGGAGAGCTCTCCATAAAGGCTGTTATGCACAGTCATCGGTTATGCACAGTTGAGATCGGCATAGCTGCGGCGTTCCCTATCAAGAGGCAACGCCGCAGAGGTCATGCGCTGAACATAATCACAAGGTCTTGAGGAAGTCCATTAGCGAGTCATCCGCTTTGAAGCGGCGTGCGACGACATTAGGATCCTGAAGCCGGGACAGCGCCTTCTCCTTCATGGCGAGGTCGGCCTCGACATACTGGTGCGTCGTCGTCGGACTCTCATGACCGAGCCACAGGGCGATTACGGTGATATCGACACCCGACTGCAGTAAATGCATTGCGGTCGAATGCCTCACGCTGTGTGGAGAGACCGCACGGCCAACCAGACTGGGCATCGTGCGCGCAGCCGCCTGCACGGCCAACGCCAGGCGTTGTGTCACGTTGGATCGCGTCATCGCCTGGCCTTCACGGTTGGGCAGCAACGCCGACGTCGGGCCCAGGTCAGGGTTGAGTCGAAACCATGCACGGAGCACCTTCACCGTCGAGCGCCACAGCGGCACCGAACGTTGCTTACGCCCTTTGCCATGCAGGTGCACGCAGGCCGCAGGGGCAAGTACAACATCGGCCACCTTTACGCCAATCACCTCCGACACGCGAGCGCCAGTGTTGTACATGAGGGCAAGCAGCAGGACATCGCGCTGACTGATCCAACTCGCGCCGGGCATGCCGATCACCGCCAGCATCTCCTCTCGCGTCAGGAAGCCCAGCATCGGCCGCTCGAAGCGCTTCATCGGCACGCCCAATGCCTGTTGGACGATGTGTAATGCCGTCACGTCCTTGTGCGCTGCAAACTTCAGGAATGTTCGCAGCGCGGCCAGCCGCGCATTGCGGCTGCGGACCCCGTTGTGGCGATCGCTCTCCAAATGGTCGAGGAATGCCAGGATGAGAGTGGGCGTGAGATCCGCGAGCTGCATTGCCGTGGGTGCCTTGTGCAACCGAGCCTGAGCGAATTCCAGGAACAGCAAGAACGCATCCCGGTATGCCGCCACGGTGCGGGCGCTCAATCCGCGCTGCTGGGTCAGATGTTCAGCGAAGAATGACTGTACAAGCGCCGTAAAGCTGGGTGGGGCCAGCTTGCGTTCATTGAGCTTACTCATAGTCGCACTCCCCCATATCGGCGAAGCGCTCGAACCGTGCCCCGGCCAGCGCCATCAGCTCTGGCACCCCACTCAGGTACCAGTAGGTGTTGGAGATATTGACGTGCCCCATGTAAGTGGACAGCGCCAGCATCCGTTGATGGAGATCGGCCCCTTGCTCGTGCCACAAGATCAGCCGCCTCACGGCAAAACTGTGGCGAAGGTCGTGTATCCGAGGTTGTCCATGCCCGCCGCGATCGACCCAGCCCAGTTGTTCGCGCAACTGCACGAACATCCGGTGGGCCTGTCTGTCACCCAGCGGCTCGCCCCGGCGCGCGCCGCGCGAACTGACGAAGAAGGTCGTGTTCGCTGTCGGACGCACATGCTGACGGCGCAGCGCCAAGTAGTTTGCCAATGGGCCGATCGCGCTCGGGTGCAGCGGCACCTGGCGAGACTTGCCGAACTTAGTCTGGCGTATGGTCAAGACACCATCGTCCAAGTCCACGTCAGAGTCAGTCAGATTGAGCGCTTCGGAGATCCGCAACCCAGTCGAGGCAATTAGCCCGAACAGCGTCGTATAGGTGGCGGCGCGAAGACCATCCGACGGCCCGAGTTGGCGGGCAGCTGCCAGCAGCGCGACGATCTCGGCGTCGCAGTAGATGTGAGGCGACACCCGGCCGGGGATCGGCCCGAAGCTGGAATCATCCGGCACTTCGGTGGCTGGCTCGAACTGCCGCATCCAGCGCATGAACGGCCGCAACAAGACCAGCCGACGCGCCGCTGTGTCGCTGCCGACCAGACCGTCCACCATATGTGTGGCTTGGACCTGGCGGGCCCATTGCGCCATTTGCTCAATCGTCAGCGGTCCCGTATGGCCAGTGTTGGTGACGAAGCGTTCAAAGCTGGACAAGGCGCGAGCAGTTGAACACAGCTTGAACCCAAGTCGCCGTCGCTCATCCAGGTATTGCCGCACCCTGGAGGCCAAGTCGCTGCTGGGGACTACCGGGGCGCTCATGCGGCACTCCCTGGCCAAGGCAGGGCAACCTCGGCAAGCGCTTGCAAGTCGAGCTTGGCGTAGATCAACGAGGTGTTCATTGATCGATGCCGAAGCACGTCGGCGACTTCCTTGATCGAGCTGCCTTTGTTGACCAAGCGGCATGCCAGCGTGTGACGTAAAGAGTGGCTGCTACGAGCGATGCCAGCGTGTCGCAGAGCACGACCGATGGCGCTGCTTACCGCGTCCACGCCGACGGGGCTGTCGTGCGGTGCCATCCGCCGCACAAACAGGAATGGCAGCGTGGTCACCGGCCGCTCGTGCATCACGTATGCGGCCAGCGCTTGTCCTGTGGCTGCCGGCAGTGGCAGAACATCCTGACGCAGCGACTTCGTGCCTTTCAAAGTCACGGTGCCGGCGCGCCAGTCGAAGTCGTCCATCTTCAGCTTGGCGATCTCGCCTACGCGCAGCCCAAGATCCAGAGCCAAGTGCACCATGGCCAGCAAGCGCAGCGGCGTCGATCGCGCTTGGGCGCAATGCGTCAGCAGTCGCTGCACCTCTTCGGTCGTGAGTGCTCGCGGCAGAGACGCCAGGCTCCAGCGCGCGGGTGATGAGATAACACCCAGCAAGGCATGCATGGCATCGCCACAGGTGGCGCGGTAGCGGAAGTAGGCCCGCAGTGCAGCTGCCAGCGCGCTGGCGTGCGACACGCTGTTCACCCGCGTCAGTTCGGTTGCAATGAAGCCGCGAACGTCTTCTGGCTGCAACTCACCGATGGCGATGGCTTTGCCAGCGAATTTGCACAGGAGTAGCCTGCCTACGATTGCCAGTCGCCCCGCGCGCGTGCCGACCCCCAGGCCGCGGGCGTCGCGCATGTGCACGTTGTAGCGGTGCATTTCCTCCGCAATGGGGCCGCTGGGCCCGGACAGCTCCAAGATGACGTGCTGCTCACGAAGCACGGCCAACAGGTGCGCAAGGCTGGCCCGCAGGTCGCCATGGGTGCGCAATGCAGTGGCATGGCAGTCGCATCGTGGCAAGTGCGAATCCAGGAACTGCTGGACCAGGGCCTCGTCAATCTGATCGGCAGTCAGCCGACATCGTGTCATCCAATGGGCAAAGTGCGCCAATGCGCGTAGGTCGGTCGCCACGGTACCTTCCGCGTACCGGCCACGTTCCAGCAACGCCTCGAACGCATCAACGTATGGGGACAGCGGGCCATCGAGTAACCAAGTCTTGGCCATCGGGTGCAGCGAACGGATCGAATCCATGGTGATCTCCAGTTGTGAGATGACCATCCATGCGCCGACGCCTGACTTATGTCCAGTTCACAAGCAGCGCGGCCGTCAGCGGTACAGGCGAATCCAGGCCCTCAGCAAGGAAGGACTCGACAACTGTGCATAACCGATGACTGTGCATAACAGCCT
>NZ_JAUSAR010000144.1 GCF_030652515.1 Aquabacterium sp. | reverse complement strand
GTACAGGCCGTCGAGCTCTTCGCGTTCTTCGGGCGACTGCAGGCGCTCTTTATCAGGCGGCGGCTCATCGTTGACCAGGTAAGGCTTGATCGAGTTGTACTGCTTGAAGAACTGCGTCATGTCGACGATCAGGTCGCGCACGACGGGCAAGCCCGGCAGCGGCTTCAACACGATTTCACCCGGCAAGGTCAGCATGTTGGTCAGGCAGGCCAGACCATTCTTGCCGTTGATGTTCATGGCGTCAGAACCGCACACGCCTTCACGGCAGGAGCGGCGGAACGACAAAGTGGGATCAACCGCCTTGAGCTTGACCAAAGCATCCAGCAGCATGCGCTCCTGACCGTCGAGTTCGACCTCGATGGTCTGCATGTAGGGTTTGACGTCCTTGTCCGGATCGTAGCGGTAGATTTTGAAAGTGCGCTTCATGGTGCGGTCCTAATCAGAACGTCCGGACTTTCGGGGGAACGGATTCCACCGTCAGCGGTTGCAGGTTCACAGGCTTGTACTCCAGGCGGTTGCCTTCGGAGTACCACAGCGAGTGCTTCATCCAGTTGTCGTCGTCGCGGTTGGGGAAGTCGTCGTGGGCGTGGGCGCCACGGCTTTCCGGACGGGCGGCGGCGGCCACGATGGTGGCTTGGGCGGCTTCGATCAGGTTCTCGACTTCCAGCGCTTCGATGCGGGCGGTGTTGAAGACCTTGGAGTTGTCCTTCAGGCCGATGCCCTTGACGCGTTCACGCAGGGCAGCGATCTGCTTGACGCCTTCGTCCATCGTCTTTTGCGTGCGGAACACGCCAGCGTGCTTCTGCATGGAGGCACGGATGTCGTTGGCCACGTCTTGCGAGTACTCGCCATTGGTGGCGCCGTCCAGGCGGGCCAGACGGGCCAGCGTCTGGTCGGCGGCGTCCTTGGGCAGGGGCTTGTGGTTCTTGGACTTGAGGTTGAAGTCGACAATGTGGTTGCCCGCAGCGCGACCGAACACCACCAGGTCCAGCAGCGAGTTGGTGCCCAGGCGGTTGGCGCCGTGCACCGACACGCAGGAGCACTCACCCACGGCATACAGGCCGTTGATGATCTCGTTGGGCTTGCGGTTTTCGCCAACACCAGCGGGCACCACCACTTGACCGTAGACGTTGGTGGGAATGCCACCCATCTGGTAGTGGATGGTCGGCACCACGGGGATCGGCTCCTTGGTGATGTCGACGTTGGCGAAGTTGTGGCCAATTTCGAACACCGAGGGCAGTCGCTTCATGATGTCCTTGGCGCCGATGTGCGTCATGTCCAGCAGGACGTAATCCTTGTTGGGACCACAGCCACGGCCTTCCTTGATTTCCTGGTCCATCGAGCGAGACACGAAGTCGCGCGGGGCCAGGTCTTTCAGGGTGGGCGCATAGCGCTCCATGAAGCGTTCGCCATTGCTGTTGCGCAGGATGGCGCCTTCACCACGGCAGCCTTCGGTCAGCAACACGCCCGCGCCGGCCACGCCGGTGGGGTGGAACTGCCAGAACTCCATGTCTTCCAGGGGGATGCCAGCGCGCGCCGCCATGCCCAGACCGTCGCCGGTGTTGATGAAGGCGTTGGTCGATGCTTGATAGATGCGACCGGCGCCACCGGTGGCGAACAGCACGGTCTTGGCGTGCAACACGTGCACATCGCCGGTTTCCATTTCCAGCGCGACCACGCCCACGGCATCGCCTTCGGCGTCGCGGATCACGTCCAGCGCCATCCACTCGACGAAGAACTGGGTGCGGGCCTTGACGTTTTGCTGGTACAGCGTGTGCAGCAAAGCGTGGCCGGTGCGGTCAGCGGCAGCGCAAGCGCGTTGCACGGGTTTTTCACCGTAGTTGGCGGTGTGGCCGCCGAAGGGACGCTGGTAGATGGTGCCGTCGGCATTGCGGTCAAAGGGCATGCCGAAGTGCTCAAGCTCGTACACGACCTTGGGGGCTTCGCGGCACATGAACTCGATGGCGTCCTGGTCGCCCAGCCAATCGGAGCCCTTGATGGTGTCGTAGAAGTGGTAATGCCAGTTGTCTTCGGACATGTTGCCCAGCGAGGCACCAATGCCGCCTTGCGCCGCCACGGTGTGCGAGCGGGTGGGGAACACTTTGGACAGCACGGCCACGTTCAGGCCAGCCAGGGACAATTGCAAGGAAGCGCGCATGCCGGAGCCGCCGGCTCCGACGATGACGACGTCAAACTTGCGGGTAGGGATGGAAGTTGCGATCGCCATTATTTAAAGTCTCCACAGCACTTGGATGGCCCAGCCAGCGCAGCCCAGAAGCCAGACGATGGTGAACACTTGCAGGCTCAGTCGGATGCCCACGGGTTTGATGTAGTCCATCCAGATGTCGCGCATGCCGACCCAGGCGTGATAAGCCAGGGACAGGATGACCACGAAGGTCAGGAACTTCATCCATTGGTGCGAGAAAATGCCCGCCCATTTTTCATAGCCGATGGGATCGCCAAAGATGACCTGCACCAGCAGCGCCACTGTGAACAAGGCCATCAGGACAGCCGTGATGCGTTGCGCCAGCCAGTCGCGCAAGCCGTAGTGCGCGCCGACGACGACGCGCTTGGTACCGTAGTTTTTAGACATGGTGTTGAGTTTCCGCGGTCGAGATCAGAACAGGCCGAACAGCTTGGCGCCCAGGATCAGGGTCAGGCCCACGCTCAGGGCGAGGGTGACGATGGCCGAGGAATGGCCCTGCTGCCTGGAAACACTGTGCGTGGCGTCCATCCACAGGTGGCGCACACCCGCGATGAAATGGTGCAGGTAGGCCCAGATCAAGCCCCAGGTGATGACGTTGACCAGGATGGCCGGCAAGATGCCCGCACCGGCCGTGAACACCGATTTGAACTCGTCATAGGAGATTTCCGAGGTCAGGCTGGTGTCGAACATCCAGACGACGAAGGGCAGCAAGAGAAACATCACGACACCGCTGACGCGGTGCAGGATCGAGACGATCCCGGCTGGCGGCAGCTTGTAGCTGACGATGTCAGTCACATGGATGTTCGTGAAGACGGGGCGGGGGGGTTTGGTGTTGTCAGCCATTTTTCTGAAGGCTCCTGCCTTGCGTCAAAAAACAGTCAAAGAATCCGCGATTTTAAGGGCAATCCCTTGTTCCTCGACGGGGTTAGTTCAATTCGTTCCGATAGTGGTGGAACTCGGTCATGTAAAGCCCGCGGCGCAGCTCCACGGGTTGGTCGTCATAGGTGTGAGACAGGCGCTCGACGCTCAAAAGCGGAGCACCCACGGCGATCTTGAGCAGGGCGGCCTCGACTTCGCCAGCGGCCACGGCCCGGATTTTCTCTTCGGCGCGGATCATGCGCACGCCAAACTCAGTCTCGAACAGGCCGTACATGGGGCCTTTGTAATCGCTCAGGCGCTCGGCCGTCAGACCCTTGAACAGGTGGCCGGGCAGCCAGATGTCGTCCAACACCACCGGCTTGCCGGCGAAATGCATGACGCGGCGCACTTCAACCACCATGTCGCCAGCCTTGAGTTGCAGCAAACGGGCGATGTCGGCCGGGGCGCGCAGGCGCCGACAATCGAGGAACTCGCGCTGGACGGGGCCAGCGTGCTCAGGCTGATCGGGAGTCAGGCGTAAAAAGCGGTATTGCACGCGCTCTTCGGTGTGGGTGGCCACGTAGGTACCCTTGCCCTGGCGGCGCAACAGCAGGTTTTCGGACGCCAACTCATCCACCGCCTTGCGCACCGTGCCCTGGCTGACCTTGAAACGGGCCGCCAGCTCGATTTCGCTGGGGATGGCCTCACCCGGGCGCCATTCGCCAGCTTGCAGGCTGCGCAAAATGAGCGACTTGATCTGCTGGTAGAGCGGGCTGAAGGAAGGCGACCCGACACCAGACGCCGACGCCTCGCCCGCGACCAGGGCAGGCGGCTCGGCAGGGGCACCAGAAGAAGGCAAGGAAGGGGCCACGACAGCATGGGTTTTCACGGAAGTTGATTGCACCACAAGCACCCGTTTTAGTCCACCCTCTGATGAAAGATGTCTTATATAAGACATAAGAGCATTGACGATTCACAACACTGCCCCTAGACTGCGCACGACGCTACACTTGGGGGTTGTTACTACCCCACCTCTCTCCTCTTTTCTTTCGGAGTTGCACATGAGCAAATCACCCGTTCGCGTTGCCGTCACCGGCGCCGCTGGTCAAATCGGCTACGCCCTGTTGTTCCGCATCGCCTCCGGCGAAATGCTGGGCAAAGATCAACCCGTGATCCTGCAACTGCTGGAGATCCCCGACGAGAAGGCCCAGAACGCGCTGAAGGGCGTGATCATGGAACTCGAAGACTGCGCCTTCCCCCTGCTGGCCGGCATCGAAGCCCACAGCGATCCGCTGCAGGCTTTCAAGGACACCGACTACGCTCTGCTGGTCGGCGCGCGCCCCCGTGGCCCCGGCATGGAACGTGCCGACCTGCTGGCCGCCAACGCCCAGATCTTCACGGCTCAAGGCAAGGCACTGAACGCCGTCGCTTCGCGCAATGTGCGCGTGCTGGTGGTGGGCAACCCCGCCAACACCAACGCCTACATCGCCATGAAGTCGGCGCCTGACCTGCCTGCCAAGAACTTCACCGCCATGCTGCGCCTGGACCACAACCGCGCGGCCTCGCAACTGGCCGCCAAGACTGGCAAGCCCGTGGCTTCGATCGAAAAGCTGGCCGTGTGGGGCAACCACTCGCCCACCATGTACGCTGACTACCGCTTCGCCACGATCGATGGCCAATCGGTCAAGGACATGATCAACGACGCCGTGTGGAACAGCGACGTGTTCCTGCCCACCGTGGGCAAGCGCGGTGCGGCCATCATCGCCGCCCGTGGCGTGTCGTCGGCGGCTTCGGCTGCCAATGCTGCCATCGACCACATGCGCGATTGGGCCCTGGGCACCAATGGCAAGTGGGTCACCATGGGCATCCCGTCCAAGGGTGAATATGGCATCCCGGCTGACATCATGTTCGGCTACCCCGTCACCTGCGAAGGCGGCGAATACAAGATGGTTGAAGGCCTGCCCATCGATGCTTTCTCGCAAGAGTGCATCAACAAGACCCTGGCCGAGCTGCAAGGCGAGCAGGACGGCGTGAAGCACCTGCTGTAACCCGCTGGTAACCGCGCCTTGGCCTCCCTCCATCCGAGACACATCCTGCTGGGCGCACAGGCCGGCGCG
>NZ_JAUSAR010000078.1 GCF_030652515.1 Aquabacterium sp. | reverse complement strand
AGCAGATCCTGCGCGAGAGCAACCTGCACACGGTCTGCGAGGAAGCGTCCTGCCCGAACATCGGCGAGTGCTTCGGCAAGGGCACGGCCACCTTCATGATCATGGGCGACAAGTGCACGCGGCGCTGCCCGTTCTGCGACGTCGGCCACGGCCGGCCCGATCCCCTGGACGTGAATGAGCCACTCAACCTGGCGCGCACCATCGCCAGACTGAAGCTCAAATACGTGGTCATCACCAGCGTGGACCGCGACGACCTGCGCGATGGCGGCGCGGCTCATTTCGTGGAATGCATCCGCCAGGTGCGCGAACTCAGCCCGGCCACGCAGATCGAGATTCTCGTGCCCGATTTCCGTGGCCGTGACGACCGCGCCCTGGAGATCCTCAAGGCGGCACCACCCGACGTGATGAACCACAACCTGGAAACCGCGCCTCGCCTCTACAAGGAAGCGCGCCCAGGTTCCGACTACCAGTTCAGCCTGAATCTGCTCAAGAAGTTCAAGGCCCTGCACCCGAACGTGCCCACCAAGAGCGGCATCATGGTGGGCCTGGGCGAGACCGACGAAGAGATCCTGCAAGTGATGCGCGACATGCGCGAGCACGACATCGACATGATCACCATCGGCCAGTACCTGGCGCCCAGCGGGCACCACTTGCCGGTGCGCCGTTATGTGCACCCGGACACTTTCAAGATGTTCGAGCAGGAAGCGCAGAAGATGGGCTTCAGCCACGCGGCCGTGGGTGCGATGGTGCGCTCGAGCTACCATGCGGACCAGCAGGCGGCGCATGCCGGGGTGTGACGACGCCCTAGAAGGTTCCATGGCATGGACATGCTCCATGCCTGGGTAAGCCACCACCTGCTGTCCCTGCACGGGCTCATGGTGATCTTGGGCCTGGGCACCTACGTGATCGCCTCGCACGCGCGCCGTCAACGTCGGCATCCCTCGGCCGCGATTGCCTGGGTCGTGCTGCCCTACATCGCGTTGCCGCTGTACCTGCTGTTCGGCAACCGCAAGGTCTTGCGCGGGCATCCGCCGCGGCCTGCATCCGCCGTGCCTTCCTCCGACCAGTCCCGCGAGCAAACGCCCGTGGCCCGCTTCCAGCATCTGGCGGGCGCCTTGGGCCTGCCGCCCGCAGCCGCTTACCAGCAACTGGCCATCCACGACGACGGGCAGGCCGCGCTGACCGCACTGCGCGCAGTGATCACCGGCGCCACCCGCAGCCTGGACCTGTGCACCTTCCTGATGGGGCGGGATGCCTTGGGCCAGGAAATCACCACCTTGCTGATGCACAAAGCGCGGGAGGGCGTGCGGGTGCGCTGCCTGATCGATGGCATCGGCGTGTACCTGGGCGGCCGCCCACCGCTGAGGGCGTTGAGGGCCTCTGGTGTGCAGGTGGCTTTGTTCGTGTCGCCCTGGCGATCGCCCTTGCCGGGCCGCACCAACCTGCGCAACCACCGCAAGCTCGTCATCGTCGACGGCGAGCTTTTGTGGACCGGGGGGCGCAACCTCGCCGCAGAGTATTTTGTGGGTGACCCCGACCATCAGAAAACACCGTGGATCGACTTGAGCTTTGACCTGAGGGGCGATCTGGCGCGCCAGGCCCAGTCGCGCTTCGACCAGGACTGCCCGATGCCAC
The DNA here is from genome assembly GCF_030652515.1 of Aquabacterium sp. Classification (GTDB taxonomy): domain Bacteria; phylum Pseudomonadota; class Gammaproteobacteria; order Burkholderiales; family Burkholderiaceae_C; genus Aquabacterium. Next base: position 6,790 of record NZ_JAUSAR010000078.1, on the reverse strand, counting down.
CTTGCTGATGGCCCTGACCCTGGCCGCCCGGCGCGGGGTGGCCGTGGACCTGATCCTGCCCGCCCAGTCCAACCACCGGCTGGCCGACCTGTCGCGGCACGCCGCCCTGCGCGACATGTCGCAGGCGGGTGCGCGCGTCTGGCTGGCCCCGCGCATGGTTCACGCCAAGGCCATCGTCATCGACGACGACATCGCCCTGGTGGGCTCGGCCAACCTGGATGAAAGAAGCTTGTTCCTGAACTACGAGTTGATGGTGGCCATGTACGATCCCGTGGACGTGCGGCGCTTTGCGCAATGGGCCGCGCGGCCACAGGCCGGTGCATCGCTGTACCGCGCACAAGCCCCGGGCGTGGTGCGCGAGGTTGCCGAGGGCCTGATCCGCTGGTTGGCCTTTCAGCTTTGAGGTTCAGGGTGGGGCGATGTTGCCACGCCGGGCCATTTCGATGCAGGCCTTGAAGATGCTGACGCAGTTGTGCAGCACTTCGTCCAGCGGCGTCTTGCATTTCTCGGCCACCCACTGCGTGGCGATGCGGTTGCTGGAGCCCACCAGGCCGTCGGCAATGATGGTGGGGTTCAGGCCCATTTCGGTCAGGTTGGGGAAGAACTGTTGCACGAAGGTGCCCACCAACTGCGCATAGTCCTGGCTGGCCTTGTTGGCCAGCGAGTTCATGCCTTCGCCCACGTTCAGGGCATCGATCAAGCCCACGCGCGCGCGCCGCGGGTCTTCCTGGATGAACTCCAGGAAAGCGCGGATGGCCGCTTCCGACAACTTCTCCGGGTCGGGCGGGCATTGCGCCAGGGCCACGATGGTGGATTGCATCAACTGCCGGCTGATCGCGCCATACACCGAGCGGAACAAGGCCTCCATGCTGTCGAAGGATTCGTAAAAGTAGCGCGAGGTGAGTTTCGCCTCCTTGCACACGTCCCGCACCGTGGCCGGGTGGAATCCCTTTTCGCCAAACACGGCCAGCGCGGCTTCAATCAGGCGCGCCTTGCGCTGGCGCTGGCGCTCTTCTGGATCAACCCCCGCATAACGCCGGCCGGTCGTCCCCGAAGTAGAGGGTGATTCGGGGTTAACCCTGGTTCTGGAAACAGCCATTGTCAAATACTATTTTTGAAGTTGACCATTGTCAAAATGGTGCAGTGCGGCAGTGGACTCGGAGACGAATGTATGAGTGAGCGAGCAGGTGTGGTGATCATGGGCACGGGCTTTTCAGGCCTGTGCATGGCGATCAGGTTGAAGCAGTCGGGCGTGGATGATTTTGTCATCCTGGAGCGGGCCGACGATGTGGGCGGTACTTGGCGTGACAACCACTACCCGGGCTGCGCCTGTGATGTCCAGTCGCACCTGTATTCTTATTCATTCGAGCCCAATCCGGATTGGTCACGCCAATTTGCCCCCCAGCCCGAAATCTGGGCCTACTTGCGCCGTTGTGCCGAAAAATACGGCATCTTGCCGCACATTCGCTACAACGCCAACGTGGTGGCGTCGCGTTTTGACGAAGCATCCTCTACTTGGGTGGTGTCCACCGAAGACGGCCGCCAGTTCCATGGCCAGGTGCTCGTCTCGGGGGCGGGGGCCTTGAGCAACCCTTTCGTCCCCAAAACCGAAGGCAGTGAAACCTTTGCCGGCGAGATGTTCCACTCGGCCAATTGGCGCCACGATGTGGACCTGCGCGGCAAGCGCGTGGCCGTGATCGGCTCGGGTGCCAGCGCCATCCAGTTTGTGCCCCAGATCGCGCCCAAGGTGGCCCGCCTGGATTACTTCCAGCGCACGGCGCCCTGGGTCATGCCCAAGCCCGACTGGAAGCGCTCGGAGCTGGCCAAGCGCATCACGCGCCTGATCCCTTTCACGCAAACCTTGCACCGCTGGGCCACTTACTGGATCCTGGAAAGCCGCGTGGTGGCCTTCGTGATCTCGCCCAAGATCCTCAAGGTGCTGGAGCTGCTGGGCCGCCGCCACATCAACAAGTACATCAAGGACCCGGCCAAGCGCAAGGCGTTGACGCCCAACTTCAGCGCCGGTTGCAAGCGCGTGCTGGTGTCCAACGATTACTACCCGGCTTTGGCACGCGACAACGTCAAGGTCGTGCCTGACAACATCCAGCGCATCACGCCCAAGGGCATCGTGACGGCCGATGGGGTCGAGCATCCAGCCGACGTCATCATCTGGGGCACGGGGTTCAAGGTGCAGGAGCTGGTGCCGCGTGGCGCCTACACCGGCCTGGGCGGGAGCGACCTGTCCGAGGTCTGGGCCAAGCAAGGCGGCCCCGAGGCTTTCCTGGGCATGTCGGTGACCAACTTCCCCAACCTGTTCTTCCTGATGGGCCCCAACACGGGCCTGGGCCACAGCTCCATGGTGTACATGATCGAGTCGCAAGTGCAGTACGCGCTCGACGCGATCCTGAAGATGCGCAAGGAAGGCATGGCCGTGGTGAACGTGCGGGCCGATGCGCAGCAGAAGTTCGTCGAGAACATGCAGTCGCGCCTGAAGGGCACCGTGTGGGCATCGGGCTGCAAGAGCTGGTATGTCAATGAAAGCGGCAAGAACACCACGCTGTGGCCGGGCTTCACCTTCCGCTACCGCCAGGCCACCAGCTCCTTCAAGCTGGCCGATTACGTCATCAAAGCCAAATAAGAACCTCCATGAAAAACTTCAAGAACAAAGTGGCGGCCATCACCGGTGCGGCCTCTGGCATGGGCCGCGAACTGGCGGTGGAACTCGCCCAACGAGGCTGCCACGTGGCCTTGTCTGATGTGAACGAGGCCGGCTTGGCCGAGACCGCCGCGCTCGTCAAAAAGCATGGCGTGAAGGTGTCCACCACCAAGCTGGATGTGTCCAAGCGCGAGGCCGTGAACGCCTGGGCCGACCAGGTGGCCAGCGAATTCGGCCAGGTCAACCTGGTGTTCAACAACGCCGGGGTGGCCCTGGGTGCCACGCTGGACAAGGTCAAGCCCGCCGATTTCGAGTGGATCATGGGCATCAACTTCTGGGGCGTGGTGTGGGGCACGCAGGCTTTTCTGCCGCACCTGAAGAAATCGGGTGATGGCCACATCGTCAACACCTCCAGCCTGTTTGGCCTGATGTCGCAGCCCACGCAGGGCACCTACAACGCCAGCAAGTTCGCGGTGCGTGGCTTCACCGAATCGCTGCGCCAGGAGCTCGATGTCGAGAACTGCGGCGTGAGCGCCACCTGCGTGCACCCCGGTGGTATCCGCACCAACATTGCCAAGGCGGCCAAGCTGGATCCTTCGATGGCCAAGCCCGGCACCGACCTTGAACTGGCCCGGCGCCGCTTCGACAAGCTGCTCAACACCACCACGGCCAACAGCGCCGCGCGCACGATGATCCGCGCCGTCGAGAAAAACAAGCGCCGCGTGCTGGTGGGCCCCGACGCCATTTTCCTGGACAAGCTGGTGCGACTGACCGGCTCGTGGTACCAGCCGCTGGTGACCTTCTTCTTCAAGAAGATGATGGGATGAGCCATGAGCGCTTCTTCCAATGCTGTGAGATCCGAAAGCCCTGACATGTCCGATGACCGCGCCGCTGCTGGCGAACCTGTGATCCGCCGCTACCCGCCTTTGACGGGCGCGCATGAAGCCGTGACTGCCGGGCTCATGCGCTTTGCCCTGCGGGCCTTTTTCAAATCGGTGATGAAGCCGCCCATGCCGCCCCAGTTGCAGCGCGGCGTGTTGCACATGCTGTCGGTCGTGATGCCGGGCACGGGTGGCGTCACGGTTGAGAAGACCACGGTGGGCAACATGACGGCCGAGCGCCTGACGCCCAAGGGCCTGAGCCAACCCCAGCACGCCATCCTGTATTTGCATGGCGGCGCTTTCGTCGCGGGCAGCCCGCGCAGCCACCGCAGCATCACCAGCCGCCTGGCCAAGTTCGCCAACTGCCAGGTACTGGCCATCCACTACCGCCGCGTGCCCGAGGCGCCTTTCCCCGCGCAGATCAATGACTCGGTGACTGGCTACAAGCAGCTGCTGAAAGACGGCTTCAAGCCCGAGAACATCGCCATCGCTGGCGATTCGGCCGGTGGCACGCTGACCTTGCTGGTCACCAAGGCGCTGGAGCTGGAAGGCATCCCGGGCCCCAAGTGCCTGGTGATGATGTCACCCGCCTTCGATGCCAAGCTCGACAGCCAGAGCGAGACGAAGTATCGCAAGCTGGATCCGCTGATCACCATCGAGTGGGGCCACCAGGGCTTCACCTGGTACCGCCCGCAGCACGATCACCCGCTGGCCTTCCCCAAGCGCCAGAACCTGGCCACCTTGCCCCCCACGCTGGTGCAGGTGGGCGAGATTGAAGTGCTGCACGATGATTCGGTTTGGCTGGCCCATGCCGCCAAGCGCTTTGACCGCCATGTCGAGCTGGAGATCTATGAGCAGCGCTGGCACGTGTTCCAGATCCACGCGGGCATCATGCCCAGTGCTACCTTGGCCTTGCAACGCCAGGCGGCGTTTTTGAAGAAGCAGTGGGCGGCCTGACAGGGTTCAGCCCCCGATGAAAAAGGCCACCGGGTTATCCCAGGCGGCCTTTTTTGGGATGAAGCGCTGGCCTCAGGCCGCCTTCTGATCCTTCTGGCGCAAGGCCATGTCGCGGATCGCTTCATCGCGCAGGTCCTTGCGCAGGATCTTGCCCACGTTGGTCATGGGCAGGTCTTCACGGAACTCGACGTACTTGGGGCGCTTGTAGCCGGTCAACTGCTCCTTGCAGTACTCGGCCACCATCTTCTCGGTCAGGCTGTAGTCCTTGCGCACCACGAACAGCATCACGGCTTCGCCAGCGCGATCGTCGGGCACGCCCACCACCGCGCACTCGGTCACGCCGGGGTGCAGGTTCACCACCTGCTCGATCTCGTTGGGGTACACGTTGAAGCCCGACACCAGGATCATGTCCTTCTTGCGGTCCACGATCTTGATCTGGCCGGTCTCGTCGAACACGCCGATGTCGCCGGTGCGGAAGAAGCCATCGGCGGTCATGACCTTGGCGGTCTCGTCGGGACGGTTCCAGTAGCCCGACATGACTTGCGGGCCACGCACGCTGATTTCACCGGGCTCGCCGGTGGGCTGCACCTGGCCGTCGTCGTTCAGCAGCACGATCTCGGTGGAGGGCAGGGGGTAGCCGATGGCGGCGTTGTAGGCTTTGTGGTCCAGCTTGTTGATCGTCAGCACCGGAGCGGTCTCGGACAGGCCGTAGCCTTCCACGATGGGCACGCCAGTGATGCGCTGCCATTCTTCAGCCGTGGAGCGCTGCACGGCCATGCCGCCACCGATGCACATGCGCAGGCGCGAGAAATCGACCGTGGCGAAATCAGGTTCTTCCACCAGGGCGTTGTACAGGGTGTTGACCGCCGGGAACTGCGTGACCTTGTACTTCTTCAGCGTTTTGATCAGGCCGGGCAGGTCGCGTGCATTGTCGATCAGCACGTTCATGGTGCCCATGCGTGCGCTCAGGAAGAAGCAGACCGTGAGCGCGAAGATGTGGTACAGCGGCAAGGCCACGACGTTGATCAACTGGCCGTCGATCTTGTCAAGCTCGGGCTTGAGCCAGGCCTCGCATTGCAGGATGTTGGCGACCACATTGCGGTGCGACAAGGTGGCGCCCTTGGACACGCCCGTGGTGCCGCCCGTGTACTGCAAGAAAGCTGGGTCAGAGCCCTTGATGACGGGGGGCACATATTTGCCAGCACGGCCTCTGGCCAAGGCGGTCTTGAAGGTGGTCTGCTTGCAGCGCTCGTTGTCGGGCAGGCTGAAGGCCACCACGTTCTTTTCAAGGTGGCGCGCGTTGAAGGTGACCAGCGGGCCCTTGATGGCACCGAAGACGTCGCCCATGGCGCTCAGCACGATGTGCTTGATGGGTGTGCGCTCGACCACCTCTTGCAAGGTCACGGCGAAGTTCTCAAGGACGATGATGACCTCGGCGCCCGAGTCCTTGAGCTGGTGCTCCAGTTCACGCGGCGTGTACATCGGGTTGACGTTGACCACCACCATGCCCGCGCGCAGCACCCCGGCGATCGCCACGGTGTACTGGGGCACGTTGGGCATCATGATCGCAACGCGCGCGCCCTTCGCCAGCTTGAGCGACTGCAACCAGGTGGCCAGGGCCTTGGAGTGGGCATCGATCTCGGCGAAGGTCCAGCGCGAATCCATGAACGCGGCCATGTCGCGCTTGGCGTGCGTCTTGAAGGCGGCTTCCAGCAGGTCAACGAGCGAGGCGTACTCGTCTGGGTTGATCGTGGCGGGCACGCCTTCGCCGTACTGAGTCAACCAAGGTTTGGCAATTGACATGAATTTGTCCTGTGAAAAAAGCCGGGATCAATCTGAAAACAACTGCTGTCATTTTGCAATAAATCCGGACTCTTGCCATCCCTCAGTCAAGTGCGGGATTGTGCCCAGGCATGAAAAAGGCCCTCCGAAGAGGGCCTGGTACAGGGCGCATGGCACCCAGCATCACGGGAACGTGAAGTGCTCCGCATCCATCGCCATGATCGCGCTGGTGGGGGCCAAAGCGCTCTTCTTGTGGCCATCGGCGCGGGGCAGCAGGCGCTCGAAGTAGAACTCGGCCGTCTGGATCTTGGCCTTGTAGAAGTCGGCGGGCTCCTTGCCCTTGCCACTGGCCAGCAGTTCACTGGCCTTTTGGGCCTGTTGCAGCCAGAAGTGCGCCATCATCAGGTAGCCCGAGTACATCAGGAAGTCAACGCTGGCCGAGCTGACCAGGTCGCGGTCCTTGGCGGCGCGCAGCATGATGCGGGTCGTCAGCACGTTCCACTGGATGGCGCGG
>NZ_JAUSAR010000067.1 GCF_030652515.1 Aquabacterium sp. | reverse complement strand
CGGCAATGGCAATCCCCGTGGGGCATGCCCGTTTCCTCCGCGGAAACTGGGAACGGGCCCTGGCCCGGGTGGTTTGCCTTTGTGGTCTTTTAAAAGCGCACGTTGGCCCTGTGAATGCATTCATACTGAAAGTGATTGATCAATGACGACCATCCGTGTCAAGGAAAACGAGCCGTTCGACGTGGCTCTGCGCCGCTTCAAGCGCACCATTGAAAAGCTCGGCTTGCTGACCGAACTGCGCGCCCGTGAGTTCTACGAAAAGCCCACCGCTGAACGCAAGCGCAAGAAGGCAGCCGCCGTCAAGCGCCACTACAAGCGCGTGCGCAGCATGCAGCTGCCCAAGAAGCTGTACTAAGCACAGTTTCTCTGTCCGACTGCTTGCGGTGGCTAACGCTTCCCACGGTCGTTGACTGAACAAGCCCGCGCGGGGACGCCCATGCGGGCTTTGTTGTTTCTGAACTAGACGAGGAGCCAGCCATGAGCTTGAAAGACCGGATCACCGAAGACATGAAGAGCGCCATGCGCGCCAAAGAGGCTGAACGCCTGGGCGCCATCCGCATGTTGCTGGCTGCCATGAAGCAAAAGGAAGTCGACGAGCGCATCACGCTGGACGACGCCGCCACGGTCGCCATCGTCGACAAGCTCCTCAAGCAGCGCAAGGATTCTCACCAGCAATTCCAGGCCGCTGGCCGGGTCGACCTGGCCGACAAGGAAGCCTTCGAGATCGGTGTGCTGGAGGCCTACCTGCCCCAGCGCCTGTCTGCCGACGAAGTGACTGCCGAGGTCAAGGCCATCGTCACCGAGCTGGGCGCTTCGGGCCCTGGCGACATGGGTAAAGTCATGGGTGCGGTCAAGCAGCGCCTGGCTGGCAAGGCCGACATGGGCCTGGTGTCCGCCGCCGTCAAAGCCGCGTTGGCCGGCTGAATTTCCAACCAAGGGGAACATTGATGTCTGACAACTTGCCGATCCAGCCCGTGAGCGACGACGTTTGCGTGGCACCTCAGTTGACGCCCGAAGCCATGGCCGCCGTGGCCGCCGCTGGTTTCAAGAGCGTGGTCAACAACCGCCCTGATTTTGAGGGCGGCCCTGACCAGCCCACCACCAGCGCCATCGAAGCCGCCGCCAAGGCCGCTGGCCTGGCTTACGCCTACCTGCCGGTGCAGGGCGGCTACCAGTCGCCCGAAGAAATCGCGCAAGCCGCCCAGCTGCTCAAAACCTTGCCGCGCCCGACCTTGATGTTCTGCCGCAGCGGGGCGCGTTCCTCGCGTTTGTTCAGCCAGGCTGTGGCGCTGGGTTGAGGGCGCACCAGGCCATGGGTCCGGTGAGTCACATCTTTGTTCGCGCGGTGGATGCCTTGTCGGTGCGGCTGGGGCAATTGGCCGCCTGGATGCTGGTGCTGGCCTGCGCCCTCAGCGCGGGCAATGCCTTGATCCGCTACACCTTCAACCTGGGCTCCAATGCCTGGCTGGAGGCCCAGTGGTACCTGTTTGGCGCGGCGGTGTTCCTGGGGGCGCCTGCGCTGCTCAAGCTCAATGAGCACGTGCGGGTCGATGTGATCTACGGGTCTCGCGCGCCACGCACGCGGGCCTGGATTGACCTGCTGGGCCTGCTGCTGGTGCTGTTGCCGGTGTGCGTGATCACTGGCTGGCTCAGCATCCACATGGTCCACGATTCCTACGTGCAGCAAGAGGTTTCACCCAGCGCGGGTGGGCTGTTGCGCTGGCCGATCAAAGCCATGATTCCCTTGGGTTTTGCGCTGCTGGCCCTGCAGGCGGTGTCGGAGATCATCAAGCGCGTGGGCTACTTGCGTGGCACCTACAACATGGACACCCACTACGAAAGACCGTTGCAGTGATCACTCTGGAACACATGGCGCCATTGATGTTTGGCGCGCTGGTGCTGGTCATGCTCTTCGGTTTCCCGGTGGCGTTTTCGCTGGCTGGGTTGGGGTTGGCCTTTGGCTACGGTGCCGTGGCCTTGGGCATTTTGCCCATCGAGTTCATGGGCAACCTGCCGTTGCGGCTGTTTGGCATCGTGTCCAACGAGCTGCTGCTGTCCATCCCGTTTTTCACCTTCATGGGCGCGGTGCTGGAGCGCTGTGGCTTGGCCGAAGATCTGCTGGAGGGCACCGGGCAATTGTTCGGCCGCCGGCCTGGCGGTCTGGGCTTTGCGGTGATCATCGTGGGTGCCATCCTCGGTGCCATCACAGGCACGGTGGCCGCCAGCGTCATCGCCATGGGCGTGATCTCGCTGCCGATCATGGTGCGCTATGGCTACAGCATGCGCTACGCCACCGGCGTGATCGCCGCCTCGGGCACGATCACGCAGTTGATCCCGCCATCCCTGGTGCTGGTGGTGCTGGCCGACCAGTTGGGCCGTTCGGTGGGCGACATGTACAAGGGCGCCATTGGCCCCTCGTTGATGCAGACCGGCATGTTCCTGGCCTACACGGCCCTGATTGCGTTCTTCTATCCAAAGCTGGTGCCACCTTTGCCGGAAGAGGCCCGCCTGCAGCGAGGCTGGGGGCTGTGGAAGAAGGTGCTGTGGGGCATGGTGCCCTCTGTCGTGCTGATCTTCATGGTGCTGGGCACGATCTTCATGGGGCTGGCCACACCGACCGAAGCTGGCGCTCTGGGCGCCCTGGGCGCCATTGTGCTGGCCGCCATCAACAAGCGCCTGACGGTGAGTCTGCTCTGGCAGGCCATGGACAGCACCATGCGCGTCACGGCCATGGTCATCTTCATCCTGGTGGGCTCCAGCGTGTTCTCGCTGGTGTTCCAGGGGCTGGATGGCAACCGCTGGGTCGAGGACATGCTGGCGCACCTGCCGGGTGGTCCGCTGGGCTTCCTGATCGCGGTGAACATTTTCGTGTTCTTCCTGGCCTTCTTCCTCGATTTCTTCGAGATTGCCTTCATCATCATCCCGCTGCTGGCGCCGGTGGCCGAGAAGCTGGGCATCGACCTGGTGTGGTTCGGGGTGCTGCTGTGCGTGAACATGCAAACCAGCTTCATGCACCCGCCGTTCGGCTTTGCGCTGTTCTACCTGCGGGGCATCGCTGATCAGATCTACAAGAGCGGGGCCATCGTCAAACCGATTTTGTCGCGCGACATTTACCTCGGAGCGATCCCCTGGGTGGTGATGCAGCTGATGCTGGTGGCCGTGGTGATTTTCTGGCCGGAGTCCGTCACCTACTGGCTGGACAAGGAAGCGGTGGTCGATGTGGACAACATTCAGATCGACATGCCGCTTGATCTGTCGGCGCCGATGGATGATCTGGCCTCGGCGGTGCCTGAAGAAGGCTTGCCCATGCCCGAGGTGCCGCCTGAAGAAGACCTGAACAAGGCCGTGAACGACGCCTTGCAGAAGTCGGGTGACCAGGCGCCTTGAACAGGACGCCCGGGCTCACCCGGCCCGTCGCTCAAGTCACAGCTTGGCGGCCTGCATGTAGCGGTCGAACGTGGCCTCGGTGAAGCGGAACCACAGGTTCTGGTCGGCGCGGAACTTGGCGTAGTCGGCGTAAACCTTGGCCCAGTTCTTGTTCTTGGCGTTCAACTCGCTGTAGATCTCCATCGAGGCCTTGAAGGCACCGTCCATGACCGACTTGGGCATCTGCACCAGTTGAGCCTTGGCCGCGACCAATTGCTTGAGCGCCAGCGGATTGGCGGCGTCGTACCTGGCTTGCATCTCCACGTGGGCATGCGAGGCGGCCGCTTCGATCATGGCTTTGTACTCGGACGGCAAGGCATTGAAGGCCTTGTTGTTGATGAAGAAGTCCAGTTGTGGGCCACCTTCCCACCAGCCGGGGTAGTGGTAAAAGGGCGCCACCTTCTGGAAGCCCAGCTTCTGGTCATCGTAGGGGCCGACCCACTCGGCGGCGTCGATGGTGCCTTTTTCAAGTGCCTGGTAGATCTCACCGCCCGGCAGGTTTTGGGGGATGGCGCCCATGCGTTCAATGACCTTGCCGGCAAAGCCGCCAATGCGCATCTTCAGGCCCTTCATGTCTTCCAGGGACTTGATCGGCTTGCGGTACCAGCCGCCCATTTGTGCGCCGGTGTTGCCACCGGGGAAGTTGATGATGTTGTACTGAGCGTAGAACTCGCGCATGAGCTTGAGGCCATTGCCTTCGTACATCCAGGCGCTCATCTGGCGCGAGTTCAGTCCGAAGGGGATGGCGCTGCCGATGGCGAAGGTTTCGTCCTTACCGACAAAGTAGTAGGGCGCGGTGTGGGCCATTTCGACCGTGGCGTTCTGCACGCCGTCGACCACGCTGAACGCCGGCATCAGCTCGCCGCCAGCGTGCACCGAGATGACGAACTTGCCGCCCGACATCTCGCTGATCTTTTTGGTGAAGACTTCGGCGGCACCAAAAATGGTGTCCAGCGATTTGGGAAAGCTGGAGGCGAGGCGCCAGCGCACGCTGGGCTCGGCGCGAACGATGGCGGGGGCGGCGCCAGCCGCCAGTACACCGGCCAGGCCAGCGCGGTTGATGAAGGAACGTCTTTGCATGGCGGGTCTCCTGGGAATGGTCCGAAGTTCAAGCGGGGCTTGAATTCGGACATTCTAGGAGTGCTTCACCAGCACGGGGACTGCATGAGGGCAGGGGCTTTCCCGCGTTGCCCACTGGCGTCAATCGACAGGCATCAATGCCCGGCGATTTTCATCTTCTCGATGAGGATGGAGCCCACGGTCTTGCTGCCGTAGGTGTACTCGTCGGCGCCCACGGCCACGATCTGCTTGAACATCTCGCCCAGGTGGCCGGCGATGGTGATCTCTTCGACCGGGTAGGCGATCTTGCCGTTCTCGACCCAGTAGCCGGCCGCGCCGCGCGAGTAGTCGCCTGTCACGTAGTTCACGCCTTGGCCCATCAGCTCGGTCACCAACAAACCGCGGTGCAGCTTCTTGATCATGGCCTTGAGGTTGTCCTTGGGGTCGGTCAGGCGGCTTTGCAGGATCAGATTCTGCGATCCGCCCGCGTGGCCGGTGGTCTTCATGCCCAGCTTGCGCGCCGAGTAGCTCGACAGGAAATAGCTTTGCACCACACCGTTCTTGAGCACGTGGTGCTTGCGGGTCAGCACGCCTTCGTCATCGAAAGGGGCACTGCCTTTGCCCTTGAGGATGTGGGGATCTTCCAGGATGTTGATGTGCTTGGGCAGCACCTGCGTGCCCAGGCTGTCGAGCAAAAAGGTGGACTTGCGGTACAGCGCGCCACCGCTGGTGGCTTGTACGTAGGCGCCCAGCAGGCCGGCGGCCAGGGGCGATTCGAACAGCACTGGCACTTCGCAGGTGGCGATCTTGCGGGATTTGAGTCGGGCCAGGGCGCGTTCGGCGGCATAGCGGCCGATGACTTCGGGGCGCGCCAGGTCACGAGCATCGCGCTCTGATGAGTACCAGAAGTCGCGCTGCATGTCGTTGCCACGGCCAGCGATGGGCGAGACCGACAGCGAGTGGCGTGAGCTGGCGTAACCGCCCCGGAAACCGCGCGTGTTGCCGGCCAGGAAGTGCGATTGCTGGGCCGACACGCCACCGCCTTCGGAGTTGGTGATGCGCGGGTCGACCGTCAAGGCGGCGTCTTCGCAGCGGCGGGCCAGTTCGGCGGCCTGAGCTGCGTCGATGGACCAGGGGTGGAACAGGTCCAGGTCGCGCTTGGCGGCGCGACCGGTGGCCAGGTCTTCGGCATCGGGCAGGCCGGCGGCCGGGTCTTCGGCGGTGAAGCGGGCGATGTCGTAGGCGGCGCGAACGGTTTGCTCAAGCGCGGCGGGTGAGAAGTCAGAGGTGCTGGCGTTGCCCCGGCGTTGGCCCAGGTAGACCGAGATGCCGATGGATTTGTCGCGGTTGCGCTCGACGTTTTCAAGCTTGCCCTTGCGCACCGACACCGACAGGCCCATGCCTTCGGAGACCTCGGCGGCGGCGTCAGAAGCCCCCAGCTTCTGGGCCAGGCTCAAGGCGTCTTCGATCAATTGCTGGAACTGATCGCGCGAATAGGCGAAGCCGGACAGGTCGGGTTGCTTGGCGTTGGAAGAAGACTTGGAGGATTTGTTGGCGGCCATGTATGCGGTTCGCGTCGGTGAGGGGGTTGACCTCGTATCATAGCGACCACATGAATTCAGAACAGTTTCCCCCTTCCGACGACGACGAAGTCGATGAAAACGGCTATCGGCGGCCCAGCAAATCGCAGCTAAAAAGGGACAGCCATGAGCTGCAGACCTTGGGCGAAGCCTTGGTGACGATGCCCAAGGACCGCCTGGCGGACATCGGCCTGCCCGAATTGCTGAGCGACGCGATCGACGATTACAAGCGCACCAAGTCCTTTGAGGGCAAGCGTCGGCAGATGCAATACGTCGGCAAATTGCTGCGTGGCGTCGATGCCGAGCCCATCAAGGAGGCCGTGGCCTCGTTTCAGTTGGGTCACGCACGCAATGCATTGGCGCTGCACGATTCGGAGCGTTGGCGTGCCGAACTGGTGGCCGATGACAACGCGCTGACGCGCTGGGTCGCCGAGTACCCGCAATCCGACGTGCAGAAATTGCGCGCGCTGATCCGCAATGCCCGCAAGGACTTTGCCGCTGCCCCCGAGAACCGCAGTGGGCGGGGCTTCCGCGAGCTGTTCCAGTTCATCAAGCAGGCCCTGGAAGGGCAGACGCGCACCGATGAGGGCGATGAGCTGCTGGACGAGGGCGAAGGCGAGGACTGAAGCGTGAGCGAGCTGACTTCCACCGGCCTGGATGAGGTCCGCATTGGCGTGGTGTCGATCTCCGACCGTGCCAGCACGGGCGTCTACGAGGACAAAGGCTTGCCCGCCTTGCAGGACTGGTTGGGGCGCGCGGTGCGCAACCCGATCACCTGGGTGCCCCGCCTGATCCCCGATGAGCGCCAAGGCATTGCGGCCGCTTTGCGCGAGTTGGTGGATGTGGCGGGTTGCCACCTGGTGTTGACCACGGGCGGCACCGGTCCGGCGCCGCGCGATGTGACGCCCGAAGCCACGCTGGACGTGGCCGACAAGGAAATGCCGGGCTTTGGCGAGCAGATGCGCCAGATCAGCCTGCGTTTTGTGCCGACCGCGATCTTGTCGAGGCAGACGGCGGTGATCCGCCAGCAGGCTTTGATCTTGAATTTGCCAGGGCAGCCCAAGTCAATCGCCGAAACGCTGGAAGGGCTGCGTGATGCCGAGGGCCGCTCGGTGGTCCCCGGCATTTTCGCGGCGGTGCCGTATTGCATTGACCTGATTGGCGGGCCTTACATCGAGACCGACGCCCATGTGTGCGTGGCTTTCAGGCCGAAGTCAGCACAGCGGACTGTGCTGACGACCTGAGCCCTTCAACGCGGGTCAGGGTGCTGGTGGCTGGTAAGAGGGCTGAGCGCCTTTGGATTTCAGCACATAGCCCTGATAAGCCGGCAATGCAATGGCGGCCACGATGCCGATGATGCCAATGATGGGCAGCAGCAGAGCGAGGATCTTGACCTTGGTGGTGTTGGGTGGCGGTGGTGCGCCGAAGCGGTTTTCGCCCGGCGTGCCCGCTTTGAATAGCCATACCAGTGCCACGAATGGAATGAGGGCGAGCAGGCTGGTCCAGCCCGACCAGTCCATGTCGTGCGCACGCTGGATGGCCATCAGGATGGAAAAGACGATGTAGGGGATGGCCGCGATCACGCCCAGCGCGCCCGCGGACTTGTCCATGCCGGCTGCGGCGGCGATGAAGCCCATAAGGGCTGCGCCCAGGATGAGCAGCAGGTAACCGCCCATCAGGTAGCCCAGGTATTGCAGGCGGCTGACGCGTCCTTTGCTGGACCACAGTTTGATCGGCTGATAGCCTGCCGACGAGCTTCGAACATCGGCCACATTGGCGCGGGGTGGTTGGTAGGGATTGGCAACACTCATCATCGTCCTCCTTGGGGTTGAAAAAAATCAGTTCAATGCCTTGGCCATCACAACAGGCCTGAGCGTTTGACCGCGTGGTAACGGTTGACCAGGGCCACGGCCAGTTGGCCCGGCTCCACATCCACGGACAGGGCATCCAGCCCCACGACACGCCGAAACGCATCGCGCCTGGCTTGCTCGAACCAATGGGCGCCCGCCACCTCGATGGCCTGGCCGGGTTTCTCGATGGCTTGTTCGGCCACTTCGCGGAGCACGCGCTCGCGCAGGCTGGCCACCAGCACCAGGTGGCGCGCGCGCAGCAGTTTTAGGGCGGGCTGCAGTTCAGCGGAATCCTCGTCCCGGAAGTTGGTCAACAGCACGACCAGGGCGCGCTTGTGCTGCACGCGCAGCAGGTCTTGCGCAGCCAGCAGGTAGTCGGAATGCGTGGCATCGGGTTCGATGTCGTGCAGGCGGGCCATCAGGGCGTTGAGCGTGGACGAGCCCTTGCGAGGCGCGAAGTGGCGTTGCTGGCCGGGGGCCGTGCCAAAGGTCATGGCCCCGACCTCGTCGCCGTCTTTCAAGGCCACGTAGCTCATCAGCATCAGCGCGTTGAGGGCCTGGTCGAAGTGGCTGCCATCGGTGCTGACGGTGCCTTCATCGGCGCGCATGCGGCGCCCACAGTCCAGCAAGAAGATGACGCACTGGTCGCGCTCGTCCTGGAACTCGCGCACGATGGGGCGGCCATGGCGCATGGTGGCTTTCCAGTCGATGTGGCGGATGGGGTCGCCCACCTTGTAGTCGGTCAGTTGTTTGAAGTCGGTGCCCATGCCGCGTTGGGCGTAGGTCTTGATGCCGATTTGCGCCAGGCGGCGATCACCGGCCAGCCACGCGTAGCCCGCTACTGCGGCGAAGTTGGGGTAGACGTGCAGGCTTTGTGCATGGCCGAGTTGGCGCAGGGTCTCAAAGCTGCCGCCCAGCGTTTGCATGCGCACCTGGGTGGCACCGAAATGCACGATGCCGCGTTGCCGGGGCGTGACGGTGTAATGGATGTCCACCCGGCTGGCGGCAGGCACGCTCACGGATTGCGGCAGGCCTTGAAACTCGAGCTTGGGATCGACTTCGTCGAACACGGCCACTTGCCAGCTTCGGCGGCCTTCGTTGACCAGGGTGAGGCTGAGCACACGGGGAACGCCCAGTGCCAGGGCATGGGGCAGGGTGCGTTCGATGCGCAGGGGCGATTGACGCCAGGCTTGTTCGCTGCGCCACAGGTCCAGGCCTGCCCAGGCTGCGCCCATGGCCAGCAGCACAGCCGAGGCCATCCCTACGGCGGCCAGCGGCAGGCCGGCCACCAATGCGCAGGCACTGGCCACGGCGAACACCGTCAGCGCGACGACCGCGCGGCGACTGGGGATCAAGGTCCGGCGCATCGGCAGGGCCAGGTCAAAGGCGAGGGGCCTCGACGCTGTCGAGCGCATCGCTCAACAACTCGTCCACTTGGCGGCCTTCCAGTTGGGCATCCGGGGCCAGCATGACGCGGTGGCGCAGGGCGGGCAGCACGTGGCCTTTGATGTCGTCGGGCGTGACGAAATCGCGCGCTTGCAGCAAGGCCGAAGCCCGGGCCGCGCGCACCAGGGCAATCGCGCCGCGTGGGCCGGCGCCTGATAAAAGACCTGGCCATTGGCGCGTGGCCCGCATGATGCGCACGGCGTAGTCGGCCACGCGCTCGTCGGTGCGCACCAGGGATGCCATCTCCTGCAAGGTCAGCACCAGGCGTTCGTCCAGGCGAGGCTCGATGCCGTCGAGCGAGAGTTGGTCGCCGATCTGGCGCTCGGTGGCGCGCCGGATGATGGCGGTTTCCTCTTCGTGCGTCGGGTAGCCGATGTCGATCTTGAACAGGAAACGATCGAGCTGGGCCTCGGGCAGGGGGTAAGTGCCTTCGGTGTCAATGGGGTTTTGCGTGGCGAGGACCATGAAGGGGCGTGGCAGCTTGAGCGTCTGGCCTTCCAGCGTGACCTGGTATTCCTGCATGACCTCCAGCAGGGCACTTTGCGTTTTGGCGGGTGCGCGGTTGATCTCATCAGCCAGCAGCAGGTTGGTGAACACGGGGCCGCGGTGAACCCGCAAGGCGCCAATGCCATTGGCGGATTCACCGCGCGCTGCGGCATCGAACACCGAGTGGCCGGTGATGTCGGAGGGCATCAGGTCGGGGGTGAATTGCACCCGCGCGTACTTCAAGGTCATGGCCTTGGCCAGGGTGCGGGCCAGCAGGGTCTTGCCCAGGCCCGGCACGCCTTCGATCAGGACGTGGCCCGAGGCGACCAGGGCCACCAGGGTCTGGTCCACGGCTTCGCGCTGGCCCACCACGGCCTTGGACAATTCGGTGCGCAGGCCATTGAGCAGTTCGGCGGCGCGAGTGAGGTCTTCAGGTTTGATTGGCATGTCGGGTTCTCATC
Source organism: Aquabacterium sp. (assembly GCF_030652515.1). Taxonomy (GTDB): domain Bacteria; phylum Pseudomonadota; class Gammaproteobacteria; order Burkholderiales; family Burkholderiaceae_C; genus Aquabacterium. The sequence continues at coordinate 149,521 of NZ_JAUSAR010000067.1, read as the reverse complement.
GGCTGGATGGAGGAGGTGGGGGCTTGAGGCGTCGGCGAGCGGTCTCGAGCAATTCGAGCGTGGGCGGCAGTTCGCGGGGAGATCGTTTGAGCTTGCGGTCCAGGGCGCGTGACAGGGCGTCGGCGTCCAGGCCGGTGGCTTTGGCAATGGCTTTGGCGCGTGCGCCGCGCTCCAGCCGGGCGTAGTCGCGAAGGTGGTTTTGCGCGGTCTCGTCCAGGGCGCGGACCTGGGCTGCGTGCAGTGCATCGGCACCGTGGTGCTTGAGGAATTGTGCGGTGCCCTTGATTTGCTCCGCGATGGAGCGGCGGCCGGGCACCGAGCGTGCCGACAGGGGGCCAAAGCGGATGGCGCCGCGCCACAAGGCTGCAGACAGGGCCAACAGGCTCAGCAGCACCGCCACCCAGCCTTGGGTCCACAGCCATGTCAGCAAGGGTGGGCGGGCCTCTTCAGACACGAACCAGACCTCGGTACCCCGGCGCGCCTGCAAGGCGGCCATGGCCAGCAAGGCGTTGTCGCCTTCGAGCACATGGCTGTTGAGGAACAAGCGTTGGCTGGTGATGACGGTGACGCTGCCTTGGCCAAGGGGCATGCGCACCATGTCGTGCCCAAGTGGGCCTTCGATGGCCCATTGAACCTGTGCAGGCGCCTTGATCCTTGGGTAGCCGTGGCCACCGCAGAGTTTGTACCCGCGGCGGTCGCTGTAGGCCGGTTTCACGCCCTCAGGTTCAATGACCTGGTCGCATTCAAGGACCTTGCGCCTTTGAGCCACTGATGGCGTGGAGGCGGGTGCCCTGGCTTGGCTGCCAGTGGCTGGCGGCGTTTCGTCTTCCTGCTCGTCGGCATCTTCATCTTCGTCGTCCACGCGCTGCACGGGCAGCCAGGCTTGAAGGCGATCGTTGTAGAGCATGTCGGCGTGGATGACGAGCTGCCCGCCGCCGTGCACCCAGGCGCGCAGCAAGCGCTCGCGCTCGGGAAACAAATCCCAGTGCCAGGAACTGAGCAGCAGCGTGGCCCCGCGCGGCGGCATGGTGGACAGCTGTTTGGGCTTGACCACCTTGGCGCCCAGCTGGCGCACCAACTGCTGGGTGGCGTACAGCTCGTTGGTCAATGCCTCGCCTTTGGGTGGCGTGGGCACGGCCTCATCGACCCACTCGGTGCGCGTGGCGATCCAGGCACCTGCGGCCAGCAGCAAGGCCACCAGCAGTGCTTTCAGCAAGTGGTCGAACTTCACTTGGCTGCCTCCGGCGTGGGGGGCTTTGCTGATGACCCAAGGTGGGTGTCGAAGTCGGCGCACAGGGCCAGCACGCTGTCGGACTCTGGCATGCGGGCACCATAAACCGTGAGCTGCCAGGCGCTCACCAGTCGTGCAAAGAAGGCGCTGCGATCTTGAGAGAGGCGGCGCGCGGCCAATTGCACGCATTCACCTTCGGTGCTGGCGGCGCGGATCGGCACGGCGTGGTCGTGAACCAACCTGGACAAGGCGCCTCGGTACAACAGCGAAAGCGCCGCATGGTGCTCGCCACGCAGCCAACAGTCGCGGGCGGTGGCGCCAATCTGGTCGGGCAGGCTTTCAGGCCGGATGTCCAACTCGCGAACGTGGCTGGGCAACTTCAAAGTTTTGACGCTGGCCACTTCGGCGCGCACCCGAATCCAGTGGCGCAGCCCGACCAGGAAGAGCGCCACGGCCACCGCGCCCAGCGCCCAGATCACCAAGCGGCCGGCATCCGCGATCCAGCGCGCCATGCCGACTAACCACATGGGCGGCGGCTCGCTCTTCGAAGGCTTGGGCTTCCAGTCGTCCATGTCCTTGAAGCGCAGGGTTTGTGACTGGCGGGTACCGCCCAGGTTGGGATCCTTGCGAACCTGGTCGCGGGCGGATTGCACTTCTTCGCGCGAGGGCGTGGGTGCAGATTGCGCCCAAGCCAAGGCCGGACCGGCGCACAGCGCCAGGACCAGGAAGGTGATGCGGCAGGCCTTTTTCATCACCTCAAGCACTGAACGCACGTCGGAACTCCTGCTCAACGTCCCAGGCTTCCAGTTCGACGCGGCGGTTGAGGTACATGGCGAAACCGGACGCCACGTAGAACGGCTCCAGCGCGAACACCACGGTGGCGTAGGCCAGGGTGCCCAGCAAGGACGTCACCAGGTGGTCGGCGCTGGTCAGCCATTGGAAAAATCCCAGCCCTCCGCCATTGGGGGCCAGCCAGATCACCACGCCGACCAAGCCGATGTTCAGGACCATCTCGATGGTGGCAAAAATGGTGTGCATCAGGCTGGCGTCCCAGCGCTGGCCGGACAGCAACTGCGAGCTTCGTTGGCGCAGGGCCTTGCCGGATTGCCCCTCCAACTGGTAGATGGGCTGGGTGAAGGCCCTCCAGGGCGACAGCCGCCGGAACGTCAGGGTGCGCGGCAACTGCTGCCACCAGACGCTGGAACGCGCACGCCACAAATCGGCGAAGGTGGTGGATTGGCCGAACAAGGCGCGCGACAGCACGAACAGCACACTGCGGTCCAGCCAGGGCTTGAGCCAGAAAATGAGCAGGCCGGGCAGCCAGGGCGCGATCTCGACCGTTGAAAGGGCCAGCAGCATGGTCATGCCAAACACTGGCGCGCAGGTTCGCCACACCGAGCGCGCATGCGTCTGGACCATGAGCACCCCCAGGTCCGAGGCCTCGGACATGCTGCGGGGGCGAAGCTCGACCGTCAGCGCGTCAATCCGCATGCGAGCTCCTGGCGGGGCGGCCTTGCCAGCCCAGGTAGGCGATCACCAGGGCCCAGCACGCGGCACCCACGCCATACTTGACGCCGGGCGCCACCCAGCGGGCAGACGACCAGAAGGCCTCAACGGCAGCGGCGATCAGCAGCATGCCCATCACGCCATAGACCACGGTGATGGCGTCTTTGGCCGCGTGCTTGAGCGATTCAAGGCGCGTGCGGCGCCCGGGCGAGAGCAGGGCATGGCCCAGCCGCAGGCCCGCCGCACCCGACAGCACGATGGCCGTGAGCTCGAACGCCGAGTGGGTGACCACGAAAGAGTAGAAGGTTTCGGTGTAGCCGCGCGCGGTGAGGTAACCGGCCACCGCACCGATGGATTGCCCGTTGAAGACCAGGTAGAACACGCTGCCCAGGCCCCAGAACAGCCCACTGGCAAAGCACTGAAAGCCGATGCCGATGTTGTGCTGGATGTAGTAGCCGAACATCTGCCAGTCGGTGGAGGCGCGCCGCTGTTGGCCGATGGAGCGGTCGCTGTCGCCATACATGCTGTCGAAATTCTGAACCTCGTCGGCGTCCATCAGGTGCAGCACAAAGCCAGGATCGCGGTAGGTGGCCCAGCCAATGGCCAGCATCGGCACCAGGAACAACAAGGTGGCCGCCAACAGATACCAGCGGTGGCCCCGCACGCTTTGCGGAAAGTCGACCAGCACCAGTTGCTTGAGGCGTGCCAAACCGTAGTCATGCTGACGGTAGATGAGGCGATGCCCGCGCTGGGTCAGGGTTTCAAGGCGCTGGGTCAGGTGGATGGGGTAGGCGCGCGCCTGGGCCAAGGCCAGGTGTTCGCAACTGCGCCGGTAAAGCGCGGTCATTCGCGCCCCGTCCACGGGGGGCAAGGCAGGCTCGCCGCGTTTCGGCTTCTTGACTTGCCTGAGGCCGTCCAGGCGGTCCAGCAGGGTTTCCAGTTCGGCCCAGGTGGCTGAGTGGCTCTTTTCAAACTGCAAGGGCGTCATGGCGAGCCGCCTCCCGGGCGGTGGCCCAGCAGCCACTGCGCCACGCCCAGCAGTCGCCGGGTGGCATCGTGCTCACCGCGCGCGTTCACCCCACCGTCTGGCCGGGTCACCGAGGCGGCGATCAGGGCCAGTTCGTTCAGCCGGGCAGGTGTCAGGCGCGCGGAGCGGCCAGCCCACGACACGATGGCGGCCTGCTCTTTGGGCGAGAGTTGTCGGGCGGGCGGCATGGCCGGGGCCGGTGGCGGCACGCCATGCAGTTGCACTGTCTGGTGGTAGGCCACCAAGGTGCCCGCCGCCAGGTCGCCCAGGCGTTTGAAATCGCGCCGGGTGAGCATGGAGAGCATGCCGGCGGCGTAGCCCATGGGCAGGAAATCGGCCGCGCGCAGCAGGTTGCGGGTGATCGATGCGGCCGGAGTGATGGGCAGGCCCGAGTCCATCACCACGTGCAGGCCCATCATGCGTTTGCCGGGCGTGGCCCCCGATCTGGTCAGCTCAAAAACGACCGGGTAGAACCACTCCAGCGCGAAGTACAAGATCATCAGGAAGGCCGAACCCACGCCCCCCATCGGGCGGGCGATCATGGCCGCGATGAAAAAGATCACCAGGCGGATGCCGGCATCGATCAAGTAGGCCAGGGAACGGGACATCACCCCTGCGGGTCGCAAGGACAGGGCGATGCCCTCTGGCGTTTCGGCGGTGTAGAGCGTGTCGAGCGACATCAAGCTTTGTGCACCAACTTGCTCCTCCCGAGCATTGTTTTGTGGCGGGATCTTATCAGGCCGTGAGCGCCAGTTGCCTGACTGAATACCAGCCCTCAAAGTCTTCGGCGGGCATGGGCTTGGCGAAGTGGTAGCCCTGGCCGTAGTCGCAGCCCGCCTCGGTCAGCAGGGCGCGCTGTTCGGCGGTTTCCACGCCTTCGGCCACCACCAGCATGCCCAGCTCGTGCGCCATCACGATGATGGCCTTGCACAGCGCCAGGTTCTTGGAGGCGGGCGCCAGGCCGCGCACGAAGGTCTGGTCGATCTTCAGGAAGTCGATGTCGAATTTTTGCAAGTAAGACAGCGATGAATAGCCCGTGCCAAAGTCATCCAGCGACACGCCGATGCCGGCCTGGCGCAAGTCGTTCAGTTGGCCGCTCACCTCGGCGTTGGCCTCCAGCAGCAGCCCTTCGGTGATCTCCACCACCATGCTCTGGCCCGGCAGGCCCAGTTCGCGCAGGTGTTGCAACCACGCTTGCAAGGTGTTGTCTTCACTGCGGAACTGAACCGGCGATTTGTTGACGCTGATCTGGAAGTCCGGCTGATACTGCCCCCGCCAATGCTTGACTTGCGCGGCGGACTCGCGGAACACCCAGTCGCCGATCTCGTTGATCAGCCCGCTGGATTCGGCAATGGGGATGAAGATGGCCGGGCTGACCAGGCCGCGCGTGGGATGCTGCCAGCGGATCAGGGCTTCGGCCTTGTGGACCCGGCCGGTTTTCAACTCGACGATAGGTTGGTAGAACACCCTGAATTGCTGGTCGGTCAAGGCCTGGCGCAGGTCGTTGGTCAGGCGCACACGCGTTTGCGCGGCTTCCTGCAGAGATGGGGTGAAGTAGCTGAAGCGGCTGCGGCCTGCATCCTTGGCCACGTACATGGCCTGGTCAGCTTGCTTGAACAGGTCTTCGATGTCGGTGGCGTCGTCGGGGTAGAAGGTGATGCCGATGCTGGCCGACACGTAGGCGCGTTCAAGGCCCAGTTGGAAGACTTCGGCCAGGACGGCGATGATGTCCTGCGCGATCTGCTCCACCCGGGGCAGCTTGTCCAGCTCGGGCAGCACGACGGTGAACTCGTCGCCACCCAGCCGTGCCACGGTGTCGGACTCGCGCACGCAATGGCGGATGCGGTGCGCCGCCTCCACCAGGAGCAGGTCCCCATGGTCATGGCCCAGGGTGTCGTTCACCTCTTTGAAGTGGTCCAGATCGATGAACATCACGGCCACGGACTGCCCATCGCGCTTGCACTTCTTGATGTCCTGTTCCAGGCGGTCGCGCAGCATCTCGCGGTTGGGCAGGCCGGTCAGCCCGTCGTAGTTGGCCTGCTGCCAGATCAAGGCCTCCGATTGCTTGCGGCTGGTGATGTCGGTGTGGGTGCCGATCATGCGCAATGGCTTGCCGTGCTCATCCCGGCCGATCACCAGGCCACGGGTCAGGAACCATTTCCAGCTGCCATCCTTGCAGCGAACACGGTGTTCATTGGCGTAGGTGGGGGTGAGGCCTTCCAGGTGCGCCTGCCGGTCTTCCTGCTGGCGTGGCAGGTCTTCGGGGTGAATGTGTTGGTCCAGCGCATCGATGTCTTCCGGCAACTCGTCAGGCTCGTAGCCGCACATCTCCTTGAAGCGCTCCGAGAAGATGATCTTGCGGAGTTTCAGGTCGCAGTCCCACACGCCATCGCCGGTGCTCTCCAGCGCGAGTTTCCAGCGGACATCGCTGGCGCGCAGCGCGGCTTCTGACAATTCGCGCGCGGCGGCGTCTTTCTTCACCCGGTCGAGCGATTTCTCCAGCCCCTGAAGCAGCGTCGCGCAAGAAATGGCGATCAGGGATGAGACGAACATGAAGTTGGCCGTGATGACGGCCCACTTGGTCAAGGATTGACCTTGGAATCCAGGCAACTGGAAATCGGCATTGGCCAGGTGGCCGACGATGAGCAGGGTCAGTCCATCCAGGGCCAAGGCGAACAAGGCGCCGCGCAAACCCAGCAGCAAGGCCGCCATCACCGGGAAGGCCATCAGGTAGATCTGGCTGACCGGCCCGATGGTGACCAGCAACACCAGGCCCACCGCGTAGAGCACCATCAACAGGCTCCAGGCCCGGAAATGGAAGCTCAGCCCTCGCTTGCGCCAAATGAACACGACCCAGGCCAAGGCCAGGAAATCAACCACCGCGATGGCAGTCTGGCCTTCTTTCCAGGCCTGGAAGATGCTGGGCACGGCGGTGAGGGAGCCCATCACGAGCGCCACCATCAAAATGGCCGTCAGCAGCCGATCCCGCCAGTCGTGAATGTCCTGCGGGGCCGTGTCAGCCCCGAGGAATTTCTGGCGGATGGTGCGACATGCGCTCACTGCTGGGCCCCTGACATGTTGGTGATCGGCGGGCGTGCCAGTGCGCGTTGAAGCGAAGCCCATGCCAGCCCATATTTTCAGCAGGGCCGTGCGGTATATCGGCGGGCTGGGCCGGAAATTGAATGAGGCCTGGGTGGCCTGTGGCTCACTTCACCAGGCGATTGAGCTCTTCGGCGTTGAACTGCTCGGTGGTTTGCGCATCGCAGGGCAGGCAGTCGCGGGCGGCGTCGGTCTTGGCCTCAAAGGCCAGTTTTTCAATGGCGCGCCAGATCAGCGTGATCTGGTGCTCGTGCCCGGAGGCATGGTCGATCAGGCCGCGCATGGCCTGGGACAGGGGGTCGTCGCCTTCGGTCACGCCGTAGGCCGAAAAACCCAGACGGGCGGCCAGGGCCTCGCGTTCTGCTTGTTTGGCGTCCAGCACCGCCGCCTTGGCCACGATGATGCGGGCCGGATTGCCCACGGCCGTGGCACCTGGAGGCACCGGTTTGGTCACCACGGCGTTGGAACCCACACGGGCGCCGTCGCCCACGGTGAATCCACCCAGAACCTGGGCGTTGGCGCCGATGATCACGCCTTTGCCCAGCGTGGGGTGGCGTTTGGCACCTTTGCTGAGCGAAGTGCCGCCCAAGGTCACGCCCTGGTAAATGGTGCAGTCATCACCAATCTCGGCGGTTTCGCCCACCACCACGCCCATGCCGTGGTCGATGAACACGCGTCGGCCGATGGTGGCCCCGGGGTGGATCTCAACCCCCGTGAGGAATCGGTTGTAGTTGGACACGAAGCGCCCCAGCCATTTCAGGCCATGCGTCCAGCACCAATGGGCCGAGCGGTGCATGGCCAAGGCGTGCAAACCGGGGTAGCAGGTCAGCACCTCCCACGCCGTGCGAGCGGCGGGATCGCGTTCAAGGATGCAGGCGATGTCTTCTCGCAGGCGGGAAAAGAGCATGGGGTGTGGTTGTTATGACTTATCCGATGAAGCTGGTGAGTTTAGCGAATGCGTGGGCGGTGTGCTGTCCAGCATGGCCTTGGCCACGCCGCGCAGGATGTGGATCTCTTCTTGCCGAACCTGGGCGCGGTTGAACAACTGGTTAAGGCGAGGCATCAGCTTTTTGGGTGCCGCTGGGTCCAGGAAGCCCAGGTGGACGAGGGCTTTTTCCCAATGCGAAAGCAGCCCCTGCACGGCAGCGCCATCGGCCAATTCAGGATCGGGCGTGCGCGCGCTGACGCCAAAACCGCCCAGCGCCTGCCGCCACTCGTAGGACAGCAGTTGCACCGCTTGCGCCAGGTTCAGCGAGCCGTAATGGGGGTTGGTGGGGATGCTCATCACGGCGTGGCATCGGTAGGCGTCTTCGTTGGACAGGCCGTGGCGCTCACTGCCAAAAACCAGGCCAAGTCGGTGGGCTGGCGTGTTGGCGGCCAAAGCTGCAAAGCCCTCACGCGGGGTCAAGGTGGGCGGGCCGAAGTCGCGCGGCGTCATGGCGGTGCCGATGGCAAAGGTGACGCCGTCCAGCGCTTGGGCCAAAGTGTCGACCACCTTGGCCCGTACCAGGATGTCGGCCGCGCCACTGGCCAGAGCCACGGTTTCCTCCTGGATCAGCACATCGGCAAAACGTGGGCGCACCAGCACCAGGTCAGAGAAGCCCATCACCTTCATGGCCCGCGCCGTGGCCCCCACATTGCCGGGGTGGCTGGTGCCGATCAAGATGAATCGGGTGGGATCAGAGCGGTCGGGGATTGAATTCATGGCTTCAAGAACGTGCACCAAGTCCTTCATTCAATGGGGATTTCGCTTGAAGAGGGGGTGCAAAAAGCGGGAGGGATCGTTACAATGGAGGATTGTCCCTCGTTCTTTGATCATCGCTGCGCGTCTCTTGCCGTTGGCCTATCCGGTTTTGCTGGACAGGTGGCGTCCATCTTTTTTTGTACGGTTCCCAAGGTCTGTCCATGTCCCAAGCCCTGCATCCCATGCTCAACATCGCCATCAAAGCTGCCCGTGCAGCCGGGGCGATCATCAACCGGGCATCGCTCGATGTGGAGCGCCTCACGGTCACGTCCAAGTCGCACAACGACTTCGTCACCGAGGTGGACCAGGCCGCAGAGCACGCGATCATCTCCACGCTCCTTGAAGCGTATCCCGGCCACGGCATCTTGGCCGAAGAATCGGGCAGCGAGTTCGGCGCCAAGGACAGCGAGTACGTCTGGATCATCGATCCCCTTGATGGCACCACCAACTTCATCCACGGCCTGCCCATGTACGCCGTGTCGATCGCGCTGAGCTTCCGTGGCCAGATCCAGCAGGCCGTGGTTTATGACCCTAGCCGCAACGACATGTTCTACGCCTCCAAGGGCCGGGGCGCCTTCCTGAATGACCGCCGCCTGCGCGTGTCCAAGCGCACGCGCTTGCTCGACTGCCTGATCGGCACGGGCTTTCCGTTCCGCAAGGGGGACAACTTCCAGCGCTACCTGAAAATGTTCGAAGAGGTGATGGCAGCCTGCGCTGGCGTGCGCCGCCCGGGCGCTGCATCGCTGGATCTTTGCTACGTGGCCGCTGGCTGGTATGACGGCTTCTTTGAAACGGGCTTGAGCCCCTGGGACGCCGCCGCGGGCGCGTTGATCGTCACCGAGGCTGGTGGCCTGATCGGCAACTTCACCGGCGAGTCTGACTTCTTGTACCGCCGCGAAGTGCTGGCCGGCAGCCCGCGCATCTATGGCCAACTGGTCAAGATCCTGTCGCCTTACAGCACGATTCCCGAGCAGTTGGCCAAGGAAGCGGCCGCGCTGGCAGGCGAGGGCGGCGATGAGGCGGGCAGCAATGCCGCGCTTGATGCTTTGAAGCAAGCGGCAACCACGCCCACCGGCGAGGCACCGACCCGCACCCGCATCAAGGCCACTCCCCGCACGTTTGACCGCCTGCGTGAAGAAGGTGGTTCTGGTCGTCGCTGAAAGGCGCCGCCAGCTTGGGGTGGGGCTTGCAGGGTGGGCAACGAGCAATGAGTGAGCACAAGGATTTCAGCGGCCACACGCCGATGATGCAGCAGTACTTCCGCCTCAAAGCGGAGCACCCGGACACGCTGCTGTTCTACCGAATGGGCGATTTCTACGAGCTGTTCTTTGACGATGCTCGCAGGGCCAATCGCTTGATCGACATCACGCTGACCACGCGCGGCCAATCCGGCGGCGAGCCCGTCGTGATGGCGGGTGTGCCAGTCAGTGCGCTCGATACGTATCTGGCCAAGCTGATCAAGCTGGGCGAGTCGGTGGCCATCTGTGAACAGGTGGGCGAGGTCGGTGCCAGCAAGGGCCCGGTCGAGCGCAAGGTGGTGCGCGTGGTCACCCCCGGCACCCTGACCGACACCGAATTGCTGTCAGAACGCGCCGATGCCCTGCTGGTGGCCGTGGTGCTTGAAAAGCGCGGCCGCGCCAACGGCCCGGCCCGTTGTGGCCTGGCCTGGCTGGGCCTGTCCAGCGGCAACCTGGGTTTGAGCGAATGCGCCGAGCGCGAGCTGCCTGGTTGGTTGGCGCGCCTGCAGCCTGCCGAGTTGCTGTATGACCGCGACCGCATTCCCGCTGGCTTGCAAGCGCATCTGAATCAAACCCGCTCGGCCTTGACCTCGCGGCCCACCTGGCAGTTCGACAGTGCCCTGGGCCAGCGCAAGCTCTGCGAGCAATTGCGCGTGGCCAGCCTGCAAGCCTTCAATGCCCAAGATTTGACGCTGGCACACGCGGCCGCCGCCGCTTTGCTCAGCTATGCCGAACACACCCAGGGCAGGGCCTTGGCCCACGTGGCCAGTCTGGACGTGGCCCGAGCCAGCGACCTGCTGGAGTTGCCCCCCGCCACGCTGCGCAACCTGGAGTTGACCCAAACCCTGCGCGGTGAAGACTCGCCCACCTTGCTGTCGCTGCTGGACACCTGCCGCACCGGCATGGGCAGCCGCACCCTGCGCCATTGGCTGACGCACCCGCCGCGCGACCGCGCCATCGCGCGTGAACGCCACGATGCCATGGCCTGCCTGCTGCAGCCCGTGTCGGCGGAGCAAGGTTTCGAGCCCCTGCGCGAATCCCTGCGCAGCCTGAGCGATGTCGAGCGCATCACCGCCCGCGTGGCTTTGCGCCAGGTGCGCCCGCGTGAACTCGCCGGCCTGCGCGACACGCTGCTGGTGCTGCCCGAATTGCGCCTGCGCGTGCCGGGCATTGATCAACAAGGCGAGGGCGCTTGCTCGGCCCTGCTGCAAAAGCTCCATGCGGCCCTGCAGCCTGACCCGGCCATCGCCGCGAACCTGCAACGCACCCTGGCCGAGACCCCTGCCGTGCTGTTGCGCGACGGCGGCGTCATCGCCACCGGCGTCGATCCGGACCTTGACGAGCTTCGCGCCATCTCGCAAAACTGTGACGCCTTCCTGCTCGATCTGGAAGCGCGCGAGCGCACCCGCACCGGCATCGGCAACCTGCGCGTGCAGTACAACAAGGTGCACGGCTTCTACATCGAGGTCACGCAGGGCCAGGTTGACAAAGTGCCGCTGGACTACCAACGCCGCCAGACCTTGAAAAACGCCGAGCGCTTCATCACACCCGAGCTGAAAGCTTTTGAAGACAAGGCCCTGTCCGCGCAAGACCGCTCCTTGGCCCGCGAGAAGTGGCTCTACGACCAGTTGCTGGACACCCTGCAGCCGCACCTCGGCGCCCTCAGTGCCCTGGCCCGCGCTTTGGCTTCGCTGGACGCCCTGGCCGCGCTGGCCGAACGCGCAGGCACCCTGGGCTGGACCCGCCCCGAGTTCGTCAACCATCCCTGCATCGAGATCGAAAAGGGCCGCCACCCGGTGGTTGAGGCGCGCCTGATGGAAACCAGCGGCGTCACCTTCATCCCCAACGACTGCCGCCTCGACGCCAACCACCGCATGCTGGTCATCACCGGCCCCAACATGGGCGGCAAATCGACCTTCATGCGTCAGATTGCCCTGATTGCCTTGCTCGCGGCCATGGGCTCCTACGTGCCCGCGTCCAGTTGCCGACTGGGCCCGGTGGACGCCATCCACACCCGCATCGGCGCAGCCGACGACCTGGCCAATGCTCAGTCCACCTTCATGATGGAGATGACCGAGGCTGCCGCCATCGTGCACGGTGCCACCGAGCATTCGCTGGTGCTGATGGACGAAATCGGCCGGGGGACCTCCACCTTCGACGGCCTGGCCCTGGCCGGTGCCATCGCTAGCCAGTTGCACGACAAGAACAAGGCCTTCACCTTGTTCGCCACCCATTATTTCGAACTGACAGCATTGCCCGAGAAGCACCCACGCGCCATGAACGTGCACGTGGGCGTGGCCGAATCCGGCGATGACATCGTGTTTTTGCACGAACTGCAGCCCGGCCCCGCCAGCCGCAGTTACGGCGTGCAAGTGGCGCGTCTGGCGGGCATGCCGCATGCGCTGATCCGGCAAGCGCGCGCCACGCTGGAGGCACTGGAGGCCCAGCAACGCCACGCTGATGACCAGATCGACCTGTTTGCCGTCTCGGTAGCATCGGATCCGATCCTCGACGCACACGATGGATTGACGCTGGCACCATCGGCTGGCGAGGGTTTGACCCCTGCCGAAGCCGAGACATTGACCATGCTGGCCAGCATCGATCCTGATACCCTGACCCCACGCGAAGCGCTCGACGCCTTGTACCGACTCAAATCCGTGAGCTCATCATGACCTATTGCGTTGCCATGCGGCTGAATGCCGGGCTGGTTTTCCTCTCCGACTCGCGCACCAATGCGGGGCTGGACCAGATCAGCACCTTCCGAAAAATGACCGTCTACGAGCAGCCCGAAGACCGGGTCATCGTGATGCTGTCGGCTGGCAACCTGGCCATCACTCAGGCGGTCAAGCAGTTGTTGGGCTCGGAGCAGATCGAAGGCCCAGATGGCAAGGCCGTGACCTTGTGGAATGCCAAGACGATGTTTGACGTGGCCCGCATCGTGGGCAGCGCCATCCGCAAGGTCTACGCGCGCGATGCCGAAGCCCTGCAGCACCATGGCATCGATTTCAACTGCAACCTCATCGTGGGCGGGCAGATCAAGGGCGAGACCATGCGCCTGTTCAACGTCTACGCGGCTGGCAATTTTGTCGAGGCGGGCATCGATGGCGTTTGCTACTTCCAGATCGGCGAATCGAAATACGGCAAGCCGGTGATCGACCGCGTGGTCACGCCGAACACGCCGCTGCAAGAGGCCGCCAAATGCGCCTTGATTTCGATGGACTCAACCTTGAAGTCCAACCTGTCTGTGGGCCTGCCCCTGGATTTGATGGTCTACGAGGCCGACGCATTGAAGGTCGACAAGGTCATCAACATCGATGACACCAACGCCTACTTCCGCATGATCCGCAGCTCGTGGGGCCAGCGCCTGCGCCAGGTGTTCGACTCGATCCCTGACCCGAGCTGGAGCGGTGACCAGCCCGACCTGTCGACCCACACCAGTTCGTCGTCGCAGTTGCAGGCCATGAACCCGCTGACCAAGATCCAGGCACCGGGTTGAACTAATCCAGGCAACCCAAGATAACAAGCCAGCCACGTTGCAACAACGGGCTGGCTTTTTCAATGGCGCGCATTATTCGAGTTTTTGGTCATTGGGTCGTCTAGTTTGTGAATCGAATATGCAAAGGCAATTTCATTCGTTTCGCTTTGATGGGGTGTCTTCTAGGATTCATCCATTGATTCACCACAACACACGACTCGAACCAACATGCAAGCAGTCTCCAGCCGCACTCGTCGCACCTTCAACGTTCTCGCGCTCGCGGCCTTGACGGCCGTGGTCGGGGTGGCTTCTCTGGCTCCTGCGGTCGCCCAAGCCAAAGACATCACCCTGTTGAACGTGTCCTACGACCCCACCCGTGAGCTCTACAAGGCGTACAACGAGGCCTTCGCCAAGCACTGGAAAGCCAAGACCGGTGACACCGTGTCGGTCAAAGCTTCGCACGGCGGTTCGGGCAAGCAAGGTCGCAGCGTGATCGATGGCCTGGAAGCCGACGTCGTGACCCTGGCCCTGGCCTACGACATCGACGCCATCGCCAACGTCGGTCTGCTGGACAAGGCCTGGCAAAAGAAGCTCAAGGGCAACAGCTCGCCTTACACCTCCACCATCGTGTTCCTGGTTCGCAAAGGCAACCCCAAGAAGATCAAGAACTGGGATGACCTGGTCAAGCCCGGCACGTCGGTGATCACGCCCAACCCCAAGACCTCGGGGGGCGCTCGCTGGAACTACTTGGCTGCCTACGGTTACGAGCTCAAGCGCAGCAACGGCTCTGAAGACAAGGCCAAGGCCTTCGTGGGCAAGTTGCTTGAAAACGTGCCGGTGCTGGACTCGGGCGCCCGTGGATCGACCGTGACCTTCGCAGAGCGCGGCCAAGGTGACGTGCTGCTGACCTGGGAAAACGAAGCCCACCTGGCACTGCAGGAGTTTGGCACCGATAAGTTCGACATCGTCTACCCGCCTTTCAGCATCTACGCTGAACCTCCGGTGGCCGTGGTCGACAAGGTGGTTGACAAGAAGGGCACCCGTGAAGTGGCCACCGCCTACCTCGAGTACCTGTACTCTGCCGAAGGCCAGGACATCGCGGGCAAGAACTTCTACCGCCCCACCGATGCCAAGGCATTCGCCAAGTACGCCAAGCAGTTCCCCAAGATCGAGTTGATCAAGATCGACGACGTGTTCGGTGGCTGGGCCAAGGCACAGAAAACGCACTTCACCGATGGCGGTGTGTTCGACCAGATTTACACCAAGAAGTGAATCCAGACCAGTTGCTGGCTATTCCCCCCCTCCATAGTCATTTACTGCATAAGCAGCTGACAAATGATCACTTCTTCTGAAGAAGGGGGATCTTTAATATTCGATTTCCGCATCAAAAAGTGTCTTGTCATGCGTTTTTCAAACGGTTCGCCCACCGCCTCGGTGACGGTCATCCTGCGCTTGGGCAAGAAGTGACCGTGGCAGTATCAAACGGCTGACTCATGATTTTCTCCAAAACTCTATTGCGCAAGCCCAGCGTGCTACCCGGTTTCGACCTGGCGCTGGGCCTGACGCTGATGTACCTGACACTGATCGTGTTGGTGCCTTTGTCGGCCATCTTCCTGAAGACGTTCACGATGACGTGGCCGGCCTTCTGGGAGGCCGTGGCTTCGCCCCGTGTGGTCGCCTCCTACAAGCTGACCTTTGGCTCATCCTTGGCCGCAGCGGTGGTCAACGCCGTGTTTGGCTTGCTGGTGGCCTGGGTGCTGGTGCGCTACGAATTCTTCGGCAAGCGAATCATTGATGCCTTGGTGGACTTGCCCTTTGCCTTGCCCACCGCGGTGGCGGGCATCACCTTGACGGGCTTGTACGCTGGCAACGGCTGGATTGGCCAATACCTGGAGCCCTTGGGTTTGAAGGTGGCCTTCACGCCCATCGGTGTCTTCGTGGCAATGACCTTCATCGGCTTGCCCTTCGTGGTGCGCACGGTGCAGCCCGTGTTGGAGGATCTGGCCGCCGAGTTGGAAGAAGCTTCCGCCACCTTGGGTGCCTCGCGTTTGCAGACCTTCACCAAGGTGATCCTGCCCATCCTGACGCCCGCCTTGCTGACGGGCTTCGCACTGGCTTTTGCCCGCGCCCTGGGCGAGTACGGCTCCATCATCTTCATCGCGGGCAACATGCCCATGGTGTCCGAGATCACGCCCCTGCTCATCATCACCAAGCTGGAGCAATACGACTACCAGGGGGCCACCGCGATCGCCGTGGTCATGTTGATGATGTCTTTTGTCATGCTGCTGGCGATCAATGCCCTGCAAGCGTGGACCCGCAAACGTCAAGGCAAGTGACATGTCTGAGTCTCCTCCCAATGTTTCCGCCAGCCGCACCGAGCCCGCCTGGGTGCGCCGCTTGCTGATCGGCCTGGCGCTGGTCTTCCTGGCCTTGTTCCTGTTCCTGCCCCTGGTGTCGGTGTTCTTCGAGGCCTTCAAGAAGGGCTGGGAAGTCTACGTGGCATCGATCAACGAGCCAGACGCCTTGTCGGCCATCGTCTTGACTCTCACTGCCGCTGTCATCGCGGTGCCTTTGAACCTGGTGTTTGGCGTGTCGGCCGCCTGGGCGATCGCCAAGTTCGATTTCCGTGGCAAGAGCGTGCTGCTCACCCTGATTGATTTGCCGTTCTCGGTATCGCCGGTGATCGCCGGTCTGGTCTACGTGCTGGTGTTCGGCCTGCAAGGCTGGTGGGGCGAGTGGCTGCGCGACCATGACCTGAAGGTGATCTTCGCGGTGCCTGGCATCGTGCTGGCCACCATCTTCGTGACTTTTCCCTTCATCGCGCGTGAGTTGATCCCGCTGATGCAGGCGCAAGGGCAGGAGCAGGAAGAAGCCGCGCGGGTGCTGGGCGCCTCGGGCTGGCAGACCTTCTTCAAGGTCACGCTGCCCAATGTGAAGTGGGCCTTGCTCTATGGCGTGATCTTGTGCAACGCTCGGGCCATGGGCGAGTTCGGGGCGGTGTCGGTGGTGTCCGGCCACATCCGTGGACAGACCAACACCTTGCCCCTGCACATTGAGATTTTGTACAACGAGTACCAGTTCGCCGCCTCGTTCGCAGTGGCCTCGATCCTGGCCAGTCTGGCCCTGGTGACCCTGGTTTTGAAATTCATCGTTGAGCGTCAGGTCAAGCAAGAGCTGGCCCAAGTCAAGGATGTTGGAGTTCCCGCATGAGCATTGAAGTCAAGAACCTCGTCAAACGATTCGGGTCGGTCACGGTCTGTGACAACCTGAACATCGAAATCCCCTCGGGCGAACTCGTCGCGCTGCTGGGCCCCTCGGGCTCGGGCAAGACCTCGCTGCTGCGCATCATTGCGGGCCTGGAGCAGCCTGACAGCGGCTCGGTGCTCTTCCATGGCGCCGATGCCACCAATGTGTCGGTGCGCGATCGCCAGGTCGGCTTCGTGTTCCAGCACTATGCGCTGTTCGGCCACATGAGCATCTTTGAGAACGTGGCCTTCGGTCTGCGCGTGCGGCCCAAGGAAACACGCCCTGATGAGGGCACGATCCGCAAGAAGGTGACCGAGCTGCTCAAGCTGGTTCAACTCGACTGGATTGCCGACCGCTACCCGCACCAGTTGTCGGGCGGCCAGCGTCAACGGATTGCCCTGGCGCGTGCGCTGGCGGTGGAGCCCAAGGTGCTGTTGCTGGACGAACCCTTTGGCGCGTTGGATGCCAAGGTTCGCAAGGAACTGCGCCGCTGGCTGCGCCGCCTGCACGACGAAGTGCACATCACCAGCGTGTTCGTGACCCACGACCAGGAAGAAGCCATGGAAGTGGCCGACCGCATCGTGGTCATGAACCAGGGCCGCATCGAGCAGGATGGTCCGCCTGACGAGGTCTATGATCATCCGGCCACGCCGTTCGTGCTGAAGTTCCTGGGTGACGTGAACCTGTTCCATGGCCGTGACCATGCACCGGGGGCCGTGGCGGAATCTGCTGGCACCGGTGGCGCTGACGACGTGAGTTATGTGCGTCCGCACGAGATCCAGGTGTTGGCCCATCCTGAAGAGGGCAGCCTGGCCGTCACCTTGGCGCATGTCCTCACCGTGGGCCCGAACACCCGCCTGGAGTTCCGCCGGGCCGATGGCCAGGGCGAGGTCGATGTGGAACTGCCCCGTGGCGAGTTCGCGGCCCTGCGCGACAGCGGGATCCTGGTGACGGGCGCCACCGTCCACCTGAAGCCGCGTCGCGTGCGCCGCTTTGCCGACACCATTTCCTGATTGATGCCCGAGGGCTTATGAATTTCCAACAATTGAGATCAGTGAGAGAGGCGGTGCGCCGTGGCTTCAACCTGACCGAGGTCGCCAACGCACTGCACACATCACAACCGGGCGTCAGCCGCCAGATCCGCGAGCTGGAAGACGAGTTGGGCATCGAGTTGTTCGTGCGCGCGGGCAAACGATTGACAGGCCTGACGGTGCCGGGCGCTGAAGTCTTGCCCATCATTGAGCGCCTGCTGGCCGACTCCGAGAACCTGCGCAATGCTTCGCGCGATTTTTCTCAGCATGATGCCGGCCCGCTCTCGATCGCAGCCACCCACTCGCAGGCGCGCTATGCCTTGCCGTCGGTGGTGCGTGACTTCCGCGAGCTGTACCCGCAAGTGACCTTGAGCCTGCACCAGGGCTCACCCCGGCAAGTGGCCGAGATGCTGCTGAGCGGCGAGGCCGACATCGGCGTGGCCACCGAGGCCTTGGACCAGTACGATCAGTTGGTGACCTTGCCCTGCTACCGCTGGACGCACAGCGTGGTGGTGCCGCACGATCACCCCTTGCTGGATGGCCAGCCCTTGACCCTGCAGCGCCTGGCGCGCTTCCCGATGGTGACCTACGACTCGGGCTACACCGGCCGTTCGCACATTGACGAAGCGTTTGCCAAGGAAGGCATCCAGCCCCGCATCGTATTGAGCGCGATGGACGCCGACGTGATCAAGACTTACGTCGAGTTGGGCATGGGTGTGGGCGTGGTGGCCTCGATCGCTTACGACGAAGAGCGCGATCGCACCCTGCGCGCCATTGACGCAGGGCACTTGTTCGCTGTCAACATGACGCGCATTGCGTTCCGCCGTGGCGCCTTCTTGCGCGCCTACATCTTCGCGTTGATCGAGACCTTTGCGCCCACGCTGACGCGTGCGGTGGTCGAGCAGGCCATGCGCAACACCAATGGCGAAGAGCTCATCGACGATCAGGTTTGATCGAGTGACTGCCAGCACGTGCTGAAGCTGACGCCCGACGACCGTCGCAAACCGGC
Source organism: Aquabacterium sp. (assembly GCF_030652515.1). GTDB lineage: Bacteria > Pseudomonadota > Gammaproteobacteria > Burkholderiales > Burkholderiaceae_C > Aquabacterium. Next base: position 130,915 of record NZ_JAUSAR010000067.1, on the reverse strand, counting down.
GGTCTGTCAGGCGATCAACCCAGCAATCAGCCTTCTTCCGACTTGGTGGTGCACTCCGCGTCAGCGGGGTTCACGGAGCAACGCACCTTCTTGATGACCTTCAAGCCTTGCGCGTCATAGATGCCTTTGGATGCGATGTCCAGACGTGATTCGCGCAGCATCAGGTTGTACTTCTGGGCATTCTCGGGTGGCAGATCGATCCAGGCTGCTGCAGGGATGCCAGAGTCAGCGTTCTTGATCATGCTCATGGCACGGTCGAACTCGCCCAACCAGTGGTTGCGTGACTTTTCGCCAAAGCCTGCCGGGAACTTGCTTTGGTTGAGGACCATCTGGTAGGTCAGGATCATGAGGGGGAAGCGGGCAATGCCGCCCTTGGCGCCAATGCCCTTTTGCAACTCCAGCGGCTTGTAAGCCAGGCTTGGTGCCGCAATCATGTCAACGCTGCCGTTGTTGAATTTGGTGGCGAAGTTGCTGATGTCGGCAGAGACGGGTTGACCCCCAACTCGCTGAATCATCAAGGCCTGGGCCTTGTCGTAGTCAAACGCGGCGATCTTCTTGCCGGCCAGAGCTTCAACGGTGGTGATGCTGCGGTCATTGAGGACAGGGTAGGCCGCGCCGAACGGGAAGATGCCACCAATTTCGTAGTTGCCCTGAACCATGAGCTTGGCTGCTTGAGGCGATGCGTAGGTTTGGATGACCTTGCGGACGACGTCATAGCTCGACGCCATGTCGATCTTGCCGTCCTTGATCATGGTGGTTGATCCCAGCGTGTCGATGGCGCCGGAGACGGTGTTGAACTGGCGGGTTCGGAAGGCACTGGCCAGCAAGGCATCGCATTGGCCGGCCCGGAAGTCCTCCGTGGCCACGCCTTCATTCGTGTAGGCCTTGAGCTCCAGCGTCACGCCTTGCTTTTGCATGGCCAGGGCATGGTCCTTGGCCATGTTGAAGGCGTCACCACTGGCGCCCAGGATGTCAAACACGCAAACCTTTTGTGCGGCCTGGGTGCTCGCAGCACCGGCGGTCAACACCAAGGCCATGGCCGCTTTGTTCAAAACTCCGTTGATTCTCATGCGTTCTCCTGTTGAAGTGAGCGGCGATCTTAAGGACATGCGAGATGCCCTTGTAACCACATGCAGCCAGCTGTCGGTGGCAGGCTGTGCCCACACGGATTCGCGGGGGTTTTGTCAGGCTCAGGCCTTCAAGGTCCGTTTGAAGAAATCGATGGTGCGCTGCCAGGCCAGCTCGGCAGACGCCTCGTCGTAGCGTGGCGTGGTGTCGTTGTTGAAGCCATGCTGTGTCCCTTTGTACACATGGGCTTCATATTTCACCTTGGCGGCCTGCAGGGCCGCTTCGTACGCGGGCCAACCAGCGTTGATCCGCTCATCGTCGCCCGCGTAGTGCAGCAGCAACGCCGCCTTGATGTCTGGCACCTTGTCCAGCGTTGGTGCACCCCCATAGAAAGGCACGGCCGCGTCCAGCGTGGGCAGGCGCGTGGCCAGGAAGTTAGAGATGCCGCCGCCATAGCAAAAGCCCACCACGCCCAACTTGCCATTACCGGCGGGCAGGGCCTTCAAGTAGTTAGCGGCCACCACGAAGTCTTCACGGGTCTTGGTCTGGTCCAGCTTGGTGAACAGCTCGCGTGCCTTGTCCTCATCGCCGGGATAGCCGCCCAGCGTGAACAGGGCATCCGGCGCAAAGGCAATGAAGTTCTCAAGCGCCACGCGCCGGGCGATGTCTTCAATGTGCGGATTCAAACCCCGGTTTTCATGCACCACCAACACCGTGGGCAGCTTGCCTTGCGGTGCATTGGCCGGGCGCACCAGGTAGCCTCGCAGCTTGCCATTGCCCTGGGGCGATGGCAACTCGACCCACTCTGCCTTGATGCGAGGATCGGTGGGCGCCACTTTCTGCGCCTGTGCAAAGCGTGGGCTGAGGGCGGCCAGCAAGCCGACTGCGGTCACGCCTGCCTTGGCATGGCGCGCCGCGCCATCCAGGAAACCGCGGCGGTCGATGATGCCGTGCACGTATTGGTCGAACAGCTTGAGCACTTCGGGGGCGAAATCACCGGCCTTGCTGAGGGGCGTGTTGTCGGGCATGGGTACCTCCGGTTGAGTTGGTCGCATGGTAGGCAGGGCGCCTTCTTCAGAGAAGCGACGAATCTACCTAAGCTTGTGCGCCAAATGCATGCGGTCGCCGCTTGACCATGCAGCTCGATGGGTGCGGGTACACTGCGCGGCAAGGCGTGACGGACCCATGAGGATCCATCCTTATCCGGACAGATTCGGGTCCACTCGCGCCCACCAATTCTCAAGCGTGCGCTTTGCCGGGTTCGGCATGAAAGTGATACGACATCCGTTTGCGTGGCGACAGGTAGTCGTGGGCGGCCTGGGGCAGTTGCTGGGGCTTGATGGCCCGGCTGACAACCACGTCCGGTTCTTGTTCCAGATCCACCAGGATGGCCTCTTCCTTGGGCACGGCCGGGTCATAGACCAGGATGGTCGGTTTGAGCGGCCGAGTGCTGTTCACCGAGGCCACCAAGCCCAGTGCGCCGTTGGAGAGCACCACGATCGTCCCCGGCGGGTACACCCCCATGCAGCGCACAAAGGTGGTCATGGCCAGCGGGTCGAACTGGGACCGCTGCTGCGCATACATGGTGGACAGCGCCTCGTGGGGCGTCATCGCCTTGGCTGGATTCACCGGGTTGCAAAGCTCATCGTAGGCATTCACCACCGCCACAATCCGGGAGAGCAAAGACAACTGTGCGGCCTGCATCTTGAGCGGATAGCCGGAGCCATCAACGCGTTCGTGGTGTTGGGCAATCACCAAAAGGGCTTCGGGGGGCAGCCCCAGTTTCTTGCCGATGTCGACCCCATGTCCGCAATGCTGTTGCAGCAGCGCCAGCTCATTCCTGGTCAGTGCCTCCATTTTTCGCGTAATCCGCTCGGGGATCTCGGCATCGCCCGCGTCATGGAAAAGCGCGCCCATGCCCAATAGCTTGATGGCCTCGATCGGGGCTTTCATTTCCTTGGCCAGCATCATCGACAGCAGCGTCACATTCAGGGAATGCAAATACACGTCCTCGCCGCCCACTTTGTCGGCCATCAATTGAATGGCGATGTCGGCGTCCACCATCATGGAATCAGCCATGCCCGATACCAAGGTATTGGCTTGCGCGCGAACCTCGTCAGGCCGGGAGAATAAATTCTGGTTGATTGACTTGATGATGCGCGTCGTCGAGAGAAACTCACGCTCGCACGAGGCCACCTTGGTCCGCTGCAAAGTGAGTTTCTCAAGGCGTTCACGTTTGGCCTGGTAAGCCAGATCGCTTTCAGGCGAATGAGTGGCCACCGCAGCCATGGGGATTGCCGACTCGGGGCCTGGTTTTTCGTCGCTTTTGGCCGGCGAGTAACGAATCCGCGTCAGCCCCAAAGTCTGAATCGTGGCTATTTGCTCGTGACTTTTGATCTTGAAGCTTGAAAATGTGAAGGGGTGATTGACCCAGGTTAAATCAAGGTGGACATACAAGCCCACGCACAACTGGCCGGGCGTGACATAGTGCTCGCCAGCACTCGATTTGCTTTCCAACACAACGACGACTCCCGCAACAACTCAGACCCCGCCAACAAAGGCCTTGATCATTCTAGAAGTCGTTTCGTGTGCCATGGGCACAAGTCTTTGCCATTCACGTATTAGTGTGCCTAAAATGATCCACCGCTTTGGAGAACCAAGACCAGCATGAGTACCTCACGTCGTCAGTCAGCTGCCTCAGGCACCAAAAGCAAAACCATCGATGAAACGGTGGACGCTGATGCCGACACACCCGCTGCGGCCCCGGCAGGCGTTCGGGCGATCAAGAAATACCCCAATCGGCGCCTGTACGACACCCAGACCAGCAGCTACATCACCTTGGTCGATGTCAAGGACATGGTCCTGGCCTGCGAGAACTTCGTGGTCCTGGACGCCAAATCTGGCGAAGACCTGACCCGCAGCATCCTCTTGCAAATCATTCTGGAAGAAGAGACCGGTGGCGTGCCCATGTTCTCCAGCCAGGCTCTGGCCCAGATCATTCGCTTTTATGGCAACACCATGCAGGGTTTGATGGGCAACTACCTGGAAAAAAACATCCAGTCCTTCATCGACCTGCAAGCCCGCCTGACCGACAGCTCGGTGGTGAACCTGCAAGCCCCCTTGATGCAGGCGCCCCTGATGCAGACCTTCATGGGCGGCTACATGGAGCAGTCGCGCCAGATGTTCACTCAGATGCAGGAGCAGATGAGCAAGCAGGCCGAAACCCTGTTGGGCAACTTTGGCACGGGCCTGGCCTCAACGCTGACGCCCAAGAAGTAAGGGCTTCAAAACCGACCACATGTTGTCCAGGATGATGGGGTGCGCCTGGGCCTTCGGGTGCATGCCGTCGGCCTGGAACCAATCCCGGGCATCCGGCCGGTCTGCCACGCCTTTCAGAAAGAAGGGCACCAGAGCGATGGATTCGGACTTGGCCAGTTTTGGAAACAAGCTGGCGAAGTCATCGGTGTAGCGCTTTCCAAAATTGGGCGGCACCTGCATGCCCACCAGCACCACCTTGGCTCCGGCGGTTTTGCTGGCCTTCACCATGGTCGTCAAATTGCTGTGGGTCGCTGACAGCGCAAAGCCCCGCAAGGCGTCGTTGGAGCCCAGCTCAATGACCACCAGGCTGGGCTGATGCAGGGCCAGCAATGTCGGCAAGCGCGAGACACCGCCGGCTGTGGTTTCTCCACTGATACTGGCATTGACCACCTGCGCGCTGATTTTTTCGGCCTGCAGGCGTTTTTCAAGCAAGGCCACCCAGCCGGTGCTGCGCGCCAAGCCATACTCCGCCGACAGGCTGTCGCCCATCACCAGGATGGTCGACGTGCTGGCTGCATTACCCACTGAAGCCAACAGGCTGAAAACCAGGCTGGCCAAGGCCAGTCGCACACCTCGCGTAAAGTCAATGGGCATCAACATTTCCTGTTCGTCATCAACATGAGCCAAAACCCCGTTGTATCACCCCCGTCGTCCGTGGTCGTGCAGGTGCAAGGCCTGGGCAAATCGGTGGAAGACTCATCGGGCACCCTGGACATTCTGCACAAGATCGACTTCACCCTGCAGGCGGGGGAGACCGTGGCCATCGTGGGGGCATCAGGTTCGGGCAAAAGCACCTTGCTGTCCTTGCTGGCCGGGCTGGACGTGCCCACCCATGGCAGCGTGCAGTTGTGTGGGCGTGATCTGTTCGCGCTGAGCGAGGACGACCGGGCGGCCCACCGCGCGGCCAACCTGGGCTTTGTCTTCCAGAGTTTTCAGCTGTTGTCGCACCTCAGTGCCATCGAGAACGTCATGCTGCCGCTGGAACTGCGAGGCGTGCGCGATGCGCGCAGCCAGGCGGCCGCCATGCTGGAGCGTGTGGGCCTGGGCAAACGTTTGTCTCACAAGCCCGTGACCTTGTCCGGCGGTGAGCAACAACGTGTGGCCCTGGCGCGCGCCTTCGTGGTGCAACCCAAGGTGCTGATGGCCGACGAGCCCACCGGTAGCCTGGACCATGCCACCGGCCAGTCGGTGATGGACCTGATGTTCGAGCTGAACCGCGAGGCTGGCACCACGTTGATCCTGGTCACCCACGATCCGCAGATCGCCAGCCGTTGTGCCCGTATTTTGCGCATTGATGCGGGCCGCCTGGTGCCCGAGGCCTGACCCCGCCAGGCGCACAGGGTAGGATGCCGCCCATGAGTCTGAAACTGCTATTTGGCTTCCATGCCGTGTCCGTGCGCCTGAAGGTCGCGCCCAAAACCATCCGCGAGCTGCACGTTGACGCCACCCGGCGCGACCAGCGCATGCGACAGTTCCTTGCCAAGGCCGAAGAAGCCGGGCTGAACCTGGTTGAAAGCGACGATGATCGCCTGCAAAAGATGTCGGGCACCCACCGCCATCAAGGTGTGGTCGCCAAGGTGGAACACATTCCCCAAGCCAACTCGCTGGATGACCTGCTGGATGCCTTGTCCGAGCCGCCCCTGTTGCTGGTGCTCGACGGCATCACCGATCCTCACAACCTGGGTGCCTGCCTGCGCGTGGCCGATGGTGCCGGTGCCCATGCCGTCATTGCCCCCAAGGACCACGCCGTGGGCGTCAATGCCACCGTGGCCAAGGTGGCCAGCGGCGCGGCCGAGACGGTGCCTTACTTCATGGTGACCAACCTGTCGCGCACCCTGGGTGAGTTGAAAGAGCGTGACATCTGGGTGGTAGGCACGTCTGACGATGCCCCGCGCGACCTGTATGCCGCCAACATGGCCCAGGCCACCGCTTTGGTGCTGGGTGCGGAAGGCAGCGGCATGCGCCAGCTCACCCGCAAGAACTGCGATGAATTGGTCAGCATCCCGATGCTCGGGGGGGTTGAAAGCCTCAACGTCTCCGTCGCCAGCGGTGTGTGCCTCTACGAAGCACGTCGCCAGCGCGGCTTCACCAGCTGAAAGCCGACCGCCAGCTCAACCCGCACTGGCGGGTGGGCTGATGGACAGCAGCTCATCCCGCCGCCGCGCTTGAGCCTGCTGGGCGCGCCAAGCCCACCAGCTCACCGCCCACGCCAGCAGCATCCAGAACAAGCCCAGCCAGTGCAGCTGGCCATAGCCGGAATGTGACAGGACCAAGCCCCCACCTGAAGCGCCCAGCGCATGCCCCAGGTAGATGGCCGAAGTGTTGAGCGACATCAAAGCAGGTGTGAGGCGAGGGGACAAACCACCCAGCCGCGCCTGCTGCCCGGAGTTGGCGGCAAACCCACTCAAGGCCCAGGGCAGCAAGACCAGCGCCAGCGTGACCACGTCGTGCGCCAGCGGCCAGATCGCCAAGCTCAGGGCCATCAGGCCCAGGGTGGATGTGACCGCCCTTGCAGCACCCACCCGATCCACATACCGGTTCAGCAGCAGGTTGCCTGCCAAAGCCAAGGCACCGAACCAGGCGAACAAAAAACTGATCTGCTCCGGGCTGGCGCCAAAACCGATTTTGTAATAGGGCGCGGCATAGGCCAGCACCGTGAACTGGCCCGTGCTCTGCAATGCCGTGACGGCCACCAGCCCCATCATCAACGGGGATGAGAACACCTTGCGCCAGGACCGCATCGACAAAGCGGGTGGGCGAATGCCCGCAGGCACGGCGCGATGCACGGCCCAGGCCGAGATGAGCGAGCCCACAGCGATCGCCCCCATGGCCACCCGCCAGCCCATCCTGTCTCCCACCCACGCGGCCAGCGGCAGGCCAGCCACCGAGGCGATGGACCAACCCATGAACACGAAAGTGATGGCGCGCCCACGATGGGCGGGCGTGCTCATGTAGCCCACCACGGCGGCCGCCTGCGGCGTGAAAACCGCCGCCGACAAGACGGTGAGGGCGCGCAGGGGCCACAGCCACGCATAGTTGGGCGCCAGCGCACACAGCGCATGCCCCAGGCCATACCAAAGCATGGCCGCCGTGAGCAGGCGGCGCCGATCCCAACTGCCCACCACGCCCGCCAGAATGGGCGCGCCCAGCCCCATCATCAAGGCGGCAATGGCAATCATGTGCCCGCCCTGCTGCACGCTGATGTCCAGCGCATGCGTGATGTCGTTGAGCGTGCCGCCCACCACCATCACGCCGCAGCCGATGACAAAGTTGCCCAACAACAAGGCCCAGCGGGCCGCGGCCATGTCTTGGCGGGGCAGTGCGCGCTCAGCTTCCACGCAAGGTGCTCAATCAGTACCTCGGGTGGAGGACTTCCGGGTTGACGATGTGGGTCGGCTCGCCCTTGATGAAGTTCAGCAGGTTCTCGAAGGCAGCGTTGAAGTACTGCTCGTAGTTGTCCTGCTCCACGTAGCCGATGTGCGGCGTGCACACGGCGTTTTCCAGGCGCAGCAGGGGGTGGCCTTGCATGATGGGCTCGCTCTCGAACACATCGACAGCGGCCATGCCGGGCCGTCCCCGGTTGAGCGAGGTGACCAAGGCGTTCTCGTGGATCAGCTCGGCGCGCGAGGTGTTGACCAGCAAAGCCGTGGGCTTCATGCGGCTCAGGTCTTCCAGCTTGATGATGCCCCGAGTGTCATCGTTCAACCGCAAGTGCAGGCTGAGCACATCGCACGCTTCGAAGAATGCATCGCGGCTGGGCGCGGGAATGTAGCCATCGGCCTTGGCGCGGGCGCGGGACTCTTCGCTGCCCCACACGGTGACGTGCATGCCAAAGGCCTTGCCAAAGCCTGCCAACAGTTGGCCAATGCGCCCATAGCCCCAAATGCCCAGGGTTTTGCCCTTGAGCACCATGCCCACGCCAAAGTTGGTGGGCATGGATGAGGCTTTCAAGCCGGACTGTTGCCAGGCGCCATGCTTGAGGTTGCCGATGTACTGGGGCAGGCGCCGCATGGCAGCCATCACCAGGGCCCAGGTCAACTCGGCCGGGGCCACGGGCGAGCCCACACCTTCGGCCACCGCGATGCCCAGCCGGGTGCAGGCCTCGACATCAATGTGAGGGCCCACCGGCCCGGTCTGGCAGATCAGGCGCAGCTTGGGCAGCTTCTCAAGCAGGCCTTTGGGGAAGTGGGTGCGTTCGCGGATCAGCACCAGCGCTTCGGCATCGCGCAAGCGCACGGCCAGTTGCCCGTTGCCTTTGACGGTGTTGGTGAAGACCTTGGCGGACAGCCCATCCAGTTTGGACGAGCATTTGAGCTTGCGGACGGCGTCTTGGTAGTCGTCCAGGATGATGATGTTCATGGGGCTGTTGGGTTTCAGCCCTCCATTGTGCTATGGGGACAGCATCTTCAATGGCCTTTGTGACAACTGATCACCAAGTTGTCGTGCGCCCCGTCCGGATCTCGGTGGTTGGCCGCGACATGCGCACCGGGAAATGGTTGTTGAGCGCCTCGATGCGCACCGTGGCTTCAGTCTGACCGCGGTGGGTCGAGATGGCCCGGAACACATCGGCACGCAGGTGCCACAGCTCACGCAGGGAGCGGGCGTGTTCAATGGTGTCGCGGACCTGGTTGGCGCGCACCGATTGAAGATCCCACATCGCGGCAATGAACTCCGATTTGACCTTGGTCAATCCGGTGAGCACGGGCGCGGCATCGGGGTATTCGTCCAGATCCCAAAGCCAGGACCAGAAGCCCTTGATCCAGCGCTGCCACTGTGGCCCTGAACGGCTGAACAAGGAGGGCGGGCACACCTGGGCCCTGCGCAATGAGGATGGTGTCGGAAAATTGGAGTCGTCAACTGGCAGCGCAGCCGAGATGGGCTGCAATTGCACCAGCGTGGGCCGGACCTTCACGCCGTAAGCGCGTGGACTTGCTTTGTCGTCAACGAAGAAAGATGAAGCCATGATTCCCTCTGCTGCAAGCCAAACCGACTGGTCCTACAGAGGTATCGGTCAGGCTGCGGCAAAGTTAAGGGAAAAAGGCGCGGAGTGATTGTGCGAAATGCCGCGCGTTTGGGGCGCGCTGTTTCAGGCGAATGCTGGCGAACCCAAAGAAACCACGGCATGGGTCGAGTCGGTGGCGGCCCGTTTGGCGCCCTGGAAGACGGCGCGTGCGCATTGTTCGCAGTTGCCACAGCAGGTGGACACCCCCAGTTCGAACTGGAGGTCGTCGAACGACGAACACCCTTGCTGCGCATGGCGCACGATGTCGCGATCAGAGATGCGGTTGCAAACACAGACAATCATGGCGTCAAGAACCTGAGTTGATGACGATATTCTAAATAAGAACGATTCGCGGTCAATCCCCTGAGTGTGGAGTCCCCATGGTTTCCGGGGATTTGTCACGGGCCGCTGCTTTGGTGTTGCGCGTTGCGGCGGCCCGTCTGGGCTTAACTGATCTGCGACTGCAGGTAGTTTTGCAGCCCAACCTTGGCGATCAGGTCGATCTGGGTTTCCAGGAAGTCGATGTGCTCTTCCGTGTCGTCCAGGATGTCCTGCAGCAGATCGCGTGACACGTAGTCGCGCACGGTTTCGCAGTAGGCGATGCCGTCCTTGATGGTTTGCTGGGCGCCGCTTTCCAGTTGCAGGTCGCAACTCAGCAGCTCGGGCACGTCTTCACCGATCAGCAGCTTGCCCAGATCCTGCAGATTGGGCAGACCATCCAGCGTGAAGATGCGCTCCATCAGCTTGTCGGCGTGCTTCATTTCGCCGATCGATTCTTCGTATTCTTTCTTGGCCAGCTTGTCAAAACCCCAGTGCTTGAGCATGCGGTAGTGCAGGAAGTACTGGTTGGTGGCTGTCAGCTCATTTTTGAGTTGAGCGTTCAGGTGTTCGATGACTTTCATGTCGCCTTTCATGGGGCCTCCGTGGGATGTGAAATGCTTTGCGACAGCACGATGGGTTATACTCTACAGGTTTACCCGAAACCACCTCCGCCTAGCGAAACTTGCATCGTTTCACCCTCACCGGAATCGGCTCTTCAAGAGCAGAGCTGGGCGCGCACAACAACGGAGAATAACCCCGTGCTGCCCGTACTGCCCCAAGCTCTTCTGGCCCTCGCAGACGGCACGGTCTTTTCTGGCACTTCGATCGGCTCTGCCGGTCACACAGTCGGCGAAGTGGTGTTCAACACCTCGCTCACCGGCTACCAAGAAATCCTCACCGACCCCAGCTATTGCCAACAGATCGTCACCCTGACGTATCCGCACATTGGCAACTATGGCGTCAATCCTGAGGATGTCGAAGCGTCGAAAGTCCATGCCTCTGGTCTGATCATCAAAGACCTGCCCATCCGGGTTTCCAATTTCCGCCAGACGCAGTCTCTGTCCGAGTACTTGCAAGCCCAAGGCATCGTGGCCATCGCCGGGATCGACACCCGCCAACTGACACGCATTTTGCGTACCAAGGGTGCGCAAAATGGTTGCATCGTTGGCCTGCCCGCTGGCCAGGAAATCACCGAAGCAGTGAAGCTTGACGCCATCGCCAAGGCCAAGGCCGCGCCCAACATGGCTGGTCAGGATCTGGCCAAGGTGGTGTCCGCCACCGAAACCTCGGTCTGGACCGAAACCGAATGGGCGTTGGGCGAAGGCTTCGGCCAGCAAACCGCGCCCAAGTTCCACGTGGTGGCCTATGACTTCGGCGTCAAACGCAACATCCTGCGCATGCTGGCGCAACGGGGCTGCAAGGTCACCGTGGTGCCCGCCAAGACACCCGCCGCCGAGGTGCTCAAGTACAAGCCCGATGGCATCTTCTTGTCCAACGGCCCTGGTGATCCGGAGCCTTGCGATTACGCCATCGCGGCGGCCCGCGAACTGATCGAAACCGGCATCCCCACCTTCGGGATCTGCCTGGGTCACCAGATCATGGCGCTCGCCTCAGGTGCCAAGACCTTCAAGATGAAGTTCGGCCACCACGGCGCCAACCACCCGGTCAAGGATCTGGACACCGGCCGCGTCAGCATCACCAGCCAGAACCACGGTTTCGCGGTCGATGAGAAAACGCTGCCCGCCAACCTGCGCCCTACGCACATCTCGCTGTTCGACGGCACGCTGCAAGGCCTGGCCCGCACCGACAAACCCGCTTTCTGCTTCCAGGGTCACCCGGAAGCCTCGCCCGGACCGCATGACATCAGCTACCTGTTCGAACGCTTTGTGGCATTGATGGAGAACAAATGATTAGCCCCCAAGCTTGCGGCTTTGCCGCTTCGCTGCCCCCCAAGGGGGTGCGTGTCTCCTTTGAGACGGCTCGGCAGGAGACACGATATGCCTAAGCGCACAGACATCAAAACCATCCTCATCATCGGCGCTGGCCCGATCATCATCGGTCAGGCCTGCGAGTTCGATTACTCCGGCGCCCAGGCTTGCAAGGCCTTGCGCGAAGAGGGCTACAAAGTCGTCTTGGTCAACAGCAATCCTGCGACCATCATGACCGACCCGAACACGGCCGACGTCACCTACATCGAGCCCATCACCTGGCAGGTGGTCGAGCGCATCATCGCCAAGGAACGCCCCGACGCGATCCTGCCAACGATGGGCGGCCAGACCGCGCTGAACTGCGCGCTGGATCTGCACAAGCACGGCGTGTTAGAGAAGTACAAGGTCGAGATGATCGGCGCCAACGAAAAGGCGATCGAGAAAGCCGAAGACCGCCTGAAGTTCAAGGACGCGATGACCAGCATCGGCCTGGACTCGGCCAAGTCGGGCATCGCGCACACGCTGGAAGAGGCCTGGGCAGTGCAAAAGCACATTGCCACGCTGACCGGCGGCCCGGGCTTCCCCACCGTCATCCGCCCCAGCTTCACGCTGGGTGGCACGGGTGGTGGCATCGCCTACAACCCCGAAGAGTTCGAAGAGATCTGCAAGCGCGGCCTGGACCTGTCGCCGACCAACGAATTGCTGATTGAAGAATCACTGATCGGCTGGAAAGAGTTCGAGATGGAAGTGGTTCGCGACAAGGCGGACAACTGCATCATCGTTTGCTCGATCGAGAACCTGGACCCGATGGGCGTGCACACCGGTGACTCGATCACCGTGGCCCCCGCCCAGACCCTGACCGACCGCGAATACCAACTGCTGCGCAACGCCTCCATCGCCATCCTGCGCGAAATCGGCGTCGAGACCGGCGGCTCCAACGTGCAGTTCTCGATCAATCCGAAGAACGGCCGCATGGTCGTGATCGAGATGAACCCCCGTGTGTCGCGTTCGTCGGCCTTGGCCTCCAAAGCCACCGGCTTCCCGATCGCCAAGATCGCGGCCAAGCTGGCCGTGGGCTACACGCTGGATGAACTGAAGAACGACATCACTGGCGGTGCCACGCCTGCTTCGTTCGAGCCTTCGATCGATTACGTGGTCACCAAGATCCCGCGTTTCGCCTTCGAGAAATTCCCCGCAGCCGACTCGCGTTTGACCACACAGATGAAGTCGGTGGGCGAAGTGATGGCCATGGGCCGCACTTTCCAGGAATCCTTCCAGAAAGCCCTGCGCGGTCTGGAAACCGGCATCGATGGCCTGACCGAGATCAGCACCGACCGCGAAGAAATCATTCAAGAGATCGGCGAGCCCGGCCCCGAGCGCATCCGCTTCCTGGGCGACGCCTTCCGTTTGGGCATGAGCCTGGACGAGGTCTTTGAAGAGACCAACATCGACCCTTGGTTCCTCGCCCAGATCGAAGACATCATCAAGACCGAAGCGCAGGTCAAGGCCCGCAAGCTGGAAAGCCTGAGCAAGGCCGAGGTGCGTTACCTGAAGCAAAAGGGCTTCTCGGACCGCCGACTGGCCAAGCTGATGGGCACCAACCAGCACGACGTGCGCCGCGCCCGCGTGGCCCATGGTGTGCGCCCGGTCTACAAGCGTGTAGACACCTGTGCGGCCGAGTTCTCAACGCAAACGGCTTACATGTACTCGACCTACGAGGTTGAAGGCGCCGAGTGCGAAGCCGAGCCCACCGCCAAGAAGAAGATCATGGTACTGGGCGGTGGCCCGAACCGCATCGGGCAGGGCATCGAGTTCGACTACTGCTGCGTCCACGCCGCCCTCGCCATGCGCGAAGACGGCTACGAGACCATCATGGTCAACTGCAACCCCGAAACGGTGTCCACCGACTACGACACCTCCGACCGCCTGTACTTCGAACCAGTGACCCTGGAAGACGTGCTTGAAATCGTCGACAAGGAAAAGCCCGTCGGCGTGATCGTGCAGTACGGCGGCCAGACGCCTTTGAAGCTCGCGCTTGATTTGGAAGCCAACGGCGTGCCCATCATCGGCACCACGCCTGACAGCATCGACATCGCCGAAGACCGCGAACGCTTCCAGGCCCTGCTGCACACGCTGGACCTGAAGCAACCGCCCAACCGCACGGCCCGCACCGAAGAAGCCGCCCTGTCGCTGGCTCAAGAGATCGGCTACCCCCTGGTCGTGCGCCCCAGCTACGTGCTCGGCGGCCGCGCCATGGAAATCGTACATGGCGACAAGGATTTGGAACGCTACATGCGCGAAGCGGTCCGCGTCTCCGACAAATCGCCCGTGCTGCTGGACCGCTTCCTGGACGACGCCGTCGAGGTCGATGTGGACTGCATCAGCGATGGCACCGATGTGATGATCGGCGGCATCATGGAGCACATCGAGCAAGCGGGCGTCCACTCGGGCGATTCGGCCTGCTCGCTGCCCCCGTACACGCTGAGCCAGCCTTTGCAAGAAGAGTTGCGCCGCCAGACGGCCTTGATGGCCAAAGCCCTCAAGGTGGTCGGCCTGATGAACGTGCAGTTCGCCATCCAGGGCGACGTGACCGGCAGCCTGGACAAGGCCACCGTCTACGTGCTGGAAGTGAACCCACGCGCTTCGCGCACCGTGCCTTATGTGTCCAAGGCCACCGGCCAGGCCCTGGCCAAGATCGCCGCGCGCTGCATGGCCGGCCAGAAGCTCAAGGACCAGACCAGCGCCGACGGCAAGCCGCCGCGCGAAGTCATCCCACCTTATTTCAGCGTCAAGGAAGCCGTGTTCCCGTTCAACAAGTTCCCGGGCGTCGACCCGGTGCTTGGCCCGGAAATGCGCTCCACCGGCGAGGTCATGGGCGTGGGTGTCACCTTCGGTGAAGCCATGCTCAAGAGCCAGCTGGGTGCTGGTTCGCGCCTGCCCACCAAGGGCACTGTGTGCATCTCGGTCAAGAACAATGACAAGGCCCGTGCCGTGAGCATAGCCCGCGACCTGGTCACCCTGGGCTTCACACTGGTGGCCACCAAGGGCACCGCCGCGGCCATCGCCGAGGCGGGCATCCCCGTCAAGGCGGTGAACAAGGTCAAGGATGGTCGCCCCAACATCAGTGACATGATCAAGGGCGGCGAGATCCAGCTGGTGTTCACCACGGTGGACGAAACGCGCACGGCGATCGCCGATTCCCGCAGCATCCGCACGGCCGCCTTGGCCAACCGGATCACGTATTACACGACCATGGCTGGTTGCGAGGCTGCCGTCGAGGCGCTCAAGCATCAGGACGATCTGGTGGTGTATTCACTGCAGGAACTTCACGCCAAACTGCACTAAACTGGCACTGCTCGGGGCGCAGTGCACAGCGCCCCGGCTCCAGATCACCATGAGGGCCGCGCCCGGAACCCATCGTCAGATGGCTCACGGGCGCGGCTCCATTCATTTCGAGAGACACATCATCATGTCCACCATCCCCATCACCAAAGTTGGCGCAGAAAAGCTCAAACAAGAGTTGCAGAAGCTCAAGCACGTCGAGCGTCCCGCCGTGGTCCTGGCCATCGCCGAGGCGCGTGCTCAGGGCGACCTGTCGGAAAATGCCGAGTACGACGCGGCCAAGGACAAGCAGGGCTTCATCGAAGGCCGCATCCAGGAAATCGAAGGCAAATTGTCGGCCGCTCAGATCATTGATCCAGCTTCGCTGGACGCCGGTGGCCGCGTGGTGTTTGGCTCCACCGTTGATCTGGAAGAAGAAGAGTCTGGTGCCGCCGTGACCTACCAGATCGTGGGCGACGACGAAGCCGACCTGAAGCTGGGCCTGGTGTCGATCAGCTCGCCCATCGCGCGCGCCATGATTGGCAAGGAAGCCGGTGATGTGGCGGCCGTGCAGGCGCCAGGTGGCGTGCGCCACTACGAAATCATCGAAGTTCGCTACCAATAAGACAAATACATGGCTTTTGCGTCACGTTTTCAGCAAGTGCTGGCCGCCATGTGGGCCGGTATTTTGTTGGCCGTCGGGGGCATGGCCGCCCCCAGCCTGTTCGCGGTGTTGGATCGAAGCCTGGCCGGTTTGGCGGCCGGGCGCATTTTCGCGATCGAAGCCTATGTCAGCCTGGTGCTGGCCATGGCCTTGTTTTTCATCGAGCGTCAGCGCACCCGCCAGGCGGCACTGCAGGCCGGCCAGTCGGTCATGTCGGCGGAGCTGATGTTGGTGATGGGCGCCTTGTTCGCCACCGTGTTGGGCCATTTCGCCCTGAGTCCGATGATTGTGGCGGCCAAGGCGGGGCAGGGGAGTTTGTCCTTCGGCACCCTGCACGCCATGTCGTCCAGCTTGTTCCTGTTCAAGGGGGTGCTGGTGCTGGCCCTGGCGTGGCGGCTCACTGGCCGCCGCTGAGTCGCCCGGATCAGCCGGGTTTCTTGGTGCTGGGAACGCGCTTTTTGGCGCGTTTGATCAAACCGCCGGCGGTCACGCGCTGGTTGCCCATCACGGTCACTTTCTTGACTTCCGGGCGGCGGGTGCCACTCTTGGAGAACTTCAGGATCTTGACGATGCGCGACCCATTGGCACCGTTGGAAGCCTCTTCAGCCTCTTTTTCCGGAATGGGGCGCCACAAAATCAGCAATTTACCGATGTGCTGGATCGGCGCGGCGCTCAATTGATCGCACAAAGCGGCGAACATCTCGTTGCGCGCGGTGCGGTCGTCTCCCAACACGCGAATCTTGATGAGCCCGTGGGCTTTCAATGCGTGGTCGGTCTCTTTGACGACGTTGGTGGTCAGGCCTTCGTTCCCGATCATGACGACGGGATCAAGGTGGTGTGCGTCGGCCCTCAGGGCACGTCGCTCGGCAGTTGTCAATTCAATAGCAGGCATCCCTCTATTATCGAGCCATGAAAGTCAAAACGAAAAGCAAAAAGGTCAATAAGGCCTGGTTGAACGACCATCTGACCGATCCTTACGTCCGAATGGCCAAAAAAGACGGCTTTCGGGCACGTGCGGCCTACAAGCTCAAAGAGATCGACGAAAGCCTCAATCTGATCAAGCCGGGCCAGTTGGTGATCGACTTGGGGGCCGTTCCCGGCGCCTGGAGCCAGTACGTCCGTCGCAAATTCGCCCCGAAAGACGCTGGTGTGGGTGGCGCCGCTGTGGGCGAACTCAACGGGGCCATCATCGCGTTGGACCTCCTGGAGTTCGACCCCATCGAGGGCGTGCAGTTCATCCTGGGCGATTTCCGGGAGGATGCTGTTTTGGCGCAACTCGACACGATGGTGGGTGGTCGCCCGGTGGACGTGGTCTTGTCGGACATGGCTCCCAACCTCAGCGGCATCGAGTCGTCGGATGCCGCCAAGATCGAGCACCTGGTTGAGCTGGCCGTGGAGTTTTCCATGGCGCACCTCAAGGCGGAAGGCGCCCTGGTCTGCAAGGTCTTTCACGGCAGTGGCTACAGCCAACTGGTGGAATTGTTTAAAAAGTCATTCCGGGTGGTCAAGCCGATCAAACCAAAAGCGTCACGCGACAAATCGTCTGAAACATTTTTGGTGGGCATCGGGCCTAAAAATCGATGAAATTTGAGTGTGATGTTGGTGATGAGACGTAAATCCTGGGGTTGTCGAGGGATTGGTCCATGCAAGCGGGGGCTTGACTCGCATAGAATCGTCCCCATGTACCGCGAAGACTGCGTGTTCAGTGGCTTGGATGCGGGGTTTTTTGAATCTGTTTCGGTTATCGGATTGCATCCTGCGCCGGCCGAAATAGAAGGTGAATGGCATAAGGAGCCGCGGTGAACAATCAATGGTTCTCGAAAGTTGCTGTTTGGCTGGTGGTGGCGTTGGTGCTGTTCACCGTGTTCAAGCAGTTTGATCGCGCCACGACGGCCGGTAACCAAATTGGCTACTCGGACTTCCTCGAAGAAGTCCGCGCCAAGCGCATCAAGAGCGTCACCCTGCAAGACAGCGGCGGTGGCGGCACGGAGATCATTGCGGTCACCAGTGACGACAAGCGTCTGCGCAGCACGGCCACCATACTGGACCGTGGTCTGGTCGGCGACCTGATCAACAACGGCGTCAAGTTCGACGTCAAGCCCCGCGAAGAGCCCTCGCTCATCATGAGCCTGCTGGTGTCCTGGGGCCCCATGTTGTTGCTGATCGGCGTCTGGATCTATTTCATGCGCCAGATGCAAGGCGGCGGCAAAGGCGGGGCTTTCAGCTTCGGCAAGAGCCGCGCCCGCATGCTGGACGACACCAACAACAACGTCACGTTTGCGGACGTGGCTGGTTGCGACGAGGCCAAGGAAGAAGTCAAGGAATTGGTCGATTTCCTGCGCGATCCGCAGAAATTCCAGAAACTTGGCGGTCGCATTCCCCGTGGCGTGTTGCTGGTTGGCCCTCCTGGCACCGGTAAAACGCTGCTGGCCAAGTCGATTGCCGGCGAAGCCAAGGTGCCGTTCTTCACCATTTCCGGCTCTGATTTCGTTGAAATGTTCGTTGGCGTGGGCGCTGCCCGTGTCCGCGACATGTTCGAGCAAGCCAAGAAGAACGCCCCCTGCATCATCTTCGTCGACGAAATCGACGCGGTCGGCCGCCATCGTGGCGCGGGCCTGGGTGGTGGCAATGACGAGCGCGAACAGACCCTCAACCAGATGCTGGTCGAGATGGATGGTTTTGAGACCAACCTGGGCGTCATCGTGATCGCCGCGACCAACCGCCCCGACATCCTGGACCCGGCCTTGCTGCGTCCTGGCCGTTTCGACCGCCAGGTCTACGTGACGCTGCCCGATGTGCGTGGCCGCGAACAGATCCTGAACGTCCATGTGCGCAAGGTCCCCGTGGGCCAAGACGTGCGCTCGGACATCCTGGCCCGTGGCACGCCTGGTTTTTCGGGTGCTGATCTGGCCAACCTGGTCAACGAAGCTGCCTTGTTCGCCGCACGCCGCAGTGGCCGTGTGGTCGAGATGCAGGACTTCGAGAAGGCCAAGGACAAGATCATGATGGGCCCTGAGCGCAAGTCGCTGATCATGCCCGAGGAAGAGCGCCGCAACACGGCCTACCACGAGGCCGGTCACGCCCTGGTCGCGCGCATGCTGCCCAAGACTGATCCGGTCCACAAGGTCACGATCATTCCGCGTGGCCGTGCACTGGGCCTGACCATGCAGTTGCCTGAAGGCGACCGCTACAGCATGGACAAGGAGCGCATGCTTGACACCATCTCGGTGTTGTTCGGTGGCCGCATCGCTGAAGAAGTGTTCATGAACCAGATGACCACTGGCGCCAGCAACGACTTCGAGCGCGCCACGGGCATCGCCCGTGACATGGTGATGCGCTATGGCATGACCGACGAATTGGGCCCCATGGTCTACGCCGACAACGAAGGCGAAGTGTTCCTGGGCCGTTCGGTCACCAAGACCACCAACATGTCCGAGCAGACCATGCAGACGGTGGACCACGTGATCCGCCGGATCATCGACGAGCAATACGGCGTCGCCCGCAAGCTCATCGAGGACAACAAGGACAAGATGCACTCGATGGCCAAGGCTTTGCTCGAATGGGAAACCATCGATGCCGAGCAGATCGAAGACATCATGAGTGGTCGCGAGCCTCGTCCTCCGAAAGATTGGGTTCCCCGCACCACGCCGCCTGGTGGTGGCACCAAGCCACCCGTGAGCACCGATGGTGCCCCGGCTGCGGCCTGATCCGCATCAACTGCGCCGACAGTCAGGCGTGATTCAATCAACGGGGCTTCGGCCCCGTTGTCTTTTCACCGAGCGTTTGGTCTCCACCACCCATGCTTTGGCACACCACCCGATTTCGCATCGATCTGTCCTCACCAAAGGTGATGGGCATCGTCAATGTCACCCCGGATTCTTTTTCAGATGGCGGCAATCATGCCGATGCCAGGTCGGCACTGGTGCATTGCGAACAGTTGTTGAAAGAAGGTGCTGACATCCTGGACATCGGTGGTGAGTCGAGCCGCCCAGGTGCCCCCACCTTGCGCGTTGAAGAAGAATGGACGCGTGTGGGGCCGGTTTTGTTGGAAGCGCTCAAACTGGGTGTGCCCATTTCGCTGGACACCTGCAAGGCTGAGGTGATGCAGCGGGCCCTGAACCTGGGTGTGGACATCATCAACGACATCCGTGCTTTGCAGGCGCCGGGTGCAGAGGCGGCAGTGGTGGCGCATGGCCAATGCGGGGTCTGCCTCATGCACATGCAGGGTGACCCATCCACCATGCAATCTCGCCCGCACTACACCGATGTGATTGACGAGGTGCGCACCTTCTTGCAGGGCAGGGTGCAAGCCTTGGTGGCCCAGGACGTTTCTCGAAAAAGGCTGTGCCTGGACCCCGGCATCGGTTTTGGCAAGACACCGCAGCACAACCTGGACCTGCTCCGTCGGCAGAACGAGCTTCTGAGTTTTGGGCTGCCCCTGTTGGTGGGCTGGTCCCGCAAGTCCACCCTGGGGCAGGTCACGGGCAAGCCCGTGGGCGACCGCTTGGCCGCCAGCCTGGCCGCCGCGCTGGCCAGCGTTCAGCAAGGCGCGAAGGTGGTGCGTGTTCACGATGTGGCCGCCACCGTCGATGCCCTGAAGGTTTGGTCCGCATCCGAAATCCCCCCAATTTCGTGGCCAACGGCGAGTCATTCCGCGCCACAATCCACCACCCCTCTCACTCCGCACAGCCCATGAGCAGACAATATTTTGGAACCGATGGCATCCGTGGCACGGTTGGTCAAACGCCCATCACGCCTGATTTTGTGTTGCGCTTGGGGCATGCCGTCGGGCAGGTTTTGCGGCGCTCGGAAGCCCGCCCCACGGTGCTGATTGGCAAGGACACGCGGATTTCCGGCTACATGCTTGAGTCGGCGCTCGAGGCGGGCTTTGCATCCGCTGGTGTGGATGTGCTGTTGACGGGGCCTTTGCCCACGCCCGGTGTGGCTTACCTGACCCGCGCCCTGCGTTTGAGCCTGGGGGCCGTCATCAGCGCTTCGCACAATCCCTTTGCCGACAACGGCATCAAGTTTTTCTCGGCTCAGGGCGAGAAGCTGTCGGATCAATGGGAGCAGGACGTCGAGGCCGCGCTGGAGGTGGCCCCCGCCTGGGTCGAGTCGCCCAATCTGGGCAAGGCGCGCCGCCTGGAAGATGCTCGCGGGCGCTACATCGAGTTTTGCAAGAGCACTTTCGCATCGTCCATGTCGCTCAAGGGCCTCAAGTTGGTGATCGATGCGGCCCACGGTGCGGCCTATCAGGTGGCTCCTGAGGTGTTTCACGAGCTGGGTGCCGAGGTCATCTCGATTGGCTGCTCGCCCAATGGCGTCAACATCAACGATGGTGTGGGGGCCACACATCCCCAAGCGCTGGTGCAAGCCGTCAAGGATCACCGCGCCGACTATGGCATCGCGCTGGATGGCGATGCCGACCGTTTGCAACTGGTTGACGCCGATGGCCGATTGTTCAACGGCGACGAATTGCTTTACGTCATGGTGGCCGATCGCCTGGCGCAGGGGCAGAGCGTGCCTGGCGCGGTCGGCACCCTGATGACCAACATGGCGGTCGAGCTGGCGCTGCAAGAGTGCGGCGTTGGTTTTGTGCGTGCCAAGGTGGGTGACCGCTACGTGCTCGAGGAATTGCTCAGCCGGGGCTGGCAATTGGGCGGAGAGGGCTCGGGCCACTTGATCGCCCTGGACCGCCACACCACGGGTGATGGCATCGTCAGCGCGCTGCAGATTTTGCAGGCGGTGGCCCGAAGTGGTCGCAGCTTGTCGACCTGGCTGGAAGGCGTGACCTTGTTCCCTCAGCGCCTCATCAATGTGCGCTTGAAGGCCGGGCAGGATTGGAAGAACAGCTCGGCGCTGGCGGCGGCCCAGGAAGCCGTCTTGCGTCAACTGGATGGGCGTGGGCGGGTGCTGATTCGCCCCTCGGGCACCGAACCGTTGCTGCGCGTCATGGTCGAGGCGCAGGATGGCAGCCTGGCCAACCGCTGCGCCGAGCAATTGGCCGAGGCGGTTCAGTCCTGATCAGGCTTTTTTGATCACTTCTTGACGGCGGGCATCAGCACGCGGTCAATGAGGTGCACCACCCCGTTGCCGACGATCAGGTCGGCTTGGGTGACCAGGGCTTCGTCCACCGTGACAAAATCGCCTGCTTTGGATGCCCCGATTGAAGCGCCATTCAGTGTCTTCAAGGAGCTGGTGGCACCCATGTTGGCCATCTTCGTGACGCCCGGCACCACGTGGTAAGTCAGCACCGATTTTAGATAATCCGGATCCTTGCCCAGCTTGTCCAGGGCGGCAGCGGGCACGGCCTTGAAGGCCTCATTCGTAGGCGCGAACACGGTCACAGGGCCAACGGCTTCCAGCGATGCGGTCAAGCCCGCTTGTTGAACCAGCTTGTAGAAAGTTGACAAATCAGGGGTGCGCGCAGCAACGACCACCACCGTCGTTGGCACGGGGCTGGCGGTTTGAGCCACGGCGTGGTTGCTCCACAGCAGGGGGGTGGCCAGCAAGGCAGTGGCCAGCAGGCTGCGTGTTTGGTGCGAGAGGGGCATTGGACTACTCCAGTCAATTCGCCCGCAGACCTCCTGGGGCAACCTGGCACCTTAAAAAAGTCATGTGACATTCACGTGAATCGACTGTGACGACCCGGCGTCAGGCTGGCATTTCGGACTGTCATGTGATTTGTGACAATCCTGCCGACCCTGTCATAGACTCGTCACAATGCCCACCTACAGTCCACCTTGAGAAATTTGTCTGTCACAGGTTTTTAAAAGGCGAACACATGAAATTCAAGATGATTCAAGCTGCGGTGGCTGTCACGTTGTCCTTGTCGACCGGCCTGGTGCTGGCGCAAGATGTGACCGGTGCTGGTGCCACATTCCCGGCCCCGGTCTATGCCAAATGGGCTGATGCCTACAACAAGGCCACCGGCATGCGCATCAACTACCAATCGGTGGGTTCGGGCGCTGGCATCAAGCAGATCAAGTCGAAGACGGTGGATTTTGGCGCCAGCGACATGCCCTTGAAGGACGAAGACCTGGCCAAGGATGGCCTGATGCAGTTCCCCACCGTGATCGGGGGCGTCGTGCCAGTGGTGAGCATCAAAGGCATCCAGCCTGGCCAGATCAAGATGACCGGCGAAATGCTGGGCAACATCTACCTGGGCAAGATCACCAAGTGGAACGACCCTGCGCTGATGGCGTTGAACCCTGGTGTGCCGCTGCCTGATGCCGCCATTGCCGTGGTTCGTCGTGCTGATGGCTCGGGCACCAGCTTCATTTTCACAAACTACCTGTCCAAGGTGAACGCCGAGTGGAAGTCCACGGTGGGTGAGGGCACGGCGGTGAACTGGCCGGCCGGTGCTGGCGGCAAGGGCAATGAAGGCGTGTCTGCTTTCGTGCAGCGCCTGCCTAACTCGATTGGCTATGTCGAGTACGCCTACGCCAAGCAGAACAAGATGTCTCACGTTGCCATCAAGAATGCGGCAGGCAATTTCGTGCATCCTGACGACCTGACCTTCAAGGCCGCCGCCGCCAGTGCCGAATGGGACAAGACTTTCTACCAGGTGTTGACCAACCAGGCTGGCAAGGATGCTTGGCCCATCAGCGGCGCGACCTTCATCCTGCTGCACAAGAGCCAGGACAAGCCCGCTCAAGGCACCAGCACTCTCAAGTTCTTCAACTGGGCTTTTGAAGGTGGCGACAAGACGGCCGCTGATCTGGAATACGTGCCTTTGCCCGCGAGCGTGAAGGACCTGGTCCGCAAGCAGTGGGCCACCGTGACCGACGCCGCTGGCAAGCCACTGGCTTACAAGTGAGCCGAAGAATCTGGTGATGCAAACCGGGCGCCACGTGGCGCCCGGCTTGTTGTTGAACAACTGATTGAACGCAGTACCCTTGGATGGAGGCACGCACGCCATGACTGCCATATTGCCCGCCGACTTTGACGGTGCCGATGGGACACCTTCCCAAGGACGAACATCCTTCATGAAAAATCCTGACCCCCGACGCGTGAGCCTCCCTTGGGCCGATTGGGTTTTCGCGATGTTGGCACGTGGTGCCGCCTTGCTGACCTTGTCGCTGCTGCTGGCCATCATCGGCTCCTTGATCGTGGGTGCCTGGCCGGCCATCCGTGAATACGGTCTCAGCTTCCTGTGGCGCACCGATTGGGATCCTGTCCAGGACAGCTACGGCGGTCTGGTCATGATTTACGGCACGGTGGCCACGTCCATGATCGCCTTGCTGATCGCCGTGCCGGTGAGCTTCGGGATCGCCCTGTTTCTGACCGAGCTGTCGCCCAGCTGGCTCAAGCGTCCGTTGGGGATCGCGGTTGAGCTGCTCGCCGCTGTGCCGTCCATCGTGTACGGCATGTGGGGCCTGCTGGTGTTTGGCCCCATCCTGGCCACCTATGTGCAGCAGCCCTTGCAGTCGCTGACCAACGGCATTCCCTACATCGGCGCGTTCTTCTCGGGCCCCCCGGTGGGCATCGGCATCTTGTCGGCCGGGATCATCCTGGCGATCATGATCATTCCCTTCATCGCCTCGGTGATGCGCGATGTGTTTGATGTGACCCCGCCCATGCTCAAAGAATCGGCTTACGGGCTGGGTTCGACCACCTGGGAAGTGGTGTCCAAGGTGGTGTTGCCTTACACCAAGACCGGTGTGGTGGGCGCCATCATGCTGGGCTTGGGGCGCGCATTGGGCGAGACCATGGCCGTGACCTTCGTCATCGGCAACATGAACCAGCTTAATTCCTTGTCGGTGTTCGAGGCGGCCAACAGCATCACCTCGGCCCTGGCCAACGAGTTCGCGGAAGCCGGGGAGGGCCTGCATCAGGCCTCCTTGATCTACCTGGGCCTGGTCTTGTTCTTCATCACCTTCGTGGTGCTGGCGTTCTCGAAGGTCTTGCTGGCCCGCATGAAGAAATCTGAAGGAGCACGTTCATGAGCACGGCTGAACTGTATGCCATGCGCCGCAAGCGGCACGCCAGCCGCAAGCGCGTCAACGCCCTGGCTTTGACCTTGTCGCTGGGGGCCATGGCCTTTGGCCTGGTCTGGCTGGTGTGGATTTTGTTCGAGACGGTTCGCCTGGGCATGGGGGGGTTGGCCTTGGCCACCTTCACCGAGATGACCCCACCACCCATGGAAGACGGTGGCCTGGCCAACGCCATCATGGGCTCGCTGATGATGGTCGGTCTGGCTACCTTGATTGGCACGCCCGTGGGCATCATGGCCGGCATCTACCTGGCCGAGTATGGCCAGAAGGGCTGGCTGGGCAGCGTCACGCGGTTCATCAACGACATCCTGCTGTCGGCGCCGTCGATCGTGGTGGGTTTGTTCATCTACTCCACCGTGGTGGCTCGCGCCAAGACGTTCTCGGGTTGGGCCGGTGTACTGGCCCTGGCCTTGATCGTGGTGCCGGTGGTGATCCGGACCACAGAGAACATGCTGTCGCTGGTGCCCAGTGCCTTGCGTGAAGCGGCTTACGCCTTGGGCACGCCCAAGTGGCGCGTGATCACCTCGATCACGCTGCAGTCGGCCCGTGCGGGTGTGGTCACTGGCATCTTGCTGGCGGTGGCTCGCATTTCTGGCGAGACGGCCCCGCTGTTGTTCACAGCCTTGTCCAATCAGTTCTGGTCGGCCGACCTGGGTCAACCGATGTCGAGCTTGCCTGTCACGATCTTCAAGTTCGCGATGAGCCCCTACGAGAACTGGCAGAAGCTGGCCTGGGCTGGCGTGTTCATCATCACCGTGGGTGTGTTGGCGCTCAACATCGTGGCGCGCACCTTGTTCCGCCAGCGCTGAAGCGTTGGCGCGTTGAAAAGAATTTCCGGAGATTCCAAAAATGGATGCCAAGGTTCAAAACCAAACCCCGTTGAAGTCCAAGCTGGCCGTTCGCAACCTGAACTTCTATTACGGCAAGTTCCACGCGCTCAAGAACATCAACCTGGAGCTGCCCGAGAAGAAGGTCACCGCTTTCATCGGCCCCTCGGGCTGTGGCAAATCAACCTTGCTGCGCACCTTCAACCGCATGTTCGAGCTCTACCCCGAGCAGACCGCCAAGGGCGAGATCCTGCTGGATGGGCAGAACATCCTGACCAGCAAGGACGATGTGTCCCTGATTCGCGCCAAGGTCGGCATGGTGTTTCAAAAACCCACGCCTTTCCCGATGTCCATCTACGACAACATCGCCTTTGGTGTGCGTTTGTTCGAAAGCCTGTCGCGCGTCGAGATGGATGAGCGCGTGGAGTGGGCGCTGAAGAAGGCGGCCTTGTGGAACGAGGTCAAGGACAAGCTGAACCAAAGCGGTTCGGGCTTGTCGGGTGGCCAGCAACAACGCTTGTGCATTGCCCGTGGCATCGCGATCAAGCCAGAGGTGTTGCTGCTGGACGAGCCTTGCTCGGCCCTGGACCCGATCTCGACCGGCAAGATCGAAGAGCTGATCCACGAGTTGAAGGACGACTACACCGTGCTGATCGTGACCCACAACATGCAGCAAGCCGCGCGTTGCTCCGACAACACGGCCTACATGTACCTGGGTGAAGTGATCGAATACGGCCCGACCTCGGACATCTTCATGAAGCCCAAGAAGAAAGAGACCGAGGATTACATCACTGGTCGCTTCGGCTGATCACGCGCCTTACCAGCACTGAACATTCCTGACGGAGAAGAATTCATGTCTGAAAAACATTTGTCCAGCCAGTTCGACTTGGAATTGGGCGGCATTTCAACGCGAGTGCTCGAGATGGGCGGCCTGGTGGAGTCCCAGGTGGGGCAGGCCATCTATGCCTTGACGCACTTCAATGGCGAAGTGGCCAGCCAGGTGCTGATCAGCGAAGAGCGGGTCAATCAGATGGAGATGGACATCGACGCCGACCTGTCGACCATCATTGCGCGTCGGCAGCCCACCGCTCGCGACCTGCGTTTGCTGATCGCGATCAGCAAGACCATCGGCAACCTGGAGCGTGTGGGCGACGAAGCCGCGCGCATTGCCCGCACGGTGCAACGCCTGATCAACACCGGCGTGTCCAGCCGCCTGCGCTTGCCGGTGAACGATGTGTCGTTCGAGTGCGAACTGGCCACGGCATCGCTGCGCAAGGCCCTGGATGCCTTTGCCCGCCTGGACACGCAAACCGCGTTGGAAGTCATCAAGCACGACAACGAGATCGATGCCGAGTTCGACGGCCTGATGCGCAAGCTGATCACCTACATGATGGAAGACCCCCGGACCATTTCGGCCTCGATCGACCTGGTGTTCGTGGCCAAGGCCATCGAGCGCGTGGGCGACCATGCCAAGAACCTGGCCGAGCAGGTCATCTACATCGTCAAGGGCACCGACGTGCGTCACAACACGCCCGATGCCGTTGAATCCATCATCAAATAACCCATCCAGTCAGGAGCCCCCATGAGCCGAGTACTGGTGGTTGAGGACGAACCGGCGATCGCCGAGTTGATCGCATTGAACCTGAGGCATTCGGGTTTCGAGGTGGTCGTGGCACCCACGGCGGATGCCGCCCAAGCGGAAATTGACCGTGTGTTGCCCAATCTGGTCTTGCTGGACTGGATGTTGCCTGGCCAAAGCGGCCTGTCGCTGGCCAAGCGCTGGCGCTCCGAGGCGCGCACCCGCGAGCTGCCCATCATCATGCTCACGGCCCGTGCCGAAGAGGTGGACAAGGTGGCTGGCCTGGACGCTGGTGCCGACGATTACCTGACCAAGCCTTTCTCGACGCACGAATTGATGGCCCGTGTTCGCGCGGTCTTGCGCCGCAAAGCGCCACAGGCCCTGGATTCAGCGGTGGAAGTGGCCGGCTTGCGCCTGGACCCGGCCACGCGCCGGGTGTCGCGCGGGGAGCAGGAGGTCAAGATCGGCCCCACCGAGTTCAAGCTGCTGCATTTCTTCATGACCCATCCTGAACGCGTGCACAGCCGTGCGCAATTGCTGGACCGGGTCTGGGGCGACCATGTGTTCATTGAAGAGCGCACCGTGGACGTTCACGTGAAGCGCTTGCGAGAGGCGCTGTCGCCCGTCGACCGATCGCAGCTGATCGAGACGGTTCGGGGTGCAGGCTATCGCTTGACTCAGCAAGTGGCCAACGCTGCGTGATGCTGTCTTCTGGCGTCGAGAAAACCAATTCCTGGTTGCTGTCCCGGGTCAGTGCTCGCCTGCTCACTGCAGCGGCGGGTGGGGCACTCGGTTGGTGGTTTGGCGAGCGTGTGGGGCACCCGACCATGCTGGCCCTGCTGTGCGCGGCGTCCGCCGTGTTGGCCTTGTCGGTGCTCGACACGCTGAAGGGTTACCAGATCCTGGACTGGCTGCGCACGCCTGAAGCCAATGCGCCGGAGATGCCAGGTTTGTGGGGAGAGATCGCCCACCGGGTCCAGCGGGTCATCCGGCAGCGAGATCAGCTCATCGCTGAAGAACGACGCCGCCTGGAGCAGTTCCTGTCGGGCATCCAGGCTTCGCCCAACGGCGTGATCCTGCTGGACGAGACCGAGCACATCACCTGGATCAGCACGGTGGCGGCCGACCATTTCGGGCTCGACCCTGTTCGCGATTTGCACCAGCGCGTGACCAATCTTGTTCGCCAGCCCACCTTTGTTCAATACCTGCAAGCGGGGGATTACCGCGAGCCGGTGAAGTGCCTGATGCCGCGTGGCGGGCAAGACTACCTGTCATTGCAGGTGCGACGCTATGGAGATGGACTCAAGCTGATTCTCTCGCAAGACATCACCGAGCGTGAGCGCTCGGACACCATGCGGCGCGACTTCGTGGCCAATGTGTCCCACGAGATCAGAACGCCGCTGACGGTGCTCAATGGCTTCATTGAAACGATGGGCTCCTTGCCCTTGACCGAGGTCGAGCGAGCCCGAGTGATCATGCTGATGGCCCAACAGGCCGAGCGCATGCAAACCCTGGTGGCCGACTTGCTGACCTTGGCACAGATCGAGGGCAGCCCCAGGCCATCGTCCGATCGGTGGATCAAGGTGGATGGCTTGATGCAACGCCTGGAGAACGACGGGCTTGGTCTGTCGCGCGGACGTCATCCCATGACGTTTTCAGTCGACGAGCCAGGGCTGCAAGCTGAAATCGCGGGCGTTGAAAGTGAATGGCTCAGCGCGATGGGCAACCTGGTGTCCAACGCCGTGCGCTACACCCCGGATGGGAGTGCCATTCAGGTTAGGTGGATCACCTTGCCCGAAGGTGGTGGCGAGTTCAGTGTGCAAGACAGTGGCATCGGCATCGACCCGGAGCACATTCCCCGTCTGACCGAGCGCTTTTACCGTGTGGACGGCAGCCGCTCACGCGAAACCGGTGGGACCGGGCTGGGTTTGTCCATCGTCAAGCACGTGGCGCAACGCCATGGCGGCGAGTTGCGCATCACCAGCGAGGCGGGCAAGGGCTCGACCTTCACCTTGTCGGTCCCGGCAGCGCGTGTGCGTGTGGCCTGACCAAAGCCCCGGTTTGCCTCAAGAGGCTCGGCGGTAGATTGCCACGGACTCGGAATTCTGGGTTCGCTGATTCTCGCGTGCGACCCGGCGCCAGCCTGGGAAAGAGGGGGCGGTTTGCCTGGCGGGCAGACTGTAGATCAAGACCGGGCAGGCCTTGGGAACCTTGTCTGGTGGCGTCAGGCCATCAACACGGTAGCGCCCGAAATACTCAAGCCCCGTCAACAAACCTGTCGAGGCGTTGGGCGCGGCGATGCACGTGCCCACCGGTACGTGGCGCTTGACGCGGTTGACCAGCAGGCGGTAGCTCAACGATTGATCCAGTGGGGGCAGCAGCAAGGTCATGGCCAGCAACCAGCACAGGGCAACACCGCCTGCTGGCAACACCAGGCTTTTCCACAAAGCATGGGACTGGCGGGCCGTGCGCCAGCGCACCAGTGCCAGCCACGCCGCCGTGGCCACGGCGCCCAGGATGAGCAAGGGCCATGAGAAATCGGCGGCATAACCCGGGACCAGCTTGGCGACATTGCTCGCCATCTTGGCGGGTACGCCGGTGTGCATGGCGCCATAGTGCAACCAGATCAGCAGTGCCGCCGTGGTGAAGAAGAACACCGAAAACCAATCGATGGCCGAACCCAGGCTGCGCTGCAGGATGGGCAAGGCGAAAGCGGCCAACACCGCCAAGGCGGGCAGCGCTTGCAACAGGGCCCGGTCGTTGGCATCCATGACAATGCAGGCCGCAAAGCCCACCAGCGCCGAAAACAGCGGCACGGCAATGTGCCTGCGCGCCACCTGGCGTCGCCAGTGCCAAACTGTCAGGGCCGCCAGCGGCAACACCGGCCAGGTGAACCAGGTGAACAGGCGCAAGGTCCGGCCAATGCCTGACCAGTGGTCGATGCGCAGGGCCCATCCCGGCAAACCGGTGGAGCTCAAAGCGCTGGCCAAGGCCGCTGCCAGCAGGCCGCTGGCCGCCACCCACTTCATGTGCGAGCGCATCACCGCGTCGTCGGACAAGGCACAGATCAGCATGCCGGCCGCGGCCAGTTCGATGGCGACGGTGGGGCTGCCGCTGGCTGCCATCACCGGCAGGCAAACCAGGGTGGCCAGGCGGCTTTGCCAAGGGCGGACTGACGCCGCGGCCAGGCCATACATGAACAAGGTGCCACCCGCCAGTTGCAGAAGCTCAGGGGTGGTTTCATGGCCCAATTGCAGCAAACCCAGGCTGGCAATCAAGGCCAGCACCGACCCATCGGCCACGGCCCTGGCGTAATCTTGCGGAAGGGCTTCGCCCCCAAAGGCCAAGGGCAGGGGCTGGGCGGCTTTGGTGCGTGCCAGGTGGTAGGTGGCGTACCAGGTGAGGCTCATGACCGAGACCAGCAGCAATGCGAACGGAATGCGCGCGGCAAAAGCTGGGTCGAGCCAGGGGCTGAGAAATGCAATGAACGCACCACCCAGCCAATAGGGCAGGATGCCGCCGCCAGCGGGCAGAACACCGCCCACGTTGGGGTGCAGCCAGGACGTCTGGCCGTCTGCCAAACTCCACATGTGCCCGAACGATGCGATGTCGATGCCCTTCCAGGGGTCGCGACCAAACAGCCCTGGCAGCACGTAGGCGATGCAGAACAGCAGCAGTGCCCAGCGTGGCAACCGCTTCACGGCTTTCTGGGTCACCAGCGCGGGGGTGACGGCCTGGGAGGAAGAGCTCATTCGGGTGTGGGCATCAGCGCGTCAGCGCCAAATCAGCGCAAATAAAAAGGGCAGCCGAAGCCGCCCTTTGATCAGTGATTGAATCAGCAGGCGTGCTATTCCGAAACCGGACGCACATCCTGACAGACCAATTACTTCTTGAGGTGCGCAAACTTGTTGCGGAACTTCTCGACACGGCCGCCCAGGGAGTCGATGCTCTTTTGGGTGCCGGTGTAGAAAGCGTGCGATTCGCTCGAGGTTTCCAGCTTGAACAGCGGCAGTTCGCGGCCGTCTTCCATCTTGATGGTTTCGCGGGCAGGCGAGCATGAACGAGTCACGAACTTGAAGCCGTTGGACTGGTCCACGAAGCAAACGTCGCGGTAGTTGGGGTGAATGCCGTCTTTCATCTTCTAACCTTCATGTGCTGTTGAGAATCGGAAGCCACGCGGCACCATGCACGCGCACTTTCCTCTCAGCCGGAAAACCCGAC
Organism: Aquabacterium sp.; assembly: GCF_030652515.1. Classification (GTDB taxonomy): domain Bacteria; phylum Pseudomonadota; class Gammaproteobacteria; order Burkholderiales; family Burkholderiaceae_C; genus Aquabacterium. The sequence goes on along the minus strand of NZ_JAUSAR010000067.1, from coordinate 99,670 downwards.
ATTATACATTAACCACCACGACGCATCAAATCGAAGAATTCGTGGTTATTTTTGGTGGACTTCATTTTGTCGAGGATGAATTCCATCGCTTCGATTTCGTCCATCGGGTAGAGCAATTTGCGCAAAATCCAGCTTTTTTGCAGGATATCGGGCTTGAGCAGAAGTTCTTCGCGGCGTGTGCCCGACTTGTTCAGCAGGATCGACGGGTAAACGCGCTTTTCCGACATGCGGCGATCCAGGTGGATTTCGCAGTTGCCGGTGCCCTTGAATTCTTCGTAGATCACTTCATCCATGCGGCTGCCGGTGTCGACCAGGGCGGTGCCGATGATGGTGAGCGAGCCACCTTCTTCGATGTTGCGCGCCGCGCCGAAGAAGCGCTTGGGGCGCTGCAGGGCGTTCGAATCAACACCGCCCGACAGCACCTTGCCGGAGGACGGCAAGACGTTGTTGTAGGCTCTGGCCAGGCGGGTGATCGAATCCAGCAGGATGATCACGTCCTTCTTCAATTCGACCAGGCGCTTGGCGCGTTCGATCACCATTTCGGCGACCTGAACGTGGCGCTGGGCCGGTTCGTCAAAGGTGGAGCTGATGACTTCGCCGCGCACGGTGCGCTGCATTTCGGTCACTTCTTCAGGGCGTTCGTCGACCAGCAGCACGATGACGTGGACGTCAGGGTAGTTGTTGGTCAGCGCGTGCGCCAGGTTCTTCATCATCACCGTCTTGCCGCTCTTGGGTGGGGCGACGAGCAGGGCGCGCTGGCCTTTGCCCAGGGGGGCGATCAGATCGACGATGCGGCTGGTGATGTTTTCATCGGTCTTGATTTCACGCTCGAGCTTGAACTGTTCATCGGGGAACAGTGGCGTCAAGTTCTCGAACATGATTTTGTTCTTGTTGACTTCGGGCGACAGGCCATTGACCCGGTCGACCTTCACCAACGCGAAATAACGCTCGCCATCTTTGGGGACGCGCACTTCGCCTTCAACCATGTCGCCGGTGTGCAGGTTGAAGCGCCGCACCTGACTGGGCGACAGATAGATGTCGTCCGTGCTGGCCAGGAAGCTCATGTCGAGGGCGCGCAGGAAGCCGAAGCCATCGGGCAGCACTTCGAGGACGCCGTCGCCGAAGACTTGCTCGCCCGCCTTGGCGCGCTTTTTCATGATGGCGAACATCAACTCCTGCTTGCGCATGCGGGAGATGTTCTCGAGCTCAAGGGCTTCTGCCATCACTGTCAATTCGGTGATGTGCAAAGCCTTCAGTTCTGAAAGGTGCATGGATTGGGACCCTGTACGAAACCCTTCAAGCTGCTGCGGTTCGATGGCGAGCTGCGCAAACCTGGGGGTCAGATCGTGGGTGAATTCGAAGGGGGTAGAAAGAAAAGGCGCACAGGCCTTGGTGTGCAAGCACTGTTGCCTGGGACGGCATCAGCGCGGGCCTGTGGCACCCACCAGGTAGTTGGTCACTGCCCAGCTTGACGAGAACCAGCCACAAGAATATCAGCTGGTGGGCTCATTATAGGAAGGAAACGCCAATAAATCAGAGATTGGCGTCGACAAAGGCGGTGAGTTGAGCCTTGGACAGCGCGCCGACTTTGGTGGCCGCCAGTTGGCCGCCCTTGAAGATCATCAACGTGGGGATGCCGCGGATGCCGAATTTGGCGGGCACGTCACGGTTTTGGTCCACGTTCATCTTGGCGACGTTCAGGCGACCGCTGTAATCCGTGGCCAACTCGTCCAGGATGGGGGCGATCATCTTGCAGGGACCGCACCATTCAGCCCAGTAATCAACCAGCACGGGCTGGGCCGATTGAAGGACGTCGGAATCGAAAGATGCGTCGGAAATGTGTTTGATCAGGTCGCTGCTCATGGAACTATCCTTGGTGACTCCGGCGGTGCGTGAACTGCAAAATAACCACCAGAATGGTTGAGAAGATTCTGACACAGAAGATGTGGCCGTTGCAGCAGGCCACAAGAGACCATCACCCTATGACCGCCATAGTCAGCGACGAAAACGAGATTTTGCAGCCCACGGCCTGGCTTTGGGCGCAAGGGCGCCCCGCGCGCGATTGCTGGGATGAGTGGGCCCGTGCCGTTTCCGGGTGGTGTGCTGACAACAGACTGAGCCCCCGCGATGTGGTGGTGCTGTTGCCCGTGGGGGCTTTGCTGCCCGTGGTGCGGCAGGCCTGGGCCCGTACCGTGGGCGGGTGGTTGCCGCAGATCGAAACAGTGCCGACCCTGGCTCAAGCGTTGGCCTGGTCACTGGAGGCAAAGGCCTCTGCGCCGGTGAGTGCCGAATTGGGGCCCGCACCCACATTGGATGTGGTGCTGGATCGCCTATTGGTGACCCAGGCCCTGAGCGCTCAGACATGGGGGCGGCAATGGGCTCAGCGTGACCGAAGGGCGTTCGAGCATGCGGTGGCGCAGGTGGTGGATTGCGCTCACTTGTGGGTGCGTGTGGCACAAGCTTGTCCACCGCACAAGCGCCTGGCTTACTGGGCGACCTGCCGAGACGTGCTGAGCGCGGCCCATGCCGCCAGCACGGGGCCGGGCGCACGCGAACGCTTGCTGCTGGCCTGGGCACTGGAGTGGGCGGCCAGCAGCGACGATGGCCATTGGGCGACGGATGTGCTGTTCAGCCATCGGGCTGCCGCCTGGGTTGGCGTGACGGCGGGCGAGACCGTGGTGCCCGGCAGCGAGTCATCGGTGATGTTGGCCGTGTTGAGGCAGGCGGTGCTGTCGGGCGTGCCAGCCTTGTGGATGAACGCCGTGGCGGCGCCAGGGCAGGGTGATGCCGCGGGCGTGCCTGCATTGGCCCGCTGCCAGGACTTTGAAGATGAGGCGCAGCAAGCCACGGCCCAGGTGCTGGCGGCGGTTCAGAAAGCCCGGGCATTCGCAGGTGATCCCGTGGCTTTGATTGCGCTGGACCGGAGCCTGGTCAGGCGCGTGCGTGCTTTGCTGGAGGGGGCTGGTGCCACCTTGTCGGACGAGACGGGCTGGAAGCTGTCGACCACGCGCGCAGGCGCCGCCGTGACGCGCATGCTGGCGGCATCGCAGCCACGCGCTTCCACCGATGATTTGCTGGATTGGCTCAAGTCAGGCTGGGTGAGCTGGCCCGAGCTTGGGGCACCTGCTGAGTTGGATGCCGCCGTGGCCTCTTTGGAGACCTGGTGCCGACGGCATGGCTTGCTGGTGGCCTGGGGCTTGTCGGGACATGGCCAGGACATGGCCACGGACCTGGTGCCCGATGGGCGGCAGGCGATGCCCGAGCTTGCGCATCGATTGTGGTCGCGAGCTCGGCAGACCGTGCAATTGCTGGCGCCTTTGTGGGGCAGTGGTCGCGCGCCTTTGTCGATGCTGCTGGCGCAGGTGGCCGAGGCCTTGAAGGACTGCGGGGCCTGGCAAGCGCTGGCGGACGATGTGGCCGGGGTGTCGGTGCTGAAGGCACTGCACCTGAGCACCGAAGATGGCAGTGAAACTTCGGCATGGCCCTTGGTGACCCAGGACTTGCGCATGGATGGCCATGGCCTGAGCCACTGGGTTGACGATGTGCTGGAGGAATCCAGCTTCCGCCTGGAATCGGCGGCGGTAGGTGATGCCAAGGTGGATGTGGTGGTGACGCCTTTGACACGCGCCGTGCTCCGGCCCTTCAGCGCGGTGGTGATGCCGGGCTCGGATGAAGGGCAATTGGGTGCCATGAATGGTGTGCCAGGGTGGGTGCACGGTGCCTTGTCGGAGCAGATGGGCTTGCCGACCAAGGTGACCACCCGCGATGCGCAGTGGGCCTCGTTTGCCTTGCTGATGGCCCAGCCTGGCATGGCGTGCCTGTGCCGAGAAGCCAATGGGCGTGAGCCCTTGGAGCCCAGTCCCTGGTTCGAGCGGTGGTCCATGCACACTGGGCAGGCTCTGGGCCACCTGCAAGATGTTCGGCTGACGCAGATGGTGCCGGCTTTGCCGATGGACATGCCCCGTCCCCGCCTGCGGCATCTGCTGGCATCAGGTGTCGCCAGTGGTGGTTTGAAGTTGCCGCTGCCAGCGCAGATCACGGCCACGTCTTACGAGTCCTTGCGCCAATGCCCCTACCGCTTCTTTGCCCGCCATGTGTTGAACCTGCGGCAGCTGGACGAACTGGAAGAGGGCGTGGATCGGTCTGACTTTGGGGTGTGGTTGCATGCGGTGCTGCAAAGTTTTCACACACGCCGTGATGAGGTGTCGGACGCCAAGGTTGACGATGTGGCCCTGTGGGTGCAGGCCGCACAGAGCGTGACACAGGCGCAGGGACTGGACCGTGACAGCCGGCGGCCTTTTTTCTTGCCCTTTGCCGCCACGCTGGAACGCTTGGCCGTGAACTATGTGGCTTGGCTACATGGCCATGAGGGCCAGGGCTGGCGCTTCGCGAAAGCCGAAGAAGTGGTGCAGTGGCCCATGGCTTTGTCCTGCGAATCAGGCGAGGACGTGACGGTGACCCTGCACGGCCAACTCGACCGGCTGGACCGTCGAGGCCAGGGTGGTGAAGACGCTGCTTGGACCGTGATCGACTACAAGACGGGCTCGCTTGAGGGGCTCAAGCAGAAGGTCAGGCAACCACTGGAAGACACGCAGTTGGCCTTCTATGCCGCCTTAGCGCAACATGCGTCGGCCACGGTTGATCCTGGCGATCCGCAGCGGGTGACCCAGGCGGTTGAGGGCCTGTACCTTCAGATGGATGAAAAAGGCGTGACCCCGGTGGAACACCCTCATGTGATCGAGTCGGCTCAGGCCTTGGTGGAAGGGGTCCGCATGGACCTGACACGTTTGCTGGCCGGGGCCGCCATGCCCGCTTTGGGCGAAGGCGTGGCGTGCGACTACTGCGAGGTGCGCGGCCTGTGCCGGCGTGATCATTGGACTTTGGCGGAGGTGCTGCCATGAGTTTGGCCGCTTACCGCATCAACGACGACGCCGTGCCGCGCGAGCAGTTTTACCAAGTGGCTTGTGATCCCCAGCGCAGCGTGGTGGTCGAGGCCTGTGCTGGGGCAGGCAAGACCTGGATGTTGGTGTCTCGCATCTTGCGGGCTTTGCTGGATGGCGTGGCGCCTTCGCAGATCCTGGCCATCACCTTCACGCGCAAGGCCGCTGGCGAGATGCGCGAGCGCTTGCACGAATGGCTGCGCGAATTTGCCCACGCCGATGATGCCGAGCGCCAGAAACAACTGGTGATGCGCGGCATGCTGCCGTCGCAGGCCGTTCAGGCTTCGGCAGCCTTGGCCGATTTGTATCGACAGTGGTTGGAGGATGGCCGTGGGGTGGAAATTCACACCATCCACGGCTGGTTTTCGCGGCTGGTGCGTGCCGCACCGTTGGATGCTCTGGCCGAGCTGGGCCTGCCGCCGGAGTTGAACCTGGTGGAAGACAGCAGCGAGCTGTGGCCCGAGCTGTGGGGGCGCTTCCTCAGGCGCATGGACGCGCAGCAGTCGGCCACTGAATCAGATCCCAAAGCGCGCGTCGAACTGGACGCCTTTGTGGCCATGGTGCGTGACGTGGGCCGCTTCAACCTGGAGTCCTGGCTGCAATCGGCCTTGTCCAACCGGCTTGAAATCACCTTGGCCGATCAGGCTGGGCACCTGGAAGGCAGCGTTGAATCCGTGGGCCAATGGTCGGCGCAGTGGGCAGGCGTGAATGATCCGCTTGAGGCTTTGCTGAAGTCCGCCGTCAAGGATCAGTTCTGGGCCTTGGCGAAATTGTTGTGCCAGGCCAAAGGCGCGAAGGCACAAACCGCAGGCCGCGGCATTGAACAGGCCTTGGGGCAAGCTGATGTCATGGCGCAATACGACGGCTTGCGCCTGGCCTTGTTCACGGACAAGGGCCCTCGCAAACAACTGGGCGAGTTCGACGAACTGGCGTGGGCCGTGGCTTGGTTGTCCGACCTGGCCTTGGCGCTTGATCAGGCCCAGGCCCATGCCCAGCACCAGCGCATGTGCCTGTTGGCCCGCGCCTTGTTCGAGGAATACACCAGCCTCAAGGCCCAGCGAGGGCAGGTGGACATGGTCGATCTGGAGCTGGCTGCCTCGCACCTGTTGAGCGATTCATCGGTGGCGGGCTGGATCCAGGAGCGGCTGGACACGCAGGTGCGGCAGTTGCTGATGGACGAGTTCCAGGACACCAGCCCCTTGCAATGGCAGACGATGAAGTCGTGGCTGGGCGGGTATGCGGGGGCGGGTGGTGGCTTGAGCGGGCGCCAGTCCATGCAGGTGTTCCTGGTGGGTGACCCCAAGCAAAGCATCTACCGTTTCAGGCGCGCCGACCCGCGTGTGTTCGAGGCCGCCAAGCATTTCGTGCTGGATGGCTTGCAAGGTGATTTGCTGTCGTGCGATCACACGCGCCGCAATGCACCCGGTGTCATCGAAGTGCTGAACAGGGTGATGGACAGCGCCGTGTCAGAAGGCGCTTTCACCGGCTTCAGGCTGCACACCACGGAATCGCATGAGGCGGCCAAGGTGTCGGTGCTGCCCGATGTGCCGCGCCCAGCGAGCGAGCCTCGCGGGCAGGAAGCGGAGATCGCCTGGCGCGACACCCTGGTCGAGCCCCGTGAAGAGCCAGACTCTTCACTCAAGCAGCTTGAAGCCGTGCACGTGGCCCAGGCCATTGGCGAGTTGATCCGCGATCAGGGTCTGCAGCCTGAAGACATTTTTGTGCTCAGCCGCAAACGCGCCACCCTGGCTTGGGTGGGCTTGGCGCTTCAGGCGCAGGGCGTGCCCTATGTGGCGCCTGAAGACACGCGGCTCATCGACACGCCCGAGGTGCGTGACTTGGTGGCCCTGGTCGAAGCCCTGGTGTCGCCCCAACACGATCTGGCTTTGGCGCACGCTCTGCGCAGCCCGGTCTTTGGCTGGTCTGACGACGAGGTGATGGGCCTGGCCGCCCGAGCCCGGGCGGCGGGTGGCACCTGGTGGAGCGCCCTGATGGCATGGGGTGATGCGGGCCCGGCGGTGCTGCACGCGGCCCAGTCGCTGGCCCGTTGGCAAGCGCTGGCCCGGCACGCGCCGCCGCACGATTTGTTGGAAGCCATGTTGACCGAAGGGCGGATCCGCGAACGCTGGGTGGCCACCGTTCCGCCTGCCATGCGGGCGCAAGTCATGGTCCACATCAACGCCCTGTTGGCTCAAAGCCTGGACATGGATGGCGGCCGCGATGCCACGCCCTACCGGTGGATCCGGGCGCTCAAGCGCCTGCCGCTGGCCTTGCCAGCACGTGTTCACCCAGGGGCGGTGCAGTTGTTGACCATCCACGGCGCCAAGGGGCTGGAGGCGAGAGTGGTGTTCATCGTTGATGCGGATGCCCAGGAAGGGCGCCCCAACAACCACACCGTGATGGTTGATTGGCCAGAAAGCGAAGCCCGCCCGGTGAGCTGCGCGTTCATCCGATCTGAGGCCAACCCACCCCCCAGCCTGAGCCAGGCCATGGACCAGGAGCGCGCGGCCCAGCGGCGGGAAGAACTCAACGCGCTGTACGTGGCCTTGACCCGGGCCCGCGAACAACTGGTGTTCAGCCGAACGCAGCCTCGCACCAGCAACAAGCATGGCAGTTGGTGGCAGCGTTTGATTGATTCGCAGGCGGTCGGTGAGGCGCATGCCTGGGTGCCGCAACCGCCAGAGGCGGCATTGGCCCATGACGTGGATGTGTCAATGTCATCCGACGCCCGCTTGGCTGTCCTGCCGGTCTTGGACGCCCCGCCTTCCAGCCCAATACCGTTCACAACGCAGCCTGTGGCCGAGGATGCCGCCTCGTTGGGGCAAGTGGTCCACAAGGCCCTGGAGTGGTTGACCACGGTGGCCACCAGCCAGAGAAGCACGCAGCGTGTCCAGCAGGCGATCCAATCGGCCTGCCAAGCTTTGGCGGCCCCGGCAGCGCTGCTGGCGCGTGCCGAACCTTTGGTGGCCAAGATCCTGGGCAGTCAGGAGTTGGTGGCCTGGTTGGACCCCGAGCGCCTGGCTTGGGCGGGCAACGAGGTGGGATTGATCCACGACGGCAAGACGCTGCGGATCGATCGCCTGGTGGCGATGGACTCGGCCAGCGGACGCGAATGGTGGGTGCTGGACTACAAACTTCAGCATCGGCCTCAGGATCTGCCTGCTTACCAGGCGCAAATGCGTCAGTATGTGGAGGCCGTTTCACAACTGCAGCCTGGGGACATCGTGCGGGCGGCTTTCATCACCGGGGAGGGGCGCTTGGTTGAAGCGGTTTGAAAAAGGCCGTCTTCCCGCCTTTTGAAACACTTTCACACTGGCGCAACTGCGGTTCAATCGGACATGCCGGGGTGATGTATCACCCCATGAAAAAAGCCTCTTCCACTGCCCATGGCCGTCATCACGCCACCTTCGTCACCGCCGGTTCCGCACTTTGGCCGCTTTGAGCTGCGCCAATTGCTGAGCCGCAGTCTGGCGGCGACCACCTGGCGGGCGATGGACCCCAGGTTGCAGCACGAAGTGGTGCTGTGTGTGCCCCGCGCTCAGCCCCGGCCACCCCATGATCTGGAAGCATGGCACCAGGACGTTCAGGCCGCTGCCCGGCTGAAGCATCCCAGGCTGGTCGATGTGCTGGAGATCAGCATCCAGGACGGTTGGCCGTTTGTCAGCGCCCACCGGGGTGCGTCCGTGTCTTTAATTGAGCGCCTGGCCGCAGGTCCGACACCTACCTTGGTCGAGATGATCGGCTGGATGGTCGATGTGCTGGAAGGCCTGGCTTATGCGCATGAAGCGGGCGTGGCACACCGCGATCTGGGCTTGCACAATGTGTTGATTGACCCCAATGGCCGCGCGGGCGTGGCGGGATTGGGCGTGGGCTTCATGGCCGACGTGCCCGGCAAACCCAAAGCCAACGCGGGCCTGCAGCAGCAACGTGCCGCGGCCGAGCACGATGTGCTGATGGCCGGTTTGCTGATGTACCGACTTTTGGCGGGCAGTCCGGCCCTGGACGACCCCGACCTGTGCAGCGCAGCCCAGCGTGTGGGGCGCGAAATCGTGCGCCTGCCTTGGTCTGCCACTCAACCCGTGCCCGACACCCTGCGGGCCATCGTCAACCGTTCAACCGACCGCCAGCAACGCCAGCGCTACCTGAACGCCCGCACCTTGCTGGCCGCCTTGCAAGGTTGGATCAAGACCAACGAGCAGGAGTCCGGCGGGCCGCTGGCCTTGCTGATCGATCGGCTGAACACCGTGGGCAGCTTGCCCAGTCGGCCGCGCATGGGGCGTGCTTTCAGCCAGTCCCTGGGCAAGGACAACCTGCGCGTGGACGACATCGTCGACGTCATCGCCCGGGACCCCGGCCTGGTGTGGGAGCTGCTGCGCAGCGTGAACACAGTGCGGTTCCAAACTGGCATCAGCGATGACCGCGTGACCACGATCACCCGTTCTGTGGTGCTGATGGGGCAATTGGGTTTGCGCAATGTGGCCTCGGTGCTGCGTCCCTGGCCTGGCGCCTTGGCGGCGGCCGAATCTAAAGCGACCTCTGATGCGCCAACGCCACCAGCCCAGGCAGCCCTTGAAAACGAGTTGCGCCGCACCTGCATCGCGGGGCACATCGCGCGCTTGCTGGCCCCGTTTTCCATCAGCGACGAAGAGGCCTTGGTGGCCGCGATCTCGCAGCGCCTGGGGCACTTGCTGGTGCGCTACCACTTCCCTGATGAAGCCGCCCAGATCGACCGGCTCATGCAGCCCGGCCCACCGCCCGATGCGACCAGCCCACCCACCCCCGGCATGAACATGGAAGCCGCCGCCGGTGCGGTACTGGGTGTGGACATGGAAGAACTGTCGATCGCCGTGATGCGCTACTGGGGCATGGACGACAAGCTGCTGCAGGCCGCGAGGCCTTTGAACAAATCATCACCGGTGCGTCGGCCCGATGATGGCGGAGAAATGCTGCGTGCGGTGGCCAGCCTGGCCAATGAACTGACCATGGCCGTGGGGGCCGAACCCACACGTTTGCAAGCCCAGGTGAACCATTGCTTCACACGCTATGCCCGCGCGCTGGGCCTGAGCTTCAAGGATTGCCAGGAGGCGCTGGAGACGTCGATCCGGCTGGTGGATGCCCCTGTGACGCCTGCCAAAGCTGGTTAGCCCTTGAGCGCCAGCGCGCAATCGGTGACCAGTTCGGGGCCTTTGTAGATCAGGCCCGTGTAGATCTGGACCAGGTCGGCGCCCGCATCACGTTTGGCACGCGCGTCGGCGCCACTCATCACGCCGCCCACCCCAATGATCGGAAAACGTGGCCCCAAGGCGGCACGCAGCTGGCGGATCACCTGGTTGCTGGCCTCAAACACGGGCGAGCCACTCAGGCCACCGGTCTCTTCAGCGTGCGCCATGCCTTTGACGGCTTCACGGCTGATGGTGGTGTTGGTGGCGATCACGCCATCGATGCCATTGTTCTGCAAGGTGGCCGCGATCACGCCCACTTGGGTCTCATCCAGGTCGGGCGCGATCTTCACGAACATGGGCACGTGGCGCTTGTCGCGAGCCATCAATGCTTGTCGGCGGGTTTGCAGTGCGCCCAATAACTTGTCCAGCGCTTCATCGCTTTGCAGGCTGCGCAGGTTCTGCGTGTTGGGCGACGATATGTTCACCGTCACGTAGTCCGCCCAGGGGTACACGCCCTCCAGACCGATCAGGTAGTCATCGACCGCGTTTTCGATGGGCGTGCTGGCGTTTTTGCCAATGTTCAAGCCCAGGATGCCGCCTTGCTGGCGAAAGCGTGCGCGCCGCACATTGTTCACGAAAGCATCCAGGCCATCGTTGTTGAAGCCCAGGCGGTTGATCAGCGCGTTGGCTTGTGGCAGGCGGAACATGCGCGGCTTGGGATTACCCGGCTGCGGCTTGGGCGTGACCGTGCCCACTTCCACAAAGCCAAAACCCATGGCGCCCAGCCCGTCGATGCACCGGCCGTTCTTGTCCAGGCCGGCGGCCATGCCAATGCGGTTGGGGAACTTCAAGCCGGCGATTTCAACCGGATCACTGACCCGGCTGGCGCCCCAGGCGCAGTCCAAAGGCGTGTTCTGAAACCGTGCCAGGGCCCCCATGGTCAGTTCATGGGCAACTTCCGGGTCCAGGTTGAACAGGACGGCGCGGGACAGGGCGTAGGGAATCAGGGGCATGGACGGGCAAAAACACGTGGGTGCGGCGAGGCGCAGGTCCGGTATTGTCCCAGATTGCCAGGGGCTGGTGAGGCGGCCCGCCTATGGCAAACTGCGCCCCCTGATCGATGCAGATGCGCTCGCATTTTTCCGTAGATTTTCCTAGGGCACCCGCTTGAACAAGATCCTGATGCAAATCGCGGCCGAACTGAAGGTTCGGCCTGCCCAAGTCAACGCCGCCGTGGAGTTGCTGGATGGGGGCGCCACCGTGCCCTTCATCGCCCGTTACCGCAAAGAGGCCACCGACGGCCTGGACGACACGCAACTGCGCGACCTGGAAGCGCGCCTGACCTACCTGCGCGAGCTGGAAGACCGCCGCGAAGCCGTCATCAAAAGCATCGACGAGCAGGGCAAGCTCACACCCGAGTTGCGCGCCGCCATCGAGGCCGCGCCCACCAAGCAGGAGCTGGAAGACCTGTACCTGCCCTACAAGCAAAAGCGCCGCACCAAGGCCATGATCGCCCGCGAAGCGGGCATCGAGCCCTTGGCTGACAAGCTGTTCGCCGACCCATCGCTCGATCCACAAGCCGAGGCCGCCGCCTTCGTCAACGCCGATGGCGGCTTTGCCGACACCTTCGCCGTGCTGGACGGCGTGCGCGACATCCTGTCCGAACGCTGGGCCGAAGACGCTACCCTGATCGGCAAGATGCGCGACTGGTTGTGGGAAGAGGGCCTGTTCAAGTCCAAGCTGATGGATGGCAAGGACGAGCAGAACCCTGACATCTCCAAGTTCCGCGATTACTTTGACTACGACGAGCCGATCCGCACCGTGCCTTCACACCGCGCGCTGGCCGTGTTCCGTGGCCGCACGCTGGAGTTTCTGGACGCCAAGTTGGTGCTGGACGAAGAGACCGTGCCCGGCCAGCCCACGCTGGCCGAAGGCCGCATCGCGCGCCACCTGGGCTGGAGTCATGCTAAGCGTGCCAGTGATGACCTGATCCGCAAAACCGTCGGCTGGACCTGGAAGGTCAAGCTCAGCCTGAGCCTGGAGCGCGACCTGTTCTCGCGCCTGCGCGAAGACGCCGAGAAGACCGCCATCAAGGTCTTCGCCGAAAACCTGCGCGACCTGCTGCTGGCTGCGCCCGCTGGCAAACGCGTCGTCATGGGCCTGGACCCGGGCATCCGCACTGGCGTGAAGGTGGCCGTGGTCAGCGACACCGGCAAAGTGCTCGACACCAGCACCGTGTACCCGCACGAGCCGCGCAAGGATTGGGAAGGCTCGATCCACACCCTGGGCCGCTTGTGCGCCACCCACGGCGTCAACCTGATTGCCATCGGCAATGGCACTGCCAGCCGCGAGACCGACAAGCTGGCCGCCGACCTCATCAAGCGCATCCAGCAGCTGGCCCCGGGCACCATGATCGACAAGGTCGTGGTGTCGGAAGCCGGCGCGTCGGTCTACTCGGCCTCCGAGTTCGCCAGCAAGGAGCTGCCGGATCTGGACGTGACCTTGCGCGGCGCCGTCAGCATTGCCCGCCGCTTGCAAGATCCGCTGGCCGAACTGGTGAAGATTGACCCCAAGAGCATCGGCGTGGGCCAGTACCAGCACGACGTCAACCAGAGCGAGATGGCCCGCACCTTGAGCACCGTGGTCGAAGACTGCGTGAACTCGGTGGGTGTGGACCTGAACACCGCTTCTGCGCCACTCCTGTCGCGCGTGTCGGGCCTGAGCACCACGGTGGCCAACAGCATCGTGCGCTGGCGCGACGCCAATGGCGCCTTCAAGAACCGCAAGCAGTTGATGGACGTGGCTGGCCTGGGCGCCAAGACGTTTGAGCAAGCGGCGGGCTTTTTGCGCATCCGCGATGGCGACAACCCGCTGGACATGTCGGGCGTGCACCCCGAAACCTACCCGGTCATCGAGAAGATGATCAAGGCCACGGGCAAGCCGATCACAGAATTGGTGGGCCGCTCCGACGTGATCCGCACGCTCAAGCCCGAAGCTTTTGCCGATGAAAAGTTCGGCATCGTCACCGTGAAAGACATCCTGACCGAGCTGGAAAAACCCGGCCGCGATCCGCGCCCCGACTTCAAGGTGGCGCGCTTCAACGATGGCGTGGACGACATCAAGGACTTGCAGGAAGGCATGGTCCTGGAAGGCACGGTCAGCAACGTGGCGCAGTTCGGCGCGTTTGTCGATTTGGGCGTGCACCAGGATGGTCTGATCCACGTGAGCCAGTTGGCCAACAAGTTCGTGAACGACGCGCGCGAAGTGGTCAAGACGGGCGACATCGTCAAGGTCAAGGTGCTGGAAGTGGACCTGGCCCGCAAACGCATCTCGTTGACCATGAAGCTGGATGCGGCCATGCCAGCCAAGGGTGCGGGGGGCAAGGCTGACAACAACTACCGGCCGGCAGCGCGCAATGAACGGTTCAGTGCGCCGCGTGGTGGTTCATCGAACACCCAGCCGCAAGAGCAGTCGGCCATGGCGGCGGCGTTTGCGAAGCTGCAGGCCAAGCGCTGAGTCAAAGGCACTGGCAGGAAAAACGGGGGGAGCGGAGGCTCCCCTTTTTTATCTCCTCACGCGAGTGGTCAGCAGCAAATGACACACGCAGCCCGGTCTTCAGCACCAATATTGCTTCAGAACATTTCAGTATTTTTAAAGTTGTTTTTCGGTAACCCCCAGCCTGGAAGGTGTGAGTTGAAAAAAATCAATCGCTAGACTGCCTTGAAGTTTTTTTAAAAGTCACATCAGGGGCATTGGCGCATCAATTCGAATAGGCGAATGCAATTCCGTATTACTACGGGGCCTGTGCTGCCTAGCGACGGATTGGTCTCGTCTTTTTTGAATATTTCGCCTAGGCACTTTTTGTGGCTAGAGGCGCTTTCCATGGGATCAAGATGAATTTTTCAAATCGAATTCACAATGCGCTGCGCTGGATAGTTGCGCTGCTGACCCTTATAAGCATAGGCGCCTGCGCGGGGCTGACCGAACCTTCCTCGAAAGAGCGATTAACCAAGGCGCACGCGCTACTTGCTCAGCGCTGCCAGACCGCCGGAGTGAAGATCCATCGGACGGTCAAGAATGTCGATGGCATTTATTTACTCAAATTGAGACCTAAACTAAATTTTGGAGACCAATTTGCATTGACTGATCCTTATGGAAATGATCTGGAGGGAGATGCATATATAAAAAGTTTTTTGCGGGGGTTTTGGCGCAGTTCCTTTAATCAAAGCTCATCGGCGCATTCTGCGGGATATATGTATGTCGAAGCGATAGATCCAAAAGATGGTCAACGTTATCGGTATGTCGGCAATTTCCAAGAAGTTGAACGGGACGGCGGTACCCTGACGGGTGGGCCTCGTGGAAAATTTAAAACCACTACCTTCGAACTCACTAAAACCCTGGCCACTGGCCCCGCTCCGCGTTATGGCTTGATTTATGACGACATTTCAACGTGTGAAGAGCGGATTCATTGGATTGCAGGAAGTTCTTTGAAAGTAATTGATCTGCAGACTAATGAAGTATTGGCTGAGAGAGTGGGTTATATGATGGACTCGGGGCAAGGAAATATATCTGGCGGGCGATCTCCATGGTTATACGCCGCCAAGAATTCCTGTCCTTGGTTTGTTGGGGAACACCCCGAACTCAACCAAATCGGCCAAACAGAACGTTTTGTCGAAGAAGTTTTAAAGCCTGCAGCGATACAGGGAAATTAAAGCATGAGCACAACGAATTCGCCGCAGGTAAATGATTATTTGCAATATGCTAATCTGCAGATGGCTGCGGAAGCTTTTCTTAGAAATGGCGACACAAAATATTACCAAGGAGAGGCTTTAGGTGCAGCATTGGTTTTGGGAAATAATCATGCTTCCCGGTTCATTCGAGCTCAGGTAAATGAATTCTCAAGTAAATGGGATGTGATTGAGCAGATAGAAAACACACCGACTGGATTCAGTGGAACGTTGTTTCAGAATAAGAGTACACATGAATATGTAATCAGTTTTCGAAGCACGGAGTTCATCGATGACTCAGTTCGAGACAACAGGGCTACCCACATCATGGAAGTCAAGGAGTACGGATTTGCCTTAGGGCAGATTCGTGACATGGCAAGTTGGTATGCCAGTCTCAAAGAGGAAGGCAAGATTCCGGTTGGCCAGCAGATATCTGTCACAGGGTACAGCTTGGGCGGGCACTTGGCCACAGCCTTCAACATGCTGTTGGGCGGGCGACGGCGACGACTAGATTGATGGGGGCCTGGGTAACGAGACCATCTTGAGTGACAGCAATTACGCGGCTGGCCTCACACCCTGGTCTGGCAACGACAATGTCCATGGGGGCCTGGGCAATGACACATTGGTCGATTCGTCAACCGCGTCCAACGATATCTACATCTGGGGGCGCGACGAAGGAGCTGACACGCTGACGGATGATGGTGGCGCCGATCGATTGGATGTGCTGGCAGGCATGACCGCCGAACAGATCTGGCTGCGCCAAGTTGGCAGTGACCTGGAGTTCTCAGTCATTGGCACATCGGATGCTTTCACCATCAATGATTGGTACGCCTCGGCGGCGAACCAGGTTGAGAGCATTCGCCTGTCCGATGGCAAGACTCTGGCATCAGGGAATGTGCAGACTTTGGTAGACGCCATGGCCTCGTTCTCTGCCCCGTCCGCTGGTCAGATCAACTTGCCAGCCGGTTACCAGGAAGCGTTAAACCCTGTAATCGTGGCTAACTGGGCATGAAGTTCAGCTGAAAAATCGGCCGCGGCGGCCGTGTTTGCGAAGTTGCAGGCCACACGTGTTTGCATGCAAAAAGGGAGCTTGAGCTCCCTTTTTCTTTGTGCGTGATGGCGAGTGAACCTGGGCCAGATCAATCCGCCAGCGGCCGTGATTGGCGACGGCGAGTTGCGATGCCCACCATGCCCAAGCCCACCAACACCATCAGGTAAGTGTCGATCTCAGGCACCGCCACCGCCTGAACGGACAGCCCACCAAAGGTCACGGTGTTGGAGTAGTAGGGAACATTGGCCGTGTTGGTCGGATCGTCAGTGCGAACGAAGTCAAAGGCCAGTCGACCTTGAAAAGTCGGCAGATCGGCGGGCAAGCTGCTGTCACCCAGGAAATTGAACGCGCCACCGGTGATGCCACCTATCCAGTACAGGCGTACGTTGTTCAGCGTGTAGTTGCCGAGGGTGAAACCTTGCAATTGCCGCGCATAGTCCGAGGGCGGCGTGTTGGCGCCAGCCTTCAGCGTCGGATCGGAGGTCAGGGAGATGATGTCCAGCAGCGTGGCGCTGGGGGTGCCCGTGTTGGCATTACGGATGCTGGCCGTGCCGGCGATGTCCGAGAATTGATGGCCCCCCACCGATCCAGCCAGGCCAAGAACGGCCTGGGTCAGCGTGCCATTGGTGGCGTAGGTGCTGTAGCCGGGTTCAAAACCCAGGTCGCCTGACAAGCCCAGAAAAGGGGTGGCCGAGTTATAGGTGAACACGCCCGAGACCGACAGACCGCTCAGCAAGCCAGTGAGCTCAGCAGGGCCGGAAATCGGGGCGCCTGTTGAAAAAGTGTACGAAACGGGTGCGGCCATGGCTGGGGTCAGGCATGACAACAAGGCAGTGCACAAGCTGGCCGACGCGATTTTTCTCAACGACATGAAGTTCATCTCCCTGGATGATGATGACAAGACAGGAGGGGATTATCGCGCGGGAGCCTGATCAAGCGTCAATACCTCAGGTGGATGTCCCTGCGGTATCCTGACGCTGATGTCCACCGCCAGCCTGACCCTCTACACCTTCGCGATCTCGCATTTCAGCGAGAAAATCCGCTGGACACTGGACGCCTCAGGCCTGAGCTTCACCGAAGTGGTCATGACGCCAACCCTGCACGTGGTACCGGCCTTGCGCATGGGTGGGCAGGGCGAAACCACCTTGCCGATATTGGAAGTTCGGCAGCCGAGTGGTGCGGTCGAGCACATCCAGGACAGCACCCAGATCCTGCAATGGCTGGACCAGCACCTGGGCCCCTTGGCCGTGATGCCGCGCCATGTCGGTCTGAACGAAGAGATCATGGACATCGAGGAGCGCTTCGATGCCATTGGCAAAGATGTGGCCCGCTACCTGTACCACGCGACTTTGGACGACGACGACCGGATCATCGGCATGTGGACGCAGCACGCCAACCGGAACCAGGCCCGCCTGGTCAGGCTGTTTTATCCTTTGACCAGATGGATTTTCAGGCGGCGCCTGCGCATCAACGCGGAAGCCGCCGCGCAATCGGCCGAGCGCATCCAACAGGCGCTGGCCTGGCTCGATGGCAGGCTGAGTGATGGGCGCCACTACCTGGTGGGGCAGCAGTTCTCGGTGGCAGACATCACCGCGGCGTCCATCCTGGCGCCCCTGGCCTGTCCGGATCAGCATCCCATCTATGGCACGGCCCAATTCCGCCAAGGCGCAGGGCATTCGCCAGCCTGGCTGGGCAATCGGCCTTGCGTTGAATGGGTGCGGCGTGTTTACAAGGCTCACCGTCTGGGCCACCCGGGCCTGGAGGCGCAAGCCGTCGCTTGAGCTTGACGAAGACCACCATGAAAGCCTTGCACATCCACGCAGGCCCCGTTGCTCGCCGCCACATTGAACAACATGGGCTGAGCCCGCACGATGTCCGTTTGATCCCGGCGGCGGCGGGCGGCCCCAAAGGCTTGATCCTCACGCACCTGGATCGCCACCTGTTCGGCCAGTGGCTCACGCCCACCCGGCACACGCTGCACCTGGTGGGCGCATCCATCGGCGCCTGGCGCATGGCCACCGCCACCATGCCCGAACCAGCCAAAGCCTTTGAGCGCCTCGCGCACGACTACATTCACCAAAATTACGAACCGGAGGCCGGGAAAAAAATGCCATCGCCTCAGCGCGTCAGCGCCGGTTTCGGGCAGGCGCTGGACACTTTTTTTGGCGCGGACACCGATGGCATCCTGTCTCACCCGCGTTGGCGGTTGCACGTGGTCACCGCACGCGGGCGACAGCTCTTGCGTTCAGGCACCCGCATGCGCACCCCGCTGGGTTTTGCGGGCCTGGCTTTGGGCAATGCCTTGTCGCGCCGCAGTGTCGGGGCTTTCCTGGAGCGCAATGTGTTCTCATCTGCGGGCGAGGCCCTGCCCGTGGCCCTGCGCGACCTGCCCACCGCGCGCTGGGCCCTGACGGCCGAGAATTTCAAACCCGCCTTGCAAGCTTCCTGCAGCATCCCTTTCCTGCTGGACGCCGTGCGCGACATCCCGGGCGCCACAGCGGGCGCCCATTGGGATGGCGGCCTGGTTGACTACCACTTCCACTGGAACTTCAACTCCATGGACAGCGGCCTGGTGCTGTACCCCCACTTCCAGCAATCCATCGTGCCGGGCTGGCTCGACAAATCCTTCAAGCGCCGACACCTGCCCACGCCGGGCCTGAGCAACATGGTCTTGCTGGCCCCCAACCCCGACTGGGTCGCCCAACTGCCGGGCGGCAAGTTGCCTGACCGGGAGGATTTCACCCGTCTGGATTTCCCACAGCGCGTCCAGCTGTGGAGTGCGGCCGTGGCGGAAAGTGAACGCCTGGCTCAGGAGTGGCGCGATTGGTTGCAGCGAGGCTGTCCGATCGCTGAAGTCCGGGCCCTGTGATCGCTACACTGTTTTCATGGACTCCACCGTCAGCCTGATGCTGATCGCCGCGCTCATCGCGGTCAGCGCTTTTTTCTCAACCGCCGAACTGGCCGTGGCCGCCTCGCGCCGCGTGCGCCTGCGCCAGATGCTGGAGCAAGGCGATCTGCGCGCCCAGCAGGTCATGCACGTGCAAGACCACCCCGGCGACTACTTCACCGTCATCCAGATCGGCCAGAACAGCGTGGCCATCCTGGGCGGCATCGTGGGAGAGGGCGCGTTCTCGCCCTTCATCCAGATGACCTTGCGCACCTTCCAGGTTTCGCCCGAGCGGGCTGAAACCGTGGGCTTGCTGCTGTCTTTCGTCATCGTCACCAGCTTGTTCATCCTGCTGTCTGACCTGTTCCCCAAGCGCCTGGGCATGGTCGCGCCCGAGAAGGTGGCGGTGGCGGTGGTCGGCCCCATGCGCATCTTCCTGGCGGTGTTCAGGCCGGTGGTGTGGTTCTTCAGCCAGTTGACCGACGCCTTGTTCAAGCTGCTGGGCCTGCCCACCCGACGCGATGACAGCATCACCTCGGACGACATCCGTGCCATGGCCGAGGCTGGTGCCGAAGCTGGCGTGCTGGCCGCCCGAGAACATCAGGTGATCGAGAACGTGTTCGAGCTGGACACCCGCACCGTGACCAGCGCCATGACCGGCCGCGAGCGCATCGTGCACTTTCTGCAAGACGACAGCGAGATCCTGATCCGCGCCCGCATTGACCAGTACCCGCATTCCACCTACCTGGTCTGCGACGGCAGCATCGACCACGTGGTGGGCTATGTGGACGCCAAGCACCTGCTGAGTCGGGTGCTGAACTCGCTGCCCATTTCACTGCAGGCCGATGGCCTGATCAACAAGGTCCTGATCGTGCCCGATCGCCTGACCCTGTCCGAGCTGTTGACCCAGTTCCGCCAGGCGCAAGACGACTTCGCCGTCATCGTGAATGAATACAGCTTGGTCGTGGGCATCATCACCATCAACGACGTGATGAGCACGGTGATGGGCGGCCTGGTGATCTCGATGGACGAAGAGCAGATCGTGCAGCGCGATGCCAACTCCTGGCTGATCGACGGCATGACGCCCATCCCGGACGTGATGCAGGCGCTGGAGTTGTGGGAACTGCCGCTGCAGGAAGACTACGAAACCCTGGCCGGTTTCATGATGGTGATGTTGCGCCGCATCCCCAAACGCACCGATGTGGTGGTCTGGGGCGGCTTCCGCTTTGAGGTGATGGACGTCGACAGCTACAAGATCGACCAGGTAATGGTGACCCGCGAGGCGGCATCACCCACCGACGCTCACATCGATGCAGACAAGAGCTCGGCGTAATCTTCTGGTGTGGCGATGCGCGGGTTGGTCTTGTGGCAATGGTCTTTCATCGCGCCGTCGATCACCTTGTCGAACCACTCGCGCTGAACGCCCAACTCGCCCAGGCCCTTGGCCAGGCCCAATCGCGCATTCAGATCGCGGATGGCCTGGGGGATGTCGGAAGCGCTGCTCAAACCCATGGCGTGGGCCATGCGCTCCAGGCGGCGCTCCTTCTTGATTGATTCGGCCTGCGAGTTGAACTGGATGACGGCGGGCAGGAACATGGCGTTCAAAGTGCCGTGGTGCAGTTTGGGGTTCACCCCGCCCAGGCTGTGGCTCAGGCTGTGGACAGCGCCCAGGCCTTTTTGGAACGCCATGGCGCCTTGCATCGAGGCGCTCATCATGTTCAGGCGGGACTCGCGGTCGCCGCCGTCTTTTGTGGCGCGCTCGATGTGGTGCCAGGCGCGCTCCAGGCCGTCCAGCGCGATGCCGTCGGCGGGTGGGTTGAAGGCGGGCGCCATGAAGGTTTCCATGCAGTGCGCGATGGCGTCCATGCCGGTGGCCGCCGTGAGGGCAGGGGGCAGGCCCAAAGTGAGTTCCGGGTCGCAGATGGCGGCCTTGGGCATCAGGTTCCAGGAGTGGAAGCCCAGCTTACGGCCATCGTCCACGATCACGATGGCGCCACGCGCCACCTCGCTGCCCGTGCCCGCCGTGGTCGGCACGGCGATCAAAGGAGCGGCCTGCGCTGTGATCTTGGGCGAGCCACCCTCGATGGTGGCGTAGGTTTTCAGGGGGCCGGGGTGGGTGGCCATGATGGCCAGGCCCTTGGCCAGGTCGATGCTGGAGCCACCGCCCACGGCGATCAGTCCGTCGCACTTGGCCTGCGTCCAGACCGCGTGCGCTGCCCGCACCGACGCTTCGGTCGGGTTGGGTGGGGTCTGGTCAAAAATGGTGACGGGCCAGTCCTTCAAGGCGTCCAAAGCCTTTTGCAGCACACCGGCCGCGCGCACGCCAGCGTCGGTGACGATCAGGGGGCGCTTGATGCCGACCCGCTCGCACTCCGAGGCCAGCAGTTGGATGGCGCCGAATTCAAATTGGATCTGGGTGAGGTAAAGGATCGTGGACATGGCTTTGGATAGAAGGTGTCAAACGCGGGATACGGCGCACTTTACCCTGGCACCGCGCTGAAGCCCCCGCACTGAGGGGGAGGGTGGATTTTTGTTTAAAAACAGTTGCGCGGGCAGCCCAAAGGTGCAATACCATACGCACCCAATGAGATGAAACGGGCGTTTGAAACGTTCGTATCCCGGAGACCAACCTGACCATGCCGACGGCCGCCCCCCGCTTGTCACCCACGGACACCAAGTCCCGCATCCTGGATGCGGCCGAGGTCTTGTTCGTCTCCGGCGGTTTTGAATCGATGTCCATGCGCCAGATCACCACGGCGGCTGGCGTCAACCTGGCGGCGGTGAACTACCACTTTGGCAGCAAGGACGCGCTGATCCACGCGGTGCTGGCCCGCCAGCTCGACCAGCTCAATGCCCAGCGCGTGGCCATGCTCGAATGGTTTGAGAACACCCTGCATGGCGATTTGACCTGCGAGCACGTGCTGGTGGCCATGTTCCTGCCCGCGGTGCGCATTTTCCGTAGCGGAACACCGGCGGCCGAGCGCTATCTGCACTTCCTGGGTCGTGCCTACACTGACCCATCGCCCGTGGTGCGCGACTTCATCAACAACCACTACATCGAGACGCTGGGCCGGTTTTTCCTGGCCTTCCAGCGCACCTTGCCCGATCTGAACCGCAGCGAACTGGGCTTCCGCCTGCATTTCGCCATGGGCGCGCTGTCGGGCATTTTGGCCGGAGGCAACACCCAGCGCCTGATCCGCGACTTCACGCGGGGCGAGGGTGATGACGAATCCCTGATCCTGTCGCGCCTGGCGTCGCTGATGGTCGCGGCCTTGAAGGCCCCCCTGCCAGACGCCGAGCACGACACCCTGTTCGGACACATCTTGAAGATCCCCGGCTTTCCCAGCCAGGGCCTGTTCCCCATTTCGTCAGACACGCAGCCCAGTGAAGCTGCGAACTCGTCAGCCTGACCAGGCTGGTGAGGGTGCGGTGCGCGATGGATGCACCGACCAACGGTGGGGCAGCGTGGTTGCTGCCTCTTGATCCCAACCAGGCCGTGGCGGCTGTGCACGCCGTCCGGCTGTTTTTTTCGAAGCGATCAGTATGAAAGACGGTTACCTTGATTTCGCCAATTCGTCCATGGGTGCCAAGCTCATCAACGCCCTGGGCCTGCCCAAGCCGTTGCCGCTGGAGCGTTACAAAGAAGGGCAGCCTGTTGTTCAAGGCACCGTTCTGATCGGTGGCGCTGGCGAAACGCCGATGCTGGATTCGCTGGCCAGTTTCTTCAAGTCCATCTCGGCCCAGACCTTGGCGCACGCCAAGTTGCCGCAGTGGGTGGCGGTGGCCAACAAGGTGGGCTTGACGACCGGCCGCTGGGGCACGGATGGCAAGCCCGGAGAGAAGGTCAAGGCTTTGGTGTTCGACGCCACGGGTCTGGATGACAGCACGCAGTCTGATGCGCTGTACTGGTTCTTCCACGATGCGGCACGTTCGGTGTTGCCTTGTGGCCGCGTGGTCATCATTGGCCGCCCGCCCGAGCTGTGCAAGAGCCCCCGCAAGGCCGCCATTCAGCGCTCGCTGGAAGGCCTGACGCGCTCGCTCGGCAAGGAGCTGAAGAAGGGCATCAATGCCCAGCTGGTCTATGTGGCCGAAGGCGCTGAAGGCAATGTCGAGTCGACCTTGCGCTTCCTGCTGTCGCCCAAGTCGGCCTATGTGTCGGCACAGGTCATCCGGGTTGGCGCGATCGTGGGCCCGCAAGCCATTCCTGCCGACTGGAACAAGCCCCTGGCTGGCAAGAAGGCGTTGGTCACTGGCGCTTCGCGCGGCATTGGCGCGGCGATTGCCGAGATCATGGCCCGTGACGGCGCCGAAGTGATCTGCCTGGACGTGCCGCAAGCTCAAGCCGGCCTGGACGAAGTCGCCAAGAAGTTGAACGGCACGGCCATCGCGCTGGATATCGGCGCCGCTGACGCCCCTCAAAAACTGGTGGAGGCCGCCAAGGCCCAAGGCGGCTGGGACATCGTGGTCCACAACGCCGGCATCACCCGCGACAAGACCATCGCCAACATGAAGGAACACCTCTGGCAGTTGGTGGTCAACGTCAACCTGTCAACGCAAGAGCGCATCAACGACGCGCTGGTCGAATCAGGTGCCATCAAAAATGGTGGCCGCATCGTGTGTGTGTCGTCGATCTCGGGCTTGGCAGGCAACATGGGCCAGACCAACTACGCGGTCTCCAAGGCCGGTGTGGTGGGCATGGTGCAGGGCACGGCCCCGATCTTCGCCGAGCGTGGCATCACCATCAACGCCGTGGCGCCAGGCTTCATCGAAACGCAGATGACCGCCGCCATCCCTTTCGCCATCCGCGAAGCCGGTCGCCGCATGAACTCCATGAGCCAGGGCGGTCAGCCTGAAGACGTGGCCGAAGCCATCGCCTGGTACGCCAGCCCGGCTTCCAGCGGTGTCACCTCGAACGTGATCCGCGTGTGCGGCCAAAGCCTGATTGGCGCCTGACCGAGACCCCGTCATGAAGCTCATCGAAGTCAACAAGTTGGTCAACCCGCTCACGATGTACGTGCGGGCCATGCAGTCCAGTACCAAACGGCCGGGCGTGATCGAGTCTTTGCCAGAAGTGACTTACGCGCGGCCACGCGTCAGGGTTGAAGAAGCCCACATCGCCAGCTATTCGCGGGTGTGTGGCTTCAGCCGTGCGCATGGCGTGCCCATCACCTACCCGCAGATGCTGGCTTTTCCGCTGACGATGGCGTTTTTCGGCTCGAAGTACTACCCCTGGCCCGCCATGGGCACAGTGCACCTGGCCAACAGCGTCAAGCAACTCCAGCGCATCAATGTGGGCGACGAGTTGCGGATCGAGGTGGCCACCGGCCCCTTGATCGCCCATGAAAAAGGGCAGATCTTCACCCTCACGCAGCGAGCTTTGCGCAACGATCAGTTGGTGTGGGAAGGCACGCAGTATTTGCTGCGCGTCGGTATTCGTCAGCCCAAGGGCCAGGCTTTTGCCTCGGCCCTGATCGATCCGACGCCGCTGTCGCACCAAGCGGATTTCTTCGCTGCGGGAGGCATTGGCCGACGTTATGGCCGGGTGTCGGGCGACATCAACCCGATCCACCTGTCCGGCATCACGGCCAAGATGTTTGGCTTTCGCAAAGCCATCGCCCACGGCATGTGGACCAAAGCCCGCGCTTTGGCCACCCTGATGCCACGCGAGCCGGTTGAGCAGGCCGAGGCCATGGTCGAGTTCAAGACGCCTTTGTTCCTGCCCGCCCGCGCTTCGCTGTGGTCCGCCCGCCAGGAAGACGGCGCGCTGTTCGAAGTTCGCAACGCCAAGGGCGACAAGCCCCACCTGCGCGGCCGTGTCACTTACTGACCGTTGCCGCCTGATCTGATCCATCCATTTTTTGCATCTCACCTTCTGGGGATTCATCCATGAACACCATTCGCCGCGTCGCCATCATCGGTGGCAACCGCATCCCGTTTGCCCGCTCCAACACCGTCTACTCGCACGTCTCCAATCAGGACATGCTGACCGCCACGCTGCAAGGCCTGGTTGACCGCTTCAACCTGCATGGCGAACGCCTGGGCGATGTCGCCGCTGGCGCGGTCATGAAGCACTCGCGTGATTTCAATTTGGTGCGTGAGACGGTGCTGTCCACCACCTTGTCACCTGAAACGCCGGCCTACGACCTGCAGCAAGCTTGCGGCACCGGCCTGGAAGCCATCATGCTGGTGGCCAACAAGATCGCCCTGGGCCACATCGAGTGCGGTATTGGCGGCGGCGTGGACACGACGTCTGATGCGCCCATCGGCGTCAACGAAAAGATGCGCAAGATCCTGATGGAAGCCAACCGTGCCAAGGGCACCATGGCCCAGCTCAAGATCATCTCCAAGATCCGTCCGAGCATGCTGGTCAAGCCCGCCATTCCCAAGAACGGCGAGCCCCGCACGGGTTTCTCGATGGGCGAACACGCAGAGCTGATGTCGCGCGAATGGGGCATCGCCCGCGAAGACCAGGATCAACTGACCCTGAAGAGCCACAAGAACCTGGCCCGCGCCTACAACGACGGCTTCTTCGCCGACCTGATGACCCCGTTCAAGGGCGTCACCAAAGACAACAACCTGCGCGGCGATCTGACGATTGAAAAGCTGCGCTCGCTCAAACCTTGCTTTGACAAGAAGGTCGCGCCCGGCCAAGGCACCTTGACGCCCGGCAATTCCACGCCCCTGACCGACGGCGCCTCGGCCGTGCTGCTGGGCAGCGAGGAATGGGCCAAGGCCCACAACCTGCCGGTGCTGGCCTACATCACCTTCAGCGAAGTGGCCGCCGTGGACTTCTTCAACAAGAAGGAAGGTCTGCTGATGGCGCCGGCCTACGCCGTGCCCCGCATGCTCGACCGCGCCGGCATCAAGCTGCAAGACTTCGATTTCTATGAAATCCACGAAGCCTTTGCCGCGCAAGTGTTGTGCACGCTGAAGGCCTGGGAAGACGCCAAGTACTGCAAGGAGCGCCTGGGCCGTGATCAGCCCCTGGGCTCGATCGACATGAGCAAGCTCAACATCAACGGTAGCTCGCTGGCCGCGGGTCACCCCTTCGCCGCCACGGGTGGTCGCATCGTGGCCACCTTGGCCAAGATGCTGGCCCAGAAGGGTTCGGGGCGCGGCCTGATCTCGATCTGTGCGGCCGGTGGCCAGGGCGTGGTCGCCATCCTGGAACGGTAAAACTGGGGGCAATTTGCGAGGGGGGCCTTCAAACCTCCCTCACAGGTTGATACACTTGTCCGCTTAAACAGGCAACGCGAGGCAACCCTTGTCTCGGGAAAGCCCCTCCCGCCAGGCCATTGAGCTTGGCGGGCATACGAGGAGACATCAGATGACCACATCCGCAGCAGCCACGGCATCGGCACCTGTGCCCGGCCAGTCCATCGTCAACCCCGACGGCACCACCAATCGCATTTGGTTGTCCTCGTATGTCAAGGGCGTGGCCCACGACATCGACATCAACAAATACCAGTCGCTCACCGAGTATTTCGACGAGTGCATCAACAAGTTCCGCGACCGTCCCGGCTTTGTCAGCATCGGCACCGAGATGCTCAACTCCCGGCTGGACCGCCTGGTCAAGGAGTTCGCCGGTTTCTTGCAAAGCAAGGGTGTCAAGCAGGGTGACCGCGTGGCGATCATGCTGCCCAACACCTTCCAGTACCCGGTAGCCCTGTTCGCCGTGCTGCGCATTGGCGCGGTCGTGGTCAACGTGAACCCGCTGTACACCGCACGAGAACTGAACCACCAGCTGAAGGATTCTGGCGCCGAGACCATCATCGTGATGGAGACCTTCGCCAAGACGCTGCAAGACGCGCAAGCGGGCACCCAGATCAAGAACATCGTGCTGACGCAGATCGGTGATCTGCTGGCCGACGGCTTCTTCAACCCCAAGGGCTGGGCCCTGAATTTCATCCTGCGCAAGGTTCAGAAAATGGTGCCGGCTTACAGCCTGCCCACCGCCATCTGGATGCGTGAAGCGCTCAAGCAGGGCGCGCAGGTCAAGGTCAAGTCCGTGGTCGTCAAGCCCGATGACCTGGCCTTTCTGCAGTACACCGGCGGCACCACCGGCGTGGCCAAAGGCGCCATGCTGACGCACCGCAATGTGCTCACCAACTGCCAGCAGGCTTTGGCCTTTGCTGAAGGCCAGTTGACGGGTGAGACGGAAACCGTGGTCACTCTGATCCCGATGTACCACATCTTCTCGCTGACGGTGAACGGCCTGATCTTCATGGCGCTGGGTGGCCGCAACATCCTGATCGCCAACCCGCGCGACACCAAGCGCGTGATGATGATCCTCAAGAACGAGAAGTTCTCGGGCATCACTGGCGTGAACACCCTGTTCTCCTCCTTCCTGGAGGATCCGGCTTTCCGCAATCTCGACTTTTCCAAGCTGAAGCTGTCGATCGCTGGCGGCATGGCGCTGCAACGCAATGTGGCCGAACGCTGGAAGGAAGTCACCGGCAATGCCGTCGTCGAAGGCTATGGCCTGACCGAATGCTCGCCCATCGTGACCCAGGCCCCGGTCGACATCTCCAAGCCGGGCCCGACCTTCACCGGCTCGATCGGTGTGCCCGTGCCTTCCACTGAAGTGCGCATGCGCCGTGAAGACGGCACCTGGGCCGACATTGGCGAGCCAGGCGAGCTGTGCGTGCGTGGTCCGCAGGTCATGAAGGGTTACTGGAACCGCCCCGAGGCCACGGCCGAAGTCATCGACAAGGACGGCTGGCTGGCCACGGGCGACATCGGCATCATCGACGACAAGGGCTTCTGCAAGATCGTGGACCGCAAGAAGGACATGATCCTGGTCTCGGGCTTCAATGTGTACCCCAACGAGATCGAAGACGTGGTCGCCATGCACCCCGACGTCAAGGAAGTGGCCGCCGTGGGCGTGCCTGATGATGCTGCAGGCGAGCGTGTCAAGGTCATCATCGTGCCGCGCAATCCTGGCCTGACCAAAGAATCGGTGATCGAGCATTGCCGCAAGAACCTGACGGGCTACAAGATCCCACGCATCGTCGAGTTCCGCACCGAAGAGCTGCCCAAGTCGCCCGTGGGCAAGATCTTGCGCCGCGAATTGCGCGACAAGAAGTAAGCAGCCCACCGAAGCACCCCTGGCACTTGTGCCGGACAATGGCCCGCATGCTCACCCATGCGGGCTTTTTTCATGACGATTGAATTTCCGTTTCATCACCGATTGCGGGTGCGCTGGTCCGAGGTGGACGCACAGCGCGTGGTCTTCAACGGCCATTACCTGAACTACCTGGACACGGCGATTTCCGATTACTGGCGGGCGGTGGGTTTGCCCTACCCCGAAGGGCTGGCGCATCTGAAGGGCGACATCTTCGTGCGCCGCAATGTGCTGGAGTACCACGCGCCAGCCCGGCTGGACGATTGGCTGGACATCGGCGTGCGCTGCGAGCGCATCGGCCGTTCGTCCATCACCATGGTGTGGTCGATGCAGGCCAACGGACGCTTGCTGGTGACTGGTGAGACGGTTTACGTGTTCACCCAGCTGACCACCGGCCGCCCAGAGCCGGTGCCCGCGGCCGTGCGTTTGCAACTGGAGCGCCAGGCTCAGGGTGCCCCTGTTCATTCGCTGCATTGCGGAGACTGGGCCAGCCTGGCGCCGCTGGCCCGTGCCGTGCGCACCGCCGTGTTCATCGAAGAGCAGGCCATCCCCGAATCCGAAGAGTGGGACGAGGATGACACGCAGGCCTTGCATGCGGTGGTCGCCAATCTGGCGGGTTTGCCATTGGCCACAGGACGGCTGATCACCTCGGGCCTGCCTCAGGGCGAGGCCAAGATCGGCCGCATGGCGGTGCTGCGCAGCAGCCGTGGGGTGGGGCTGGGCGAACAGGTCTTGCAGGCCCTGATCGGTGCCGCGCGCGAGCAAAGCGTTCACACCTTGAGCCTGCATGCCCAGACCAGTGCCCAGGCGTTCTACCAGCGCGCGGGTTTTGCCCCGGATGGCCCGGTGTTCGACGAAGTGGGCATTCCCCACATCGTCATGACACTCAGGCTTTGACTGGCCGACTGGCCGCCGACTTGATCAGGCTGCGCGCGCGCGTTTTGCGGGCCACGGGCGTGGCGGGCAGGGCGTGGTTATCGTGCTCTGACACGTCGCTGCTTTCAAACGGCTCTTCCGGGCGCATCGCGGGCGGCGGCAAGGTGGCGTCCAGTCGCGCCAACTCGGAGGCGGCGGCCGTGTGCCTTGGCGGCCAGTTCTTCAAGGTCACGCGGCGCAACAAGGCCATGCTCGACTGGTTGGAGTAGGTGCGTTCCAGCACATGCGTCACCAGGCGTTTGTTGACCCGCTCGGTGATGACCAGGGTTGAGCAGCGCGTGCCGTAGTGGCCATCGGGCGAGCGCACAAAAGCGGCGGACAGCAGTCGCTCCCATTCCAGCGGCACACCCGTGAAGGGCAGCTTGTCATCGGGGGCGATGGTGGGGTCGGTCAGGGCCTCGAACAGGCGCACCACCAGGCCTTCCAGGTCGGCGGCGCTGTTCAGCGCGGTCTTCATGCGGGTTTTGAGCGCCTGCACCTTGGGCCACGGTGTGTTCAGCCCGGCGTTGGACACGCCATACAAGCCGCGCTCCAGGCGTTGCGGGTACAGCTTGGTGTTGTTCACCCAGTAGGCCTCGCCTTCGGCAAAGTCCACCGTCAGCAGGTTGAAGCCGTTGTAGCCCGTCATGGCCAGCCTTGGCCACAGCCGGTTCATGGGGGTGTCCCCCTGCAGCCACAGAGGAACGATTTCGCCACGCGAGGGCGCGGTCGGGTCCACTTGTGACGGGTCACGCACATTGGTGACCACGCCCAGCCTGCCGTGTGCCGTCAAGCCCAACCAGGTGCCGCCCGCCTGCAGATCGCGTCCACCCAGGATCGAGGGCGCGCTTTGCCCAGGCTCCCACCAGCCAAGCCGATTGGCGGGGCGGTCGAAGAACTCCTCGCGGTTGCCCGCCATCACAAAGGGAAAACGGCTGCTTTGATCCAGCGCCACGGCCACCAAGCACATCAGGCTGTGTCCTTCTCAGTCAATGTTGGTGAACATCTCGACGTGCCGATCACCGATCTGCCCAGCGGGCAAATCCTGCGCGGCCAACTCGATCAAGGTGGCCAGCAAGACGCTGACCCCTTCGGGATGTTCATAGGTTTCCATCCAGGTTGGCGCCGGCGCTTTCGCATCGGCACGAATCCACAGCCTGGCCGTCAGGTCTTCATGGGATCGGCGCAATGCGGTCTGCATTTGCCGAACCGCGTTTTCAAACGCCGGGGCGTGGGCTGGGTCCACCTTGTAGTAGATGAACAAAGCCTTTGCCGGGGCTGCATCTGCCATGGCCATGGGTTCCTGAGGCGGTCAAGTGTGATGGAGGTTAACCCCTGGATCGCGTGCGCGAAACAGCGCGCTGCAGGCATGCGCCCAAACCGAGGTTGATTGCCGTTAAGAAATTGCCAAATCAGTCGTCCGAGGTGCCCAGGGGCACTTCGTAGGGCATGGTGCCCAGTGCCAGGGCAGGTCCTTCAGCCGATCCAAGGTGCCATCCGTTCTCCAGGGCCTGCCATTTCAATTCGACCAAGGCGCTGAAAGCGGAGCTTGGCTGACCGTCGGCGGCAGGGATGGCCGCGGCATTGGCCACCAAGCCCGCAGGCTGACCGGGGTCGGCTGACGAGAACACCTCCTGCCCGGCTTGCATGAGCGCTGGGCCATGCAGCAGGAAGGTGCGCCGTTTGAGGGTGCCCCGGTATTGGCTGCGCGCCACGATCTCCTGGCCGGGGTAGCAGCCCTTTTGAAAATGCACGCCGCCCACCAGTTCATAGTTGACCATCTGCGGCACGAACTGATCGACGGTAGAGGGCTCGATGCGCACCACGCCGCTCATCACGTCCAGCCACTGCCAGGTGGCCAAGGGCAGGGCAGGCATGGTCTTGACCAGCGACTGAGCCGCATCAACCGGCCCGATCCACAGCCAGCGGGGCGCGCCCAGCACATCGGGCAAACGCACCACCTGGCCACCGCTGGCGGCATGGGGGCTGGCTTGCCAGGGATCGGCGGGAGCTGAGTCACCCAGCCATGCCTGCGCGCTCGGCCCCACCAGCCCCACGGCTGACAAGGTGCTGGCCGCATCACTCAATTTGGCCTTGGCCCGCAGCACGAACATGGACAGCCGCTTGAGTGCAGCTGGCAGCACTTGCGCATCCGTGACCAACCAGAAGGTTTCGGGCAGAGGTTTGACGACGATGAAGCTGGCCAGCATCCGGCCCTTGGCCGAGCAGAATGCGGCCAAGCGAGCCTGATGTGGCGCTTGGCCCGTCACATCCTGGCTCAACTGACCATGAAGGAAGCTGGCCGCGTCTGCACCTTCGGCTGAAATGATGCCCAAATGGGACAGGGCAACGGCACCATTGAGTGCCTTGGGGTCTGGAAAATGAAAGTCTTGCATGGGGGTCATTATCATCACGGTCGTCAATTCCATCATTGGTCCACGGATGATCCCGACTAAGCTGCTATCAAACCACCCCAAAGCCAAGCGACAACAAGGCGGCGTCATGGGCATTTTGCTCGGATTGCTGCTGATGGCCGCATTGGCATGCGCGGGTGCCGTGTTCTGGTGGGTGCACCAGCCTTTGCGCATGCACGGCGAAGACATCGAGCTGGCCATCGAGTCGGGCACCACGCCCCGCGAGATTGCGCGTGGCTGGGTCGAGGCAGGAGTCGACGCCTCGCCGGTGATGCTCTACCAATGGTTTCGCTGGTCGGGCAAGGCGCGGCAGATCCGGGCGGGCAGCTACATGCTGGAGCGTGGCGCCACGCCACATTCCTTGTTGCGCATGATGGTGATGGGCGATGAGCGCCTGGCCGTGGTCAAGCTCATCGATGGCTGGACCTTCAAACGGTTTCGGGCCGAGTTGGCGCAAGCCGATGGCCTGCAGCCCACCACCGCCAAGCTGAGCGATGCGCAGCTCATGGCCCAGCTGGGCAACCCGGGCTTGTCGCCAGAGGGGCAGTTCTTTCCGGACACTTATTCATACGCCAAGGGCAGCACGGATCTGGCGGTGCTGAAACGTGCCCACCGTGCCATGCAAAAGCACCTGAGCGACGCCTGGACCTTGCGTGGGCCCAGCAACAGCTGCCCCCTGAATTCGCCGCAAGAGATGCTGATCCTGGCCTCCATCGTGGAGAAGGAAACCGGCCTGGCATCCGACCGCCCGATGATCGCCGGTGTTTTCTGCAACCGCCTGCGCGTGCGCATGCCCTTGCAGACCGACCCCACCGTGATCTATGGCATGGGCGACGAGTTTGATGGCAACCTCAAACGCAGCCATTTGCAGACGGACACGCCTTACAACACCTACATGCGCAACGGCCTGCCGCCAACGCCCATTGCCATGCCCGGCAAGGCGGCCTTGCTGGCGGCGGTGCACCCGGCCGAGACCAATGCCTTTTACTTTGTCTCGCGTGGCGATGGCAGCAGCGTGTTCAGCAGCACCCTGGCTGAGCACAATCGCGCGGTCAACCAGTACCAGAGAAAGCGCCCATGAGCCGGTTCATCTCGTTTGAAGGCATTGATGGCGCGGGCAAGACCAGCCACCTGGATGCCTTGGAAAGCCAGCTGCGCCAGGCGGGGCGCGACGTGGTGCGCACCCGCGAGCCAGGCGGCACGCCCCTGGCCGAGAAGCTGCGCCAAAGCGTTCTGCACGATCCCATGGACGCGCTGACCGAATCCCTGTTGGTGTTCGCCGCGCGCCGCGATCACCTGGTCCAGGTCATCGAGCCTGCTCTGGCCCGAGGCGCCTGGGTGTTGTCCGACCGATTCACCGATGCCACCTTTGCCTACCAGGGCGCGGGGCGGGGCTTTGACTTGAGTGTCCTCAGCACGCTTGAGCAATGGGTGCAGGGCCAACGCCAGCCCGACCTGACTTTTTTGTTCGACTTGCCGCCCGAGGTGGCAGCCGCCCGCCTGTCGGCCGCCCGCCAGCCTGATCGCTTCGAAGCCCAGGACACCGCGTTTTTTGAGCGGGTGAGGGCCGGGTACCAGGCGCGTTTGCAAGCCGATGCCCAGCGCTTCGCCCTGATTGACGCCAGCGCCAGTCCGGCTGATGTGGCGCGCCAGGTCGATGCCGCGCTTCAATCCAAAGGCTGGCTGTGAGCGATTTGCTGCCCTGGCTTCAACAGCCCCTTGCCCAGGCCCTGGCGCAAGCCCATGGCCACGCCACCCTGGTTCACGGCCCTCAAGGCGTGGGCCAGTTCGAGTTCTCCATGGCCCTGGCGCAGTCCTGGCTGTGCGAGGCCCAGGCCCCTGGCAGCCTGTTCAAACCGGCATGCGGTGTGTGCGGCAGCTGCCACCTCATCTCGGCGCGCTCGCACCCGGACCTGGTGGTGGTCGTGCCCGAAGCCCTGCAAGCCGCCCTGGGCTGGACCAGCTCGGGCGATGATGAGGAGGGTGCGTCCGAAAAATCCGGCAAGACCAAGAAGCTCAGCCAGGACATCAAGGTTGAATCCATCCGCGCGGTGGTGCAGTTCTCACAGCAAACACCCTCGCGTGGCCGGGCCAAGGTCGTGGTGGTGCACCCGGCCGAGCGCATGAACATGGTGTCCAGCAACACCTTGCTCAAGACCCTGGAAGAGCCGCCCGGCATGTTGCGCTTCGTGGTCAGCGCCGGTTCGCTGGACGAATTGCTGCCCACGGTGCGCAGCCGCTGCCAGGCCTGGCGCCTGCCATTGCCGGACAAGGTAGCCGCTATCGCCTGGCTGCGCGAGCAGATCAATGGCTTGAGTGAAGCCGATGCCAGCGTCTTGCTGCAAGCGGCCGGAGGCCAACCGCTGACGGCGCGCGACCGTCACGCCATGGGCCTGGATGCCGTGCGCTGGCCGCAGATTCCGCGCGACGTGGCGCAAGGGCAAAGTGGTGCGATGGCGGGCTGGCCCTTGCCCTTGGTGGTCGAAACCCTTCAAAAGCTGTGCCACGACCTGGCGTGCATGGCCACCGGTGCCTCGCCCCGGTATTTCCCTGAAAGCAGCCTGCACCGGGATGGTGATCTGACCCGGCTCACGGCCTGGTCGGGCGAGTTGCGCAAGGCCAGTCGCACTGCCGAGCACCCTTGGAACCTCAATTTGAGGGTGGAATCGTTATTGCAACAGGCTCGGTTGGCCTTGCGTTTCAACAAGTAAAGGGGCTTGTCCCGCGCTTAAATTCACGTTTAATGCGGGCGGCCGACGTTACACTTTCACCACGATGAGCGAATTCCACACCACAGCCCTGCCGTCTGCCTTTGCCAATTCCGGGCCGGGCAAGGCCAGCACGACCCCCATGGGTGGTGTTGTGGCGGGTGCGGTGCCGGCCGCCGGTGTGGCCCGTCCCAGTGTCATTCAACTGGTGTTCCGTGAGAAAGGCGCGCTGTACGCGGCTTACATCCCGGCCTTTTCTGACGGCGGCTTGTTCGTGCCCACCACGCGCGACTACAAGCTGGGCGACGACATCTACCTGCTGCTCTCCCTGCCTGATGAAGCCCAGCGCTACCCGGTGGCGGGCAAGATCTCCTGGATCACCCCGGCCAATGCCTCGGGTGGCCGCACCCAGGGCGTGGGCGTGCGTTTCCCGTCTGACGAGAAAACCCGCCTGCTGCGCATCAAGATCGAGCAGATCCTGGGCACCTCGCTGTCATCCAACAAGCCGACCCAGACACTTTGAGGCAAGATCGGGGTTTGCTTCACGCAACCCTCGCTTTCAGTCCTCATTCATGTTTGTCGATTCGCACTGCCACCTCAATTTCCCCGATTACGCTGACAAGCTGACCCAAGTGCGTGCCGAGATGGCACAGGCCCAAGTCGAGCGCGCCTTGTGCATCAGCACCACGCTGGAAGAGTTTCCGCAAGTGCATGCTTTGGCCATGCGCTTCGACAATTTCTGGGCCACTGTGGGCGTGCACCCCGACAACGAAGATGTGCAAGAGCCCACTTTGGCCGACCTGGTGGAGCGCGCGGCACTGCCCCGCGTGGTGGGCATTGGCGAAACCGGTCTGGACTACTACCGCCTGGGCGAGCGCTCGGTGGCCGACATGCACTGGCAGCGCGAGCGTTTCCGCACCCACATCCAGGCGGGCCTGGACACCCAGCTGCCCCTGGTGATCCACACCCGCCAGGCCAGCGATGACACCATTGCCATCCTGACCGAATCGGGCCAGCACCGATCCCGGGGCGTGTTCCATTGCTTCACCGAAAGCATGGCCGTTGCGCGGGCTGCGCTGGACCTGGGTTTCTACATTTCCTTCTCCGGCATCCTGACCTTCAAGAACGCGGCCGACCTGCGCGAGGTGGCCAAGTTCGTGCCGCTGGACCGCTGCCTGATCGAAACCGACAGCCCCTACCTGGCCCCCATGCCGCACCGGGGCAAAACCAACTCCCCCGCCTACGTGGCCCTGGTCGGCCGTTTCCTGGCCGAACTTAAGGGGGTTGAACCCGAAGACTTAGGCCGCATCACCACGCGCAATTTCGAGCAATTGTTCGCGATACCGCCGCTTGTCGCAGCCTTGAACTGAACCGGAGTTCAAACCCTTGTCAGACAATTTCTGACAGACGGTTTGGATTTTCGGCGACTACCGCCCCCGGACCGTGAAGCCTAAAGTCAGCCCATCGAAACGGCACTTCTTCACACCGGAGTCAGTATGCAAAACACAGGTCTTTACGCCAATCCCTTCGCCCTCATGATGGATCCCCAAGCGGTGATCGAAGCGATGGAGCGATCAGAGCGTCTGAACCACCTGCAAAGCCGCATCTGCCGCCCGCTGGACAAGCCCCTGATCCCCCACATCAACGGCGACACCAACGCGTACGACCAGGAAGTGGACAGCGCGCCCGATGTTGAGAACGACATCCTCGGCGCAGACTGATCAACTGATTGACGACGGCGTCATTGCTGGCCCCCGGTGGCCAGCCAGCGTCGCTCAACGCGACTGCCCGCGCGCGACAGGCTCAGGCACATGGCGGCGTAGATGGCGGCCACGAATAAATAGCCTTCCAGGTAGTAGGGACGCCACTGCGG
Organism: Aquabacterium sp.; assembly: GCF_030652515.1. Taxonomy (GTDB): domain Bacteria; phylum Pseudomonadota; class Gammaproteobacteria; order Burkholderiales; family Burkholderiaceae_C; genus Aquabacterium. Next base: position 63,869 of record NZ_JAUSAR010000067.1, on the reverse strand, counting down.
GTCTCCGCCCAGGCTCAGAGACAAAGCCCCGGTGAGTTCATGCAGGCTCACCACCATCACCAGCGAGGTGTCCTTGAGCAGGCCGATGGCGTGGCTGACCAAGGCCGGCAGCACCGCCCGCAAGGCCTGCGGCAACACCACCAACCTTTGGGTCTGCCAGCCTGACAGGCCCATCACCTTGGCGGCATCAAACTGATCAGCCTCCACGGTTTGCAAACCGCCTCGAACAATCTCTGCCAGGTAGGCGGCCGAGAACAAGGTCAAGGCGATCATCACGCGCCACAACAGGCTGACCTCGAAGCGGGCAGGGATGATGGCCGGCAGCATGAATGCCGCCATGAACAACACCATCACCAATGGCACACCCCGGGTGACTTCAATGAACCCGGTGCAGGCCCAGCGCACCCAAGACCATCGGGCCCTGCGGCCCAAAGCCAAAGCAATGCCCAGCGGCAATGACAGCGCCATGGTCAGGCCAGCCAGGATCAGGGTCAGCGGCAAACCGCCCCATTGATCGGTGGGCACCACCACCAGGCCCGCCACCCCCCCGTGCATCAGCACGCCCACGGCCAGTGACAGCAGGCCAGCGCCCCACACCACCCCCCGCAGTGACAAGGCCCAGGGGCGCCAAAGCAAGGCCCCGGCGCCCACCAGCATCAAGGGCAGGGCCAGTAAGGGCCGCCATTGCTCGTCATGGGGATAGCGGCCAAACAGCAGTGGGCGGATTTTCTCGGTGATGACGCCCCAGCAGGCGCCGGAGCGCTCCAGGGCATGACAAGCGGCCTCGTCGGGCCGGAACACCGCGTTCAAGACACCCCAGTCCAGCAGCCTCCAGGCGGCATAGAGCAGCACCGCCCAGAAAAAGGCGGACATCGCCGTGGACATGGCTCCAGGCTTCTTCGCCATCATGACTGGTCCTTGAGCGCATGCCGCGCATTGAACCAATTCATCAAGGCCGCGGTCAGCAGCGACAGTGTCAGGTAGATCGACATCATCACCAGGATGCATTCCACCGCGCGGCCGGTTTGGTTCACGGCGGTGTTGCCCACCGAGACCAGGTCAGGGTAGCCCACGGCCACGGCCAATGACGAGTTCTTGATCAGGTTCAGGTACTGGTTGGTCATGGCCGGGACCATGGTGCGCAGCGCCTGCGGCAACACCACGCGCAGCATCACCTGGTGGGGGCGGGCACCCAGGGTATGGGCGGCCTCGCTCAAGGACTTGGGCACAGACTCCAGCCCCGAGCGAACCACCTCGGCCGTGAAAGCCGCCGTGTAGGTGACCAGCGCCATGAACACCGCCAGGTATTCGGGCGTGACGGTGGCCCCGCCGGTGACGCTGAGCCCGTCCTGGGCCGGGATGCTCCAGAACCAGCTACCTTGACTTGCCTCCAACCAGGGAAAGCTCAGGCCGCCCTTGCTGAGCGTGACACCGGGCACCCATCCCAGGGCCAGGGTGGTGTCCGGCAACCAGTCCAGCAACAAGAAATACCACATCAGCAATTGCACCAGCAAAGGCACATTGCGCACCGCGTCGATGTAGACGTTGCCTGCGGTTCTCAAGCCAGGGTGCACTGAGCGCCGTGCCAGTGCGATCAAGATGCCCAGCAGCGTGGCGAAGACCAATGCGGGCAGGGACACCCGCAAGGTGTTGCCCAGGCCCACGGCCATCGCGCGCCAAAGGGGCTGGCTGGCGTCGTAGACCAGCAGCCCCGTCTCGCCAATGCCGAAGCCCGCCGGCTGGTTCAGAAAATCCAGCATGTCAGCGGATGGGGGGTGCGTACATCAAGCCCCCTTGGCTCCACAGGCGATTGGGCCCACGGGGCAGCTTCAGCAGGGAGCCCGAGCCCACGTTGCGCTCGTAGATTTCGCCATAGTTGCCCACGGTTTTGACCACGCGGTAAGACCAGGCTTTGTCCAGCCCCAGCAACTTGCCCATGTCCTCGCCCGTGCCCACCAGGCGCTGGATCGAGGGCGATTTGCTGGTGCGAAAGCCGTCGATGTTGGCTTGCGTCAAGCCCAGCTCTTCGGCCTCGATCAAGGCGAACACCGTCCATTTGACGATGGCGAACCACTCGTCGTCACCGCGCCGAATCAAGGGGCCCAAAGGCTCTTTGGAGATCAACTCGGGCAGGATCATGTAGTCCTCGGGGTGGGGCGCCTCCTTGTTGCGCACGATGGCCAGGCCCGACGCATCGGTGGTGTAAGCCTGGCAGCGGCCTGAGAAAAACGCCTTGAAGGCGGCCTCGAACGAGTCATAGACCACGGGCTTGAACGGCACGCCTTGCGAGCGGGAAAAGTCCGACAGGTTTTTCTCGGTGGTGGTGCCTGACTGGATGCAAACCTGCGCATTGCGCAATTGTTTGGCGCTGCTCACCTTGAGCTTCTTGGGCACCAGGAAACCCTGCCCATCGTAGTATGTAACCGCCGCGAAGTGAAAGCCCAGCGAGGCATCACGCGTCAAGGTCCACGATGTGTTGCGTGACAGCAGATCAACCTGGCCTGATTGCAAAGAGGTGAAGCGCTGCTGCGAGTTCAGCGGCACAAAATTGACCTTGTCGCCATCGCCCAGCACCGCGGCGGCTAAGGCGCGGCACACGTCCACATCCAGCCCGGTCCAGCGGCCCTTGCTGTCAGGTGCCGAGAAACCGGCGACCCCGGTGCTGACCCCGCATTGCACTTTGCCCCGATCGCGGATGGCGTCCAGCGTCTTGCCTGCCCAGGCCGGTGCGTTCAGGGTGCCGCCCAGCGCGGTGATGACCACGGCGGCACGGCCAAAGCGTTTCAATGTCGTCCAGCGCATGTGGTGAGCTTATTTGGCCTTGCAGTTGATCGGCAAAAAAGCCGGGGGGATGTCTGTTTTGTCGGCTCCCTTGAGGGTCATTTTGTCTGGGGCTGCGGCATGGCCGCAAACCCAGGTCACCGGCACGATCTGCGCGTCTTCGATCACCGCCGGGCGCAAGGTCAGGACCTTGCCCTTGATGGCCCCGTTCACGCGGTTGCCAAACGTGATGTGAATGGCGCCATCGACCACCGCCACATTGCTGACCACGTTGTTGACGATCTTGTCGGCGCTGGGCAAGCTGGCCTCAGCGTTGTCGGCGGGCAGCACCTTGGACATGGCCCATGACGCGGCCACCGGCGTCTTGGCGATGGCTGCCAATGTGACGCCCTCGGCGATCTGGTCCCGGATGATCTTGCCCTGGTAGCTCGGCATGGCGACCAAGGCCAGGATGGCGATGATCGCAATCACGACCAGCACTTCGATCAGGGTGAAACCACGATGCTGAGCCTTGGTCATTGCGGAGCCGTTCGGTGCGTTGCAGAGTTGCCCATTGTGCCAAGTCGGCGGCGCAAGCTGTGGCTGGGCCAGGCATGTGACGATTTCGTCACGAAATGCCCGTGAAGTTGAGTGCGTAGCTGGGGATTGAGGGCGCCTGGACTTCAGCCGTGCGCGCAGCGTCCGATACCCTCCCATGGCCTATTCTTGCCTCACAGGATTTGCTTTGCCCAACAACCCGAGACTCGGAGCGCTCGGGTGAAACTGAGAACCGTTTCGCACAGCATGTTCCTGGGCGTCATCTTGGCGTTGATGGCCAATTTTGCGTTCCTGGTGCTGATCCGGTCGGCGTATGAAACCAGCCCACGCGTCGCCTTGCAGCGCGAACAGACCACCCGTGCGTTGGAGCAACTGCGGCTTGAAACCGATTTGCTGCGGCGATTGGTGCGCGCCTACACCGCCACTGGTGATGTCAACTACCTGCTGACGTATTACGACATCTACGCGATTCGCCAGGGAGAGAAAGCCGCCCCCAGCACCAACGATATCAGCGTTTACTGGGAAGACGTGATCGCCAAACGCAAGCCACACACCTTGCCCGAAGGTGGTGCACGTGTTTCCTTGGTGGAGCGCATGAAGGCCTTGAACCTGAGCCCGGCCGAGCTGGCCTGCTTGCAACGCGTGCTGGCCGCCACAGAGCAACTCAAGAAGACCGAGCAGGTGGCCTTTGCCGCCACGCAGGGCTTGTACGACGCTCAACGCCACGTGTTCGTCTCGGAAGGCGAGCCCAACCTGGCCTACGCCACCAAGTTGGTTTACTCCAAACCCTATGAGCAAGATGGTGCAGACCTGACCCGCGCCATTGCCGACCTGACCCGCCTGGCCAATGCCCGAACCGAAGCTGCCGTGACGCAAGCCTCAGCACGGGTGTCGCGCTTCATCGCCCTGGCCGTGGCCGTTGATTTCTTGCTCCTGCCCGTGATGGGCGTGGCCTTGCTGGTCATGCGCCGACGTGTGCTCCAACCCATCAACGCCTTGAGCGACCAGGCGCGCGCCTTTGCGAAAGGCGACTATTCGTCCCGTGGAAACCCCCGCTCGCACGCGGTCCGTGAGGTCTTCGCCCTGGGCGTGACCATGGACACCATGGCGCAATCCATTGAGGAAGACCTGGCCGCACGTGCGCAAGTTCAAGCCGACTTGCAGGCCGCCCGCGACCAGGCCGAGTCAGCCACCAAGGCCAAATCGCTGTTCCTGGCCAACATGAGCCACGAGATCCGAACCCCGATGAACGCCATCATCGGCATGACGCACCTGGCACTTCAAACCCCCCTGACCGAACAGCAGAAGGACTACCTCGACAAGGTGCTGTCGGCATCGCAGATCCTGCTGGGCGTCATCAACGACATCCTGGATTTCTCGAAGATCGAAGCAGGGCGCCTGTCCCTGGAACGCGCACCTTACCGAGTTGAAGAGGTGGTGGGCAACGCGCTGATGCTGGTGCGCCAGAAAGCCCAGGAGCGCGAAATCGAGCTGCTGTGCGAGTTCACCGACCCGGCCTTGCTGAGTGATGCGGGCGTGGTGCTGGGCGACATGCTGCGGGTGGGCCAGGTCCTGACCAACCTGCTCTCCAATGCCGTCAAGTTCACGCACAGCGGCCACGTCAAGGTGAGGGTGGGCCTGGACGACCGCCGAGGCCTGCAAGCCACCTTGCGCTTCGAGATCTGCGACACCGGCATCGGCATGAACCGCGAGCAGCAAAGCCGCCTGTTTCAGGAGTTCACGCAGGCCGATGACAGCACCACGCGGCGCTACGGCGGAACGGGCCTGGGCCTGAGCATCTGCCAGCGCCTGACCACGCTCATGGGCGGACAGATCACGGTGACCAGCCAGCACGGCGCGGGATCCGTCTTCACCGTCACCTTGCCGGTGAGCCTGGTGCTGGAACCAGCATCGCTGGCAGCGTCACTCCCGCCTACCCCGATCGAAGCACTGCGCGTGTTGATCGTGGACGACCAAAGCGAAACCCGAGCTTCCATGGCAGGCCTTTTGACGATGATGGGCGTGGGCAAACACGCCGATGGCGAGCATGGTGGGCTCGTGGCCACCGCCGAGAACGGTGCCCAGGCACTGGCCATGGTCACCGCGGCCGATGAGGCCGGCCACCCATTCGACATGGTGCTGCTGGACTGGGTCTTGCCAGACATGGGTGGTGCCGAAGTCACCAGCCGCTTGCGCCAGGTCCATCCCGGTGTGGACGTGGTCGTCATCTCGGCCTATGGCTGGGACAGCCTGCAGGCCAATGTTACCCAGGCAGGCGCCGACACCTTCCTGCCCAAGCCCATCCTGCCCGATGCCTTGCGCGGCCTGTTCGGCAAGCTGACGGGCATCGACACCTCCAAGGCCCATGCGCAGCAGTCGCCAGACGCGGCCATCAGCCTGGACGGCCTGCGTGTTTTCCTGGTGGAAGACAACGCCTTGAACCAGCAACTGGCGATCGAATTGCTGAGCCGCCGCGGCGCCATCGTGAAATCGGTGGACAACGGCTGCGAAGCGGTGGAACACCTGCGCATGAGCGGCCCCACCGCCTACGACGTTGTGCTGATGGACCTGCACATGCCGGTGATGGATGGCCACGAAGCCACCCGCCAGATTCGGGCCGATGACCGTTTCAGAGCCTTGCCCATCCTGGCCATGACCGCCCATGCGCTGGACGAGGAGCGTGACCTTTGCCTGGCCATTGGCATGCAAGACCACATCAGCAAACCACTGGAGCCCAAGAAGCTTTACGCCACGCTGGCCCGCTACCACCCCTTGAACAGGATCGCCCCCGCGCGTGTTGTCGAACCTGTTCAGCCAAACACTGCAGCCGGCAAGCTTCCTCATGCACCTGGCCTTGACTCACGCCAGGCATTGACCAGGCTGGAGGGCAACCTGAGCTTGTACATCCGCGTGCTGAATGGCTTTGTCGATCACGTGATGACGACTGGCGGCTCGGCGCTGGCCATGGCCGCCCAAGCCCGCGACTGGCCTAGCCTGGCGCGCGAAGCGCACACCTTGCGCGGCCTGTGCGCCACCATCGGCGCGAACGACATGGCCCGCCTGTGTGCGGAGCTGGAGCGGGCCATCAAGCAACAGTCTGCCGAACGCACCCAATCCCTGGTCGATGCCTTGAAGGAGGCCACAGAGGCCTTGCTGCTGGTGCTGATCCCTCAACTGCAGGTGGGCCTGGCCCCCTCGGACACCCCGGACGACGACGTGGATGCCGATGCCATCCAGACGCAAACCGAAGCGCTTGAACGCCTGGTCCATGACAGCGACAGCGCCGCGATCAGCCTGTGGCGCCAACAACGCAAGGTGTTCATGAATGCATTCGACCCCGTGATTTTCAGCCGACTGGACGCGACCATCGAAAGCTGCGATTTCGACGCGGCCCTGGCTTTGCTGCAAGAAAGGCTCGACGATGTCACCCAGTGAAGCGCCTGTCCACACCCCGACCATCCTGGTGGTGGACGATGCACCCACCAACCTGACGCTGCTGGCCGGCCTGCTGGACAAGACCTACCGCGTCAAGCTGGCATCGTCCGGCGCCAAGGCGCTGGAGTTGGCCCAACGCTCACCGCCTGATCTGGTTTTGCTGGACCTGATGATGCCGGGCATGGACGGCTACGAGGTGTGCCAACGCCTCAAGCAAGACCCTCGCACCAGCCACATCCCCGTGATCTTCCTGACAGCCATGCAAGAGCCGGAAGACGAAACCCGAGGCTTTGAAGTGGGCGGGGCCGACTACATCCACAAGCCCATCAGCCCGGCGGTGGTCAAGGCGCGTGTCAAGACGCACCTGCAGAACAAGGCCTTTCACGACTACCTGAACAACCGCAACGTCAAGCTTCAAACCCAGCTGGAAACGCAAATGGCGCAGCTGGACAATCTGCGCGATTCAACGCTCTTCATCATGATCTCGTTTGCCGAGTTCAGAGACGAAGACACCGGCAACCACGTCAAGCGCACCCAGGAATACGTGCGTGTGCTGGCCACGCAACTGTGGGGGCAGGGCCTGCACCACGACGCGCTCAACCCCGACAGCATCCAGCTGATCGCCAAGTCGGCACCGCTGCACGACATCGGCAAGGTCGCCATCCCTGACAGCATCCTGCTCAAGCCGGGCAAGTTGACGGAGGAAGAATTCGCGGTCATGAGAGGCCACCCATTGCACGGCTGGGACATGCTCAACCGCGCAGCCTTGCGCATGGGCGAAGAAACCGACTTCCTGGCCTACGCCATGGAGATCGCTCGCTCCCACCATGAAAAGTGGGACGGCTCGGGCTACCCGGACGGGCTGCGAGGTCAGGCCATTCCCTTGTCGGCCAGGTTGATGGCCGTGGCCGATGTGTATGACGCCTTGATCAGCCGCAGGCCCTACAAGGAACCCTTCAGCCATGAAGTGGCCATGACCTTCATCGAGGAAGGGCGCGGCAAGCATTTTGACGGCGACATCGTGGACGCTCTGCATGCCACGCAAGCGATGTTCATCGACATCGCCAGCCAGTGGAAAGACTGACACAACCGTGAACCAGGACCGACTGCACATGAAAAGCAACGATCGATCTCTTCCGAATGCAATGGCCTTGGCACTGATGGTGTTCACCAGCACGGCGGCCCAGGCTCAGGATTTCTCCTATTCAGCCTTTGGCACCATCGGCGGCGCCATCTCCAACCAGGACTACCGCTACCAGCGCTTCATCGATTCTGATGGCAGCCTCATGCGCGACACCGTCTTGGGCGCGCAACTGGATGTTCAGTTCACGCCCGAGCTGTCGGCCACCGTTCAAGGCAAGCTGGCGCCATCGGCTCGCAACGACCGGGATTGGGACCTGACCGCCAGCTGGGCCTTTGCCTCCTGGCGCCCGAACAACGACTGGTTGCTGCGCGCGGGCAAGGTGCGCATCCCTTTGTACCTGTCGTCTGAAAACCTGGACGTGGGGCAAAGCTACGAATTTGCCCGCTGGCCCACCGAGATGTATTCCATCGCCCCCACGACCGATGTGACCGGCTTGTATATCACCCGCAACTGGGCCTTGGGCAACTCGGACCTCAGCCTGGATGCCTACAGTGGCCAGGCCAAGGTCTGGGTTCGCTTGAACACCCGTGACACCGGAACCTCATTCAACAAATACGACACCCGTGTCAGTGGCAGCGTGTTGACCTGGCGTGCGGAAGACACCATGTTGCGTCTCAGTGCGCACCATGCCGTCACCCGACCCGATGGTGGGCCCCTCAATCCTGTCAGCACCCAGTCCATCACCACGCCTTTTGGGCCGATTTACGATTCCAGCGGCACCACGCCCAAGATCAGGAACGACATCATCACCGTGGGCATTGACCAGAAGCTGCCTGGCAACTGGCGGATCATGTTCGAGGCCGAGCGCAACATCCAGCACGACACCGACCTGGGCGCCAACACCGCGGGGGGCTACATCGCCGTCTTGAAAAGCATGGACAAGTGGACGCCCTATGTGGCGGCCTCGGTATTGAAAACCGTGGGCGCCCCGGCCCGGGCGCATGAAGCCTTGAGCCAGTCATCGGTTCCGGACCTGGTGCCCGGCGTGACCGACGTGATCAACGCTGGCCAGCGCCGTTTTGCCGACAGCATCCCTTTCTATGACCAGCATTCACTGGCCATCGGTACCTCGTACGCGCTCACCCCCCACAGCAAGTTGAAAGCCGAATGGCTGCACACCTGGGTGCGCAAAGGCTCAGCGATGATCGACTCGCCCAGCGCGGGCCCTGCGGTGTCCAACACAGGCATCGACGTGCTGTCCATCAGCTACAACTTTGCGTATTAAGGAGTGCCCATGACACGCCTTAAATACACCTTCGCAGGGTTGCTGCTGCTGGCCTGTGTGCCCTGGTGCCAGGCAGCCGACCGCATCGTGGTCATCGGCCACCCCAATGTCCGCAAGATCGACCTGACCACGGTTCAGCGCATTTTCATGGGCAAGACCATCGAGGTTGATGGGGTGCGCGTGCGGCCTGCCAACGGCGCCCCCAGCCTGGTGGCGCGCCAGCGCTTCTTGAGCCAGTACCTGCAAACCGATGAAGACCAGTACGTGGCCTACTGGACTGTTCGCCGCTATGTGGGCAAGGGCACCCCGCCGCACGAGGTCAAGCAGACGGCCGAGATGATCGAGTTCGTGAGCAAGACGCCTGGCGCCATTGGCTATGTGGATGAAGCGGATGTCTTGCCGGGCATGAACGTGCTGCTGCGCAAGTAGTGGCAGTGGCGGCCCTGATCAGGCGGACAGCATGCGGAAGAAGTCCCGCGAGAAGTCATCTGCCGGAAAGAAGGTTTCAACCCGAAGCTCTTCGGCGGTGATGTCCAGCGCGGTGCCAAACGTGGACACCATGGAGAACAACTTCAGGGTGTGCTCGCCCAGGTCGTATTCCAACGGAAAAATAGGTGGCGGCATGGGCAGCACCCACCCTTGGTGATGCCAGGTCTCCGGCACGCCCGGGAACTGGCAGACGTCGGCCAGCACTTGCCGCAGCGCCAGGTGCGTCGGGTCTGCCGCCACCTCACGCTGAAGCCGCGACAGCAACAGCGGGGCCACCTGGGCCCAATTTCTCAAGCGGGGCTGCATGCCCTGCGGGTGGAAGGTCATGCGCATCACATTGCGGCCACCACTGGGGTCGACAAGGCGCCAGAGTGCATCCGGCTCGCCCAGCATGGCCGTGAAGCGCTGGGCCGGGCCATTGCTCATCACCATGTCCCACTGCCGGTTGACCACCAGGGCAGGGTAAGGCTCGTGATGCTGGAGCATCAACTCCAGGGCTTCGCGCACCGCTTTCATCTCGTCGTTTTGCAGCGCCCGTTGCTGAAAGATCGGGGCGGCTCATGGGGGCTTGGGCGCAGAGGTTCGGCATTCGTCATGGGCAGCAGTATCTCTTCCCCGGTGGGTCGTTTCAATGACCTCCGAGGTAATTGCCCGATGTGATGGGCGCGCAGAACATCCATGCGCCATTGGCCAACACACCGGAGAGCACCATGAGTTCACTCAAAACCATCCACCTGCCGCAAGGCCCGCTTCAATACCTGGACCTTGGGCGCCCATGCCATGGCCATGAAGCCCGATGCGGATCTGTCGGTGCCGGGTGTGGCCCGGCTCATTGCCGATTTCATCGCAGCGCTCGATCTGAGGGACGTGACCTTGGTGGGCAACGACAGTGGCGGGGCCTTGGTGCAGATGGTGTGCGCGCGACACCCCGAGCGCATTGGCCGGGCCGTGCTGACCACCTGCGATGCCTACGACGTTTTTCCGCCGCCAGCGTTTGCCACGCTCAAATGGTGGGGGCACGTTCCGGGCCTGGCCTGGATGTCTGCGCAGTTGCTGCACCATGTGCCGGTGCTGAGGCGGCTGCCCATCGCCTTTGGCGATCTGACAGAAGCACCCTTGGCCGACGTCCTGATCGAGCAGTGGCTCAAGCCCCTGCGCACAGATGCTAGCGTGCGTCGCGATGTGCGTCAGTTTTTGCGCAGCGTCTCCACCCGTTTCACGGAAGAAGCCGGGTTTGCACTACAGGGATTCAACCGGCCGGTGTTGCTGCTGTGGTCCACCCGTTGCCGGCATTTTCCAAAGCGGCTGGCAGAGCGATTGCTGCGCGAGTTGCCCCATGCCGAGCTGCAATGGATTGACAGCTCGGGGGTCTTCTTGAGCCTGGAGCATGCGGGGCAGGTGGCCGGCAGCATCAGGCGCTTTCATCAAGTACCAGCCGCGAACAATCCGCCCAGTTCACTGGCACCAAAGCGCTTGTAGCGCGGCGCCACCAACTCCAGGTTGGTGGACGACACGCCCATCCAGCGGCCCAACTCTGCGGCCAGTTGATCCACCGACAGCGACGGCAGCAAGCGGCCTTGGCCGACCTGGTCATTGGCACCCAGGCCGGGCTCAGGCAAGGTGCCATGCAAATGCCCGCCAGTCACAGCCCCGCCCATCACCAGGTGGTGTCCACCCCAGCCATGGTCAGAGCCATCGCCATTGCTGGTCAGCGTGCGTCCAAAATCGCTGGCCGTGAAGGTGGTCACCTGGCGGTCCACGCCCAATGAGTGCATCGCCGTGTCAAACGAAGCCAGCGCTTGCGCCACCTGATCCATCAGCCTTGGGTGGTCAAGCATCAGGCGATCATGCAGGTCAAAGCCGCCCAGGGACACGAAGAAGACCTGTCGCTTGAGCCCCAAGGCCTGGCGTGCCGCGATCGTGCGGGCCACCATCAACAACTGCTCGGCCAGGCGGCGGGGTTTGCCGTCCACCGTGGTGGTGAACATCGAAGGCAGGTTGCTGGGGGCGGTCAGCAAAGCCTCGCTCAAGGTTTTCTGCCCCTCCATCGCACGCTTCATCACGTTGGCGTGCGTGCGGGCCAGCAGCACTGGGTGATCCTGGCGCGTGACCAGGGACTGAAACACCTCAGAAGCGCGGCTTGATCCAAACAAACCTGTCGAGCGGCTGGCCAGCAAAGGTGCCGGGCCATCGGGCGCCAGGGCATAAGGCACCACCGTGTCCCCCGCCAGGTACACCGCGTTGCCGGCCACGTTCACACAGGTGAAAGCCGCCTTGCCGCTGCTGTTGGACGACATCAGCAGATCGCCCACTCGGCCGCCCCAGCCCACGGTGCCGCCTTCAGGCTGGTAGGACTGCCACACGGCCTGCTGATCGTTGTGCGAAAACAGCTGCGGGGGCAGTTGAATGTTGCTCCTGAAGTCAGCCAGGGTGGTCGGTTGAAGCAAGGGCCCGATGTTGAGCAGCATGCTCAACCGCCGTTTCTCGAACAAATCCTTCAAGGGCGCCCACTCTGGTGGGAACGCCACCTCACGGCCGGAGGGCAGGACATGGCGCGGTGTCAGCTTGGTGTTCAGCAGTTCGTCGGCGGTGCGTGCCAGGTTCTGGCGGGCGGCTGCGTAAGCCTGATGGCCATCGGCATCGCAAGGGATCACGGTGTTGCCGTGGTCGTTGCCGCCATTGAGGAAAACGCAGACCAGGGCCTTGTAGCCATCATTGCCCGAGGAGGCTGCAGCGGCTTCGGCCATGGTGGCCAGGCTGGCGGCCCAGGGCGCGGCCGCGCCCATCAGCGAGAGGGCGCCGGTGCGGCGCAGAAAAGCCCGGCGGCTTGAATCGTGGTGTGACATGGCGTTGTTCAATCCTCAGCGCTGAACCAGGAAATCCGGGCTGCACAAGATCAGGTAGACGGCGATCAGAATGCGGGCGCGCCGACCGGTGACGAAGACCGAGCCCGTGGGGCTGTCCACCGCGTGGATGGCGGCATCAAGCTGGGTGATCGACTCGACAGCACTGACGATCAGTGCCACGTTCTCGGGCAACAGGCTGCCACCGGTCAGGGCGATGTTGAGCCAGGCCACCAGTTCTGCTGGCGTGGCCGCCCGATCCTCCCAACCGTTGGCGGTGTAGTTGGGCTCGACCTGTTGGGCGCCAAACCCGATCACCGTTTGCATGAAGTTGGCGTAGGCGATCACGGTGGCATCGTCGGTGATCTGGAACTCCGGGGCGACCATGCCCTGACACGTCAACTCGCTGTTGGGCGGCACGTAGCCGGGCCGGTAGAAGTTGAACACCGAAGGCGCGCGCAGGGGGCTTTGGCCCAAGGTGGTGGTGGTGGCCAGGTTGGGCACCAACCAGTTGCCATCGGTGGATACAACGTTGAACAACCTGGCCCAATGAACCAGGCGCAAGATGGGCTCGCGCAACTTGCCGTGGTAGACCAGTCCGGCGGCGCTGGTCAGTGGAGGGCGGGCTTCAGGGTCAAGGACGATGGCCCGAATCAAAGCCTTGATGTCGCCACGCACACCTTCGCCGTTGTTGGCAAACTTGCTGGCAACCCGGGCCACGTAAGCTGGGCTGGGGTTGCTGGTCACCAGTTGCTGGATCAGGCGCCGGCTGATGAAGGGCGGCACATTGGGGTGCTGGAAAATCGCATCGAGCGCTGCATCGAGTGCCTGCTCGCCATCCTTGTCTGCACCGATGGTGGTACCCAGGAAGGATTTGGTGCCTTCGGAGAACTCCGCCGCGTTGTGGACCATGGGGCGGGCCAGGTGATCGGGGTTGTCTTCGCTGAACCCGTCAAAATCCCAGCCTGTGAAGACCGAGGCCAGGCCGCTGATGTCGTCGTTGCTGTAGTTGGGCACGGGCTTGCCAGAGGCGCCCAGCACTTCGCTGCCATCGGGCCTCAATTGGTTAAGCCCGATGGTGAACAGCTGCAGGATCTCACGCGCGTAGTTTTCGTCGGGCTGGCGCCTGGTGAGGGGATCGGCCTTGCGGCTACCGCGCATGTTCAGGTACACGCCCATGGCGGTCGACAGCGTGATCGCCTTGAGCAGGCTCTTGAAGTTGCCCAGGCCATGGGTTTCAAGCACGTCCCAATAGGCCATGGCCGCGAACTGGCCCCAAGGTGTGGCCATGTTGCTGGACGAGACCACGAAGATCTGGGACCAGGCCAAGGCCATGCGCTGGCGCACCACGTCGGGCCGACCCAGCAGGCGCGACCACAGGGCGTTGTCAACCCCCCGGTCTGTGCCGAAATTTTCTTCGTCGGCAAACCCCTTGTTTTTGGCCCAGGCAAACACCGTGGGCCCCTCCAGCGGGAGGTTCAATTGCGCGTTCAGCCAAGTGGTGTAGTTGCCATCGGTGAAGATTTTCTGCGCATCGGGGATGGTGGCGCCCAGGCCGATTTGCGCCAGGAAGCGCGAAGCCATTTCACGCGTTGGAGCGGGCAGTGGGGCGCTGGCATCGACAGGCAAGGCCGCGGCCTGTGCCGAGCTTGCGGGGCACTGGGGTCCCAACCCTTGCGGGTTGTTTTTGGGGTCATTGCTTTTGCCGCCCCCGCCACAGGCCGTGGCCAGAATGGTCGTGCCTGCCGCGGCCACCCAGCCGGCCACGTTGATGTTTTTGTCTTCCCTGCTCATTGATGCGATCACCCTGGTGCCATGACAACAGCACGCTTCGGGGGACTCTAGCCGGGAAGGTTCAGGCGCTCAAGAACCCATTCAAGGGGTTTTACGGGGTAACACGGCTGCTTGCTGATGCTGCTCACCTCAAGGCAGGGCAATTTCATCCGATAAAAACGGATGCACACCAATTCCTTACCTGCGTCAGGCCTGTTTTCACGCCTGTCTCTCAACGCCAAACTCTGCTTTTCGGCCAGTGTCTGCGCGGTGGTCAGCTTGCTGGTCACCGGCGTGACCACGGGTGTCCGCAGCAGCCAGGTCGCCGAAGAAAACGCAACGCAGAGCGCCCGTGCCGACAGCCGGGCAGCTGCAGAAAACGTCCAGGCGCAACTGGATGCCACTTTCAAAGTCGTCCAGACCCTGGCCAGCACGCTGGAGGTGAGCAAGCAGGCCGACGCGCCCATCGCGCGGGAGCAGCTTGATACCACGCTGAAACAGGTGCTGGCGCAGCACGGCCATTGGTTGGCCTTTTATTCCGGTTGGGAGCCTAACGCGCTGGACGGCCATGACGCCGAACACGTGAGCAAAGCACCACAAGACGATGCCACTGGCCGCTTCATGTCGTACTGGAACAGGGCCAGCGGCACCATCGCCGTCGAGCCGCTGGTGGATTACGAGAAGGCCGGCGCCAACGATTGGTACGACCTTCCCCGCCGCACCGGCAAAGACGCCTTGATCGAACCCTACCTGTACAAGGTGGGCGGCAAAGAGGTGCTGATCACCTCTCTGGTCAGCCCCATCATGGCCAACGGCAAGTTCGTGGGCATTGTTGGCGTGGACTTTTTGTTGACTGGCCTGCAAGACCAACTCGCCAAAGTGCGAAGCGTCGATGGTGCCAAGGTGGCGCTCATTTCGGCGGCGGGTGTGTACGTCAGCCATCCTGATGGCAGCAAAGTCGGCAAGCCGGCCAATGACCTGTCGGATGAGGCTTTGTCCAAAATCAAGGCCGGCCAGGCGCACGAGTACATCGATGCCAACGGCCAAGTGCGCATGCTCACCCCGGTGCGCGCAGGCCGCGACACCGCAGCCTGGAGCTTGTGCATTGAATACTCGCAAGACGCCGCGCTGGCCCCAGCCAGGGCGCTGATGCGCCTGACCGCCCTGATCGCCGTTGCGTGCGCCATCGTCGCCACCATCGTCATGTCTTTGGTGGTCACCGCTTTGATGCGCCCGGTCGGCCGCCTGGCCGCCACCATGGAGTCGCTGGCCAGTGGTCAGAGCAATCTGCGGGTTGACCTGCCGGTGAATGGCCGCGATGAGTTGGCCCGCATCGCCGATGCCTTCAACCGCTTCATGGCCAAGTTGCGTGGCGCCTTTGAAGAGGTGCGCGAAACCAGCGGCGGCGTGGATGTGGCCGCCCGTGAGATCTCCAGCGGCAACACCGACCTGTCGGCGCGCACCGAGCACCAGGCCTCCAACCTGGAAGAAGTTGCGGCCTCGATGGTGCAGTTGTCGCAAGGGGTGCGCAACA
Source organism: Aquabacterium sp. (assembly GCF_030652515.1). Taxonomy (GTDB): domain Bacteria; phylum Pseudomonadota; class Gammaproteobacteria; order Burkholderiales; family Burkholderiaceae_C; genus Aquabacterium. Next base: position 48,108 of record NZ_JAUSAR010000067.1, on the reverse strand, counting down.
GCGCGCAGACCGCGCAACAGGCCGAAGCGCTGACCCGCCAGACTGGTGAGAACGCACGCCGCAGCGAAACGGTCATGTCACAAGCCATGAGCGCCATGGAAGGGGTCAGCACCTCCAGCAAACGCATTGCCGACATCACCACGGTGATCGACGGCATCGCCTTCCAGACCAACATCCTGGCGCTGAACGCGGCCGTTGAAGCGGCGAGGGCGGGCGAACAGGGGCGGGGTTTTGCGGTGGTGGCCAGCGAGGTGCGCACGCTGGCTCAACGCGCGGCCACCGCAGCCAAGGACATCAAGGGCCTGATCGATGAATCGGTCTCGCGCGTTGAGCACAGCACCGGCCTGATGCGTGACACGGGCGCGGCGGTGACCCAGTTGGTCAGCGCGGTGGACGAGGTGACTGGCCTTGTGACATCGATCAGTCATTCAAGCCACGAGCAGGCCTCGGGCATTGCGCACGTGGAAGTTGCGATCTCTCAGCTGGATGAGATGACACAGCAAAATGCCGCGCTGGTGGAAGAAGCGGCCGCGGCAGCGGGCGCCTTGACGCAGCAGACGCAGAGGCTCAGTTCGACTTTGGATCAGTTTGTTTGAATTTTGAAAATGGGGCCTGTTGTCGCCTCGCTCATCTGAAATCGTGGCTACTGCCAGGGAGCAGGCTGAACACCTTTGATGAAGAAGTTCATCCCTTGAAGCATCTCATCGGATGCCGTGACACCTTCCGCCAGAACGGCCTGTCCCGTGATTGTTTCCAGCGGGCCTGTCCAGATCATCAATTGACCTTGACGAATTGCATCCCCCGCGGCTTTGACACGCAGTGCAACACTCCGAGGAATGTCCGGTGCAAGAGAAGCCAATTCAACGGTGCCGTCTTTCAGGCCCAACCACTTGGATTCGGCATGCCACTTGCCCTCCAGTACGTCATTGACTGTCCTGACGTACAACGGCGCCCAGTTGACGATGGCAGAGGCCAGATGGGCTTTTGGTGCGGCTCGACTCATGTCGGAATCCCAACCGATGGCACGCTTGCCCAGTGCTTGCGCGGTTTGCAATACAGCCTCTGAATCAGTGTTTTGAAACAAGACATCTGAACCTGCGGAAATCAGTGATCGCGCTGCAGCAGCCTCCCTGGGCGGGTTAAACCACGAACCAGTCCACACAACCTTGACCGTCACCTTCGGGTTGATTGACTGCGCACCAAGTGCGAAGCTGTTGATGTTCAACATGACTTCGGGAATCGGCATCGGAGCTACCAGCCCCAACTTGTTGGTCCGCGTGACACTTCCGGCCAGTACTCCAGCCAGGTATGAACTCTCGTAGGAACGGACGGCATACGTCCCCACGTTTTTTGAGGTGGCCAAACCTGTGGCATGTTCAAACATGACATTGGGGAACTCAGATGCCACCGTGGTCAGTGGTTTGACGAAACCATAGGTCGTGGCAAAGACAAGCGTGGCGCCGTCGTTAGCCATGCCTCTAAGAACCCGGGCACCGTCGTCTTCCGACTCCGGAACATTCTCAACGTAGCGTGTTTGCACCCGTTCGCCGAACTCGCGCGCCACGGCTTGTCGCCCCATCTCGTGAGACATGCTCCAACCACTGATGCCTATGTCACCAACATAAGCAAAAGCAATCTGCAGGGGCGGTTTAGGCTTTTGTCCCGGTGGCTCTGATGAGGGGGCGGGTAACACCACCTGCGCCTGCTGCACAGACTCCGTCGAAATCTTCTGATCAACGGCACATCCTGTCAGTGCGGCCAAAATGGCCACTAAGGGGGCATGAATTGGAACTCGCACTATTTGGTCCTTGATAAACACACCATGGCTTTAGCCACGCGGAGGTTGCCATTCTGCTGACAAGGCCTCCGCCTGCTGCAGCACCAGCTGAACCGCTGAATCTTGCAAGTCCGGAGGGTAACCATACTTCCGCAAAATGCGCCGCACCAACACCCGCATTCGGGCTCGCGCTGACTCTCGATGCGCCCAATCGACGGACACGTTCTCTTTGAGGCTGACCAGCAGTTCGTGCGCAATGACCCTCAACTGCACATCGCCCAGCACGTCGATGGCGCTTTCGTTTTCAGCCAACGCGTCATAGAAAGCGATCTCAGCCTCGCTCAGGCCTTGCTCTTCACCGCGCTGCTTGGCGGCGCGGATGTCCTTGGCCAGCGCAATCAGTTCTTGCAGCACTTCCGCCGTCGTGATGGCGTTGGCGTGATACCGGGCAATGGCGTCTTCCAAGCGCTCGGAGAACAACTTCGTTTGAACCACGTTGGTCTTGCTGCGTGAGCGAATCCCATCGTTCAACAGCTTGCGCAAAGCCTCCAGGGCCAGGTTCTTGCGCTCCATCTGCTGGACTTCGGCCAAGAAGTCATCCGACAAAATCGAGATGTCTGGGCTCTTGATGCCCGCGGCGGCCAGGATGTCCACAATCTCGGTGGACACCACCGCGCGGCTGACGATCTGTTGCACCGCCAACTCCCGGTCATGCTGGCTCATGCCGGCCGATGCGCTCGATTTGACCAACGCTGCTCGGATGGCCTGGAAGAACCCGACCTCTTCACGGATCATGCGTGCTTCGTCACTCCCCCCGGCCAGGGCATACGCCTTTGACAGGGCCAGCACAGCATCCTGGTATCGGCGGTGAGCAGCCCTTTTACCTTCTTGTGTTTTTTCTCTCTCGGCTTGGTGGAGCTGCCAATCCAGAATCCACTCAATGGCCCCGGCCATCATCACCAGCCGCTCATGCGGTGAACCACCCAGCGCGGTGGCGTAGTTGAAGCCGTGGTACATGTCCCGCACCGACTCGTACTTCTCCAGCATCACGGCAATGGCCTGTGATTCATCTACGCCGGTCTGAGCCTGGTCGGGCTTTGAGTAAACCTGCAAGGCCGACTTGAGGTTCTGCGCAATGCCGATGTAGTCCACGATCAACCCGGCGGGCTTGTCGCTGAACACGCGGTTGACCCGCGCGATGGCCTGCATCAAACCGTGCCCTTTCATGGGCTTGTCGATGTACATGGTGTGCATGCTGGGGGCGTCAAAGCCTGTCAGCCACATGTCGCGCACGATCACCAGCTTGAGCTCATCTTTGGGCGCTCGCGCCCGCTTGGCCAGCAAGTCGCGGCGGGTTTTGCCCGTGCCCTTGCCAACGTGCTGCTGCCAATCGGGGCCATCGCTCGCAGCTCCGGTCATCACCACCTTGAGTGCACCCGCGTTGTCGTCATCGCTGTGCCAATCGGGGCGCAGCTTGATGAGTTCGTCATACAGTTTCACGCAGATGCGGCGGCTCATGCACACGATCATGGCCTTGCCGTGCAGAGAGGCCACGCGGTCCTCAAAGTGCTGGACGATGTCTTTGGCCACCAAGGCCATGCGCTTGTCGCTGCCCACCAGGGCTTCCACGGTGCTGAACTTCTGCTTGGTTTTCTCCTGCGTGCTGGCCTCTTCGTCTTCCAGCACCGCCTCGATCTCGGCATCGATCTTGGGCTTTTCGTCCTCGTCCAGCTCTATGCGGGCCAGGCGGCTTTCGTAATAGATGGGCACGGTGGCGCCGTCTTCCACGGCGCGGCTGATGTCGTAGATGTCGATGTAGTGGCCAAACGTGGCGGGCGTGTTCACGTCGTCCGCCTCAATGGGCGTGCCCGTGAAGCCGATGAACGACGCGAAGGGCAGGGCATCGCGCAGGTACTTGGCAAAGCCGTAAGAGATCACACCGGTCTTGGCCGCCACCTTGGCCTTGAAGCCGTATTGACTGCGGTGCGCTTCGTCGGCAATTACCACCACATTGCGCCGCTTGGTCAGCTCGGGGTAGGTCTGCTCGCCAGGCTCGGGCGAGAACTTTTGAATCGTGGTGAATATGACGCCGCCTGATGCACGCTCCAGCAGTTGCTTCAAGTGGTCCCGGTCGTTGGCTTGCACGGGCGTTTGGCGGAGCAGGTCTTTGCACATGGCAAAGGTTGAGAACAGCTGGTCGTCCAGGTCATTACGGTCGGTCACCACCAGCAGGGTGGGGTTCTGCATGTCAGGGTGCTTGACCAGTGCCCCGGCATAAAAGGCCATCAACAGGCTTTTGCCTGAGCCTTGGGTGTGCCAGATCACGCCCGCTTTGCGGTCGCCTGCGGGCTGGTCCTTCACGCTGGGCAGGCCGTACACGGCGGGGCTTTCGCCGAAAGCTTGCTGGCTGGCTCGCAGGGTCGATGCCACCGCCAGGCGCACCGCGTGAAACTGGTGGTAGCCCGCGATGATCTTGGCCAGGCCCGAACCGGTGTCACAAAACACCGTGAAGTAGCGCATCAAATCCAGAAAGCGCTGCTTGTTGAAAACACCTTCAACCAAGGTGGACAACTCCGGTGCGCCCTTGGGTGCGATCAGTTCGCCATCGGTGGTGCGCCATGGCATGAAGCGCTCCAGATCGGCCGACAACGAACCCAGCCGGGCCTGGATGCCATCAGACGTGAGCAGCACGGCATTGGTGTGAAACAGCGCGGGGATCTGCGCCTTGTAGGTCTGCAACTGCTTGTAGGCGCCGATCAAGGTGGCGCTTTCATTGCCAGGCGCTTTCAGCTCCACCACCGCCAGGGGCAGGCCGTTGACGAACACCACCACATCGGGCCGACGCTTTTGCTGGCCCTTGATCACCACAAACTGCTGCACCGCCAGCCAATCGTTCTGGCCGGGCCGGTCATCAAAGTCGATCACCGTGACCTTGCCTGCGGTCAAGGTGCCATCGTCGGCAAAGTACTCCACCTCGATGCCATCGGTCAGCAAGGTGTGCAGGCGGCGGTTTTCTTCCAACAGGCCAGGGAAGACAGACTGCGTGAGTTGGCGGCAGGCATCTTGTTGGGCTGATTCGGGCAGGGCAGGGTTCAGCCGTGCAATGGCGGCGGACAGCCGCTTTTTGAGGATGACTTCATCATGGCTGTCGCGCTCGGGGCTGGGGCCGTCGGGGCCGATGAAGTCGTCGCTGGTGCGCGCAAAGCCCAGCGTGGTCAGTTGGTTGAGCAGGGCTTCTTCGACTGCTGCTTCTGATAAAAATGCCATCCCTGTTCCTTGTGATTGACTCAGCTCATGTCCTGACCAAACCGGGTTTCAGGCCCAACCGGTCTCTGAACTCGGTTGGAATGTCTGGCCAATGTTCTATCAGCAGGTCTACCAACTGGCGCCCGTTGACCAAGCCGATGCGAGGAAAGCCTGGCTCCAGGGCCACATCAGCCGCCGCGCTTTGAAAATCAGCCGTGGTGATGAACGCGCCTTGCCCGCCGAACGGAATGGCTTGCCGGAGTTGACGCACTACACCCGCGTTGATTTTGGTGCCCACTTTGTAGCGTTTGGCCTGCACAAACACCTTCACCTTGGCCAGGTTGCCCACGTTCAATTCGCCCGTGGCGTCCACGCCGCCATCGCCTGTTTTACCCGTCACTTCCGAGCCCTCAAAGCCCAGAGCGGTCAGCAGGTGCCCCACCAGGATTTCAAATTCCTTGGGGTCCAGCTCCAGCACCTGGTCCAGCACGACCCGATACGGGTCATAGGCCGTGACCACATGCTGGGCCACCAGATCAGAGCGGCCAATGGCGGCCAGAAACTCGTCTTGCTGAGAAACGGCAAAGACTGTCAATGAGGACCGGATGGTGTTTTGAAAAGGAACCGAAAAATCTGCCCGCTTGATGCGTTGCGTGGCCCAGGTAATGCGGCGCCGGTGGGGATAGGGGCAGCCATCGTTTGCCGGCGCATAGACGTAGGACGGATCGGGCTGCACGGTGCCGTGGTGCAGCCATTCGGTGTCTGAAGCTGGCGTGATGACGTGATCGCCGGCTTTAATTTCCAGCAGGAAGCGGGCGATCTGCCCGACTTGCTGGCCGATGACCACATTGCTGGTGTCATCGGGGTGGGCCTGTTTGTAGAGCGCGTACAGGTCGTCTCTGGCTCGGACGTTGGACAGGTCAGTGCCAGGAATCCAGCCAATGGCCACATAGCCGCCATCGACAAAATGCCTGGCGTAGGTGCCGAAATCGGCGCGGACACACCAGACTTTGCTCATGGGGCGACCTCTGTCAGAAATGCTTTGGGGTTGGGGATGCGCAACTCGCCAGAGATGAGCTTTGGCAGCAATAAGTCACGCATGGCGCTCAGCGCTTTGTTCTCATGCGTATTTGAAATGATGACTTCAATCAGAGGATGAACCAGGTGGTCATATGCTTGTGCAACGTCTGCGGTTGGCAAGGTAATGCTGTAGCTACCCATGATTGGCCAGTTGGTCCGAGGCATCTTGGTTCCTGTCGAGCTTTTGTCAGTGAATGCAACGAAGTCTGAACTGGAGACGCACATGCGAACAAAAGAAGCCCAGGGGGCCTGCCTTTCACGTATGACGACAATATCGGTCGAACAAATTCCATCTAGCGGAGCAATCCCAACTTTATGGAAATAGGGGCGTAGTTTTCCAAAGAGGATGTCGCCTTTTCGGAAAATTGACTTGTTGCTTGATACTTTTCCCGCCCCTTCCCAGGCATCTAAAGCTATGGAGCAACGAGGCATATGCTCCAAACCAATATATGGCGTAGATTCGTCAACACTGGCTGGCTGGACGCCCTCGCTGCGAGATGATGCGACATCCGAAAGTCTTCCTGATTGCCAACCGACTGGCACTCCGTCTTCATCGCCTTCCTCGGGGAACAGTGACCAGATTTCTGGTGCCAAGTAGGGCGGCAGCCCTTCCAGTTTGGCGCGCACCGGGCCGAAATCGATGAACCAGTCTTTGAACAGCGCTCGGGCCATGGCTTCGAGCGTGTCGTTGGTACGGCGGTTGAGTTCGATTCTGTCGTCGATGGAGCCGAGGATCTGACCAATTGCTCGTTGCTCATTTGGCGGCGGCAGCGAAAGGGAGATTTGACGCAATGAGCTTAGTGGCTGACCTATGCCAGGCGTGCCTACTTGCGACGCATTCTTTAGTAGCTCGTGCTTCCCAGCAGCAGACCGGAAGTAGTAATACAGAAAAAGAGAATGGGCCTGAAGTTTGTCACTTCTAAGCATCATCAAGCTGGATGACAGCAGGTAGCGGTTGCGATCGGCTGGAACGATTCCCACCTCACCGATTGATCCGCGATGCGGAAACACGAGGTCACCCGCAAACACATTGCTGCCCTTGAGTTCGTCGGCCTTTTCCTCTGAAACGTATACCCACTCACCTGAGAAACTTCTGCCCCCAGTGATGTTCGTTCCTCGAATCACAGGCACGCCAGTATCCGTATAGCAGTCGCTGGTCATTCTTGAGCCGAACGGACCAATGGCAATCCTCTCGGCAATGTCTTCGATGGTCACATCTCGCCAGCGATCTGCCTGGCCTCGCTGGACAACCACCTTATCCCGATCAATGATCTTCCTGAATGTCTCACTCGTCGTCGCCCAATCCACGACATCCACCTTCCAAGGCAGATCCGACTCGGAAAAATCATCTGCCAGCGCCGCGCTCACTTCCAAAGGCAAGGGCTGATAACCAATCACCGCCAAATCAAGGTCCGAATAAGGTTTGGCCGTCCACTTGGCGCGCGAGCCAAACGCCCACACCTCACACTGCGGCACATGCTTTTGCAAGATGCCTTGCACGATGGCCCAATGGTCCGGGCGGATGTCAATCAGCGGCACTTCAGCGTTGTCGCCGCTCATGCCTGACGCTGCTTCAACTGTTCGCGCAAGAACTGGGCTTCGGCCAGCATGGCCGGGATCACGGCCACCACTTCAAGCGCCTTTTGCTCGTCGTAGGTGTGGCTGGTCTTGGCGCGCATCTCGCGGTAGGTTCGCCAGTTGGGCCATTCGCCCAGCAACAGTCCTTGCTCGTTGCCTGCCCGGATCAGGTCTTGAAACGGCATGCTGTCGTATTCTTCTGGCGTGGCAGAGGCCTGCTCCAAGTAGCGCTTGAGCATCTTGTGGCTGAGCTCGTAGGTGAACTCAAAGCGCTGGATCAAGCCATCGCGGATCTGCGTGTCCGTGATGTCTTGCTGGTAACGGGCCAGGCCTTCTTCCAGGCGGGCAATGGCCTTTTCAAATGAGCTGAGTTCGAGTGTCATGGTTTGCCTATCGTGCCACCGAGTTTGGTCAGGTTCTGCCGGATGATGCCTTGCAGGCGAACGCCTTCCTTGAACTGCGCATCCAGTGTGGCTTGCAGCTCGGCAAAGCGTTCAGCAAAGGGCACGTCATCTTCCAGCGCGGCCTCGGCGCCCACGTAGCGGCCAGGCGTGAGCACGTGGCCGTGGCTGCGGATCTCGTCCAGGCTGGCGGCTTTGCAAAAGCCGGGCACGTCTTCATAAGCGGCCAAGCCAGGCTCGCCGCGCCAGGCATGGTAGGTGTCGGCAATGCGGGCAATGTCCTCGTCAGACAGCTCGCGCCGGGTGCGGTCCACCAGGCTGCCCATCTTGCGCGCATCGATGAACAGCACCTGGCCCCGGCGATCGCGCCAGCCTTTGCCGGGGTTCTTGTCGCGCGCGATGAACCACAGGCAGGCGGGGATCTGCGTGGAGTAGAACAACTGGCCGGGCAGGGCGACCATGCAGTCGATCACGTCGGCCTCGACCATGGCTTTGCGAATCTCGCCTTCGCCTGATTGGCCGGACGACATGGAGCCATTGGCCAGCACGACACCGGCCGTGCCCTTGGGCGCCAGGTGGTGGTGGATGTGCTGCAACCAGGCGTAGTTGGCGTTGGCGGCCGGGGGCACGCCAAACTGCCAACGCACGTCTTCGCGCAGGCGGTCGCCACCCCAGTCAGAGATGTTGAAGGGCGGGTTGGCGATGATGTAGTCGGCCTTCATGGGGGCGCCGTCTGAACCACGTTGCGCCCCGAATTCGTCTTTGTGGAAGCTGCCTTCGTTGTTCCAGAAGATCTTGGAATCAATGCCGCGCACGGCCAGGTTCATCTTGGCCAGGCGCCAGGTGGTGTAGTTCGATTCCTGGCCGTAGATGGCGATGTCGCCAATGCGTCCACCGTGTTCTTCCACAAACTTTTCGGACTGCACGAACATGCCGCCGGAGCCGCAACAGGGGTCGTAAATGCGGCCCTGGTAGGGTTCCAGCATTTCGACCAGCACGCGCACCACGGAGCGCGGCGTGTAAAACTCGCCGCCGCGCTTGCCTTCGGCGCCGGCAAACTGGCCCAGAAAGTACTCGTACACGCGGCCCAGGATGTCCTTGGAGCGGTTGCTGTCCGCCTTCATGGCAATGCCAGAGATCAGGTCGATCAACTCGCCGAGCATCACTTTGTTCAGCGCTGGGCGGGCGTAGTCCTTGGGTAGCACGCCTTTGAGGGATTCGTTGTCTTTCTCAAGCGCACGCATGGCGTCGTCGATCAAGACGCCGATGCTGGACTGTTTGGCATTGGCCTTGAGGTGTGACCAGCGCGCGTCTTTGGGCACCCAGAACACGTTTTCGGCCAAGTATTCGTCTTTGTCTTCGGCGGCGGCTGGGTCTTCGGCCAGCAAAGCGTCGTGCTTGGCTTCGAAGGCGTCGGAGATGTACTTCAGGAAGATGAGGCCCAAAGCGACGTGCTTGTAGTCAGAGGGCTCCATGTTGCCGCGCAACTTGTCTGCGGCCTTGAACAACTCGGCCTCGAATCCAAGGGAGTCGGAGTTCTTATGGGTGTCTGCACGTGCCATGGGCCGCTGGTACTTTCTGATCCGCTGAAAGGCTGTATTTTCAGCGGTAATCAGCTTGGCACGAACATCTTGTTTACTTGTGACGATGTATATTATGTAAACTCACAAAGCACTCAGAAAGATGACTGCTCTGCTGGGGAAACTGGCGCGAAGCTTAAGCAATTGGGCCCTGCGCCGATTTCCTATCCATGCTGAATCGACTACCAAAAAATACGCGGTCTTTTCAAGCATTGCTTGAGGACATAGGGAGCCCCAGCGACAAAGCCGTAGCCAAGGCGCTGGGTGCCACAACTAGGACCTTGAGTGATCACCATGCAAGACATGACATGATTGGCTTTGCACCAAAATTATGACGAGGTCCTTTTCAGAACTGAGTTCTTGTCGCAATTCCTGCGACGCAATGTTAGGTTCTGCGTGGCTTAGAGGCCGACGACACAAGACTCAAGTGGACTCAAGCCGTCGCATTCCTGCGTGCCTTCACTCCCGCGACCATAAGCAGCCCACATGCCGCAAGCCATAGAAGATTAGGTTCTGGAATCGCGGGAATGGCAGCGTCTGAGTTGTACCAGACCTTTCCTGTGACTGCACGTAAGCCAATGGGCGTAAATACGGTCGATATCTCAAAACTGGCTGCAAAGGACGTGACTTTGTTTTTTTCGTCACGCTTGAGGTCAAAGATCTCAAATTTGCCATCAATATTACCCGCTGCACCACTGGTGTCTGTGAGTTCGAGGCCAGGATAGCCTGCTACCTCATAAGGGAACTGCTGCGCATCTTCATACACTCCGATCTCAAGCGGCTTGCCCAATCGCATGGTTGAGAAATAGACGTCAATCCATCGAGCCTCTGGATCGGAAAATTTCTTGAACGTGATGAATGAAAACATCAAATTCTGATCGGCAGTCTCGGAATAAATCGACTGAACATTGAACCTGCCATCGTCTGTGGTGAACACTTCAGTCAGTTTTGCCCCGGGAAACCCATAACCATCTCCATACGAGGTCATTTCCAATCTAGTGGTAGCGCCTGCACCCAAGCAAGCTGCCATCAATACAACCCCCGAAAGAACACTCTTAATAATTTTCATGTTAATTTTATTTCTGGAATTTCCAATTCCCATACGTGGCAACATCACCGCATTCCTTGGCTACGCCAAAGTAAAACATGCTCACTCAGGTGTTCGGGGTCGTCAATCCCTGAGTTGTATGGGCAAGACTCTGTCCGCACACTCGTCACCTGCTTACTGTAGTGGCGCAACCGGACGGCCCTGTGCGATCCGGCACTGCGCGAGGCATGCCTGACACGCGAAAACTGGTGGCTGGTCGCCTGGGGTTAACTCTGTCATCGCAAACCCCGCCTATGTCCATGAACAGACATTCGGTCAAGCCCTCCTTGAGCACCATGAGCGCATGCGTTGCGGTGCGTCCAGCCCTGTGACGCGTCAAGCAATCCCCACCTACAACGCGAGGAGAAACTGAATGTCATTCCGCCCAACCACCACGCAACTGCTGGCCGTAGCCCAGGCTGCCTTGGCCGCACTCACTGTCACCGGCATCTCGAGCGCCAGCGCCACCACCACCACGCCTGATCCGTTCTACCAATACACAGACAGCACCCCCTTGTCCAGCATCGAGCCAGGCACGGTTCTCAAGACGCGCACCATTTCGCTCACCGTCGTGGGCATCAAGACGTCGGTGAAGGCCCTGCAACTGGTGTACCGCTCGACCGATGCCTTGCAGCGGCCATCCACAAACGTCACGACCGTGATCCTGCCCAAGTGCACGTCCACCTGCCCGAACAAGGACAAGGTGATTTCATATCAGTCCTTCTACGACTCGCTGAATCCGGAAGACTCACCTTCGCGGGCATACGCTGGTGGCAAAAGGTTTCAAGACCTCATTCCGGGACTCGAAGCGTTGTTGGTCTCGCCCTATCTGCAGAAAGGGTTCACCATCGTCATCTCCGACATCGAAGGCCAGAACGCCAACTTTGCGGCTGGCCCGGAGTACGGCTACAACACGCTTGACTCGATTCGTGCCGCGCTCAATGCGCCAGAGGCAGGCCTCACCAGGAATGCCAAGGTCGCGTTGATTGGTTACTCGGGCGGTGCGATCGCCACCGAATGGGCCGCCGAACTGGCGCCGAGCTACGCTCCAGACCTCAACCAGAACCTGATTGGTGCCACTTTTGGCGGCGTGCTGGTGAGCCCCGAGCACAACCTCGGCTACGTCGAAAACGCGCCACTCTGGGGCGGTGTTCTCGAGATGGCCTTCATTGGCATCGCACGCTCCTACGAGCTGGACATCACCAAGTACCTGTCCGACAAGGGGCTGGAGATCTACAACAAGATGAAGACCCAGTCGATCATGAACGTGCTCGGCCAGTACCCGAAGGTCACCTGGCAGGGCATCGTCAAGCCAGAGTATTGGGACCGCACGAAGGTGCCTGAATATGTCACCTCGGTGAATAAAATCATCATGGGCACTGGCGGCACACCCACCATCCCACTCCAAATTGGCCAGGGAACGGGCGGGATCTGGGAAGGCACGAAGACATCGCCGATCTATGGCAAGGGCGATGGTGTGATGCTCGCTGGTGATGTCCGTGCACTCGCGCGCCAGTATTGCGACCAGGGCGTGAAGGTGCAGCACAAGGAGTATGGATCGAGCCACTTCATCACCGCCATCAGCTGGCTGGCAGGAGCGACTCCCTGGATCAATGACCGGTTCGATGGCAAGCCTGCTCCGGAGAACTGCGCAAGCATCGCGCCCGGCAATTCGCTGGCGCCGCTTGTTTACACGCCCTGAAAAACAAGGCTTGACTTGGCCCCGCGTCCAACGGCCGGATACGCGGCCAGGTTCATCGCCGTCATGGAAGGCAAGACTGCACCTGCGAGATGAAGGTCGACACATTGATGGGCTTGGAGATGTAGCCATCGCACCCCGATGCGATCATTTTGGCCTCGTCACCTTTCATGGCGTAAGCCGTGAACGCCACGATCACGATGCCGGAGGTGGCTGGGTCGGCTTTGAGCCTACGGGTCAGCTCCAGGCCATCCATGTCGGGCAGCTGGATGTCCATCAAGATCAAATCGGGTTGGAACTCCGGGATGCTGTTCAATGCCGTGACCGCTCCACTTTCCACCTTCACGATGTACCCATTGGCCTCGAGCATGTAGGACACCAGCTCGAGGTTCATGTGGTTGTCATCGATGATCATCATGCGGTGGGCCGTCATCATGCGTCCTTGTCATCGTCGGCCAATGCTGCGGCTGTTGTCGTCGTGGCCAGCGGGCCTCTCCAGCGACGCAGGTCGTGCAGCAAGGCTTCAAGGCTGCCACCGCCTTTGCTCAGGATCGCCAAGGCGGAACGTGCCAGGTGCGCGTATTCCTCGGGGGTCAACAGCATGCTGGTCCAGATGAACACGGGCATGTCCTTCCATTCGGCTTGTCGGCGCAGTTCGTCCAGCATTTCAAAGCCGTCCATGCCGGGCATCATCAGGTCCAGGATGACCGCGTCGGGTCGATGCTGCGCCATCTCGTCAAGCGCCCGGCGGCCGTCAGACAAGCCGATGAACCCGATGTCGAGCTTGTTCAAAGTGGCTTCCATCAGATCCAGCGCAAGCTGGTCGTCGTCCACCACCATGACGCGCGCGCCGCTGCGCTGGGTCAGGCCTAAATTGCCCAGTGCCATGCCGAGCTGTTGGGTTTCCAACGGCTTGCTCAGCACGTCGGTCACGGGGAAGTTGGCAGCCTTTGAGGATGCTGTCCGCATGGACACGGCCACCACGGGCGATTCGCGACTCGGCCCCTTGCTGCGGATGGCCGAGAGCGCTTCCAGCCCACTGCAATCCGACAAGATCAGGTCCAGCGTGATCGCGTCGTACGGATGGTTGCGGGCATGTGCCACAGCTTGATCGCCGGTCGTGGCATGGTCCACCTCAACGCCCACGGCCAAGAGCGCATCGGCCATGAGGATTTGCTCGTCCGGGTTGTCCTTGATCACCAAAAAGCGATGCCCGCTGCCAAATGCCGGGCTGGGCAACGCCTCGCGCGAGGCGTTTTTCAGGTTCAGGATCAGGTGAAACACGCTGCCAACCCCGAGCGTGCTGCGCACTCCAATGTGCCCTCCCTGAGCTTGAACCAGTCGGCGCGTCAACGCCAGCCCCAAGCCTGTGCCTTGGTGGCGTTTGGTGTAGCCGCTGTCCAGCTGTTGAAACTCCACAAAGAGCTTAGACAAATCTTCGGAGGCAATCCCGACGCCGGTGTCTTCCACTTCAATCCGGAAGTGCGCATGGCCCTCTGGCATGGCCCGCAAAGTGACCTGCCCGCCTGGCCGCGTGAACTTGATGGCGTTGGACAGGTAGTTGTAGAGCACCTGCTTGAGTCGCGCAGGATCAATGTGAAGCTGGGCCACACGCTCATCGACCTCGGTACAGATGGTCACCCCTTGCCGGTTGGCCGAGGTCTGAAGGATCGCGGTGACTTCCTTGACCAGCAATGCCAGGTCCACGGATTCAGGGAAAAACTCAAGCTTGCCAGCTTCGACCTTGGACAGGTCCAGCACATCGTTGATCAGTTGCAGCAGGTGCTGACCGCTGGTTTCGATGTAGCCCAGGAAATCACGATGCTTGGGTGATTCAGCAGGGACCGCGCCGCTGTGCAACAAGCCTGCGAAGCCAATGATGGCATTGAGCGGTGTCCTCAGCTCATGCGACATGTTGGCCAGGAACTCGCTCTTGAGTCGATTCGCTGCGATGATCTGGCGGTTTTCAGCCTCCAGCCGTTCGGCGTCCAGGCGCATTTGCTCCACGCGCTTTTGATTCGTGATGTCCCTTGCAATCTTGGAGGCACCAATGATCCGGCCTTGCGCGTCTCTGACCGGAGAGATGGTGACCGAAACATCGACCAGATCGCCATTTTTGGCTCGGCGCACCGTGTCGAAGGCCGTGACCTGAGCACCCGCCGACAGCTCGGCCAGGATGGCCATTTCTTCAGCGGCGCGGTCCGGCGGCAGCAGCATCTGGATTTGCTGGCCAATCGCTTCTTGGGCGGTGTAGCCAAACAGCTTTTGTGCTGCGCTGTTCCAACTGGTGATGCGCCCTTCCAGGGTCTTGCCGATGATGGCGTCGCCGGAGGACTCGACAATGGCGGCCAGCTGATTGGCTTTGACTTCGGCCTGATTGAGCACGGTCATGTCGCGGAAAACCATGGCCAGCCCCCTGACCTCGCCGTCCGGCAGATAGGTCAAGGAGGCCTTCACTTCCACCGCGGTGCGCGTTTGATCGCGGCGGATGGCCACCACCTGGTGCGCGGCGTCAATGGTGACCCCGGTGTCGATCATGACATCGACCGGATTGCGGCCCAGGTAGGAATCTGGCCGGTCCTCGCGTTTGAAAACTTCCCAGAGGGGCTGGCCCAATGCCTGGGATTGGGTCCAGCCGGTGACCTGCTCGGCCACGGCATTCATGCGGCTGACACGGCCCTCGCGGTCGGTGGCCAAAAAACCCGCGCCAATGCTGGCCAGCGCGATGACGAGGGCTTCCTGGGTGTCTGCCAAATTTTCTTCTGCGGTACGCCGCTGCTTGATTTCAGCCTGCAGCGCCTGAATGCTGGACTGCAGCTGGCCGACCGAAGGGATCTTGAGCGCCTTGGGGATCAAGGGCCACAGGGCCACGGCGGTGATCAGCGAGATGATGGCCGTGGCCACTTTGCTGATGGCCTGCCAACCATAAAGCGGCTGCCAAATGGTGACCACATCCATCACATGGGTGATGCCGCAGGCAAAGATGAAGGCTGAAAAGAGCCCGATCAGCCAGTTCAGGGACGATTCGCCCCGTTGGCGGACAAAACTCAGCATGGCCAGGGGTATCGAGAAGTAGGCGCCGGCGATGACCAGGTCCGCCGTCACCATGGACCACAACAACTGCGGTTGCCAGGTAAAGCAATAGCCATGGGGCAAGTACCCATTTCGCCCTAGAAACGAAACGATGTCATCCACTGACCAGCCCTCCACTAAAGGGCGATGATCGACCGTTTCGCGAGCGGCTGTCAATGGGTGGCGTAGGCGCCACTGTTTTCAGCCGAGGTAGCGGTCAAACACCATGGACACGTTTCGCACAAAATGCCAACCCAGTGGTGTCAACTGCACTGCGCGGGGCTCGATGACCAGCATGCCCTCCTCGGCCATGGCCTGCAATCGGGCCAGTTCGGGTTTGAAGTAGTCGGGCACCTTGATGCCGCAAGTCTTTTCGATCGCATCGAAATCCAACCGGCCTTGGCACATCAATGCCATGACGACCGTGCGGCGAATGAGGTCATCGCTGGACAACCTGAGGCCCTTCTCGGTAGGGAAATGCCCGTGCAGCAGCGCGGCCTCGTACTGGTCCAGCGTCTTGGCGTTCTGCGAATAGCTGGCTCCGACGCGCCCGATGGCAGACACCCCCAGCGCCACGATGTCGCAGTCAGGCTGGGTGCTGTAGCCTTGAAAATTGCGCTGAAGCCTGCCCTGCCGCTTGGCCACGGCCAGCGAATCGTTGGGCAGTGCGAAGTGGTCCATGCCAATGTAGTCATAGCCTTCGGCCTTGAAGCACTTGATCGCCTGCTCCAGCATGTTGATCCTTTGCACGGGCGTGGGCAGGTCTGGCGTCAGGATCCGGCGCTGTGGCTTGAAGCGCTCTGGCATGTGGGCGTAGCCGTACAGCGCAATGCGGTCGGGGCGAAGCTGTGCCACCTGTCCCAATGTTCGCGCAAACGATTCAGGCGTTTGCTTGGGCAGGCCGTAGATCAGGTCCATGTTGATCGAGCCATACCCCAGCGATCGGGCGCTTTCCATCAGGTCTCGCACAGACTCGAAGGGTTGCAGGCGGTGAACGGCGGCTTGCACCTGCTCGTTGAAGTCCTGCACACCAAAGCTGAGTCGGTTGAATCCCAGATTGGCCAGTTTGGCCAGTCGTTGGGGTGTCACGGTTCGTGGGTCGACCTCGATCGACATTTCAGCATCAGGCGAGAAACTGACCGCGCGGCGCAAGATGGACATCAAGCGGCTGATCTCCGCATCGCTCAGAAACGTGGGGGTTCCACCACCGAGGTGAAGTTGCGAGGCTTGCTGGGGTTGTCGCCACGCTCGCAAATGCAGCTCGACCTCCCGCTCGATCATGTCAAGGTACTTGGTGGCCCGAGTGTGGTCGCGCGTGACGACCTTGTTGCAGGCGCAGTAATAGCACACTGATTCGCAGAACGGCACATGCACGTACACAGACAAGGGCGAGATGGCCAGCCCTGCCTCCAGGCCATCGGCGCGCTCTCTCAACGCCAGTTCATAGTCCTTCGACTTGAAGCGATCATGGAAGCGGTCGGCCGTGGGGTAGGAGGTGTAACGCGGACCACTCTTGTCCAGGCGTTGGAGCAATCGTGAATCCAGCTCCACAGACGATGAACTGCTCATGAACGACTTTCAACGAGGGATGACGAAGGTGGACTTCTCCACCACGCTGGCGTTGTCGTCTTGGCCATCACTGGACAGGCGCTCGATTCGAAACTGAATCGGATGGGCCCCGGCGCTCAATTGCCGGGCAGACTCATGCGGCACCTGAACCACGACCGGGAACCAGCGTGCTTCGGTGGCCTCGACCTGAACCTCTGCCAGACCAGTGACCTTGGCGCCCGGCAAACCGGTGACCTGCACTTGCAGCCGCTGGGATTGCTCCGTGGCGTTCATCAGTTGCAGGCGGTAGACGTTTTCAACATGGCCCTCCCCTGCGATCCGCGCGAGGGAGCCGCGGTCTCTCACCACATCAACCTTGAAGGGGCTTTTCATGGCCAGGCTGGCCACCAGCCCCAGTGAGATGGCCGTCAGGATACCGCTGTAGATGAGGATGCGGGGCCGCAGCATGCGCGCCATCATCTGGCGCGAAGTGAGCTTCTGTTCCATGCCGGTCTGCGTGGCGTACTTGATCAGTCCGCGCGGATAGCGCATCTTGTCCATCACGCTGTCGCAGACGTCAATGCAGGCGGCGCAGCCAATGCACTCGTATTGCAGGCCGTTGCGGATGTCGATGCCGGTGGGGCACACCTGCACGCACAGGCCGCAGTCGATGCAGTCGCCCAGGCCCAGTTGCTGAAGGTCGGCACTGCGGGCGCGGGTTCCACGAGGGTCGCCACGCGCCTGGTCATAGCTGATGATCAGGGTGTCGTGGTCAAACATCGCACTCTGGAAGCGTGCGTAAGGGCACATGTACTTGCAGACCTGCTCGCGCAGATAACCGGCATTGCCATACGTGGCCAGCCCATAGAACAGCACCCAGAAGGTTTCCCAGGGCCCCAGGTTGAACTGAGTGACCTCGGCGGCCAGGGTTCTGATGGGGGTGAAGTAGCCCACGAAAGTGAAGCCCGTCCACAAGGCAATGGCGCCCCAGGTGAAGTGCTTGCCAAACTTGCGCCAAAGCTTTTGCCAGCCCCAAGGCCCGGCATCCAGCTTGAGGCGTTGGTTGCGGTCGCCTTCGAACAGGCGCTCGGTCCACAGGAATATCTCGGTGTAAACAGTTTGCGGGCATGCGTAGCCGCACCACAGGCGCCCGGCCACGGCGGTGAACAGGAACAGCGCAAAGGCGCAGATCACCAACAGGCCCGTCAGGTAGATGAAATCCTGCGGATACAAAACCAGGTCAAAGATGAAGAAGCGCCTGGCAGTCAGGTCAAACAACAAGGCTTGGCGACCGTTCCAGGGCAACCAGGCCAGGCCGTAGAACAAGGCCTGGGTCAGCCAGACCAAGGTCCAGCGCCAAGCGGCAAACCAGCCGTGCACCGCGCGTGGGTGGATCTTGGGCTGCTTTTCATACAGAGACACCAGCTGCGCTGCATCACCCCCAGCGCCGCCGTTGGCCACAGGAACGATCGGGATGACACGTGCCGACGTCGCTTTCTTGTCCGTTCCAGCCATGGTGTCTTTACCGTTGCAGGGCAACGCTCTCCACCTTGGGTTGAGACATCTGCCAGACATACGCCGCCAGGACGTGGATCTGCTCGGCACTCAGGCGGCTGCCATGGGCAGGCATCTGGTTGGTCTTGCCATTTTTGATCATGCTCATGACGGCCTCTTCACCCCAGCCATGCAGCCAGACCTTGTCGGCCAGATTGGGCGCACCCATGGCTTGATTGCCTTTGCCATCTGCACCGTGACAGGCTGCGCAGGCCGCGAATGACGACCGGCCCAGTTGCGCCGCGATGTTGTTGTGAGCACCACCAGACAGGCTCAAGACATAGTGGGCCAGGTTACGCGCATCGGCTTCGGAGTCCACTGCAGCAGCCATGGGCGGCATCATGCCAATGCGTCCTTTCGTGATGGTTTCCTTGATTTTCTCGATGTCGCCACCGTGAATCCAGTCGCTGTCGGTCAGGTCGGGGAAGCCTTTGCTGCCCCGAGCGTCCGAGCCGTGGCAGGTGGCACAGTTGTTGACGAACAGGCGCTCGCCAATGCCCATCGCCTGAGGATCTTTCGCCAACTGGTCGGCGGGCAGACCTGCGAACTTGGCATAAAGGGGGGCACTCAGCGCGCGGGCTGCTTCCACTTCGGCGGCGTGCTGACCGTTGGTACTCCAGTCAAAGTAGCCGCGTGCGCTGCCCAAGCCAGGATAGAGGGCCAGGTAGGCAAAGGCGAACACCACCGTTCCGATGAACAGCCCCATCCACCACCGAGGCAGCGGGTTGTTCAACTCACGCAGGTCTTCGTCCCAGACGTGGCCGGTGGTGTTGTCGCCAGGAATGACCTTGCGCCTTGCGGCGATGACCAACAAGGCCAGGCAGGCCAGCAAGCCAATGATGGTGGCTGCGGCAACGTAGACGGACCAGCCGCTGCTGATGAAATCACTCACGACTGTGGCTCCTCGTCGCTGAAAGGCAGTTGTGCTGCGGCATCGAAATGGGCACGATTGCCTGGCCAGCAGGCCCACACGGCAATGCCGCCGAAGCTGATGAAACTGGCCAGGGTGACCAGGACGCGTAACTCATTGAGGTCCATGTGGGGTCTCCTTGTCACTTCAGTTGGGTACCCAGCACCTGCAGATAGGCGATGAGCGCATCCAGCTCGGTCTTGCCCTGCACGGCCTCGGACGAACCATCGACCTCGGCTTGCGTGTAAGGCACGCCCAGTCGTTTCATGGCGGTCAGGCGCGGCGGCATGCTGGCAGGATCGACTGGCTTGGTGGCCAACCATGGGTACGCCGCCATGTTGGATTCAGGGACCAGGTCGCGGGGGCTGGTCAGGTGAATGCGGTGCCACTCATCGCTGTACTTGCCGCCCACGCGCGCCAGGTCAGGACCTGTGCGCTTGCTGCCCCACTGGAAAGGCCGGTCGTAGACGAACTCGCCCGCCAGGGAGTAGTGGCCGTAGCGCAGTGTTTCCGACTGCAGAGCGCGGATCATCTGCGAGTGGCAGTTGTAGCAACCTTCGCGCAGGTAGATGTCACGGCCGACGAGTTGCAAGGCGGTGTAGGGCTTGACGCCTGCCACAGCTTCGGTGGTGGAGCGCTGGAAGAACAAGGGCACGATCTCAACCAGACCACCCACGGCCACCACCAGCAGGATGAGGACGATCATCAAGCCATTGTTGGTCTCGATTTTTGCGTGTCCGCGTGCGGGGGTGCCGTGCTCTTCATGTTTGACTGCCGGAACCTGCGCAACAGCTGGTTTGCCAGCGCGCACGGTCATGATCACGTTCCACGCCATCAGCAACATGCCGCTGAGGTACAGCAGGCCGCCCGCCAGGCGAACCACGTAGAACGGGAAGGTGGCCTTCACGCTTTCAATGAAGCTGTACACCAAGGTGCCATCCGGGTTCACCGCACGCCACATCAAGCCCTGCATCACACCAGCAATCCACATGGCCGCGATGTAGAGGACCACGCCCAGTGTCGCGATCCAGAAGTGGATCTCGATCGCCCTGACGCTGAACATGCGAATCTGGCCAAACATGCGGGGAATCAGGTAGTACAGCGAGCCCATGGTGATGAAACCAACCCAACCCAAGGCCCCGGCGTGCACGTGGCCCACCGTCCAATCCGTGTAGTGCGACAGCGCATTGACGGTTTTGATGGACATCATCGGGCCTTCGAAGGTGGCCATGCCATAGAAGGACAAGGCCACGATCAGGAACTTGAGGATGGGGTCGTCGCGCAGCTTGTACCAGGCGCCCGACAAGGTCATCACACCGTTGATCATGCCGCCCCAGCTGGGCGCCAGCAGCACCAGCGAGAACACCATGCCCACCGATTGCGCCCAATCGGGCAAGGCGGTGTAGTGCAGATGGTGCGGGCCCGCCCACATGTAGGTGAAGATCAGCGCCCAGAAGTGAACGATCGACAAGCGATACGAGTACACCGGCCGCTCAGCCTGTTTGGGGATGTAGTAATACATCATGCCCAGGAAGCCGGCAGTCAGGAAGAAGCCGACGGCATTGTGGCCGTACCACCATTGCACCATCGCGTCTTGCACGCCTGCGTAAGCCGAGTAGCTCTTCCACAGGCTCACGGGCATGACGGCACTGTTGACCACGTGCAGCAAGGCCACGGCCAGGATGAACGCCCCAAAGAACCAGTTGGCCACGTAGATGTGCCGAACCTGGCGCTTGGCGATGGTGCCAAAAAACACGATCGCATAAGACACCCACACCACCGTGATCAGGATGTCGATGGGCCACTCCAGCTCGGCGTATTCCTTGCCTTGCGTGTAGCCCATGGGGAGTGTGATCGCAGCCGCCACGATGACGGCCTGCCAACCCCAGAACGTGAACCTGGCCAAGGCCGGGGCGAACAATCGAGTCTGCCCCGTGCGTTGAGCCACGTGGTAAGACGTGGCGAACAGTGCGCAGCCGCCAAAGGCAAAGATCACCGCGTTGGTGTGCAGGGGGCGCAGACGCCCATAGCTGAGCCAGGGGATGTTCGCCGTCAGGTCGGGCCAAGCCAGTTGGGCAGCAATCAGGACGCCGACGGTCATGCCGACCACGCCCCACAGCACCGCCGCCAGCGCAAACTGTCGAACGGGCCAGTCGTCATAGCTGACCACGGCAGATTTTAGAGCGGCCATTCGGCGCGTCCTTTCGTTGTTTCTTGCTTGAGATGGAAGGGTCTACCGGGATTGTTGGGTAGAAGGCTCATTGGGGCCTTGACGCTGATCAAGGCTGAGCGCGGCGGCCCGCTCATCGTGTTCATTCAGCCCTGCCGCCACCAGCACGCCGGTGGCGCCCAAGGTGGCCAGGACAAAGGCAATGGCTTGGATCATCATGTGGTGGTACACCAGGTTGCGAAGCGGTACCAGAGGTCGTGCGTCAAGGCCCACCCGGAGGCGAGCACCAGGCCGATCCCGGCGATGCGAAAACCGTTCAGCGAAAGCTGTCCGGGAGAAATGGTGGTGCCGTGATGGGCCTGCCATCGCTTCCACGCCCAAGGCGCGAGCAGCAGGCCAGGCATGGAGGCCACCGAGAAAGCGCCCATCACCAGGGCACCGGCGAAGGGTGTGTTGGCCAGTGCTGCCAAGACCAGCGCGCCTTGCAGTGCTGCGCAGGGCCAGGCCGCCCACGCCAGGCCCGACAAGCCAGCGCGCAGCACGGGCGAATGGCGACCGGGCATGCGGATGACGGACACGGTGTCATCGCGCCTCATCCACGCGGGCTGCTCGCCCGTGAACAACCACCACAAGCCCAGTCCCAGGCAGGCCAGGTGCAAAAGCGTCCACAACGGACGAAGCGCAGGCACCGTTTCGCTCCAGACGCCGAGGGTGGACACGCTGTAGGCGGCCAGTGCGCCCACGAGCATGTAGCTGATCAGGCGCCCCGCCTGAAAACTGGCCGTGCTGTGCTTGTCGCCGCGCGTCAAGGCCGCACAAGGTGTCGCGCACATGACCGCGCAATGCGGTGTGGCGGCCACGCCCATGGCCAAGCCAGCGAGGATCAGTGGCCACTGCATGGCGTCAGCGTCAACGACGAAAAGCCTGCGAGGCAGATCCTGGATTGGGCACAGGCTGGTCACCGCCGTGAATGGCCAATGCCAGCGTGATGAAGCCAGCGACCACGACCAAGGCCGGGCCGCCAATCACCAGCCACACCATGCGGATGCGCCACCATGGCAGCGTGGGTGGCCCCATGATTGTTTGTGTGTTGTCAGCCATCAAAGCCTCTGCTTTCTTGCTCAGCAGAGATTGTTCGATGAAGTGCCTTCAGTCGCCTTGATGCAGATCAATCGCTTCTTGCGCGGCATCCAGAATTTGCTCGCCGTGCTGCTCCACATCGTCAAACTGACCGGAATACAGTGCCCAGGCAAAAACACCCAAGATGACCAGCACCAAGACCGACGACAGGGGAATCAACAGATAGAGGATGTCCATGCCGGGTCAGCGCGAAAGGCGCAAGGAGTTCAACACGACCAACAGTGAACTGGTGGCCATGCCCAGACCAGCAGCCCAAGGCGGCAACCAACCCATCAGGGCCAACGGTATGCAGGCCGCGTTGTAAGAAGCAGCCCAGATGAGGTTTTGGCGCACGACGCGCAAGGCTTTTTTGGCGAGGGCGCGTGCGCGAACGACATCCTGCAAGTCATTGGTGACCAACACCCCATCAGCCTGGGCCCGGGCAATTTGCGCCCCCTCCCCCATGGCAATGGAAGTGTCGGCTTGCGCCAGAACGGGCGCGTCATTGATGCCATCGCCCAGCATGGCGACATGCTGCCCCCGCGCCTGAGCCTCGCGCACCGCGCTCAGCTTGTCTTGAGGCGCCATGCCGCCTTGGCAGCCACTCAGGCCCAGCAAGCGGCCCACATGATGAGCACGCTCCACGCTGTCACCCGACAACAAGATGACTTTCACGCCATCCTGTTCAAGGCTGCGGACGGCCTCCATGGCGCCAGGACGCAGTGTCTCGGTGAACCGGAAGCAAGCCACCGGTTGACCATCGCGGCTCAGCCAAGTTTCCGCATCATGGCCATCGTTGGCCGCCACTGGCACCACGGAGGATGCGCGCCCCAGTTGCCAGCGCGATCCGTCGCTGGCGCAACCCTCAATGCCCTGGCCCGGCGTTTCACGCAGACCATGCCATGCCGTTGCGGATTTGGCTGTCTCTTGTGCCAGCACCTTGGCCAGGGGGTGCGTGGACCAGGCGGCGAGCGAGGCGGCTTGTTGGCGTACCGCATCATCGGTCCAATGCTCATCCAGGCCGGTGCGGATCATGGTGGCCTGCTGGCGCTGCGCCTCGGTCAAGGTGCCGGTTTTGTCGATGAACAAGGTCTGCATGCCAGCAAGGCCTTCAATGGCCTCGATCCGGCGCAACAGCAGGCCCCGCTTGCCCAGGGCCATGGCGGCCGACAGCATGGCGGAAGGCGCCGCCAGTGACAACGCGCATGGGCAAGTCACGATCAGCACGGAGACGGCAACCCAGATGGCCCGGGAGGGATCGATCACGCTCCACACAGCCGCTGCTCCGGCCGCCAGCACCAGGATGGCCCACAGGAACGGCGTCGCCCAGCGGTCACCCGCCGTGATCGCCGAGGGGCGCTGGGTGCGGGCGTCGCGCATCATGGCCACGATCGCCTCGTAGCGGGTGTCCGCCCCCACGTGCTCGACCCGCATGGCGACCGGGGCGCCCAGGTTCAGGCTCCCCGCCACCACCGCATCGCCAATGGTCTTTTCGACGGGGGTTGACTCACCTGTCAGCAGCGATTCATCTGCGCGCGTCTGGCCTTGGGTCAGGACACCATCGGCACAGAATGCCCCGCCCACCGGCACCCGAACGGTGTCGCCGCGCTGCAGGCGCAGCACGCTGATCGCGGCCACGCTGCCATCCGGGTGCTCGCGCAAGGCCACCTCGGGCAGGCGCCCAATGGTGTCCTCGAGCGAGCGTTCAGCATGGTGGCGGGCCCGCATTTCGAGGTACCGCCCCCCCAACAGGAAGCTGACGAACATGGTCAGCGAATCAAAGTAAACCTCGCGGCCAAAAACGCCTTCCGGATCGAAGGTGGCGCCACTGCTGGCGATGAAGGCCACCAGCATGCCCAGCGCGGCTGGCACGTCCATCCCGATTCGGCCATGCCGCAATGAGCGCCAGGCGCCGGTCAGGAAGGGCGCTGCTGCGAAGATCATCACCGGCAGCGTGAGCAGCCAGCTTCCCCAATCCAGCAACTGTTTCAAGTCGGGCGCGAGTTCGCCAGTTGCACTGACGTACGACGGGGTGGCCAACATCATCACCTGCATGGCGCAAAAAGAGGCCACGAACAGGCGCCAAAGCGCATCGCGCGATTCCTTCAAGCGCATGGCCCGAGCGCCGGCCACGGTGTCTGGTGAAGCGCGATAGCCGGCTTGCTCGATGGCCTGCACCAGCGCTGAGGGGCGGGTCAACTCAACATCCCAGGAGACGGTCGCGCACTGCCCTGCGGCGCTGACGCGCACCTCGGTCACGCCGGGCACGGCTCGGAGCGCATGCTCGATGGTCGATGCGCAAGCCGCGCAATGCATGCCGCCAATGCGCAAGGATGACTCGCCCAGTCGCCGACCATTGGCCACGGATGTCCAGCGGGTGAATCGCGCAGCCTCCACCTCGTCATCGAGCACCGCCACCTGGGCCTCGGGCATGGAGGGCGGTGGAGGCTGGGGCTGGATGTTCATGGGATGGTCAGCGCAGGGTGCTCAGCAACACGGCTTGAATGAAGGCTTCGCGGCAACCATGGTCATCATGGGCCGTGCCGGCCACGTGCGCCAGCGCCTGATGCCTCATGCGATCGAATTGTTTGAACGCCTGATGGCTGCTGGCGCCAATGGCGTTGTAGACCACGGTGCCGGCATGTTGTGCCAACTGTTCAACCACCTCGCCATCAACCCCCTGGCACTCAACCGCGTCATACAGCCTGCCCAGCATTCTGGCCGTGGCGATGAGCTCAGCCCCTGGCCTCAGGCCTGCATCACCCGAGCGGATCCGTGCCACGCGTGCGCCCAGGCTGGTGGCGGCATGCTCGAAAGTGCTGGCATCTTCCGGATCCGATGACCCGTAAATGAGGGCAATGTTCTTGCCACGCAGCAGCATCTGGGGCGCGCCGCCAGTGCCTGGCCCAGCCAGACTGTCCGCCACACAGCACAGGGCCTCGGCCTGCTGTTCGTTCAGGCCGGTCGGGATGTTCAGCGCGTTGAAGTCGAGGTAGATGCTCACATTGGGCGGCCATGAGGCATGGCATCGGAATGATGTTCTGCCGAGGTCGGAGGCTAAGCGGCAACCCGGCCGCCGTGCTTGACGCAGGTCAAACGATGCCGCCTTGATACAAGCCGTTTACGCAACGTTACGGAGCGCGACAGAGCGTTGGCACGTCATTGATCCGCGATTTCTAGACTGAGCAGCATTGACAGACACCCTCCAACGCACCGCCCTGAGAAAGCCGCAGATGACCACCACTTCCACCCACACTTCTGCCCTGCCCGCTCACCCGCCCTTCGCCGTCCCGGCGATGGCCGATCTGGGCTGGAGAAACACGGATGCCACGGTGGTGAGCGAACGGATTGCGGGTAGCCTGCGTTTGCTGCAACAAGCCGTGACCATCCAGCGGCGCCTGGTGCACGCGGGCGACAAGATCTATGAGGCCGGGCAACCTTTCAAGTACCTGTACGTGCTCAATTCGGGCATCTTCAAGACCATCAATGCATCGCAGGATGGCCGTGAACAAGTCGTCGGCTTGCACTTCAAGGGTGATTGGCTGGGCTTTGACGGCATTGCACGTGGCCGCTATGGCTGCGACGCCGTCGCGATGGACACGGCTGAAGTCTGGTGCCTGAGCTACGAAGCCTTGTGCCAGGCCGCCGCTGCGCAGCCAGCGTTGCTGACCCTGCTCCACGAGTCCATGAGCCGTGAAATCACGCGTGACCGGGATTCGCTGTTGTCGCTGTGCACCTTGTCCGCCGATGCCCGGGTGGCCGACTTCCTGCGGTACTGGGCCGAGTCACTGGCCCAGCGCGGCTTGCGCACCGACCAGATCACATTGCGCATGACCCGCGCAGAAATTGGCAATTACCTGGGCATGACGCTGGAAACCGTCAGCCGCGCCTTGACCCGATTGGCCAGCAAGAGCCTGATCGGCTTCACGGCCAAAGGCCGACGCGACATCCTGATCCCCGACGTGGCGCAACTGGTGGCTTTCATTGAAAGCAGCTTGCCTGCCACCCGCACGGCCACGCTTCAATGAGGTGATGCCGAGGTGACCCTGGCGATGGCATTGGCCAGCTCATCTCGGCCGTAAGGCTTCTGGAGCAACTCCCAATGCTCGGGCGCGTCGCGGTTGGCGTCCAGCAGTTCGGATGAGAAACCCGACATCAGGATGATGGCCAAAGCGGGCCAGCGTGCTTGCGCGATCTTGGCCAGCTCCATGCCGCGCATGCCCGGCCCCAAGGCGATGTCGGTCAGCAGGAGTTGAGCATCCTCACCGGCATCGAAACCGATCAATGCCTCTTCCGCACTGGCGAAAGGCGTGACCCGGCAGCCCAGTGTTTCGAGAAAACGCTGAACAACGGCTCTGACCTCCGCGTCGTCTTCAACCAGCACCACCCTAAGGTTCACTGGCACCAGGTGTTTGGACGTGGCGGGTGACAACTCCGGCTCATCCTTCTGAGGTGTTGCGGGGATGTACAAGGTCAAGGTTGTGCCAACGCCGATGGTGCTGTCCATCGCCACCGCACCCCTCGATTGCCGGGCAAAACCGTAGACCGTGCTCAAGCCCAGCCCCGTGCCTCGACCGGCTTCTTTGGTCGTGAAGAAGGGTTCGAACGCGCGCTTCTTGACCTCCTCGGACATGCCCGTGCCCGTGTCTGTCAGTGATATTTCGACAAAGGGATGGGTCGTGGCCTGGCCATCCGCATCCACCACCTCGGATTGAATATCGTCTGGCAAGGTATCGCAGGCTTTGCAGGCGATGGTCAGCGTGCCACCATCGGGCATCGCATCGCGCGCATTGATGGCCAGGTTGAGCAGTGCGGCTTCGAGTTGGCCCGGGTCGGCCAGGCAAGGCGGGCACGACTCATCCACCTCCAACCTGATCTGAATGCGCTGGTCCAAGGTGCGCCGCAACATGTCGGCCAATGAGTACAGTTGAGCGACCACATCGACTCGCCCCGGCTGCAGCACTTGCCTGCGAGAAAAGGCCAGAAGCTTGCTGGTCAACTCGGCACTTCGCTTGCCCGCCCTCAACGCCGCGCCAAGCAACTGCTGGGCATGTGGATCGCCGGTGATGGCGGGTAGCTCTTCCAGCACCTGGAGGTTGCCCTGGATGACGGTCAGGAGGTTGTTGAAATCGTGCGCGATGCCGCCGGTGAGTTGCCCGACGCTTTCAAGGCGCTGTGAATGCCGCAAGGCCTCTTCGGTTTGCGCTCGTTGCAAAGTGCTGGCCAGCAGATTGCCGACCGACTCCAGGAAGCGGGTTTCGTCTTCACCAAAACGTGCCGCTTGCGTGGACCTGACGACCAGCACACCCACCGTCCTGCCACGATCGGAAAGCGGCACGGCCAAGCCACTGATCAGCCCGGCCTCCAGGTAGGCGGGCAACACGGTGACGCGCGTTTCAATGCGCCCATCGGGCACCAGCAGCGGTGCATTGGTGGCCAGAACATGGCCCGGAATGCGATCAGGCGTGCAGGGAATCAGGGTGCGCAGCGGCTCTTCTGCCACCAAGCCCACACCGCTGGCCACCTGAAAATGCAAGCGGCTGTCATCCAGCAGGTACACCGCGCTGGATTCGACCTGCAAGGCATCCGTGGCCATCACCGGCACCTGCTGCATGAGCTCCTGGGGGTCACGCATGTCCACCGCCAGCCGCCCCAAACGAGCCACATAGTCGCTGTACCGGGCGCGCTGCAAAGCCTGCTTGACGCGTGGGTAGGCCCCGATGCCCCGGATCGCAGTCACGACATAAGGAAAGCCGAAGTCTTTGAGCGGGCTGAGCGCAATTTCGACCATCACCTCCGAGCCGTCTTTGCGTTTGGCCACCAGGTCCATCTGCGTGCCCATTGGGCGGGCATGCGGTTTGTGGCTATATTCTTCACGGTAGTGGGCATGCCGAGGGCGAATGGCATCGGGTACCAAGGCATCAACCGCGAGCCCCACCAGTTCACCCATGCCGTAACCCAGCAGCTCGGTGGCCGCCGGGTTGGCCATCACGATCGTGCCGCCGCCGTCCACCAGCAACAGGGCATCGGGATACGCCTTGAAGATGGACTGGAATACCGAGACCTGGTCCAGACCTGCGGGCAAATGATGGTTCATGATGCGGCGCTGACGATCGGCACGAAGACGTACCCCGCCCCGCGGACCGACTTGATGATCTTGGGATCCTGCGAGTCTTCTTCGAGCTTCTTGCGAAGGCGCCCCACCTGCACATCGATCGTGCGGTCGAAGGGCCCCGCCTCACGCCCTCGGGTGTGTTCCAGCAGGAAGTCGCGGGACAACACGCGCCCGGGATGCTGCAGAAACACTGCCAGCAAATCGAACTCGCCGCTGGTCAGTGGCACCTCGTCGCCTTGCGGTGCCAACAAGCGGCGGGCACCTTGGTCAAAGGTCCAGTTCAGAAAACACCATGCGTCATGAACCTGGGGCGCGGCCTGCAGGGCAGGCTCGGTCGCGGGCGGTGCGATTCGGCGCAAAACCGCCTTGGTGCGGGCCAGCAGTTCGCGCAGATCAAAAGGCTTGGTGACATAGTCGTCTGCGCCCAGTTCAAGGCCCACCACTTTGTCCACCGGGTCGCCCCGGCCGGTCACGATCAAGAGGCCACAACGCCAGTTTTCGCGAATCTGCCGGGCGATGCCCAAGCCGTCCTCGCCGGGCAAGCCCAGGTCCAGCAGCACCACCTGAGGCGCATCAATCGCCATCATTGCCATCAAGGCCGCGCCGGAGTGGAGCGTGCTGACACGGAACCCATGACCGGAGAGGTAGTTGCCCAGCAATCGGGTGATCTCGGGCTCATCATCGACAACGGCAATGTGGACTGGGCTTGACACGTTGATTTCTTGATCTGGCGCAAAGGGATTCGAGGGCCGTCGTCTATTTTCATGGGTCTGACGGCAGCCCGGATGGAGATGATTATGAACCCATTGCGCTGGCCGCATTGAAAGCGAGGACGCCATGACGCACTCACCCGATCGGCCCCTTTCCCACGCGCAAGCGGCCTTCTATGCCCCGATGCCTTTTGACGTGCTTGACAGCTGCCATCAGGAAATCCTGGCCATGCTGGAAGACCTCCACACTTTGATCGAGCACGTGAGCGCGCAGGGTGTCGATGCCTCAGCCAGAACGCTGGCGCGGAGCATCCATTTGTTTTTCACCACCACGGGCCTGCCGCACCACCTGGATGAAGAGCAGCACGTGTTTCCCATCTTGCTGAAAAGCGGTGACCCTGACATGGCCCGCACGATCGAGCACCTTCGGCATGACCATGTCGAGATCGAATCGCTATGGCTGAGTCTGGTGCCCCACCTGGACATGATGGCCCGAGGCTACAACCACCCTCACCTTGGCGAGCTTCGATCTCTGGCCCATCGATTCACTTCGCTTTGCCGACAGCACATCGAGGAGGAAGAGCGTTTGATCTATCCCCGTGCCAAAGCGAATCAGAGTTCGCAAGATCTCCATGTCATGCGCAGGGAGATGGCCGAACGCCGTGATGGGCTGCTGAATCCTGGCGAGGAAAAAGCGCCCTGAACGCCCGAAATGGGGCTCGAATCAAATCTTCTTAAGAAAATCCTGGATCGGCCGAATATGCAAACATTCAACATGATCTTGCCGGCGGATCGAACGCTGTGACCGGTTCCTTTCCTCAGTAAATGGTGGCACATGCGCGACAACCAACCCGTGACTCAACGAGCGTTTGAGTTCCCCGACGATGCCACATTGATGTCCACCACGGACACCCAAAGCCACATCACTTACGCCAACGACGCTTTTGTCTCCGTGAGCGGCTACACGCGTGAAGAGATCCAGGGCCAGCCGCACAACCTGGTGCGCCACCCTGACATGCCCAAAGAGGCCTTTGCCGACATGTGGGCCACCCTCAAGGCAGGTGAGCCATGGACGGCACTGGTCAAGAACCGCCGCAAGAATGGTGATCACTACTGGGTTCGTGCCAATGCCACGCCGGTGGTGCGCCATGGCCAGCAGACCGGCTACATGTCGGTTCGCACCAAGGCCTCCAATGAAGAGATTGCAGCGGCAGAAAGCCTGTACCGCGATTTCCGCGAAGGCAAGGCCGGTAACCGCCAGTTCCACAAGGGTTTGATCGTGCGCACCGGACTGGCTGGGTGGACTTCAATTTTCCAGACCATGCCTGTGCGTTGGCGTATCCGCTCCACCCTGCTGTTGCTGGCGCCCGCGCTGGTAGGCGCAGCATGGGCATTGGGCCTGGCCAGCGGTGTGGCATTCTTTGGTTTTGCTGGCACGGTTGCGGCGTTGTCGCTGCTGGCCAATTGGGCGCTTGAAAGCCAGATCGCCAGGCCGTTGGAACAAATGCGCGATCAAGCCCTGCGTGTGGCTTCGGGCGACATGCAAACAGCCTTGCACATGAACCGTGTGGATGAAATCGGCATGACGATGCGCACGATCGGTCAACTGGGCCTGATGTTCCGCTGGATCATCGACGATGTCCGCGGCCAAGTGCTGAGTGTGCAAACGGCCACCAACGAAATCGCCCAAGGCAACAACGACCTGAGCTCACGCACCGAACAGGCCGCAGCCAGTGTGGAAGAAACGGCCTCGTCGATGGAGCAGATGACCGTCACCGTGAAGAACAACGCCGACACGGCCAGCCAGGCCAACACGCTTTCCGGCTCGGCCAGTGAGGCGGCTGCCAAGGGTGGTCGCGCCGTGGCGGACGTCGTGGCCACCATGAACGACATCACGCACAGTTCCAAGAAGATCACGGACATCATCGGCGTGATCGACAGCATCGCCTTCCAGACCAACATCCTGGCCTTGAACGCTGCCGTTGAAGCCGCACGGGCTGGCGAGCAGGGCCGAGGATTCGCGGTCGTGGCCAGTGAAGTGCGAAGCCTGGCGCATCGCAGTGCAGGCGC
The DNA here is from genome assembly GCF_030652515.1 of Aquabacterium sp. GTDB lineage: Bacteria > Pseudomonadota > Gammaproteobacteria > Burkholderiales > Burkholderiaceae_C > Aquabacterium. The sequence goes on along the minus strand of NZ_JAUSAR010000067.1, from coordinate 16,392 downwards.
CGCGAAAGAGATCAAAACCCTCATCAGCGAAAGCGTTGACAAGGTGGAGTCAGGCTCCAGGCTGGTCAACGATGCGGGCCAAACCATGGACGACATCGTCACCCAGGTTCAGCGGGTGTCGGATCTGATCGCGGAGATCAGCTCGGCCACGCATGAGCAAAGCGCAGGCATTGCCCAGGTAGGCCAGGCCATTGGTCATCTGGACCAGATCACTCAGCAGAACGCGGCCCTGGTGGAGCAAGGTGCGGCGGCGTCTGAAAGCGTCAAGCAGCAGATGGCCTGCCTGGCCGATGCCGTGGGCGTGTTTCGCTGAGAAAATCGGCGGGGCATGCAGTACCTCAAACAGTTGACCCGCTTTTTCTCCCCTCGTCCCGCGCGTTCTGAAGAAATGCAGCGGGCGCAGTCGTTGATCAAGGCCATTGACGATGGCGGGGTGCCGCTCAACCCGGGCAAGGTCAACGACATCGCACGGCAACTGGGGCTGGAAGTCTCCAGCAAGGCGCCCATGGATCAGACCATTCAGCGCATCCGCGAGGCGCTGGCGCGCATGTAAGGTGCCAGGTTCAGGAGCGCTGGGGTACCAAGCTGCTGACGATGTCGATCAGGCGGGAAAAATCCACGGGTTTGGAGATGTACTCATTGCAGCCCGCTGCCAAAGCCCGTTCGCGGTCGCCCGGCATGGCATGCGCGGTGACCGCGACCACCGGGATGCCGCAAGTGGCTTCGATGCCTTTGAGCTCACGCGTGGCCGACAGGCCATCCATGCCCGGCAGGTGACAGTCCATCAGCACCAAGGCGGGATGGGTATCGCTGATCATGGTCAGCGCTTCTTCTGCCGTCGTGGCCTCGACAACCACATACCCTTGTTGCTCCAGCACCAATCGCAATAGCTCGCGATTCAAGGCGTTGTCGTCCACGACCAATACCGTCTGTTCCATGGGAGCCTCATACAACTGCTAACAAGTATCTTCGGCTCACAGAGGCGTTCCTTCTGAAGGCGCACTTAAATATTCCTGAAAACGCATGCTTTGGCAGACCGTTAAACCTGCTGGCTGACAGGGTTCACCACAAGTTCATGCAGCCCGATCGCAATGACGCTTTAATCAAGGCCGAATCCAGCAAGCCAAAGGCAAAGGAGCTTTCATGAGTCAAATCAAAATCGCGGTGGTGGTGGGCAGTTTGCGCAAAGCGTCGTTCAACCACCAGTTGGCCATCGCACTGGCCAAGCTGGCCCCGGCGGACTTTGCTTTCGAGCACGTCCGAATTGACGATCTGCCCCTGTACAACCAGGACGACGATGCCAATCCGGCGGAATCCGTCAAACGGTTGAAGGCGGCGGTCAAGTCGGCCCAAGGCCTGCTGTTCGTCACGCCGGAGTACAACCGTTCTTTTCCCGGTGTGTTGAAGAACGCCATTGACCACGCCTCGCGCCCCTACGGGCAAAGCGTGTGGGGTGGCAAGCCGGCGGGGGTGATCGGTGTCTCGGTGGGCGCCATTGGCACGTCGCTGGCCCAGCAGCATCTGCGCAATGTGCTGGCCTACCTGGATGTGCCTACGCTGGGCCAACCCGAGGCGTTTGTTCAAGCCAAGGAAGGCCTGTTCGGCCCCGATGGCAGCATTGCCAACGAAGACAGCAGGAAGTTCCTGCAGGGCTGGGTGGACCGCTACGTGGCCTGGGTCAGGAAGCTGGCCGTTTGAGGGGCTTCAAGGCAGCCCGCGCGGCCGATGCTGCATTTCGCACGCTGCAGCCTTCGACGTGGTCATTGACCATGCCCATGGCTTGCATGAAGGCGTACATGGTGGTGGGGCCCACGAAAGTCCAGCCGCGCTTCTTCAAGTCCTTGGACAAGGCCGTGGCTTCGGGGGCGATGGGCATGGCCTTGAACGCCTCAAACGTCAGGCGCTTGGGGCGTGCCTGCGATGTTGGTTCAAAGCGCCAGAAATAGCTGGCCAACGAACCAAACTCGTCGCGGATCTCGATGGCCCGTCGGGCGTTATTGATCGTCGAGACGATCTTGCCCCGATGCCGCACGATGCCCGCATCCAGAACCAGCCGCTCGATGTCGCTGTCGCCAAATCGGGCCACTTGGTCCACGTCGAAATGAGCGAAGGCTTGCCGAAAAGCCTCGCGCTTGTTGAGGATGGTCAACCAGCTCAGCCCGGCCTGAAAGCCTTCCAGGCACAGCTTCTCGAACAACTGCCGGTCATCGGTTTCCGCGAAGCCCCACTCCTGATCGTGGTAGCGCTGGTAGGCGGGTGTGGCCTGGCACCAAGCGCAACGCAGGAAGCCAGAGGCGTCGGAAGAGTCAGAAAAGAGTCCTGAAAGCTTGGTCATGGTGAGTCGGTGTTCGGCACAAGCCCTGAGGTTAACCCGAGTGAACTGGCCATTCAAAAGCGCTTTTATCTTGTGTTCATCTGTAACCAGGCTGGGTACGCTGGCTTCCATATGAAAACGCCACCCCTACCCCATCCAGTCGAACGCTCCGCTCAGTCGGCTCAGGGCTTTGTGCAGTGGGATGACACGCCCTCCCTGGCCGATTCCTTGTCCTGGCGCTTGCAAAGAGCGGGTGATGGCAATGGGCCCGTGGTGAATTTTGCAGACACCGTGCCAGCAGCGCTGCTGCCAGCGCAGCCCGCAACGCCGTTTCTCGAACCGGTCGATGGCCTGTCAGTGCGAGAAATCACAGACGATGACCTGTTTGTGCATTTGTTTGGAAAAACGGACGCGGAATAGGGTCTTCAAGACGATGCATTGATGCCTTTTGTGGCAAAAATGCACGTGAATTCGCCCCTGTATCCCGAGCTTCAAGGGGGAAAATCTAGTCTCAAACCATGGTGATTGATTGATGATGGCGGGCCCAGGCACCACCTCAGCCATTCGTGACCATGTTGTATGTTCGACGGTTTTAAGCAGCAAACGCCTGGATCTGCCTCGGTGTCCATGAGCCCTATCGCGCGCGATTTCGTCCCCACGACCGGCTTTGGGGCGATTGATCTTGCGCCAGTTGATTACGGCCCGGTCTCAGCGGGCTCTGCCGAGCAAATTGACCAATTGCTGTCAAACGGCTTTCCCACATTGCGTTTTCCTGCTGAACTTGAACAGCGCTTTCAGCACGACACGGCCGCTGACCGCCTGAGGGTCATCATCATCACAGCGGCACTGGTCGTCATTTTGTTCAATGGCTACCTGCTGACCGACCTGTTGATGATTCCGGATGTCTTTGCCGAAGCGGTGGCGCTGCGCACAGGCTTGTTCACACCCGTGACCCTGATCGGCCTGTACGTGCTGATCAAGACCCCCCACCCCTTGTTCCGAGAAGTTTTGGTGCTGTTGGCTGCCGTGCTGGCGGCGAGCATTGTTCTGTATCTGCCCAGCATCAGCAAGGATCCTTTGGCCGGCCCCTACCTGGTCGGCCTGGCCATGGTGGTGATGTTCAGTCATTCCGTGGCGCAAATGCGTTTCTGGATGGCTATCGCGCTGGACATCTTCATTGCCATTGGCACGGCGGTGGCCTTGCATTTCATCCCGCCCGCGCCCATCGAGGTCATGATCCCCTCGGCCCTGGTCCTGATCTCGACGGTGACCTTCACCTTGTTCGGCTGCTACAGCCTGGAGCGCGACGAGCGCCAGAACTGGCTACTACGGATCCGCGAAACCAATCTGCTAGCCGCCCTGAAAACCGCCAACGAGCGGCTGGACAAGATTTCGCGCTCGGACTTGCTGACCCAGGTGGCCAACCGCCGACATTTCGATGAGTTCCTGACGCGAGTCTGGGAGCGTGCCGAGGTGGACGGCAGCGAGGTGTCCTTGATCATGATCGACGTGGATCACTTCAAGGCCTACAACGACCACTATGGCCACCCTGCCGGCGATGAATGCTTGCGGCAGGTCGCCGGCACGCTCAAGCGTCGGCTGCGGCGCCCTGGCGATTTGGTGGCCCGATTTGGCGGTGAAGAGTTCATCGCCGTCCTGACCGGCACCACCTTGCCGATTGCCTTGCAGGCGGCCGACCGCATCAAGGTGGCCATCGAGCGGCTGCGCGTGCCCCATGTGGGATCGCCGACCAGCTCGTTCGTGACCGTCAGCGTGGGCGTGGCGTCCATGCGTCCGATTGACCGTGGTACCAGTCAGAAAACCTTGTTGATCAAAGCCGATGAGGCGCTTTACCGCGCCAAGAACAGTGGGCGCAATCGGGTCTGGCCAGACCCTGATGCCGAGGGCGCCGCATGAGCACGGCCCAGGCCTCGATCGAGGTCGACAAGCTGCGCATGAACCAGGTGCAGGATCTGCTGAACCTGGGCTTTCGGTGGATGAAGTTTCCGGCCGCGCTGGAGCATCAGTTTCTCAGCCAGGATCCTCAGCAGCGTTTGCGGCATTTCATCATCAGCGGCTTGATTTCGCTGATGGTGTACGACGGTTTCCTGATCGCGGACTACCTGATGATCCCCGATGTGTTTTCCATCGCGGTCCAGCTGCGCCTGCTGATTTTCACGCCCATGGCCCTGATCGCCTTGCTGGTGCTCTGGTTGAATCGGGACAAGCCTTTGATGCAGCATCCGGTGGTGCTTGATTCTGCGGTCTTGATCAGTGGTTTGTTAGCCGCAGCCACCCTGGCCTATGCCCTGTCGATCACCCGCAGCCCTTTGAGCGATTTTTACCATGCGGGATTTGCCGTGGTGGTGATGTACGGCAACCTGGTTCAGCGTCTGCGTTTTTGGTCGGCGGTGGGCTTCTCGCTGGCCGTGCTGGCCATCCAGGTCGTTGGCGTGGTGGTGCTGCCCAACTTCAATCCCCGGCTGGTGTGGCCCATCTGCTCACTGACGGCTGCCACGGTGGCCTTCTCGCTGTGCGCCAACTACGTCATGGAGCGAGACAAGCGCCGCCGCTACCTGCTGAGCGAACGTGAGCGTGCGCTGGTCAAAGACTTGAGCGAGGTGAACCTGAAGTTGCAACAGCTGTCCCGGGTGGATGTGCTGACCGCGCTGTTCAACCGCCGCCACTTTCAGGAATACCTTCAAGACCTGTGGCAACGTGCCAAACATGGGGGCACTGAAATGGTCATCATCATGATGGACGTGGATCATTTCAAGCCCTACAACGACCACCATGGCCACCCTGCAGGAGACGAATGCCTGCGCCAGGTGGCCAGCGTGATGCAGAACAGCCTGCGCCAGCCAGGCGACATGGTGGCCCGTTACGGTGGTGAAGAGTTCATTGCCGTGCTGCCCAACACCTCTTTGGCGCTCGCCATGCAGGCGGCCGGGAGGCTTCGCAAAGCGGTGGAAGACCTGGCGATACCGCATGAAACATCGTCCACGTTGCCGGTGGTCACGGTCAGCCTGGGGGTGGCCTGGTGCAATGCGGCCACACCTGGCGCCACACCCGATGGCTTGATCGCCAGGGCAGACCGCGCGTTGTATGACGCCAAACGCCAGGGGCGTAATCGGGTTTGCGCGCTTTAAGACACGACATTGTTCGTGTGAAATGCCCTGAATGGGCCTCAAGCCACCACCAGATCAGCCGAAAACGGAACCATGAGACCTCCTCAGGTCGAGTTATACCCGTTGAAGGAATGATCGTGACGTGCACTACTCATCAGAACAAGAAGCAAACTGGGCTCACCATTCTGGAAGTGGCTGTGGTGGTGGCTGTTCTGGGCCTGGTCTCGGGCATGGCACTGCCAAAGATCAACAGTTACCAGTCCAGTCATCGGATTTCCAAGCTCATGGATGTGCGCGGATCGGTGGCGGCCGCGGCGGCCATCACGCACAGTTCAGCGGTGGCGCAGAAGAAGCTCGGTAGCAAGCAGGCCTGCACGGCCAATGGCGAGATGGCAGTCTTGTCCAAAGAAGGCCATGGCCATTTGTGCACGGAGTCGCACACCTTGGTGGCCTTTACCCACACCTACCCTTCTGCCTCGATTGAGGGCATTGTGGCTGCCGCTGAAATTGACACCCATGAGCATGAAGTGTTGGTGGCAGGCAGCTCGGTCACGATTCGCTTGGCTGACAGCCCCTCGCCAGAATCCTGCCAATTCACTTACACGGCCGCGACAGCCGCCAGCACCATTCCGATCTTGAGTGCGGCCAATACATCCGGTTGCTGAATCAGTGCTTGACTTCAAGCTGATTGACAAGCCACACTGCACCCATGAACTTGTCGATGACCACCCTCGCCCTGCTATCGCTAGCCACCCCGGCTGGCATGGGTGCGAGCGCGTGCGTTGAGTCTGGTTGACCTTTCAGCCACACCAACCTCCAACACCCCTCCAGCCAGCTTTCGAGCTGGCTTTTTCATTTCTGGAGCATTTTTATCATGTTGAAAGACCCCTCTCAAAAATACCGCCCAGCCCCCACCGTTGACTTGCCAGACCGCACCTGGCCCCAACAGCGCCTGACCCAGGCACCTGTGTGGATGAGCACCGACCTGCGCGATGGCAACCAGGCGCTGTTCGAACCCATGGATGGCGCCACCAAGCTGCGCCTGTTCAAGACCCTGGTCAAGCTCGGTTTCAAGGAAATCGAAGTGGCGTTTCCTGCGGCCTCGCAAACCGATTTCGACCTGGTGCGAACGCTCATCGATGATGGGCACATTCCCGATAACGTGACCATCGAGGTCATTACCCAGGCTCGGGAGGACCTGATCCGCCGCACGTTCGAAGCACTGCGCGGTGCACCGCGCGCCATCGTCCATCTTTACAACGCCACGGCACCCGCGTGGCGCCAATGGGTGTTCAACATGAGCCAGACCGAGGTTCGGCAATTGGCCGTCAACAGCGCCCGCCTGATCAAGCAGTTGGCCGACGATCATCCCGAAACCCATTGGACGCTTCAGTACAGCCCCGAGACCTTCAGCACCACCGAGCTGGATTTCGCGTTGGAGGTTTGCAATGCCGTGACCGAGGTCTGGCAACCCACACCGGAGCGCCCGGCCATCATCAACTTGCCGGCCACGGTCGAGGCATCCACCCCCAACGTCTACGCCGACCAGATCGAGTGGATGCACCGCCACCTGGCCCGCCGTGATGCCATCGTGCTGAGCGTGCACCCGCACAACGATCGAGGCACCGCCGTGGCCGCGGCCGAGCTGGCCTTGATGGCGGGCGCGCAACGCGTTGAAGGCTGCTTGTTCGGCAATGGCGAGCGCACCGGCAATGTCGATCTGGTGACTTTGGCGCTCAACTTGTACAGCCAGGGGGTCAGCCCAGGCCTTGATTTTTCGAACCTGCACGCCTTGGCGCGCGAGGTGGAGCAATGCATCTCGCTGCCCGTTCACCCGCGCCATCCTTATGCGGGCGACCTGGTCTTCACGGCGTTTTCGGGCTCGCACCAGGACGCCATCCGCAAAGGCATGACGGCCCAGGTGGGGCAAACCTTGTGGGCCGTGCCCTACTTGCCCATCGACCCGGCCGATGTGGGGGGCAACTACGAGGCGGTGGTGCGGGTCAACAGCCAATCGGGCAAAGGCGGCATCACTTATTTGCTGGAGTCGGCCTACGGGCTGGTGTTGCCGCGCCGTGCGCAGATCGAATTCAGCGGCATCGTGCAACGCGTGGCCGATGACACGGGGCGTGAGTTGACCTCCAGCGTCTTGTGGGATTTGTTCCGCGGCGAGTACCTGGAGCGCAGCACGCCGCTGGCGTTGGTGAGCCATCAGCTTGAAACGCATGAGGCCGTGACCCACGTGAGCCTGGCCATGAAGGTGGATGGGCAGACACGGCACCTGGTCGGCCAAGGCAATGGCCCATTGGATGCCGCCTGGCATGCCTTGCAGGCACTGGACCTGCCGCCGGGCGTGCAATTGCAAGGCTATGAAGAGCACGCCACAGGCCAGGGCTCCGACGCGTCGGCCTTGGCCTGGGTTGAGCTGGGCGGGCCGGGCGTGGCGGGCAGCGTGCACGGTGCGGGCTGGCATCCCAACCTGGTCACGGCCTCCTTGCAAGCCCTGGTTCAGGCGCTCAACCGGCTGAACCGGACGTGAGACGTAAGATCGGCAGATGACTGAAACGACACCTGTGAAAGAAGCCCGCCTGTGGTCCGACAACGGCTGGACGGCCCGCGTCATCAAGAACAACGATGACGACGGCTGGGCCGTGGAGATGCTGAAAGACGGCCAACCCGAGCCCGCCCTCGTAGGCCCCTGGACCATGGGGCGGGACAAGAAGAACCCCAAGCCGCTGGACACGGCGGCCTTCAACACCTTGGTCAAGACGGCCTCGGAGGTGATCCGCCGCCACGAGCAGCAACTGCACGCCACCTTGCACAAGGAGGTGGTGGTGACGGTGGCTGCCCACCAGTGGCGCGTGACGCTCGATATCGTGGCCGACGAGTACGAGCCCCATGCGCTGCTGGCCGCTCACGACGATGGCGGTGACCAGGTGGCGCAGGTGCGGGTGTCGGCCAGCTTCAAGCTGAACATGGCCTCCGCCACAGCGTGGATCGAGGACGAATTCAGAAAACCCCGCTGACGTCACTTTTCTCAACACGGCATGGCAAGGCTGCGGTACGATACTGTACAAATAAACAGTATTCATGCCTTCCATGTCACTCGTCCACCGGTCCCTTGCCTTGCCAGACCACATCGCCCAGACGGTGTGGCGTGGCAATGCGCTGGGCGGGCAGGCCACACCGGTGTTGTCGACGGGGCACCCGGCACTCGATGCTGAACTGCCCGGAGGTGGCTGGCCCTGCCAGGCCTTGACCGAGGTGCTGCAGGCGCCGGGGGTGCATGCCGAATGGCGCCTGCTGTCGCCTGGGCTGGCCCGGCTCGTCTCGCAAGGCGGCACGGTGTTGCTGGTCAACCCGCCGCACAGCCCGCACCTGCCGGCCCTGCGGCGAGAAGGCCTGCGCGAAGATCGCCTGGTCTGGATTCAAACCCGCACCCCCACCGAATCCCTGTGGGCCACGGAGCAAGCCTTGAAGTCGCGCAGTGTCAGCGCCGTCCTGGCCTGGTTGCCCCAGGCCCGGTCTGAGCAACTGCGGCGATTGCAGGCCTGCGCCATGCACCACCCTGCGCTGGCCTTCATCTTCAGGCGCCTGGCTTCACGCACAGAGGCCTCGGCCGCACCGCTTCGGCTGGAAATCAGCGTCAGCGGCTACCCGCCCAAACTGCCGCCACCGCTGCGGGTGAACATCCTGAAGCGGCGCGGGCCCTTGCTCGACCGCATCATTGAACTGCCCCATTGGCCTGCCGGGCTGGAACCCTTGATCCAGCGGTCCGTGTCAATCAAGGGCTGCGGCCCGTGGTGATGGCCCATGCTGCTCTGGATCGCGCTGCTGCCCGAAGAGGCCTCCTCGTCGCCTGACGACAACCTGGATGCCTTGTCGCTCGCCTGGTGGGCCTTGCAGTTCACGCCCCGCGTGGCCTTGCTGGACGAGGGCGTGGTCATGGAAGTGCAGGCCAGCCAGCGTCTTTTTGGGGGCTCTCAGAGCCTGAAGCGACTGGTGGTGGAAGGCGCAGCCCCCCTGGGGTGGACGCGGTGGGCTTGCGGCCCTACCGCCTTGGCCACGCTGGCGCGGGCCCGCTACGGGCGCCCCACCAAAGGCAAAAGCAACCGCCTGGACGAGCTGCCCTTGTCCACCATCAGCGCCGTGCACGCCCACGAGGCCACCTTGTCCAGACTGGGCTGCCAGACCCTGGGCGACGTTCGCCGCTTGCCTCGGCATGGCATGAGCCGCCGCTTCGGCGCGGCCTTGCTGCTGGCGCTGGACCAGGCGCATGGCACCAAGCCCGAAGCCTTTGAGTGGGTGCAGGCCCCAGAGCGCTTCGACTTGCGGCTGGAGTTGCCAGGCCGGGTGGACAACGCCGCCTCGCTGGTGTTCGCGGCCAAGCGCTTGCTGCAGCCCTTGTGCGCCTGGCTGGCGGGTCGCCACAGTGGCGTCAGGGCCTTGACTTTGCGCTGGCAGCTTGATTTTCACCGCCGCGATGTGGCCGGCCAAGGTGAACTGATCATGCGCCTGTCCGAGGCCTCACGCGACATCAACCGCCTGCACCGGCTGCTGGCCGAGCACCTGAACCGCACCACGCTGGGCGGCCCGGTGGGCGACCTGAGCCTGCACGTTGACGAGGTTGAAGCGCTGGCCATCGACAGCGATTGCCTTTTCCAGGAGCACAGCACGCTGGGCCTGGGCGCCGGGCCGGATGCCCTCGCCTCGCCTGCCGCGCAGCGCCAACAACGGCAGGCCTTGTCCACGCTGCTGGACAGGCTCTCTGCCCGGCTGGGCAAGGAGCACGTCAGGCAAGCGGTGGTGCAAGCAGACCACCGGATCGAGCACACCCAACACTGGGTTGCGGCCGTGGATGCACTGCCTTCTTCGAGCAACACCGGCGCTGTCCCGGTTCAGCCCATCGCCGACCACCCCCAACCCGCCTGGCTGCTGCCACAACCTCAAGCCTTGAGCTTGAGCCCCCTGCAATGGCTGGCCGGGCCCCATCGGGTCGAGGCCGGTTGGTGGGATGGGCAAAGCGTGGCCCGCGACTACTACCTGGCGCACAACGACCAGGCCGGGCTGTTGTGGGTCTTCCGTGAGCGGCATGTGCAGGAAACCCAGTCCAGCCCCTTGTTCCTGCACGGCATCTTTTCATGACGACGGGCCGGCCCAGCCGGGCAGCCCTGCCCGCTTACGCCGAGCTGCATTGCGTGTCCAACTTCAGTTTTTTGCGAGGCGCGTCGCACCCAGGTGAGTTGGTGGACCGTGCTTTGGCCCTGGGCTACACCGCCCTGGCCCTGACCGATGACTGCTCCGTGGCCGGCGTGGTGCGTGCTCACCTGGCCTTGCGCAAGGTGCACGAACAGGCCCTGGCCGATGGCAAAGATCCACCCGATTTCAAGTTGATCATCGGCAGTGAGTTCACTGTGCAGGCCGAGCCTGATTTCAAGCTCGTGGTCCTGGCCTGCGACCTTGAAGGCTATGGTCGGCTCTGCGAGTTCATCACCCGGCTTCGGCGTGCCACGCCGGGCAAGGGCCCCGATGCGCTCATGCTGCAAGACATCCCGTCCTCAAGCCTGGAAGGCTGCCTGATCCTGATGGTGCCCCACCGCCGCACGCCATGGCCCCAGTTGCAGCACCAAGCCCAGTGGCTGCAGGCTCACTTCGAGGGGCGCTGCTGGCTGGCGGTTGAACTGCTCAATGCCCTGGACGACGCCTGGTGGCTGCGCCGCCTGCGCGAGCTTGGCGAGCAAAGCGGCGTGCCCCTGCTGGCCAGTGGCGATGTCCACATGCATGTGCGCTCTCGCAAACCTCTTCAAGACGTGCTGACCGCCACGCGCCTGGGCAAACCTTTGCCAGACTGCGGCCTGGACCTGCAAGCTCACGCTGAACAGCACCTGCGCAGCCGCTTGAGGCTGGCCCGCCGCTATCCCGCCGACCTGCTGGCCGCCACACAAGACGTGGTGGCACGTTGCCACTTCAGCCTGGACGAACTGAGCTACGAATACCCCGAAGAGATCGTGCCACCCGGCGAGAACGCTGCATCACACCTGCGCCGATTGACACTGGAGGGATGCCTTGGGCGCTTCCCGGATGGCGCCCCCGCCGAAGTCACAGACCAGATCGAGAAAGAGCTGGCCCTGATCAGCGAACTGGGCTTTGAAAAATACTTCCTCACCGTTCACGACATCGTTCGGTTTGCCCGGTCCCAAAACATCCTTTGCCAAGGGCGCGGCAGCGCCGCCAACTCCACCGTGTGCTACTGCCTGGGCATCACCGAGATCGACCCGGCGCGCAACACGCTGCTGTTCGAGCGCTTCATCTCGCGCGAGCGCAACGAGCCGCCCGACATCGACGTCGATTTCGAACACCAACGCCGCGAAGAAGTCATCCAGTACCTCTACGGCAAATACGGCCGCGACCGCACCGCCCTCACCGCCACGGTGATCACCTACCGCACCCGCAGCGCCTTGCGTGACGTGGGCAAGGCTTTGGGGATCAAAGCCGAAGTGATCGAACGCGTGGCCGAGAACCACCAGTGGTGGGACGGACGATGCATCGACCCGCAACGTTTGCTTGAACTGGGCATTGAGCCCACCGAACGCCGCATCCAGCAATGGCAGGAGCTGACCTGCATCCTCGTCGGCTTTCCACGCCACCTCAGCCAGCACACGGGCGGCTTCGTGATCGCCCGCAAAGCGCTGACCCAACTGGTGCCGATTGAAAACGCCACCATGCCCGAACGCTCGGTGATCCAATGGGACAAGGACGACCTGGACGCCTTGCGCATGCTCAAGGTCGATGTGCTGGCGCTGGGCATGTTGTCGGCCTTGCGGCGTGCCCTGGATTTCATCAGCATCCGGCGGGGCCACACCTTTGCCTTGCAAGACATCCCTGACAAAGACGAGCCCACCTTCGACATGATCTGCCAGGCCAACACCATTGGCGTGTTCCAGATCGAAAGCCGTGCGCAGATGAACATGCTGCCGCAGTTGCAACCGCGCACCTTCTACGATCTGGTGGTGGAGGTGGCGCTGGTCAGGCCAGGGCCCATCCAGGGGGGCATGGTCAAACCCTATCTCTTGCGCCGATCCGGACAGGAGGCCAACGATTGCCCTGAATTGCTGAAACCCGCCCTGGCGCGCACGCACGGTATCCCGATCTTCCAGGAGCAGGTCATGCAGGTGGTCATGATCGCGGCGGGCTTCACCCCCGGCGAGGCCGATGACCTGCGCCGGTCCATGGCGGCCTGGAAACGCCATGGCAGCGTCGATAAGTTCCACCAGCGCATCACCCAAGGGATGACCAGCCAAGGCTACACCGCCGAATTCGCCGAACGCATCTTCCAGCAGATCGAAGGCTTTGGCGCCTACGGTTTCCCTGAGTCGCACTCGGCCAGCTTTGCCTTGCTGGTCTACGACAGCGCCTGGATCAAATGCCACGAGCCCGCCATTTTCCTGGCCGCGCTGCTCAACGCCCAGCCCCTGGGCTTTTACTCGCCCAGCCAACTGGTGCAAGACGCCGCACGCCATGGCGTGACCGTTCTGCAGCCGGATGTGGTGCACAGTGGCCTGGAATGCACCCTGGTTGACCTCACCGATCAGAGTCGGCAACCTTCTGTTCGCCTGGGCCTGGCCATGGTTGGCGGGCTGTCATCGGAGGCCGCCACGCGCATTGTCGAGGCGCGACAGACAGGCCCTTTCACGAATGTGGAGGAGTTGTCGCGCCGCGCCCGGCTTGACCAGTCGGACATGCGCCACTTGGCCGCCGCCGATGCCCTGATCAGCCTGGCTGGCCACCGCCGCCAGCAGGTCTGGGAAGCCTCTGCACTGCACCGTGCCCCCGCCCTGCTGCGGGAAGCGCCCGTCCATGAAGACCTGCTGACCCTGCCCTGCGCGCCCGAGGGCGAAGAGATCGTGTTCGACTACGCCTCGCTGGGACTGACCCTGCGCCGCCATCCGCTGGCCTTGTTGCGCCCCAAGCTCGACCAGCAACGCCTGATGTCCGCTGAAACCTTGCGTGAACTCGCCCACGGCAAACTGGCCCGCGCCTGCGGCATCGTCACTGTCCGGCAGCAGCCGCCCACGGCCGGTGGCGTGGTCTTCGTGACCCTGGAAGACGAAACCGGCACCGTCAACGTCGTCGTCTGGAAGCACCTGCGCGACCGCCAACGCCAGGAGTTGCTGCACGCGCGGCTTCTGGCCGTCTACGGCGTATGGCAGCGCGAAGGCGAGGTCCGCCACCTGATTGCCCACCATTTGCGGGATTTGAGCCCTTTGCTAGGCAGGTTGACCACCGAAAGCCGGGATTTTCACTGAAGCCAGGGATTTCCACGATTTAACGCCAACCATTCATCTGTCATTCTGCCCAAATGTGATAACAGCTGTTTCCTAATTTAGAAAGAAGCACCATGACCTTCTGCCTGAGTCGACTCCTCACCATGGCCTGCGTGGCGACAGCCGCACTCGCCGCTGGCCACGCCCAGGCCGCCAAGTGCACCGACACCATCAACACCAGCTCTGCACTGCTGTCCAATGGTTTCGCGTTCAACACGGCCAACACCCGCAACCAGGCGTCATCGATCAATTCGTCCAATGTGGCAAGCCTGACCCTGGCCTACACGCACGTGGCCGAAGGCACGATCGAGAAAAAGGGCGCTCCGGCAGTCACGCAGCAAACGGTGTACTTCTCTGAAGGCCGCGATATCGTGGCGGCGAACCGTGTCGGCGGCTGCGAGTACTGGCGCTATTCAGGCCTGGACAAGACCACCCCTTTCATCGGCTCGAACGCCATCCGATCCTCGTCGGTGTACTTCCTGCCTGGCACCCTGTTCAGACCTGCCATGGTCTATGGCGGCGACTTCTACGGCAACTTTTATGGCGTGAACGCCAAGACCGGCGCCCTGGTCTGGAAAGCCTTCGTGGGCACCGACGCGGGCCGCCATTTCATCACCGGCTCGCCCCAGGCCTACAACGGCACGCTGTTCATCCCCGTGGCCACCAAGGAAGTCATCACCACGGTGGTGGACCTGCTGACCGCCTGCTGTTTCACCCATGGCTTGTTGCAAGCCGTGGACCCGTACACCGGCAAGGTCAAGTGGACATACCACACCTCGGCCGACGCCAAATACAACCCCAACACCGGCACCCGCGGCCCCAACGGCATGAGCTTGTGGGGCACCCCCATGATCGACGCCGCCAATGGCTCCATCATCATCGGCACGGGCCAGAACCTGAGCCTGCCCGCCACCACCAACTCCGACTCGATCATCGCCCTGAACATCAACACAGGTGCGGTCAAGTGGGTGTATCAATCAACGGCGGGGGATGCCTGGAACGCGGCCTGCCAGGCCCCATCCGGTCTGGACAGCCATTGCTCGCGCCCTGAAGGCGGTGACTTCGACTTTGGCGCGCCTCCGATCCTGGCCACCTTGCCCAATGGCAGCAAAGCCATCATCGCTGGCGCCAAGAACGGTGCGGTCTATTCGCTGAACCCCAAAACTGGCACCCTGAACTGGACCAGGCGCCTTGGCGCCGGTGGCAGCCTGGGCGGCATCCACTGGGGCATGGCCGTTGACACCAAGAACGTCTACGCCGCCGTCACCGACATCTGGGTGAACAAGATCCAGCGCCTGTCGATCGCCGACCTGCTGGCCCTGCAAGGCGCCATTGGCGACAACATGGGCCCGGTGCCCAATGCCAAGCCTGGCCTGTATGCGCTGGACTTGAGCACTGGCAACCTGGTCTGGGAAAAGCACCTGACGCACGACTACCAAGGCACGCCATACGCCACCTTGTTCTCGGCCGCGCTGTCGGTGACCAACGATGTCTTGCTGGCGGGCAGTCTGAACGGTGAAGTCAAGGCCTTCCGCACCAGCAATGGTGAAGAACTCTGGTCCTACAACACGGCCGTGGGCGTCATCGACGTCAACGGCGTGGCGGGCAAAGGCGGCACGATTGACTCCGTGGGCGCTGTGCCTGCGGGCAAGGACCTGTTCGTGAACTCGGGCTACGGCAGCTTTGGCGGCCTCAATCCATGGCAAGCGGGCGAAGGCAACGCGCTGTTCGTGTTCCGCCTGCCCTGACAATTCATGCGCTCAGCTTTTCGTAGACATCAGCAAAAGTCTGGCCATTCCAGACGTACAGCAGATGTGCCGCGTGCACGCACTGGCTGGCGCCTTTGGGCTTGAACAGGCCGACGCACTCGCCACCCGGATGGCGCACGCTGCGGTAGGCCACACCCGCCGATCCTTGCTTGCGCAATTGCTTGCCCAAGTCTTGTGATGCGACGTAGCTTTCAGCGGCGTGCACACCGACACCATCCGGGTCCAGCGGACGCAGATCGTGCACTTGCGCGCTGATGCGCACGGCGTAGAGGCGCATCGGCAACTGCATGGCCGGCTGCTTGGTGGCGGCCAGGAATTTAGCGTGGTGGTATTGGGTCTCGGCCACGGCGGTGTCTTTGTCGTGCGCGGCATAGAACACACCGTAGCTGCCGTCTGAAAACCGGCTGCCTTCCGGATTGAGGTGGGTGAAGGCCGCCATCACGGGGCCGGAGCCTGGGCCGACCAGCCGGTCTTCTTGCGCCACCAGGTCCACTTGGCCGACTTCATCGCGGATGCGCTCGTTGGTCAGGGACTCAAGTGCATACAAGGCGTCAAAATCTTCAGACTCGGCCACGCGGTCAAACAGGTACACCGTGGGGTAGCGCGTGGGCACGATGCGATGGGCTGGCTGCCAGCGCAAGCGCCGGACTTCAGGAGCTACCGGGCTCATGCCCAGCCGCCGCTGCGCACCGAATCCAGGTAACGGCGAACCAGGTTCAAATCACTGACATTGCCTGCCAGCATGCGGTCCAGGGCCGAGCGGCCACCGAACAATTCGGCCGTGTTGGGTTGGCGTACCCAGGCGTCGGCCGCCTGCGGGTCGGGCAGCAGGATCTGCAAAGACTTGTAGATGCCCA
>NZ_JAUSAR010000050.1 GCF_030652515.1 Aquabacterium sp. | reverse complement strand
CATGGGCAACAAAATCGTCACCGAAGCCGACCGCAAGGCCACCCCCCGTCCCGCCGCCATCCCTGGCGTGACCCCCACCACGGGCAAGGGCCAAAAGCGCAGCCTGGAACGTGGCACCGCCACCCGCAGCAAGAAGAACCCTGGCAAGCGTGCAAAAAAGGGCGGTTGATCCCCTTGGTCACGCATGAAAAACGGGCGCCTTCAAGGCGCCCGATTTCTTTGGAGAGTCACTCCTTGAACTGACGATCAGCCGTGCTTGCCTGTCAGCAATTCAGGCTTCAATGACGTGTCGACCGGCTTGTCGCCCAACCAGATCTTCAGCAGCGCGTTGTAGAACTGGTTGTCGGCCAAGGGCTCGACCAGGGCTTTGCCGTTCAGGTGCAGCACCGTGCCGGTGCCAGGCACCCAGTCGCCCGTGATCACGTCGCCCTTTTTCAGGTTGCCGACGGTCTCGAACATCTCACCGAACTTCAGCAACTGGTTGACGAACTTGGTCTTCTCGTCTTTTTCCAGATTCTTGTTGATCGAGCCCATGAAGCTGGAGCCGAACTCTTCGCCGCTCACGTCACGCATCATCACCAGCTTGAAGCGCCTGGGGCCGGGGGCGTCCAGGATCTCGGCCACGGTGCTTTTCTTTTCGTTCAGGTAGATGCCCAGCACGTAGACCTTGAACAGCACCTTGATGCGCACGCCAGCGTTGCTGAGCACCAGGTCCTTGCCGCCCACCTTGGCGGTGTCTTCCAGTTTCACGCCGGCGATTTCCTCGGCATGAACAGGTGCTTGGGCGGCCAGGCCCAGGATGGCGGCGGCCAGGAGGGATGAGGTGAATCGTTTCATGGTGGTGTCAGTTTTCGGTTGGGATTAAGCGGCCGCGTCTTCAAGCTTGAAAACGCTGACCACCTTGGCCAGATGACTGGCCTGGTTTTGCATGGATTCCGCGGCAGCCGCAGCTTGTTCAACCAAGGCAGCATTCTGCTGAGTCACGCCGTCCATCTGGTGGATGGACTGGTTGACCGATTCGATGCCATGGCTTTGCGACTGACTGGCGGCGGTGATCTCGCCCATGATGTCGGTCACGCGCTTGACGCTGGCGACCACGCCATCCATGGTGGTACCCGCCTGGCTCACCAGCTTGCTGCCCAGGGCCACCTGCTCGACGGACTCGCCGATCAGGCTCTTGATCTCTTTGGCGGCCGTGGCCGAGCGCTGCGCCAGCGAACGCACTTCGCCCGCCACCACGGCGAAGCCGCGGCCTTGCTCGCCGGCACGGGCGGCTTCCACCGCGGCGTTCAGCGCCAGGATGTTGGTCTGGAAGGCGATGCCGTCGATCACGCCGATGATGTCCACGATCTTGCGGGAGGAGGCGTCGATCGAGCCCATGGTGGCGACCACCTTCGAGACCACCGCGCCGCCTTCCACCGCCACATCAGAGGCCGAGGCCGCCAACTGGTTGGCCTGGCGGGCGTTGTCGGCGTTCTGCCGCACGATCTGGGTCAGCTCGGCCATCGAGCCCGAGGTCTGTTGCAGCGATGCGGCCTGTTGCTCGGTGCGGTTGGACAAGTCCAGGTTGCCGCTGGCGATCTGTGTGGAGGCCGAGGCAATCGCCTCCGTGCCCTGGCGCACGTCGCCCACGATGCGTTGCAGGCTGGTGTTCATGTGTTGCAGGGCCTGCATCAACTGGCCGGTCTCGTCCTGGCTCTTGGTGACGATGGTGCTGGTCAGGTCGCCCTGGGCCACGCGCTTGGCGATGGCCACGGCGCGGTTCAGGGGGATGGTGATGCTGCGGGTGGCCAGCCAGCCCACCAGGATGCTGATCACGCTGGCGGCCGAAGCCAGCACCAGAATGAACAAGCCGGTCTGCTTGGCCAGTTGCGTGGAGCTGGCACCGGCAGCTTCCATTTCCTTGTTTTGCTGTTCGATCAGTTTGTCGAGTGCGGCGAAGTACTTGGTCTGCACCGGGCGCACCGAGAACAGGTACTTCACCATCGCGTCGTCTTTCAGGTTCTCGTTCACCATGCCGACGAAGGCGGTCTGCGCCTTGATGGATTTTTCGCGGATGGTCACGATGCTGGCCAGCAGCTTGACGCCTTCCTCATCCTTGATGCTCTTGGTGAGCCGGGCCAGGTTCTCGTCGGTGAGCTTCATCACCTTGTCGATGTTGGCCACTTCGGCCTTGATCTGCCCCTCGTCGCTCATCACCAGCGTGCTCAGCATGCTGCGCGAGATCTCGTTCAGATCGCTCTTCATCTTGTTGGCGATCATGGTGCGGGGATAGTTCTCGCCCACCAGGTTGCCAATGTCGTGGCTGAGGCCGGATATGCGGACCAACGCCAAGGCGGCCAGCATGATCAGCAATGCAATCACCAGGCCGAAACCCAAGGTGAGTCTTTGTCCGATTCGAATGTCTCTGATGTTCATAGGGTCCCAGGTGGGCCTGTCGGCAAGGCCCGATCCATTGCATTTCGGCTGTAGCATGGCGCACTTGAGTCAAAAAGTAACGCTGCCCCCTGCAAAATAGGGGCATGAACACGACAGCGGCATGGGACCACGAGGGTCCTCACATTCTTCGGGTGAACGTGCAGGCGCAGCACATCGACCTGATGCAGCACACCAACAACGTCAACTACCTGCAGTGGCTGGAGAACGTGGCCTGGGACCATTCCGAAAAACTGGGTCTGACACCCTTGCATTACCAGGCGTGCGGGCATGGCCTGGTGGTGCGCCAGCACGAGTTGAACTACCTGGCTGCCACGCGCCTGGGTGATGAGCTGTTGCTCGGCACGTGGATCACGCAGATCGACAAACTGTCGCTTCACCGACAGTTCCAATTCATCCGCGCGGGCGATGGCCAAACCGTGTTCCGCGCCCGCACGCACTACGTCTGCGTGGACATCGCGCAAGGGCGCGTCAAGCGCATGCCGCTTGAGTTCACGCAGACCTATTCGGCGGCGCTGGTGGCCGGGGCGCCTGCTGCATGACGCACGCAGAACGTTCGCACACCAAGCGGCGCCTGGCCGAGCGCTATGGCCTGGAAGTCAGCAGCGACGAGATCTTCCAGATGGCCAAGTCCATCGCGCATGGGCACGGCACGCTGATCGCGCATCAAAGCCGTCACGTCGACCACTGGCAACTGGTCTACCAGGGGCAGGCGCTGCGCCTGGTGTTTGACCGGCAGCGGCGCAGCATCATCACGGCACTGCCGCCGACGCCGTTGGCGTGATCGGGTGGTTCAGGGCGCCGGGCAGCATCTCTTCGATGAACTGGCGCATGGCCTGCACGCGGCGGCTGCTGCGCAGATCGCGGTGGTAGATCAGCCAGAGGTCGCGCGCCAAAACGCTGGTGTCCACTGCCAGCCGAACCAGGCTGGTGTCGGTGCGGGCCAGGTAATCGGGCAGCACGCCCACGCCCATGCCGGCGGCGATGGCCACCATCTGGGCCATGGCGCTGTTGCTGGTGAAGACGGGTGGGGGTTGGTCTGCAAAGGTTTGCGCCAGCCATTGGGCCACGGGCAGGTGGCGCCAGCTGTGGTCCCAACTGATGTGGGGCAATCGCGCCCAATCCACCGTGTCGATGGCCGTGCCCCGAACCAGGCCTGAGCTGACATAGAGGCTGAACGGCACGCTGGCCACGCGGTGCATGACATGGTCGGCTTGCGAGGTGGGCACCGCAGGGTCCAGCATGCGCAGGGCCAGGTCGGCCTCGCGGCGGGTCAGGTCGGCCTTGGCATGGCCCAGCACCAGTTCCACCCGCAAACCGGGGTGGCGCTGTTGCAGCAGGGGCAGGCGCGCCGTCACCAAATGCACGCCCATGCTGTCGGAGGCGGCCAGGCGCACCAGGCCGGTGACCTTGTCGGCCTCGGCCGCCACGCTGCTGCGGCGCTCGACGGCCTGGGTGCTGCGTTCGACTTCGGCCACGCGGTCGAACAGCTCGCTGCCCGCGTCGGTCAGCAGGTAACCGGTGGACAGGCGCACGAACAGCCGCATGTTCAGTCGCTTTTCAAGGGCCCCGATGTGGCGCGACACGGTGGAGGCGCTGGTGTCCAGCTGAAGGGCGGCCCGGGACAAGCCGCCATGGCGGGCCACAGCCAGGAAGTATTTCAGGTCGTTCCAGTCGAAACCGGCCGCGGCCTCGTCGTTGGGGCTGAGGCTTTGCGATTGTGGAAAACGCTTTTGCATGGACTGGCTTGCGTGGGGGCTGGCCAGGGATGATAGTCGGCGCATGAACCTGTCCACACACCGCCTTGGCGGCCTTTCCGCCGTTTACCTGCGCCTGGTTTTGACCGCCCTGATGTGGGCGGGCGTGTTCCACGTCGGCCAGTACGCGGTGGCGCACATGTCGCCTTTGGCGGCCTCGGCCTGGCGTTTCGGCCTGGCCGCGCTGATCTTCGTGCCCCTGGTGGCCTGGCGAGAGGGTTGGTCTTTTGAAGGCCTGCGGCGCAACGCCCTGGTGCTGACCATCATGGCGGTGGTGGGCGTGTTCGGCTTCAACATGGGCTTGTTCTATGGGCTGCAAGCCACCTCGGCCGTGAACGGCGCGCTGATCGTGGGCGTGAACCCGGCGCTCACGGCGGTGTTGGCGGCCTTCATCAACCGTCGCTTGCCCAGCGGCGCGCAGATCGTGGGGCTGGTCCTGGGCCTGGCCGGGGTGGTGGTCGTGGTCAGCCATGGTTCATGGGCCACGCTGGCGTCCTTGCAGGTGGCGTCGGGCGATGCCCTGGTCTTGCTGGGTGCACTGTGCTGGGCCATCTACACCGCCTTGCCGCAGCGCTACATCAAGGGCCTGTCGTCGGTGCAGGTCGCGGCCAGCACGGTGACGGGTGGCGCGGTGCTGATGGTGGCCTTTGCCTCGGTGGCCACCACCGACCTGGTGCAGTGGCCTTCGTGGACGATGCTGGCGGCCATCGGCTTCATGGGCATCTTCGGCTCGGTGCTGGCCTACCTGTGGTGGAACGATGGCCTCAAGGTCATCGGCCCCACGCAGGCGGCCATTTGCATGAACTTCGTGCCGTTGTTCGCCACCCTGATCGGCGTGCTGCGGGGTCAGCACGTGGGGGCGGCGCAATGGGTCGGGGCGGCGCTGGTGGTCGGGGGGGTGCTGGTGTCGGCCTTGTGGAAGAAGAAGGCCGATGTGGTGCCAGCCAGCCCGACAAGCGGTGCCACGGGGCCGCAGCTTTGCAAGGCCTGAGCTGGCCGCTTTATTCGATGACCTTGACCAGTTGCCCCACCTTGGGCTCACCCCCTGCGTACACACCGTTGATCAAGCGCAGTTGCTGCTCGGCCTGCGGGCCCCAGGGCGAGGGTTTGGCCAATTGCTGGAACCCGCCTTTGGGATAAGGCGCGAGCTTGAGCACCCAGGGTCGCGCGGCGCTGCGGTCTGTGGGCGTCATGGCCCGGAACGAGGCTTCGGCCTCGCGCAACTGGGCGGCGGCGCGTTGCAGCGCGGCGGCATCCTTGGACGCGTAAGCCAGCAGGTAGTGCCGATTGGCGGGCCCGCTCACCACCGTGGCCTCGATGCGCTGAGCCTGGCCCTGCTGGTTGCGGCGCGTGCCCACGAAGTGGGTGGCGGGCAAGCCGCTCACGGTGCGGTTTTCGACGCTGCCCTGCGTGGGCTGGATGACCTTGCGGATGATTTCTTCGTGCGTGTTGCCCGCGTTGGGGGGAATGGTCTTGATGACCAGGCCCGCATCGCCTGGGCCATTGAGCAAGGCGATGGACTGCGGGCTGTTCTGGATCTTCCAGCCTTCGGGCGCGGTCACCGCGATGCCCAGGGGCTCGTGGTAGAAGTTTCGGCCACGTGTCAGGCCCTGCTCGCGGCCTTCGCCAAAGGTCATGCCTTTGACGGTGTTCAGGTAGCGGGTTCGGCCATCGTCGCTGTGTTGGCTGCTGGGGTAGGTGGCAGCGATCCGGGTGATGTCGGCCAGGCGCTGGTCATTGCTGGGGTGGGATGACAGCCAGTTGCTGCGCGCGCCAGGCTGGCGGCCCTCGGCTTTGGCCTGGTCGTCGGCGAAGCGCTCCTGGTTCTTGAGCACGGTGATCACGTTGACCATGTTTTGCGGGTCGTAATGGCTGCGGGCCAGGTACTCGGCACCGAGCTGGTCGGCCTGCAGTTCCTGGTCGCGCCCGTACGAGGCGATGTAGCCTGCCGCCACGTTCTGCGACACCTGGCTGGCCAGTTGCCCGGCGCCGCCCACGCCCTGGCTTTCGAGCACGGCACCCAGCAAGCTGGCGGCCAGCACGCCAAAGCCGGCGGTTTGCTGGCGGGTGGCGCGTTGTGCGCCATGGCGGGCGGTGACGTGGCCGATCTCGTGGCCAATGACGCCCGCCAGGTCGGCTTCGCTTTCCATGTAGGCCATGATGCCGCGCGTGACGTACACATAGCCGCCGGGCAGGGCGAAGGCGTTGATCTCCGGGCTGTCCAGCACCGTGAAGTGCCATTCGATGGTGTTGCGATGCGATTGCCGGGCCAGGCGCTGGCCCAGCTCATTGACGTAGGCCTGCACCTTGGGGTCGTTGTAGACGCCGTATTCCTTGAGGACTTGCTGGTGACCCTTCTCGCCTTCGGCGATCTCGCTTTTCTCGTCCATCACCGTGCGCTCGGCCAGGCCGGTCACGGGGTTGGTGACGGTGGCGCAGCTGCTGAGCAGGGTGGCGGCCAAGAGCCAGGGGAGGAGGGTGGCTCGCATGAAAGGGGTGGGATTGGTGCGCATCGCTGGAATGATAGGTTCAGGCGACCTCGATGACGAAGTCATCATGGAAAGCAGCCTGCTCGCCCTTGCTGGCATAGCCCCGGGGGTTGGCCACCACGCGGCAGCCCCGATGATGGTAGTCGTGCGGGCAATGCAGGTGGCCGTGCATCCACACCTGGGCCAGGGACAGCAGGTCATCGTGCGAATTGCAGAAGCCCGCCGTGCCGGGCATGAGGCCGTAGCGCGGGTCGGCGCTTTGCAAGGTGGGGGCGAAGTGGGTGACCACGACGGTGCTGCCTTCGAAAGGCACTGACAGGGCCTGGCGCAACCAGGTCTGCGCGCTCAGTGACATTTCTCGGATGGCTTCTGCCAGCACCGGTTCGCCTTGCTTGAGCGTGGTGTTCTTGCGCAGGTAGAAGTTGGCGGCCCGAAAGGCCTTGTCGCGCAGCTTCAGCTGTTTGGTGAGGTCTTTCTCGGCCACGGCGAAGGCATCGAAATCGCTCCACAGCGTGGTGCCCACGAAGCGCACCGAGCCCATCGTGACCACTTCGCGGTCCAGCCAGGTGATGCCATGGCGTAGACACGCGGCCTGCAGGCGTGCGTAGGTGTCGTCAAACTCCAACCCATCGAACTCGTGGTTGCCGGGCACGAAGAGCACGTGCTTCCAAGGGGCGTTGGGCGCCAGCGTTGAAAAGCGCGCCAACCCGAAGTCTTCATCTGCCAGGCGCGAGCCGCTTTGGTAGGAGCCGATGTCACCGGCCAGGACCAGCACGTCCACGCCGGGCGCGGCCTTGGGCTGGAAATCGGGGTATCGCTCCAGGTGGAGGTCGGACATCAACTGTAGGCGCATCGCGCCGCAGTCTATACGAGGCGGTTTCTCCCGCCGTTGGTGGGGGTGGCCGTCGGCCGCGCCCGGCCGCCCTTTTCAGCCCAGGTCCGCGTCCAGCGAACCTGCACCGTGCGCAGCATCACCAGCATCAGGGCGGCCAGCACCGCGAAGGCGACAAAGCCCCACAGGTAGGTGCCCGTGAGCTGCTTGGATTGCCCCATGGCATTGGGGATGAAGCCGCCGCCCAGGGCGCCGATCTCGCCAATCATCGAGCCGGCCACCGCCGTGGTCACGGGCCAGCGCAAGGGCACCAGCTGGAACAGGGCCCCGTTGCCTGCGCCCAGTGCCGCGAAGCACAGCATGAAGAGCAGGGTGGTCACCGTGACCGAAGTGCCCGCCAGGCCGCACAACACCAGGGTGATGCACACCAGCACCAGCACGCCGCTCAAGGTGTTGATGCCGCCGATGCGGTCGGACACGTGGCCGCCCACCACGCGCACGGCCGAGCCCATCAGGGTGGCGAGCATGGTGAGTTGCCCGGCCTCGACCTTGGTGACCTTGAACTGGTCGTAAAAATAGGTGGGCAGGAAGCTGGCCAGGCCGATGAAGCCGCCAAAGGTGATGACGTAGATCAGGCTGAAGGACCAGCCGTCTTTCTCGAACAGGCAGGCGGTGTGTTCGCGCAGGGTCTGGTGTTCTTCGATGTCGGGCGGCTCTTTGGCGCAGAACCACATGACGATCATGGGCAGCAGCATGGTGCCCGCGGCCAGGCCATAGACCGCCGTCCAGCCGAACTGCACCGCCAGCGGTGGCGCGAACAACACGGCCAGCACGGTGCCCGAGTTGCCCGCCCCGGCAATGCCCATGGCCAGGCCCTTGTACTTGGGCGGGAACCAGCCCGATCCCAAGGACAGCGCCACCCCGAAGCTGCCACCGGCGATGCCCAGCAGCACGCCCATGGCCAGCACCTCGTTGTGGCTGTTGACGAACAGGTAACCGTACAGCAGGGCGACGACGATCAGGGCCATCTCGACCATGGCCGCGTTCTTGCGGCCGATGTACTGCGACAGCACGCCCAGCGGAAAGCGCATCAGCGCGCCGGCCACGATGGGCACGGACACCATGAAGCCTTTCTGGGCGGCGTCCAGGTTGAAGGTCTCGCTGATGAAGGGCGCCATGGCCCCGTTCAAGACCCAGATGGCGAAGGTGAAATCGAAATACAGGAAGGCGGCCAGCAGCGTGGGCCAGTGTCCAGAGCGCAGGAAAACCTTGAAATCAGCCACGACGCGCTCCTGAATGTTCCGGTCTATCGGACAAGCAAGAGCTGTGCGCGCGTCGCCTTCCTCAGGTCAACTCAGGTCGCACCGTGGCACTGCTTGAACTTCTTGCCGCTGCCGCAATGGCAGGGGTCGTTGCGGCCCAGCTTGGGGGTCTCGTGCTTCACGGTGGTGACCTTGATGCGTTCGGCCACGCCCACTTCGGCCAGATCCACGATGTCGAACACCAGTTGCTGGATGCCTTCGTCCAGGTTGCGCAGGGGGTGTTCCTGGTCCAGGGCCTTGGTCATCTCGGCCTGGGTTTCGTCCTGCTCGGGCAGGTGGCGCCACAGCGAATCGAGCAGATCGGGCACACCAGGCTTGCCCAGGTCTTCCAGTTGCGGGAAGTTGGCCAGGGCCCATTCGAAGCCGGCCACCCAGTAACCCAGGCCTTCCATGGCGTCCTTGCCGGTCAGCAGCTTGCCGTCGTCGTCTTCCAGCTGTGGCACGATGGGGTCGAACCAGCTGTTCTCCAGGATCCCGCGCAGGATCTCTTCGCGGCGGCGCTCGATCAGGGCCAGCAGGCGCGTGTTCTGCGCGGCGGTCCAACCTTCGGTGGGGGCGGGCACCTGGCCGGTCTCACCAAAGATGGGCGGCAGCCATTGCTCGGGCGTGAGCAAGACCGGTTGCACCAGGATGCCGCACAGGTAGCCGTCCAACATCACGGCATCGACTGCCTCGAGGGGCGCGGGCACGGCGGCGAGCAGGTCGTCCAGCTCGTTGATGTCGGCATCGCTCAGCGGAGGGACCGTGTTGGGCTTGTTGGTGGGTTGGGTGGAAGGCGTGGTCATGGTGAGGGCGGAAGTCGGGGGCGGACGGGTGTCCAAAGGGGGGATTGTGCCGGGAATGCTTTATGCGTTGTCCATGGGGTCGCTGTCACGGCTCAGAAAGGATGCACCATGCTTGACACCACGTCGACCAAATTTTCCCACGTCCACCCGGAAGACACGGATTGGCGGTCCGACGGATTGAGGGATTTCTTCCTCTACAAGGACCTGGGGATTGCGGACGCCACCAACGGCAAGGTGATTGCGCACCTTGTGAAGGCGAACCATGCGCCAGAAACAGGCACGGGCTGGCACCGGCATGAAGCCGATTTCCAGATCGTGATCATGACCAAGGGTTGGGCGCGCTTCATGTACGAAGACAAGGAGACCCTGGTCAAGGCGGGCGATTGCGTCCACCAGCGCCCGGGTGTCCGCCATTACCTGTTCGACTATTCGCCGGACATGGAGTACCTGGAAATCGTCAGCCCGGCCGATTTCAAATCGATCGACGTCGATCCCGTGTGCGACATCCCGGCCCCCACGCCCTGGAAATAAGGCGCAGGGGCGGCGTGGGGTTCTGGCTTCAGAACTCCACGTCGAGTTCGTCAATGTTGTCGATCTTCTCGGCCTTGGCGGCGGTGAACCATTCCTTCATCTCGGGCTCCTGCAGCATCAGGTTGCAGTAGTCGGCGCAGGCGGCGTCGAGCTTCACGTCGTACGTGGCAAAGCGCGTGCAGACGGGCGCGTACATCGCGTCGGCCACGGTGCGCTTCTTGCCGAACAGGTAGGGGCCGCCGTAAGTGTCCAGGCAATCGCGCCAGATGTTGCAGATGTGGTCGATGTCGGCCTGGGCCCGCGACCAGATCTTGAACTTTGGAAAGTGCCCGCTCAGGTTCATGGGCAGGGATGAGCGCAGCGCGCTGAAGCCCGAATGCATCTCGCCGCAGATGGCTCGGCAGTGCGCGCGCGCCTTGGCATCGGCCGGCAGCAGGCCCGCTTTCGGGCAGACCTCGTTGAGGTATTCGGCGATGGCCAGCGTGTCCCACACCTTGATGCCATCGTGCGTCAGGCAGGGCACCAGGATGGAGGATGACAGCAGCAGGATCTCGGCCCGGGTGGACGGATCATCCGGTGGCAGCACGTTCTCGACAAACTCCAGGCCGGAAAAGCGCGTGACCAGCCAGCCCCGCAAGGACCACGACGAGTAGTTCTTGCTCGTGATGGTCAGCGTGGTGGTGGTGGTCGGCGCCTTGGCTGCCGACTTGGGTACAGCCTTGGGGGCAGTGCGGGTGCGTGCAGGGGCAGAGGCGGTGGTGGCCATGGTGTGTGGGGTTGGAGCGAGTGGCAAAGCCGATGGGGCAGACCGCAGCAAGGGCTGTGCCATGTTGGATGTGGCGCGCAACTTGCAGGTCAGTGGGCAACGTTGCCAACCCAGGATCCGCTCATGCTGTATTCCACTTATCAGGCTCAGCAGAACATGCTCGAGCCATGGCGCGTGATGGCCCAGGGCATGTCCGACTGGCTGCACCATGTGCTGCCTGAAGGGCCCACGCAAAACTCGGTGTCTGAAATGGCCGCCGGTGGCCTGATGGTTCGCAGCCTGGCCGCCGCCAGCGAAGTCTTCGCCCGCAAGCGGGTGACCCACGCCCGGCCGTCGTTCGATTTGCCCACGGTCATGTCCCAGGGCATGGAGTGCGGCATCATCGAAGAAGCGGCCATGGTCACCCCGTTTGCCACCCTGCTTCACTTCAAGAAAGACCGCGACCTGGACCAACCCCGCGTGCTGCTGGTGGCGCCCATGTCGGGCCACTTTGCGACCTTGCTGCGCGACACCGTCAAAACGCTGTTGCAGGACCACGATGTTTACATCACCGACTGGCACAACGCTCGCGACGTGCCCATCCGCCATGGCCGCTTCGGGCTGGACGAATACACCGAGCACCTGATCAAGTTCCTGGACCGCATGGGCCCGGGCTCGCACCTGATGGCGATCTGTCAGCCTTGTGTGGCCTCGCTGGCCGCCGCCTCACTGATGGCGCAGGATGCACACCCCGCGCAGCCGCGCAGCCTGACCTTGATGGCCGGCCCGATCGACTGCCGCGTCAACCCCACCGCCGTGAACGAACTGGCCATCAGCAAGCCCATGAGCTGGTTCGAATCCAAGATGATCCACACCGTGCCGCTGGGGCAGAAGGGGGCCTTCCGCAAGGTCTACCCGGGCTTTGTGCAGCTGTCGGCTTTTTTGAGCATGAACATGGAGCGCCACATCAAGGCCTTCCAGGACATGCAGCAGTTCATCACCCTGGGCGAGCACGAAAAGGCCGCGCACACCAAGGCGTTTTATGAAGAGTATTTCGCCGTGAGCGACCTGCCGGCCGAGTTCTACCTGGAGACGGTGCGAGCGGTGTTCCAGGATTACGACCTGCCGCGTGGTGAGTTGATGTACCGGGGCATCAAAGTCGAGCCCCAGGCCATCCGCCGCACCGCGCTGTTCACGGTGGAAGGCGAGCGCGACGACATCTGTGCCGTGGGCCAGACCGTGGCCGCGCAAGACCTGTGCACCTCGGTGCGGCCCTACTGGCGCACGCAGCACGTGCAGACCGGCGTGGGCCACTACGGCGTGTTCAGCGGGCGGCGCTGGCAGAACGAGATCTACCCGCGTGTGCGGGATGTGATCCACCAGACGGCGGTGTGAGGGCCGCCGTGGGGCTGTCGCGCGTCAGCGGGAGTTGCTGATTTCCAACTCGCGCTCGATGGCGGACAGGTCGGGCTGATCGGGGAGCGCCAGGATGGTCTCCATCTGGCGGATCGAGGTCCCCAGTGAGCCCGACGGGAGGCTGATGGCCCCTCCGCTGCTGATCACGGAGCCCGAGCTTGTCGAGCCCCCGTCACTGCCACTGCCTGTGCTCAAGGTGCCGTTTTGCAGCAACCAGCTGACATTGACGCTGAGCTTCACGGATTTGGTCCCGTCGTCGCTTGCCAGGGTCCAGTCGCTGAAGCTGATGTGGTGGCCGGGCGCATCGATCGTGATGGTGCTTGGGCACTTCTGTGCGCTGGCAATGTCGGCATCGTCAAACACCAGCGCCAGTTCCGCCAACTCCTGAGTGGTCCAGGTGCTGCTGACGCATCGGTAGGAGGTGTCGGGCCCCTGGTCGTACAAGCTGACGGCGAACTTGCGTGGGTCGGTCTGGGAAAAGAAAACGCCGCTGTCGAAGGCAAGGTTTTCAGGCCAGACCCATTCGATCACGTGGCCATTGATGTTCACCAGGCCAGACGCGTTGGTGTAGCCCGTGTCCAGCGTGTAGCTGCCCGTGGGGAACGAGGTACTGGTGCTCGTGGTCAGCACCAAGGTGTTGGCTGGAGCCGCCACGCCTTGGCCGAATCGGTTAGGCGTGTCGCCATCACTGCCGCCACCCCCACAGGCGACAAGGCTGCTCAATGCCAACACGGACGCCGCCACGGTGGCGATTTTCAAGAACTGCAAGTGGTTTCTCCCTGGGTTTTCCAACGTCCAACGACGTGTCCAGGCGATTATCGCCAGGCAGATGACATCCCTGCGGTGTTCGCACCCCGTATCCGGGGGGCTCGGCCAGTTAACCAGCCATGGCATCTTTCAGCTGCCGCAAAGCCGAGGCGTTCTCCATGGTGGACACATCGCCCGGGTCCCGGCCCTCGCAGACGGCCTGGATCACCCGGCGCAGCACCTTGCCTGAACGCGTTCTCGGTAAGGTCTTGACCAGGTGGATGCTGGCGGGGCGTGCCACGCTGCCCAGTTGCTGCTCAACGACCTGCACCAGCTCGGCGGCCAGGGCGATGCGTTCCAGCCGCCCGGTGACGTGGGTCGGGTCGCGCGGCACGACGAAGGCATGCGGCACCTGGCCTTTGATGTCGTCGAAGACGCCGACCACGGCCGCTTCAGCCACGGCAGGATGGCTGCACAGGGATTCTTCGATCTCGCGGGTGCCCAGGCGGTGGCTGGCCACGTTGATGACCTCGTCCGTGCGGCCCAGGATGAAGTAGTAGCCGTCTGCGTCGCGGGTGGCCAGGTCAAAGGAGTTGTAGATCAGCTTGCCGGCAAAACTGTTCCAGTAGGTGCGCACGAAACGCGCGTTGTCCTGCCAGATCGTTTGCAGGCATCCGGGCGGCAAGGGCCCTTCGATGGCGAGCAC
>NZ_JAUSAR010000041.1 GCF_030652515.1 Aquabacterium sp. | reverse complement strand
TAGTCGGGATCCAGCGGCAGAAACGCCGCACCGCAACGCCATACCGCCAAACTGGCGACGATCATTTCGGCCGAACGCGGCAGGCACAGCCCGACCACGTCTCCCGCTTGCACGCCCTGCGCCAACAAACCCTGCGCCAGTCGCTGGCTGCGGCTTTCCAGTTCGGCGTAGCTCATGCGCTGGTCGCCGCAGACTAAAGCCACGGCGTGAGGTTGGGTTTGCGCTTGGCGGTGGACGGCTTCAAGCAACGGTTGAATCTCACTTCGAGCCATGTTCGCCGACTGGTTATCCAGATGCTCGCAATCCGTATAAACCATGGCTCCGATCGGTGCCTCGGGTTGCCGGGCGATAGTCAGCAAGATAGTCATCAGGCAAGTGCTAATACGGCGAATATCGTCTTCGGAAAAGTGCGAACGAGCGAAATCGAAACCGATCTCCAGTGTGCCATTCACCGCGACATCCAGCGTCAACGGGTAATTGGTGACGTCATGCTGGGTGACAGAACCTATGCCCAAGCCGCTACTGGACTGCCGCAAGGTCTTATCGATCGGGTAATTCTCGAACACCAGCAAGGTATCGAACAAATCGCCGCTGACACCAGCCCAGCGTTGAATATCGTAAAGCGGCAGGTATTCATACTCGCGCAATTGCAGATTGTCGGCCTGCAAACCGCACAACCATTCGGATAAAGACATGGCGGAGGAAATGGTGGTCGCCACCGGCAGGGTATTGATGAATAAACCCAGCATGGTTTCCGCGCCCGGCAAGCTAGTCGGACGGCCTGCCACCGTTGCGCCGAAAACGACAGTGTTTTGGCCGGTGTAATGCCGCAGCAACAATGCCCATGCACCTTGCAACAAGGTATTCAAAGTGACGCGCTGCTGTTGGGCGACCGCCTGCAACAACTGAGTTTCCGAGGCATCCAGTCGGCATGGCCAATAACCGTTGCCCGTTGCCTGAGGGGCATGCACAGTCGCCGCCAACCAGCACGGCCCACTGGCATTGCGAAGTTGCCGCCGCCAGAAAACCTCGCCGCTAGCCCGATCCTGACTTTGCAGCCAGGCAATGTAATCGCGGTAAACGCCTTGTCCGGCACGACTCGGCGGCGATCCCGCATAGAGTGCCATCACCTCGCCTAATAACAGCGAGGTGCTCCAGCCATCCAGCAATAAATGATGGCTAGTCCAGATGAAATGGGTCGTACCGCCAGCGAGACTGACTAGTGTCAAGCGTAGCAATGGCGGTTGTTGCAAATCGAATCCGAGTTCATATTCAGCTTGACGCAACGCATCCAGTTCAGCTTCATCGACAGGCTGTTGCCGCCAGTCCAGACATTGCACGGATAACTCCGCCTCTTTAAACACCGCTTGCAATGGCGTCGGCAAATCGCCCTGCCAAACAAAACCACTACGCAATGTGGGGTAATTGCGCAATACTTGGCGCCAGGCGTGCAAGAATTTAGACACATCCAGGCCTTGCAAAGCCACCGCCATTTGCGTGACGTACAAATTGGCTTCCGGTTCGCGCAAGGCATGAAACAAAATCCCCTGCTGCATGGGCGAGAGCGGGTAGAGGTCTTCGATCTGATGGTGGGCGACCGGCAGCGCGTCGAGCTGGGCTTGGCTCAGCTTGGCCAGCGGCAGGTCGCTGGGGGTCAAGTTGGGTT
>NZ_JAUSAR010000030.1 GCF_030652515.1 Aquabacterium sp. | reverse complement strand
TAGTGGAAGATGCCGGATCTATGCGTTGTGGTACACCCGTCGCATTACAGGCACTCCCGTGTGGCAGCGTAGTTGTTTTTAAACGTGCTCTCGGGATCCGGCATGTCTTGGTTGGCGCCGCCAGTTCGTTGTATCTGGCTGATCACACTCGCGCTCAGGGCAAGTGGCTTCATTGCCATAGCAGCGGAGCCGGTCCTGGACGCCAGCACCACTCGGCTCTTCGCCGGGGGGGACCTGGCCATCGCCAGTACCGAAGCGCAACATGGAGCTTGGAGGCTCAAGGCGGCTTGGCGAGGGACCACCCGTCCAGGTGCCCAGGGATGATCGTACACTCCGTTCACTCCGTGGAGGATCCGTTGGAAGTGTTTCACGTTGTACAGGTACTGGATGTGGGTGATGATGCCGACATATAGGGCCACGGTACACAATTGTTTTATCAATTGCATTCCGTGACCCTATTTTTATGGTATGTCCGTGAAACCTTAAGCACGTGTTGATAGAACCATGGATGTTCCCATGATAGCACGCACCGACGTCCGCTCTCAACAGTCACGCCACTGCAACCATCAATACCGAAGTAAGGACTACAGCGCGACGGCCCAGGGTCGCCACACCCCTTCCCGTAACTTGAGACGTCTCGCCACGGGTAATCGTCTTGCGACGCGACCCGTGACTAACCACACCAGTGGCGAAACCGGTGGAGGGGTGTCCTTATCGGATGGTTTTTGACCGCAAACCCCTCAATTTTTGTGGCGAAAGCTTTTGTCGGGAATCGAACCCGGGACCTTCAGATTTATCAAGTCTGATGCTCTACCATTAAGCTACTCAGCTGCCGACATAAAGTGCTACTTCAAATGGCAACTGTTCTGAGCAAGGTCACCCTATCCACGCTGAAGAGGTTCCCCATATCGTGTTTCTAGCTTCAACGCGTGTCATTTCGCCGCACGTGCGGGACTGCGAGTGCGAGTCCCATGGCACCTCCACCAACAACTACCACATCATAGCACAACTCACACCTCACACCTCAGCTTATGCCACCAGCAGGGTTGGGTTTTGGATGTAGTGTCTGAACACTTGGAGGAACTGAGCCGAGATTGCGGCATCCACCACCCGTGCATCCGAGCTGAGCATGACCGTCATCACCGTCGCAACGATGGGCTCAGGACACGTCTTGCTACCGTCACCAGTCACCACCACCTCATCGTCGAGTGAGAAAGGGGAGCCTAGGGGTGCCGCGAGCACCTTCTTCTCCCCCTTGCCTACCGCCAAGATACAGGCCTGGGGCGGATTGATGACGGCGCTGAACTCGTCGATGCCAAACATGCCCAGGTTGGATATGGTGAAGCTACCGCCCTGAAACTCGTCAGGCTTCAGCTTGTTGGCCCGTGCACGGCCCGCCAGATCCTTCACGCGCTCATTGATGGCAAGCAGGCCTAAGGTGTCCGCGCCCTTCACGATGGGTGTGATGAGGCCACCTTCAGTTGCTACCGCCACCGACACATCCACGGTGGCATTGGGAACGATGGTGTCGCTCTTGCCGTCGTAGTAGCAGTTGGCCTCGGGGACGTCTCGCAACGCCTTGGCGGCTGCCTTGATGACCATGTCGTTCACACTCAGTGTCACCCCTGCCTCCTTCAGTCCATTCCGCAGCTTCATCAGTGCGTCCAGCTGGCAGTCCATGACCGCGTACTGGTGGGGTATGGTGGCCTTGCTCTCCGCCAGGCGACCCGCGATGATGCGACGCACCTGGGAGGGTTTGGTATCTGTGAAGGTACCCCCCACTCGTACCGGTACCGCGAAGGCAGTGGCCACCTGCTGGGGCGAGATGGTGGGTGCCCGAGGAGGCAAAGATGGGAGGAATGGGGGTGTCATGCTACCGCCACCACTGTTGCTGCTGCTGGCCTGGGATGAGTCACGTGCAGTGCTGCCGCCCACTGCAGCTGGCGGAGCAGGTGCAAGTGGTGGTGTCGATGCAGCAGTAGACGGTGTGAGTGCTGAGTGTGGTGCCTTGCCCAAGTGCACTAGGACGTCTCCCTTTGTGATGCGACCCCCCTTGCCAGTCGCTTTGCTCCTCAAGCCAGCCGGATTAACGCCGAATTCGGCCATCAGCGCACGAGCAGCTGGCATGACATCCGAAGGTGACAAGGCAGCTACCGCACTCTGATAGTCGTCACCGCTTGGGGCGTGGGTGGTGGCGGTAGCAGTGGCGGTAACTGTGAGGGGTGTGGTGCTCTGGAATGCAGCCTGGGGTGGGGCAGCGGTAGCTGCTGCACTGCTGCTCACACCCGCACCTGGTGGAGAAGCGGAGGCACCGGTATCTGTACCGGTGGGGACAGCCATGGCGTGCACGGCGGCAATATCTTCCTTGGATTCCACCATGATGGCGAGGGGAGTGCCTAGCGGTACCGCCTCTCCCCCCTCAGCCACCAGGATGCGAGCCAGAATGCCCTCGTCCTGGTACACAAAATCAATGGTGGCCTTGTCGGTGGCCACCTCGCACTGCACACAGGAACATACGAGAGCGTGGACGAAAATAGGTGAGAAGGTGCACATCAATGGGGGAATCTTCCGCTCCAACAAATTTAGGATTTAGCCACACGGAACACCAAAATCACGTTCACCACAGGCCCCCACCGCAGGTTGGTTGCAGTTGCACTGGATGAGATGCCACGCTTGACACGCACGATAGGCAAACACTGACTCATACCCGCGCATAGCGAATAATGCCAACTTTCGTATCTCAACGTACCAGCACATCGCCAGACCGCACTTCCTCCCCTTCTCGCTTGTTCCATTTGGTGATGGAACCTGCCGTCATCGTGGGAGACAACGCCGGCATTGCGACAGGAGTACCCTTCCCCCAGCCCGACATGTGACGGCGAGGAGCGGCGCCCAGCACAGGAGTCCACGATGTTGTCGGTGTTGCAGAGACAGCAATGCCGGGCGAGCCATGTCCGAGAGCCGCAATGTTTCGCTGGCACGCGTCGGTGCAACGGCGACCTGTTGGGATACACCGCCCCAAGGCGCGGCTGACTCGACGCATCTTCACA
>NZ_JAUSAR010000026.1 GCF_030652515.1 Aquabacterium sp. | reverse complement strand
CCGCGCAGGTTGATCACCCCGCGGATGAAGCCCGGCATCATCGGCACTTCGGTGAGGCTGCCGTACTCGATGATTTCCTTGATGTTGAGGATGCCGATGGCAAACATCTCTCCACTCAGCAGGAAGGTGAGGTATTGCTGTTCTTCGTCCGTCGCAGCAGCGCCCGCGATGACCGGCAGATTGTTCGCCTGATTCATGGCTGCCTCTCCTTAGAAACGGTCAAAGTCCTGTTCGTTGGGCGCGTCGGCCGCAGGTTTGCCTGCTGGGGACTTGGCGGACACTTTGGCGAACTTGGGCGCACCGCCGGTTTGCACCTTGCCCGGCCCCGCTCTGTGGCGTGTCTGGGTGACGACTTGTTCGCCCGCATTGCCCAGCTTGAAGAAGGTCATCACGCTCTGCAGTTGCTCGGTCTGGCTGCTCATTTCTTCGGCCGTTGCCGCGAGTTCTTCCGAGGCGGATGCATTCTGCTGGGTGGTCTGGTTCAGTTGTCCCATCGCGCCGTTGATTTGTGCGACGCCGCTGGATTGTTCGGACGAGGCGGCGGCGATTTCCTGCACCAGTTCGGAGGTCTTGTTGATGCTGGGCACCATTTCGTCGAGCAGCTTGCCCGCCTTCTCGGCCAGGCTCACGCTGCTGCCGGCCAGTTCGCCGATTTCCTGTGCCGCAATCTGGCTGCGTTCCGCCAGTTTGCGCACTTCCGCCGCCACGACGGCGAAGCCTTTGCCGTGCTCGCCGGCGCGGGCAGCCTCAATCGCCGCATTCAGCGCCAGCAGGTTGGTCTGGTAGGCGATGTCGTCCACGATGCCGATCTTGCCCGCGATCTTCTTCATGGCCTCGACCGTGCTGCCCACGGCCTGGCCGCCTTCGGTGGCCTGCTTGGAGGCCTTGCCGGCCATGCCGTCGGTGACTTTGGCGTTCTCGGTGTTCTGGCTGATGGAGGCGGTCATCTGCTCTATCGACGCCGTGGTCTCTTCCACGCTGGCCGCCTGTTCGCTGGACGCCTGCGACAGCGATTGCGCCGTGGCGCTGATCTGCTCGGATGCGCTCGCCAGTGAATCCGCTCCGGAGCGCACCGAGGTGATGATCTCGGATAGCTTGGCGACCATG
>NZ_JAUSAR010000015.1 GCF_030652515.1 Aquabacterium sp. | reverse complement strand
GAGGGCTGAAAGAGGCACAAGGCCATTGACATGGCCAGGCTGAACCGAGGTTCAGCTTCTACAAGGCAGGTCACGACTGCGACGCCAGCGTGGCTGGACTTCAGGGAGACCTAGATCTCCATTGAAGGCTGCGTGAACGCGATGTCCACAGGTAGCCGTTGCAGTATGACCGCCAAAGTGGGGGTTGCTCCAGGGTGCTTTGCGGCTATTTGATTGACGCCATGATCAAACGGCGAGGACGTGGTGCGCTTGGTCGTGGCGGATTGCCTCTGCCTTCCCTTTTTGCAATATGCAGATGGGGTTTGCCAAGTCACTCCAGGGTATGGCACCAATGAGAAAACAGTGCCACCTCTCTGTAGAATGCCCTGAAACAAGATTTACACAAGCTCCAATGACATCAGGGAAACAATGGAATGACAGTGTCCGAATTTGTCATCCTGTCACGGTGACCGGTGTGCCACAGCTCGCTTGTGGATGGCGCGGCTGCTCGCCCCCGTTTCATCGGGGAATGGCGTGACCCATTGCGCACACTCCACTATCAGACCGGCAAGTCTGCTGCTGAAAGTGGCCGTCGCAGTGTTCCGTGAAAGAGCGAATTTGTGACAGGTATGGCTGTTCGCGACGTTGCACCTTTGAACCGGTTCCTCAGAATGGCTGTCTTGGCGGGAGTCGAAAGCGCGGTCCAGGTTCATATCGACCGAGGCGATAACCTCAATGCACGCGATGAAAAGGGCCTGACGCCACTCATGTTGTCAGCGGCCCGCAACAAAGCCGCCGTTTGCAAGCTACTCATTCATTGCGGTGCTGATGCTGGCTTGCTTGATCCGTCCGGGAAAACAGCACTCGATATTGCTCAGGCCGCAGCAGCGCTTGAGGCGGTCGCTGTCATTGTGGCGGCTTGCACATCTGCGGAACGTTCCAATGAAGGGGGGGATCTTGACGAACTCGCCACGACCGAGCTCAGCGAAAGCTCGGTTGTGGCGGGTCGTGAGCCATCCGCTCTTTGCCCTGAACGTCAAGATGTCCCTGAGCCTCCCAGCCTGAACCACTCGGATTCGGCGGGAGACATCGCCGAGGTGTCATCGCCCATGATCGAATGGGCATCGGATTTCGATGAGGATGGAATTGCCTTCGACCTTACGGGGTGGGAGGCTGAAGATGCACAGCCGCCACCCGAAAGCGATCCGACGCTGTCAGCGGCTGCACTTGAAGTTCAACAAGCCATTTCCAAGCATCAACCTATCGATACATCCATCGACTGGAACGATTTTGATGCCTACCTGCCCGAGCGGGCGTCTCCACTTCTGCGCCCGGAAGACGTGGAGGCTCGCGAGCAACTCCGCCTTGTGCTGCTTAGGGCCATTCGCGAAGGCAGCGTGCCGGACTCGTTGATTGGGGACCTGTCGTTTGATGGAGATGGGGTGCCTAGTGAAGAAGCTGGGGCCCTTCTGCGCATGGTGATCAATGACCTCGGTGCAGAAACTGATGAACGATTCGAATACTCGTCAGCCTACGAAAACTTTGAGGTCGTTGTCTCCCCTGTTGAAAATGCCGACGAAGAAGAAGTCGTTGTGAATGCACTGGCGTTCATAGACGATCTGGCGGAACGGCGCAATGAGCCCATGCGCATCTATCAACGGGAGTTTCAACGCGAGTCTCTTCTCTCGGCTGAGGCAGAAGTGGCCCTCGGGCAAGCCATGGAACGAGGTATTGAGGCGGCGCTTGATGAGCTTGCCTCATGGCCTTCTGGCATTGACGCAGTGCTTGACGGGGGGCGGATGGTGATGTCGGGTGCCAAGCCGCTTCGTTGGATTTCGGCTGGACCGCGCGTTGAGCCGCACGACATCGACGTGCATTCAGTTGGGAGATTCGATGCCGAGCCAGGCTTGCTGGCCGAAGACCCCAACGAAGAGGATGAGCACGGTTCGCAGTCCGACTCCCATGAGAATGAATCCGTTGACGAGTCGTCGGATTTTTTTGCACATGCTGAGCGACTGTCTGGCCTTTCCGTCAGTTCATCTCGCAGCACTCTTGAGTGGCGTGAACGCCGCAATGCGATCGAGGCACTTGGCCTGACCCGAGGTTTTCTGCTGGAGTTGGCTGACTCCAGTCTTTCTGGCGAGCAAGGGCCAGCGATGGCGTTCGCGCAGGCGATGAAGGCTTATCGGCAGTCACGCGACAAGATGACCGTTGCCAATTTGAAGCTCGTCTTTTCCATCGCAAAGAAGTATCTGTTCAGTGGACAGCCTTTGGACGATCTGGTCCAAGAAGGGAACATTGGGCTAATCAAGGCCGTCGATCGGTATGACTGGCGCAGGGGCTTCAAGTTTTCCACCTACGCTACTTGGTGGATTCGGCAGCAGGTTGGCCGTCATCTCGCCGACAAGAGCAAGACCATTCGCTTGCCAGTCCATATTTATGAGAAGGTTCAACGCATTGCCCAGGCCACACATGTCTTCGAGATAGAGGTCGGGCGGGCTCCTACGATTCATGAGGTCGCGGTGCGCGTGGACATGCCTGCGCACAAGGTTGCGGGGCTCAACCGTGTAGCGCAAGAGCCTTTGCCAATTGATGATGTGCCGGATCTGGATGCGCGTATCGCAGTGGGTGCCCTGGAGGAGTTCATTGCCCGCGATCCGATGGATATCGTGTCCGATCTGCAATTGATCAATTCCGTTGATCGGCTGTTGG
This sequence comes from Aquabacterium sp., assembly GCF_030652515.1. Taxonomy (GTDB): domain Bacteria; phylum Pseudomonadota; class Gammaproteobacteria; order Burkholderiales; family Burkholderiaceae_C; genus Aquabacterium. The sequence continues at coordinate 14,747 of NZ_JAUSAR010000015.1, read as the reverse complement.
GGACGCTAAAGGCGAAAGACGAGCGCATCTTGCGTTTGCGCTTCGGCATCGGTGTGCCGGATTCGATGACGCTGGAAGAGATCGGCTTGCGACTCAATGTGACGAGAGAGCGCATCCGGCAACTTGAGGCGGCGGCCATTCGCCACCTTAAACATCCGGGCCGAATTGAGCGGCTGCGACGCGAGTTCAGCAGGAGTCCACTTCCAAATCGCGATCTCGGTATGGTGGCGGAACGCGAGTTCATCGATAACGAGTTGGACGGCAACCCAGAAGCCGTTTCGGAGGGCCCGGAGGCATGCGCCTCGTCTCGACCCAATCAGACGAAGCAATTGAGCGTGGGTCCCGGTCGATCGCAATCCGCCGGGCAATCCGCGCTCGACAAATTGATAGATCAGTTACTCGCTGCCGGGGTCGCGGTCGATGATGACCGCGATGGGGGGAGTGGACGGCTATGGGTAGACCTCACTGAGGCACCCGATGTGCGCTCTCGCAGATTTGTGCGAAAGCTGATTGCCATGGGGTTCGAGTTTTGGCCAGGAAAGGGCTACTGGAGATGAAACCCAAAACGCGCAATGCGCCACCGCGCGCGATGGCGATGCTCGAAGCTCTGCGCGGGCTCGGCTATTCGACAGCGGCCGCACTTGCCGATGTCATCGACAACAGCATTTCAGCTGGCGCAGGAGAGGTTCGCGTCGATTTCACCTGGGACGGTCAAAACAGTCGGGTTGCTGTCCTGGACGATGGTTGCGGTATGGATGATGGCGAACTCGAAAGCGCCATGCGCCTTGGGGATAAGAATCCGCTTGATGCACGCGCCGCCCACGATCTCGGGCGATTCGGTATGGGCCTCAAGACGGCCTCCTTTTCTCAATGCCGCAGGCTCACGGTTGCCACCGTAAAAGATGGCGCGGCAAGTTGCCTTCGGTGGGACCTGGATGAGCTCGCCGCCAATCCGGAGAGCGGCTGGCTTCTGTTCGAGGGGCCAGCGCCAGGATCGAAGCAGTTCATCGCGGGCCTCAAGGGCAAGAAGGCTGGAACGCTGGTTCTGTGGGAAATCCTGGACCGTGTTGTCACCCCAGGCTACACATCTGACGACTATCACGACCTCATCGACAACGTCGAGTCTCATTTGGCAATGGTGTTTCATCGACTGCTTCAGGGGCCACGCGCAAAGCTTCGGCTGCTTTTGAATGGCAGCCTTGTCGCGCCTTGGGATCCCTTCATGTCGGGGCATCCTGCGAAGCCTTGGGCGTCTCCAACGACAAATCATCCGACCGATTATGGAGTGGTCTCGGTTCAGTGCCATGTCTTGCCTCATCGCGACAAATTGACCAATGCCGAGTTCGAAGCAAGTGGTGGCCCGGCAGGCTGGACGGCTCAGCAAGGCTTCTATGTCTACCGGAACGAGCGACTCCTGGTTGCCGGCGGATGGCTTGGTCTTGGCAACTCGCGGGCATGGAACAGGGAAGAGGCGCATCGATTGGCTCGCATTCGGCTGGATATTCCCAACACAGCCGATGCGGACTGGAAAATAGATGTCCGAAAATCGACTGCGCGTCCTCCTATTTCGCTAAGGCCATGGCTGATGTCGCTGGCCGAGAACACGCGCGAACGGGCTCGGCACGTGTTCGCCTATCGAGGTACGCCGACGCCTGCGCAAGGCAACACACCGGTCGAGCAGGTTTGGCGGGTTGATCGTGTCAAGGCCGGGATGCGATATCGGATCGACGAGAAGCACGCTTCCGTCGCAGCAGTTCTTGCCAATGCCGGGGAGTTGCAGCCACTGGTCAGGGCGATGATTCGCGTCATCGAGGAGACCGTCCCCGTGCAGCGCATCTGGCTGGATACAGCAGAAAACAAGGAGACGCCACGAACGGGGTTCGAGGGTGAACCCAATGCGGCCGTGATCGAGGTCGCTCAGGTGCTCTTCGATGATCTGATCGAACGCAAGGGCCTGAGCATCGAGGAGGCGCGCAAGTCGATAGCGCGCACGGAACCGTTCCAAAAATATCCCGCGCTTGTCGCAAAACTAGGGAGTAAAAAATGATTGCAGCAGAAGAGGCAGCAGCGCAGGCGCAGTTGCTCGAAGATGTCATCGCCACGGCGCAGCGGCTTGTGAAGGCTGAGAAGGATTCGTCAAAGATCACGCCGTCCTACATCGCTGAAAAGGTGAGTCTGGCGGCCGCGATGTTTGCGAGCGATCCGCCAGTGCCATTGGATGAGGCCAAGGCGGTCGCCACCCTGATTCAACGATTCAGCCACCGGATGGGCAAGGCCACCACCCTCAAGGACAACACCGGGCACTTCGATTGGCTCACCGCCACTCGCAAGAAGGACTGGCATTACTGGCGCCGATATCGTGACTACCAGGAGTCCAAGCTGTCCGATGTGGTCGTCGATGGCCTTGACGAAGCGACTGACGACATCCTCGGGCTTCTCGAAGACCCGCTGCGGACAGATGCCTGGGATCGTCGCGGTCTCGTTGTCGGACACGTGCAGTCCGGCAAGACCAGCAACTACACGGGCTTGATCAACAAGGCCGCCGACGCTGGCTACAAGATCATCATCGTGCTGGCGGGCATGCACAACAACCTGCGCTCGCAGACCCAGATGCGTCTTGAAGAAGGCTTTCTGGGCTACGAGACAACGGCAGATCGCGACGCGGGTGCGGCCATCGGCGTGGCGGGTTTTGGCGAGGACCTCAAAACCAACTCGGCAACGACGCGGGCGGAAAACGGCGATTTCAGCAAATCCATCGCCAAGCACTTTCATGGCATCTCCCCGGAAGAGCGTCCTTGGCTCTTTGTGGTCAAGAAGCAAAAAACCGTGCTGACAGAGCTTCTCAAATGGATTCAAGCGCGCGTGGCCGACACCCCAAGCTCGATGCCTGATTGGAAATTCGTCACCAAGCTGCCGCTACTGATGATCGACGACGAGGCCGACAACGCTTCGGTGGATACCGGCGAGCAGGTGTTCAACGACGATGGGACGCCCGACGAGGAGCATCAGCCCAAGACTATCAACAGCTTGATCCGCCAGCTGCTTCACTCCTTCACGCGCAAGGCCTACGTGGGCTACACGGCCACTCCGTTCGCCAACATCTACATTCACCACAAAGGAGCCACAGCCAAGGAAGGCCCAGATCTTTTCCCCAAGGCCTTCATCATCAATTTGGCCGCTCCGTCGAACTACGTTGGCCCTGCCCGCATGTTTGGCAAGTTGACCAAGGATGGTCGCGTGGGAGCCCTCCCACTGTCACGCAGCATCCTGGACCATTACGACCCCGAGGCCGATGCAGGATGGATGCCGCCCAAGCACAAGAAGACGCACATCCCCGTCTACATGGGGCAAGAGGCGATACCGCTGTCCCTGCGCAAGGCCATCCATTCCTTCGTGCTTGTCTGCGCCGCGCGCGAACTGCGAGGTCAAGGGGCCGAGCACAGCTCCATGTTGATTCACGTCACTCGATATGTGGCCGTGCAAGACCACGTGCGCGAGCAGGTCGAGGAAACGGTGCGCCGCATGCGGCAGAAGGTCACCCGTGGCAGCGACGCCGACGAGTTGCTCACGCAAATGCGCGAGACCTGGGACGAAGACTTCATCCCCACGCGCGACAAAGTCGCCGAGCTCTCTCCATCTGTGGAGCGTCCCCCAGAACTGCCATCGTGGGATGCCGTGGTCGCGAAGCTGCCCGATGTACTCAATGACATCGTCGTGCGCTCCATCAATGGAACGGCCAAAGATGCCTTGGACTACGCAACTCCCGGCGCCTCGCTCAAGGTCATCGCCGTCGGAGGCGATAAGCTCGCTCGGGGCCTGACCCTTGAAGGTCTCTGCGTGAGCTACTTCGTCCGCACGACGAAGATGTATGACACGCTGATGCAGATGGGTCGTTGGTTCGGCTATCGACCGGGATACCTGGACCTCTGTCGCCTTTACACCTCGCCGGACTTGGTGAAGTGGTTCGGTCACATCGCAGACGCCTCCGAGGAGCTGCGCGAAGAGTTTGACTTCATGGCGAAGGCGAAGCTCACGCCAGAGCAATACGGCCTCAAGGTCATGTCGCATGAAATTCTCACCGTCACATCGCCATTGAAGATGCGCAACGCGCAAACGCTGTCCCTTACATACAGTGGCACGCGGCCCCAAACCATACTCTTCCACCGGGACGCCAGAGTCCAAGCTGCGAACCTTGCCGCGACCGATTCGTTGATCGCGTCCCTCGGCATGAACTTCCTGACGGCACCGAAGTATTCACGTGACGGTGACGCCGACTCTTGGTCAGGCGCGCGCCTTTGGAAAAATGTGGATGCTTCGCATGTGCTTGCATTCTTGAGCGCCTATGCGACTCACCCCAATGCCACCAGTGCTAAGGCGGGAGTGCTCGCGGACTTCATCACCAAGATGCTCGACATCGGCAAATTGAAGCAATGGAGCGTTGCGCTTTTAACTGGTGGCGACGGGGTTGGCGAAACGCATGTGTTCCCTGGCGCCTTCGCAGTCAAGTCTTTCCAGACACGCAAGACCGAAGACCCTGACCCTCCAGGCATCAAGGACCCCGCCATGTTCGCCATCGGCGTGCTGACCGATCCCAAGGACGAGGGCATCGATCTCGATGACGATGTTTGGCGTGATGCGCTGGCCCGCACTCGCGCGGCGTGGAAGCCCGAGCCCGCTCGCGGCCGAGTCAATCTGCCAACCATCCCCAGCGGCAAGGGCATTCGCGAGTCGCGCGACAGGCTTGGAGGCGAGGCCGATCGCGGCCTGCTGCTGCTGTACTCCCTTGCCCCCTACTACAAGGGCAAGGCGATGCTCCCTGAAAACCTCATCGTGCCTGGCTGGGACAAGCCCATCATGGCCTTCGCCATCGCGTTCCCGTCGAGCGAGAACGGCGTTCGCGTGGAATACGAAGTAAACCTCCTCTATTGGATGCAGGAATATGGCCCGTCCGAGTAACGAATTCCTCATGGCATGGTCGTCGCTGACGGGCGCCGACACTGAGCCAGGCTGGCAGGCCATCGCGCTTCCTTCTGCGGGGCCGCTGGTTGTGCGAGCTGGGCGGCGTTCCCCGGACAATGCCGAGGCGGTGTTGGTGGGGTTTCCGTCCGTACGTCTTGCCGCGGCCGACAAGCTTCCCGAGGGGCAGGGGTTCTCGGTGGAGCGAGCGGACCCAGAGGGCAATGGTCGACTCTGGCTCGCACTTACTCGGAAGATCGCCGGGAGTGCCGAGCTATTCGCGGCCATGGCATGCGATGTGGTTGGTGCGCTTGACGATGCGGTGTTGACCGGAGCCGACGAGGGCAAGCTTATGCGTGTCTTTGTCCGTCGAGTTGGGGCATGGCAGGAGTTCATGCGCAAAGGAACCCAAGCCCTAAGCCCCGAGTCCGAGATCGGCCTGATTGGCGAACTCACGCTGCTGCGTGCCATCATCGAGGCTGGAGTCTCCGCAGCGCCTGCTATCGAATCGTGGGTTGGACCACTAGATGGTCTCCAGGACTTCGAGCTTGGCACTGGGTCCGTGGAGGTCAAGACCACGCTTTCTTCCAGTGGCTTTCCTGCCAGGATTGGCTCGCTTGAGCAGTTGGACGATGCGGTACGTCAGCCTTTATTTGTGGCTGGAGTGAGATTGCGGCAAACCCCAGGCGGCCAGAACCTACCTGAGGTTGTCGAGGTGATACGTCAGGCAATAAAAGGCGAACTGGAGGCGGAAAGGGTGTTTACCGAGCGTTTGCTCGTTGCTGGCTACATCGACTCACATGCAGATCGCTATCCTCGGCGGTTTGAACATGCTGGAATGCGTGTCGTCGAAGTGACGAACGAATTTCCCCGCTTGACTTCAGGCAATGTTCCTGCAGGGATCATGAGGGCCACTTATGACATTGACCTCGACAAGGTTCCCGGCGAAAACGTCGGGACTGAGGGTGCGTTAAAAGAACTGGGAGCGATCTGAATATGAATTTGCCTGAATTCCTGAGCGAGACTCAGGCAGCCGTTCGATCTCAAATGCGAGACGGGGCCCTATATGAGGAGCTGGTTTTTTCGTCCATCGTGATGGAGCACATGTCGGAAATCGGCATGACGTTTGAACCTGTCGAATGTCATTTCGAGGGCAAGGTTGGCAATGCGAACTTGAGATTGAGTGGCTATTCTCTCTCCGAGGAAAGTGATCAGCTCGACCTGTTTGTCAGCCTTTACGCCAATGTTGATGTGCCAACACCCGTTCCGGACGCGGACACTCAGAAGGCTGTCGAGCAATGCCTGCGCTTTCTGCAACTGTGTGCCGAGGGCAAGATGGCTCCGAAGCTGGACCCATCCAGCGATGTGCGCTCTTTGGCCGAAACGCTACAGGCCATCTACGACGACCTGGAGCAGATTCGTGTTTATGTCATCACGGATCGCGTCGCCAAGTCCAAGAGCTTCAAAACGCGGGACATTGGCGGCAAGGCGGTACGCCTTGAGGTGATGGACATCGAGCGACTGCATCGACATTGGTCCGAAGGTAAGCCGCGTGATGAACTGATCGTTGATTTCGTAGAAGTATCTGGCGTGCCATTGCCATGCGTCTTCGTCCCGGGCGAAAACGACGATTACGACTATGCGTTGACTGCGATTCCTGCAGAGGCCCTTCGACTTCTGTATGAAAAATTTGGCGCCCGTCTACTGGAGGCCAATGTCCGTTCATTCTTGAGCGTCAAGGGCAAAGGGGTCAATGCAGGTATCCAGAACACGCTGCGATCGGCACCCGAGCGGTTCATGGCCTACAACAACGGCATCGTGATCGTCGCTGATGAAATGCGTTTGGGAAAATCTGATGAAGGGGCGAGTGGGATTGCGTGGTTGAAGGGTTTGCAAATCGTCAACGGGGGGCAGACGACCGCCTCGATTTACTTTACGAAGAAGAAGTACCCCGATATCGATCTGAGTCGGGTGCGCGTGCCAGCTAAGATCATCGTCATGCGTGCCCAGGATTCGGCAAAGGAAGAGGCACTCGTCTCCGATATCTCGCGATTCGCAAACAGCCAAAATGCGGTGAGACAGTCCGATCTGTCGGCCAACAAGCCGTTCCATGTCGAGATTGAGAAGCTCTCACGTTCTGTCTATTGCCCTGACGGCGTGGGTCAATGGTTCTACGAGCGTGCCGCCGGAAGCTACAACACGCTACTGGTCCGAGAAGGAACCACGCCCAGCAAGCTCAAGGCATTGAAGGACGCTATTCCAACAGCTCGAAGGATCACCAAAACTGACTTGGCCAAATACATCACGGCCTGGGATAGGAAGCCGGACATCGTGAGTCTTGGCTCGCAAAAGAACTTCGACAAGTTCATGGCCGGGCTCACTCCGCTGGATGGCATGGAAGCGCCGCTGCCGACGGTCGCCGATTTCAAGGCGATGATCGCAAAGACTAAGATTTACCGGGACGCGCAAAAGCTTTTGCGGCCGATGTTTCCTGCTTTCCAAGCGAATGTCACTGCTTACACGGTATCGCTTCTTGCCCAGCAGCTTGGTGATCGCATTGACCTGGACCGGATATGGGCCAAGCAGGCGGTCTCGCCTGAACTGCTTGCACAAATCGCCGTGTGGGCCAAGGAAGTCAATGATGTGCTGCACTCGTCCTCCGGCGGAAAGATGGTCTCGGAGTGGGCAAAGCGGCCTGAATGCAAGGAAGCTGTGATGGGCGCGAGTTATTCGAGTCACGCAGCGAACATTCCAGAGGTTCGGCAGGGCTGAAGGGCGTTGCCTGGTGGGCTATGCGATCAACGTCGTCACGAGGCGCCTGAATGGCTGATATCGTCTCGCCACAAGTGCGAAGCCGCATGATGTCGGGTATTCGTGGCGGCAACACGAAGCCTGAGTTGATGGTCCGCAAGGCACTCTTTGCTTCTGGGTATCGGTTCCGCCTTCACCGTAAGGATTTGCCCGGGCGTCCTGACGTGGTCTTGCCGGGGCGTCGTATCGCGGTTTTTGTCCACGGATGCTTTTGGCATCAGCACCTTGGGTGCAAATATGCCAAGCTACCCGGCACACGGGTTGATTTTTGGCGAGAGAAAATGTCCGCGAACGTACTGCGGGATCGGGGTGCAATCGAATCGCTCGGAGTGCTAGGCTGGCGCGTGCTAGTCATTTGGGAATGTGCGACACGAGCCAAGGGCGCCCGTGATGCCTTGCCCGAAAAGTTGCGGGAATGGATTGAGGGCTCGACCCCTTATGGTGAAATCAGCCTTCAGACGACTCCATGAAATCAAGAACGACTTCAGCAATTTGTTTGGCTAGGAATGGCGGCACGGCATTGCCCACCTGCCAATACTGCTGAGTTCGATTTCCTTCGAAAAAATAGTTATCGGGGAAGGTTTGAAGGCGCGCAGCTTCACGAACGGTCCAGCTTCTGCACTGTGATGGGTCGTAGTGAATGTAGTAATGCCCGTCTTTGGCAATGTGCGAAACAACCGTCGTCGAAGGCTCATCTGCCAACTGGACTCTGAATCTGTCGAGAAATGGGACCGCCTCAGCGGACATATTGACGTGATCAGGCAGCAGTCGCGGAGGGAACTGCGGAAGTCGGGGGGCGTGTTTTTGCAGCTTCGCAAAACACGAAGCAAACAGATAGCGGTGAAGGTCCGACCTCATGTGACTGCGCGTCTCGTGTTGGAGAACGCCGCCAAGTTTCGGGTCGTGATACCAAGACTTCAACTCCTCGGAAAGAGCACCTGAAAAAACTATTTCCTTCTCGATATAACGCCCACCGGATGACTCATATTTTTGAGCCTTTTTCCAAGCGGCATCCATTTCCGTTTCGATCATGCTCCTGATGGGTAGCCGCCATCCTTTCAAACCGTGAGGGGCTTGCTTGACGGCAGCTAGCCAAGCTTCTTGACTGTCCGGTTCTTTGGACAGCCTGCTTCGCAACAGTGGCAGCCCCTTCAAGGCAGATCTGACGCCGACCTTACCCTTGCGCTTTTTCAGCAAAAACCTTTCGGTTTGGCCGAGCAGTGGGCCTGCCTGTCCGGCAAGATCCGAGCGAATCCCGAACAGGATCACCCTGTGCCGGGATTGCGGTAGACCATAGTTTTCGGATTCGATCACGTAGTCATGTGGGTCCAGATCTTCGCCTTCGACCACCAGTGACCGAATGCGGTATTCATGACCATTTCCTGGTGAGCGCAGGTCAGTCAGGATTCGGTCGAAAATGGGGGCCCCCCCATGCTGTGACGTCAACATGCCTTTGACATTTTCCATCACGAAGACAGACGGACCGAACTCTTTGATGATCCGCAGATATTCCGTGTAGAGGAAGTGGCGCTTGTCCTTTTCGAAGTTCTCAGGGTCTTTGGGGCGAAGTCTTGAGCGCCCCGCCATCGAATAGGCCTGACAGGGTGGGCCGCCAATCAGCACCCATTGCTTGGCGTTGCCTAGGGCATCTCGGATCCACGCGTCGATCTCTTTGTGGGGCGTGACCCCAAGCTCTGCACACTTGGCCTCTTGCGCGCCAAGGCGCGCAGCCTCCGGCACGGAAGGATGACCAAAAAGTTCCTCGCGAGTGATCTTTCCCTGAACGTAATCGTAGTAACAGTCGGGAATCTTGTCCTTTTTGAAGTGCCGAACCAGCGCGCGCAGAGACAGCGTCTTGTGCGCGATGGGATCCTTCTCGATGGAGACTTTCACCTCGAAGCGACGATTTCCTTTGTCGTCAAGCAATGACGAAAAACCTTCGCCAAGCCCTCCAGGCCCGGCGAACAAATCAATTACCGGAATTGCGGCTTTTGCTGTTGACATATGTTCTTGTTTTGCATTCTGCCAGGAACTAGCGATCTTGCGCATCTGGCGGACCACTGCAACCCAAAGCCTTTAATGATATCCCGTATGAGCGATAGCTCATTCGCCCCCTGGTCTTCCGTGATGAGGGACTAGCCACGGCATTGCTTTGACCCCCTTGGCGCAGAGTCCACGTCTGTACCGTCAGACGCAGATCGCTTGATCAATGTCCCGAAGTTGTGACTGCCACCAGTCGATCGCTTGCGCAAGAATGTCTCTGCAATCTTCCCCTGCATAGGGGCCATCCGCTAGCGGGCAGAACAGCTCGTCAGACAAAGTTGTAGCTGATCCCTCAGGGAGGACAATCACAGCGGAAGATCCCGACATGAAGCCCATTTCATATTCTTTGAGGACTGCATTCCTTTCGCTCTCGATGAACAAGTGAAAGAGGCCGTGACGCTCTTGGTCGGATTGCCATGAACTCCAAGCCTGTTTGATGGCGGCTTTGAGCTCTGGTGATGCCTTTGAGTCGACCTTGTCAAGTACGTGGCCGACAGCGCGGCATAGTGCCATTGCTGCCACCCAGGTGATTCTGAAGCGCTGAGCGTTGCTTTCAAGTTCGAGCAACTCATGTGCAGCTTCAAGGTCTGCAAGGACTTTTCGCGCGGTTGCAGTCATGTTTTTCGGAGTCGCACTGTCTCGATATCTACCAAGTGCACCATCAAAGCATGGGAGTCCACTTGGCGTGGGTTGTGCTCAAAAATGTGGCGTCCCGACGTTTTGAAGTTGCGCCGCAGCGTGAGCCCTGGGTGACGCTAACTATCCCCAATTTCTGTGGATAAGTTATCTGAGTTCACGTTGGTTGTCCGTATTCGTATGCCTCAAAAGATCATGGCGCCTCGGGGGCTGAATCAGGGCCTTCTCATTGTGAAGCCCTGGATGATTGGGCAAGTCATGGTGCAATTCAGAAAAGTACGTCAGGCCACGCCACTGTGCAGCATCACCAACCACATACAGCCGATGCTTGGCGCGCGTGATGGCCACATTCAGCAGATTGGGCTTGCCGGAAGCCCAGGCACGCGCGCCTGACCCGGCCTGTCCAGGAGCCGTGCCCAGCACCAGGAACACGATTTCTGCTTCCTTGCCCTGGAAGATGTGCACGGTTCCGCACTCGATCTGGCCCAACCCCGCATCCTTGATCCGCTTGATGCAGGCGTTCTTGATTTTGCGAAACGGCGAGATCACGAACACCTTGGCGGCCTTGTCCTTGCCCCCGGCCTTCCTGGCAGGTGTGAATGCTGGTTGCTGTTGAAGCTGGCGCAGGCAGTTCACCAGGACATGGAGTTCGTCTTCGATGACCGGATGGCTGGCGCGGGTGGCGCGCACGTCCAGCCAGGCGCTGTCACCGAGCACGCAGGTGAACTTCGTTTTTTCAGGCTGGCCCAGATCGTCCACACGGCCATGCACCATCTGTTCGGCGTAGGCAATGCGGTTGGCCACGTTGAACATGGGATCGTCGCAGCGACGGTGCGTGCGCAAGGGCATGCCTGTCCAGATGGGCTGAGCCTTCTCCGCATCGATGGTGCCGCTGGTGACTTGTGATGTGACCCAGGAGCCATGGCGGGTGACGCGGTCGGTCAGGGTCTGGACCGACTCGTCATTGGGCGACCACATGGGGTCCACGGCGTGGCGGCGGCGGAACTCTTCGACCAGCATCAAGGGCACGGTGAACACGGGTTCGATCTGCAAGGGGTCGCCCACAAGCACCGCCCGCTGACTGCGCCAGATGGCACCGGCTGCAGATTGCGGGGTGGCTTGCCCTGCCTCATCGATCAGCAACCAGCCCAGGCTGTCCTGGCCCATGCCAGCAAACAGGCGGTCGAAGGAGGCGAGGGTGGTCGAAACCACCGGCACGATGAAGAAGAATGTGTCCCACAACAGGGGACGCTGCTCCAGGGGCAGCTTGTCTTTCAGCGAACCGGTGAGCATGCCGTTGACGGCGCGCAGGTTGCCGATGAACTTGCCTGCGTTGGCCAGCACCGTCAGTCGGTGCAGTTCCATGGCTTGCAGGAAGATGCGGGCCCGCAGTGCGTCCAGCGCGGGGCTGACCGCCACCGACGCGCGATGGCGCTGATCGGCGGGCAGTTGCCAGAAACTGGCATCGGGGAAGTGCCGTGCCCCGGTGTCTTGTCCGGCTTTCAGCGCACGTTGGTGACCTTGCAGTTCTCGCTCGGAACCCTGCAGTGTCAGGACCTGGGCGCGGTGCGCCTCGCGCTGTTGCTCCAGCCGTGCTTCGGCCATGGCGCCATCCTGCGCCAGTTGGGCCAGCGCTTCGGTGGCTTGCGCCAAGGCCAGCGTGGGCTCGACCAGTGTGGCGCGCAGCGCCTTCATGCGTTCGGTGTCTTGCCCAAACAAAGCGCACAGTTTGTCCCACAGGTTGGGCAGGCATTGCGAACGCGCCTGGTCGAGCGTGGCCCGGCGGGAATCGACCAAGGCATGCTGGATCGCCTTGTTGTCCTGAAGCTGCGCGAGGTGGCGGCTGGCTTGGTCGATCGCTTGAGCCTGGGCCTGCGCTGCATCACGCTGGGCATTGACCCGCTGCTGGCAGGCATCGATCCGCTGAGCTGACTTTTCGGCCTGAAGCAAAACGCCACGGCGGGCATCGAAGTCAGCCAGCAGCGCCAGGAAGGACTTCTTGGCCGCATGCCATTCGCCCTGATAGCGGGTGTAGTCGTTGCTGGCGGCTTCCAGCAGTTGTTTGATCGACGGTGGCAACGGATCGGCGGGCGCAGGCGTGCTGGCTTGAGCGGTCGCACCTGGGGCATTGCCTTCTTGTGCGTTGTCGGACGCTGGCCTTTCGGTGTTGGGTGCCTGACGTGGTTCGTCCCGAAAAAATCCCCGGGCGAAAGAGCGGCGGTTGCCTGCATTGCCCAACGCGGCTGCAACCAAACCCCAGCAGTCGATGGGTTGCTTGTCGTCGTCCACCACCTTCTGGGCCGCGAACACCTCGCGGATCACCTCGTCAAAGTAGTTGGCTGAGGCAAAGTCGCTGTGCACCTTCGCGCGCGCAGGCAGCTCCTGCGTGATGTTCTTGACCGCGTTGTTGTTGGTGCTGGTCACAACGATGGACGAGCCGCTCACCACCTTGGCCTTGAGCGGGAAGAAGTTTTTGCCCGCCACGCTCACGCTGTCTTCGAACAGCTCGATGGGGCGGCTGAGCGCGGCGATCTTGCGCGCACGCTCGGTGACCACCTCTGCGATCACATCGCACAGCAAGGTGGTCTTGCCCGTGCCCGGTGGGCCATTGATGCCCAGCGTGCCGCCATCGCGCCCCAAGGTGCTGAGCACCTGGGCCACCGCAGCTTGCTGAGCCAGCACCAGTGGGGCCTCTGGTGAAGCTGGCCAACGTGCGCTGGGCAAGCGGGCCACGCTCACCAGTTCACCCATGGCCACGTGGTCGTTCAGGATGTCGATGCGCTGCTCGGGGGCAATGGGCGCGCCCAGAAAGGTGCTCAGGGCTTTGCCAAAGGGCTTGTTCTTGCCCGCCTGCGTGATCAGGCGGTTGAGGTCATCCAGATAGAAGGAGTTCAGGTAGTCAATGGCGGCATTGAGGCTGTCATCGAGGAAGCGGCGCTTGACCCGTGATACCCGAACCACCACCCGCCAGTCCAGGCCTGCCGCATCGGCCCCTGGGCCCAGCAGATTGCACACGGTGCGCAACTCTTCATCCAGATCGCTCCAGGTCAAGGGGCTTGGCGCCGGTGGGGTGTCGGGCTGGCCAGTGGGCGGTGTTTGCTGCGGGTCGGTGGCGACGGGCCGCAGGTGGTGGCGTCGTTGTCCGAACTCATCCGTGGCGCGTGCCAGTCGGGCATTGACGTTCTCCAGCGGCTCCGAATGCCACAGGGCATCGACCCCGTGGGCGAAGCTGGCAGGCAGGTAGCTGTCGAGCTTGGGGTGGCCATCTTCGTTGGCGACGAATGCGGCAAGCCAGCCGTTTCCGGTTGCGCGCTGGCGTTCGCGCTCACTGAGGTCTTCCTCGGGGAACACCGATTGCAGCATCAACCGGGAGAGGTCCTCCGTGTCGGCCACGCCCACATAGACGACATGGACGTAGCCATGCTCTTGTGTTGGCTGATAGTGAGGGTGTTGCCAAGGCAGGACATCGCCGCGTCTGAGCGTGACGATCTTGACCTGGTCGCTGCTGTCCTTGGCCGATGGTGCGGTCGGGATGTTGAAGACTTCCAGATCACGCCAGAAGCGCAGGACAGAAAGCGGAGCGGTAGCCGATGCGTTCAACGAAAGACCTCGTCGGTGAATATCGGCGCGTACTTACAGCGTGTCCTGACCGATCAAGGGTGGGCGATCTGCGCGCGTGGCAAGCAGACCAAAACAGTAGAAATGGTACCGCGCTTCAAGCTAGGGCTGCGGCCCTAAGTCCCTTGTGGATCGATGGGGGGAGGGGGCTTGATTGTTTGGGGGCGGTGCTTGGTGGGGCCCGTAGAGGGGCAAGTTCACGACCTTGATTTCAGCGGGCCGGATGAGATTCTGAATGCATGGACACGCACAAGGCATGTCCCTCAACCGTGCAGGAGCCACCCATGAAATTCACCAAGGCAGAGATCGATGCCGTGATTGCAGCATCCCCCCGTACCACCGCGCCCTTGAACAAGCTGGTGCTGTCGGCAGACCATCAGGTGCGCTCAGGTGGCAGCACCAGCAAGATGAGCATCGCCGAGTTGGCTGCGTCCATCCTGGACTGCGGCGTGTTGCAGAACCTGATCGTCATCAAGGGCTCACGTGGCCTGTTTGAAGTGTGCGCTGGTGGCCGTCGCCTGGAGTCGCTGAACCTGCTCATGGGCAACGGCGACATCCCCGACAACTACCCCGTGCCCATCCTCATCGTGCCCGCCGACAAGGCGCTGATGGCTAGCCTGTCCGAGAACATCTTCCATGTGCCCATGCATGCCGCCGACGAGTACCTGGCATTCTCGCGCCTG
>NZ_JAUSAR010000002.1 GCF_030652515.1 Aquabacterium sp. | reverse complement strand
AGCGGGAACGTCCTGTCCCGAGGGGATGGATGTTCCCGCTCGGGATGTGCTGACGCGAGGCCAGCACGGTCAATGAGGCAGGTGACGACTGCGACGCCGACGCAAGGTCGGGAGCGCATTCCGCGATGGAATGCAGGTAGCGGTGGGCAGTGTGTCGTGATGGTCAGAAGCGTTCAAGCCTTGATCGCTGCATGCCATGGACAAGGGGCCATGGAATCGGGGCATTGCGAAATGCAAGGCTTGGTGACAGCTGAATATCACCTGAAGTTCAGTACAGAAATCTTGTTTCAGTGGGTGGCCAAAGCCGTGACACGGGCCTGAAATTTCGCCAAGATGGCGACTCGCACCCATGCAACGAGCACGACCATGATCCGTTTTGGCCCTCACATCCGGCTCACTCGGCGAGAGACTGAGCGCTTCAAGCTGATCACCGATCTGGAGCCAGTCGGCATCCGCACGCTGCCTGACCTGGATGCCTACATCGCGCAATGCAAGGCGCACTATTGGGGCGTCTCCAGGGACACCCAGTTTCTGCATTGGCTGATCGACCGGGAGTACCAGCAATGCCGTTCAGCGGCGTAGCATGGAGCACGCCGCCTGGCGGTTCATCAAGCAAAGACACGTGGCTCGATGGTGGCGCCGCGCATGAAGGCCAGGTAGGCAGCGGCCTTGCCGATGTCCGCGAAACAAGCGATGGCATCGCAGCCTCGCCTCACGGCCCATGGCAGGTCAGGGCATTCATTGGGCGACAGGCTCAAGTTGGCCTCGCGATAGACAGGATGTCGATACGGTGCTTTGCCGGTCTGCCAGTCCACCAGGCACAGGATGCAGTCGGTCAAGATGGCTCCGCCACCTGACTCGCCAGGCTCGACCAGCAGGGGGATTTTGAGCATGCCGCCAGATCGGCCAATGCGGCCGACCACGCCATGCTCATCAAGCCACGGTTCACCCGTGGCCAGGTCGCCAAGTATCAGGCGGATCTTCTCGCCAGTTCGGCGATAGGACTCCAGCACCGTGGCCGCACTAGGATCGGTCCCGGGCGCAAAGTAGGTGCGTTGGCTTAGAGGGGAGCGGCCCCATGCGGCTGTGGCCGTCAGGTATTTCTGATAGCCCGCCAGCGTGGCGTAGTCGCCTGGCGCAAAGGCCAGGTGGCTTTGGTCGAGTTGCTGTGCGATCTGGTTGGCATGATCGCGAGCATTGCCAAAGCCAAAGCAACTGTGGCCTGATCGCTCCGTGATGACATAGAGCTTTTGCTCCAGGTTGAGTGTGACGGTGGTCATGAGGATTCCTTGTGTGGAAGCCTGGGGACGCACCGCCGCGCGGGCCGTGGCCCCGCAGGCGTGCTGTGTCGGTGTCTTGTCGGTACCAGGTCGGTATCAGCCTTGCGCGGCCAACCGAATGGGTGGCTGATCGCAGACGCTGTCCACCACCTGGCTTTGTCGCAGGTGCTCCAGCTTCAGCAGCAGTGCATGGGCATGTGCGCTGTCATCACCTGCCAGGCCAGGCTGAAGGGCCTGCACCTCCTTGATCAGCAAGCGCAGTTCCTGCACGATGGCCCGGTGGGCACGCTTCTCGATGGCGCACAAGGCGTCGGTTGCAGTGGTCATGGGAAATTCCTTCCGTGGGTGTGCCGCACTGCCACTTGGGCAGATGCGGGCGAAATGGGGGAGGACGCGGCATGCACCACCAGCAGATGGGCAGGCGCGTGGGTCGATCTGGGCAGGGCCAGGGCGCTGGCCCCGGCACGGTCAAGACGCGGTGGTCTTGCCGTGCGGGGAATCAGGCTGTTTGAGACACAGCATTGGGCTTTGACGGCTCTCCCGACGTGGCGGATGGCGCGTCCTTGGGCACAGAAGCTTGAGCTTCAAAAGACGATTGAGCCTGGGCAAACTCCGGCGCTTTCTTCAGGCGCTTGACTTGGGTTGCTGCCGGTTCGTTGGCAGTAGGTGGCAGGCATTCAACGGCGATGTCACCGCCTTGGCGCAGCATGTGGCGAAGTGCCAAAGCTGGCGCAACAAAAACGCCATGGAACAGCCAACGCACGAACTTACCGATGCGCCTGTTGCGTGCGGCTGTGGCTTTGTGTGTCCGCAAGGATTGCTTGCAGCACAGGTACAGGGCCAGGTGGTTGCGCTTCATCATCGGGTCAGCTTCCAACTGGGCCATGACTTCGGCGGCCATGACGGGGT
>NZ_JAUSAR010000001.1 GCF_030652515.1 Aquabacterium sp. | reverse complement strand
TGGTGGGCTCAGAATTGAAGTGCAACACTTTACTCAAACTAAGGTGCTGCAAATGGGAATTCACTACAGACATCTCACCGAAGTAGATCGCGTCAATATTGACACGATGCTCATGGCTGGCCACAGCCAGCGCCAGGTCGCCAAAGCTTTGGGGTTCAGTGCTTCCACGATCTCGCGCGAGGTTAGACGAGCCAATGTCTCAGGCTGCTGGCGCTACTTTGCATTCTTCGGCCAACGCGTTCAACGCGCTGGTCGGCGAAGAGCCGGGCTGGCTAGACGCAAGCTCGGCTTGAACATGGGTTCACCACTTTGGCGCTCTGTCATCGGGGGCCTGCGCCAAGGCTATTCTCCAGAACAAGTTGCTGGCAGACTTCGGCTCATGAATGCCTCAACGCTCGTGAGCCACGAAACCATCTACTGCGCTATTTATGCTCAGCCTCGCGGCACGCTTCGCACTGAGCTCATCAAAATGCTTCGCAAGAGCAAGGCTGGCAGGCGCACCAGAGGCCGCGTTGCTCGCCAGTTCACGGGCATTCAGAACATGACCTCCATTGACCTTCGCCCTCCCGAGATTGCCGCCCGCATCGTGCCTGGTCATTGGGAAGGCGATCTCATCAAAGGCGCCAGGAACGCATCAGCCGTTGGCACCATCGTCGAGCGGACAAGCCGCTACGTCATGCTCGTTAAGCTGGATAACAGCTCTTCCGGCTGCGTGCTTGAAGGCTTCACTCAACGCCTTCGTCGCGTGCCTTCCAGTTTGCGCAAAACCATGACCTACGATCAAGGCACCGAAATGGCTCTGCATGAAACCTTGGCTAAGCGTTTGCGCATGGACATCTTCTTCTGTGATCCACACAGCCCTTGGCAGCGGGGTTCCAATGAGAACGCCAATGGGCTCATTCGCGAGTACTTGCCTAAAGGCATGGATCTCAGCTTGGTCACGCAGGAGCAATTGACTGCCGTTGAGAAAAGTCTCAACACCCGTCCTCGCAAAATCCTCGGCTTCCGCACTCCGGCTGAGGTCTTTGCCGACCTTAAACTCGACAACATCGCTGGTGTTGCACTTCAAGCTTGAATCCGCCTCTTCAAATTCAGGGACGATGATATGAAACGACTTTTCTCCGCGCTCGCATTAGCTCTTTCACTCAATGCGCTCGCTTGCAACGATCATGAGTTGCAGCAACCAGATATGGCTCTCCAAGTAATCAATGCTTCGGTTAGTACCGCCAAGGCGCAGGGCCCAATGTTGGTAACAGTCATTGGAGAGCTGAAGAACACGACAGCCGAAAGGATTGACAACCTAGTCCTTGAAGCAAAGCTCACCGATTCAAGCGGAAAAACTATTGATGTGCTGAGTGAGTCAATGTATGGCTTGGTTGTCCCTGCTGGCGAGCAAGTTTCCTTCCGCCTACAAGGCGCTGCAGCTACTACACAAGCGACATATGCCAATGCTCAAGTTCGAGTGGTGAGCGCAGAAGGCCACTCTAGGTCAAATAAGCAATCATCTAGCGAGAGCAACAGTCAGCTAAGAGAGATTGCAGTTTCCTGGGGGCCAATGATATTGCTCGTTCTTGTTTGGTTCCTCTTGGCCCGTAAATATAATGGCAAGGGCTCAAATCAAGACAAAATGCTCACGGCAATCAATGAACAGAATGCTTTGCTGACACGGCAAAGTGCAGCTATCGAGGCAATCGCTGCAGCATTGAATTCCGGGCGGACTCAGAAGTGAAGTGCGCAACCCTGCCTTCGCTCCCCAGCCTAACAGGTTGGTCAAGCCGACACCCACAAGTTTCACTTGTGGGTACCCTGCGCGCTTCGCGCTCCGGTGCGGCTTACCTCGGGCGTTAGGCTTTTTTCCCACGATCGAACCATCCGTCGCTATATGAACCAACAACCATCGTCTTCTCTCAAGCTTGCATACTGTCTTGTCCTGCTCGCAGCAGTCTTGCCATTTGGCCTAGCAAAGTCTGGGTGGGTCGGTCTGGCCACTGGCGGCGCTGGCTTTGGGTTTGTTTCCCTCCTCGGCCCTCTGGTCTTTCTCGGTCTTGGTCTATATCGCGTCTACCTCGTAGCTCGCGTTCCATGTGTGCTTAACGCACCTCAAGCCACAGGCCTTCCCGCTTTCCTGCGCAAAGTCGGCACGTTTTGCCTCTATGTTGGGTTACTCGTGTCAGTACTTAGTTGGGTCGCTGGGCCGTTAATGCGGGCCTTCATGACAACCCGAACAGAAAGCGGTGCTGAGTTCTTTGTCGTCGGTCTGTACTTGTCGCTTGCGTCCGGCATTGGCATGCTGGGGTTGCTGGCATTTGAGTTCAGCCGCTTGCTTGCCTTCGAACGTAATACACAGCAAACAACTGCATGAGTTCTCAAGCAAGTTCAACACTGTGCAAGCGCTACTCGCAATGGGCGCTATCACTGCGCCACATATAGAGCGAAGCATGAAGTCACAAATCAGCATTACTCTGCCTACGCTCACCAGCCTAACTTTTCGGTCAAGCCGACACCCACAAGTTCCACTTGTGGGTTCCCTGCGTGCTTCGCACTCCGGTGCGGCTTACCTGTGGCGTTAGGACTCTTGGTGGGCTCAGTGAGGTTGCCCCTGAATTTCGGAGCGCTTAGCCCGGGTTGTCATGCGGCGTTCTTGCGCTGAGCCGCCAGCCAGCGTTGCTCGTACTGCATGGGACTGAGGTAACCCAGTGCCGAGTGCAAACGAGCATGATTGTAGAAGGCCATCCAGTCCAGGATGGCGGCCGTGGCCTGCTCTCGGGTGGTGAACCTTTGACCCAACACGCAAGCCACCTTTAGATGCCCCCAGAAGCTTTCGGTAGGCGCGTTGTCCCAGCAGTTGCCCTTGCGGCTCATCGATGAGTCGATGCCCCAGGCCTTCATCGTGGCCTGGAACTCATGGCTGCAGTACTGGCTGCCTCGGTCGCTGTGGAATATCAGTCCCTTGGCAGGCCTGCGGCGCCAACAGGCCATCAGCAGCGCATCCTTGACCAGGCTGGTCTGCATGTGCGGCTGCATGCTCCAGCCCACCACCTGGCGACTGTGCAGGTCCAGCACCGCAGCCAGGTACAGCCAGCCCTCATCAGTGGGGATGTAGGTGATGTCGCCGCTCCACAGCACGTTGGGCGCATCGGGGTTGAAGCGCCGTTGCACAAGATCTGGTGCCACCGGCAGGTGGTGCTTGCTGTCGGTCGTCACGACGAATTTCCTCTTCGTTCGTGCCTTGATGCCATGGCGCTGCATCAGCACGCGCACACGCTCTTTGCCCACACGAATGCCACGTGCCAGCAGTTCCTTGTGCATTCGGGGCCAGCCATACTCGCCCTTGATCTGGGCGTGGATAGCTCGCATGTGCGCCAGCAAGGCTTCATCACTTTGAAACCGGCTGGGGCCCTTGCCTGGCTCATCCTGCGAGCGCTTCCAGCTGAAGTACCCACTGGCGCTAACCTCCAGCACCTCGCACATCAGGCTCACCGGCCAGGCCTTGCCGCTCATTTGCCGGATCCAGGCGTACTTTGCAGCACATCCTGCGCAAAGTACGCCGCGGCTTTTTTTGCGATGTCGCGCTCCATCTTCAGTCGGGCGTTCTCGGCCCTCAGGCGCGCGATCTCCATCTGGCCTTCTGGCTTGCGCTGGGGGCGCCCAATTGCCCCTTGGCATCCAGGCGAACCCAGTTGGCCACGCTTGACGATGGGATGCCCAAAACCTTGGCCACCACCGCACCCGACTGCCCGGCCTTGACTTGCCGAACCGCCTCCAGTTTGTACTCCAGGGTGTACTTGCCCCGTACCTGCTTATCGACCATTTCGTCGCTCCTTTCCAGCATTGTGGTCATGAGCTAAGAACTCCACTTTTCATGGGCAACCTCACAGAAATGAAAGTGGCTATGCGATACATACGAATCGGAACATATTTAGTGTGTTCGATAGCGATGAACTCGGCTAAAGGTGGTGGTCAGGCTGAGTCGCCGAGCCTTGTGGTATCGAAGAGTGGCGCTCACGTCTCAGACCTGCGAAGCAAACTGATTTGGTCCCGGTGCGTAGAGGGCATGCAATGGGACGGCAAGACCTGCACGGGCAAGCCGACACT
>NZ_JAUSAR010000201.1 GCF_030652515.1 Aquabacterium sp. | reverse complement strand
AGGGCAGCGACTTGGGCGGTGTCCAGCTTGGCGATCTGGGCGGTGGTCATGGCCCTGATGTCGGTGGTTTCGATGGCGGCGATTTGAGTCGTCGTCAGCGCAGCCACCTGGCTGGTGGACAGTGCAGCGACCTGAGCGGTCCCCAGGTTGGCGATCTGGTCGGTGGTCAGTGCAGCCACGCCGGCGGTGGTCAGGGCGCGGATGCTGGCCGTGTTCAGGGCGCTGATGTCGGAGGTTTCAATGGCGGCCACTTGCGCGGTCGTCAAGGCGGTGATCTGGCTGGTGCCCAGGGCGGCGACCTGAGCCGAACTGAGCGCGGCGACTTGATCGGTCGTCAGGGCGGCGGCGCCCGAGGTGGTCAGGGCGCGCACTTCGGCCGTGGTCATGGCAGCGATCTGATCGGTACCCAGAACCGCGACCTGGGCCGTGTTCAGGCTGGCGATCTGGGCCGTGGTCATGGCCTTGATGTCAGTCGTTTCAATGGCGGCCACTTGCGTGGTTGTCAGCGCCGCCACTTGCGTGGTGGCCAGGGCCGAGGCCTGGCTTGTGGTCAGGTTGGCGATCTGATCCGTGGTCAGTGCAGCGACACCACCGGTGGTGAAGGCACGAACGCTGGCGGTGCTCAAGGCGCCGATGTCGGTCGTCTCGATGGCGGCGACTTGGGCTGTGGACAGGGCAGCGATCTGCTGGGTGCCCAAGGCGGCCAGTTGGCTGGAATCCAGCGCGGCAACTTGCACCGTGGTCAGTGCGGCGGTGCCTGCTGTCGTCAACGCGCGCACTTCGGCCGTGGTCATGGCAGCGATCTGATCGGTACCCAGAACCGCGACCTGGGCGGTGTTCAGAATGGCGATCTGGGCCGTGGTCATGGCCCTGATGTCAGTCGTTTCAATGGCGGCCACTTGCGTGGTTGTCAGCGCGGCCACTTGCGTGGTGGCCAGGGCCGAGGCCTGGCTTGTGGTCAGGTTGGCGATCTGATCCGTGGTCAGTGCAGCGACACCACCGGTGGTGAAGGCACGAACGCTGGCGGTGCTCAAGGCGCCAATGT
>NZ_JAUSAR010000195.1 GCF_030652515.1 Aquabacterium sp. | reverse complement strand
ACGACTCTCAGTCTGAGGTCAATGAACTTGCCGAGTCAGCAGTCTGAGTCAAGGACATGCACAGCTTGCCCAACGCCGACGGCGCAGACATGGTTCTGCGCCGTCGGCGTTCGTCATGACACTGCTTTTGACGTTGCCTCGTGCTTGTCATTCCCATCGCGTGATCCTGACGCAGGTTGTGCTTGAACCGCACCAAGGTATGCACATGCGGCACGTGTCCTTGCATGGCCAGCGAGGAGGGCGACAGCCTGTCTTGCCGCGCGATCCAACTCGGGCGCCACAACACCATTGCCGCGAACAGGGGGCGCGGTCCCGGCCAGAGCCTCATAGTGACCGATCAGCACCTCATGGCGCAGGCCATGTGCGGTCACCCCCCGTTCGCGCACGGTGATGCCGAACTTGGTCAACACGTAGTCAAAGTGCCTGAGGTTCTTGCGCAGGTCATGGGCAGGGTTGCCCATGTGCGCATCCTGGCTGCTGACCACGCCCTGCGCGAATGCCACGGCGGCAAGCCGCTCCGGGCTGTCCAGAGGGATGTGGCGCACCCGGCCTCCCTTGCCCTTGATCCTCGCGTACCGATCTGCCGACTTGTCCTCGGGCGGCAGGCCCGTGGACTCGAAGGGCACGACGCTCTCAAATGGCCGAAACAGCACCGATTCCTTGCGCCGCAGCCCCATGGCGCGGATCAACCGCAACGATGCCCCCACAAAGCTGTCGTGGTCACAGACCTGGGCAATCACGGTGTCGATGTCCACCCCATGTGCCGACCAACCCTTGTCCCGGCTGGCGTACTCATGGCGCTGGTATTCGTCAACGCTCAAGCCGTAATGGTCTGGTGATCGCACGAAGCCATGTTTGCCCATCCACATGGCCAGCCCGCGCAGAAAGCTCAGGTAGGTCTGGATCGTCGCCGGGGCCAGGTGCTCCTGCTGCCAGACCTGCACCATGGCCCGGATGTGCTTTTGCCCCAGGTTGCGCGGGTCAGGCACCGTCTTGAACCCGGCCTTCGCCTTCAAGTCCCGAAAGAAGCGGCGCAGGAACTTGGCGCGCTCCTGCCTTGTCTTGTGTGAGACGGTCTTGGCCATCGAGGTGTGCAGGGTGTTGAACAGTTCGATCAACACATCCAGCACCTTGAGCGGTGGCGTCTTGCCCGTGGGGTAGTGGGCCAGTATGTCCTGGGGCGACTTGCCCGCCCAGCTTTGACGGCGTGCAGGTTGGTGCTGGCTTGAGCGTCCAGGGCTGGATGCTTCCTGAACCCGGCGCCGTGATGATCTGGGCGTTGTGGATCGAGGGGTGGATGAGTCAGACATGATGTGTGCCCATGGTCAAGGGCCCGCCGCCCGAACGGCGGGTTGATGTTGTGTGAAGTGGTGAGTGAAAGTGGAATCCCTTGGAGATCGCCGATGACGCGGATTCCGTCGCGCCATCGGTTCGTGGTCAAGCATTCAGCGCCGCACGCGACCACGACCGGTGCGGCGCCTACCCAAAGGTTTGTCGGTCGGTGTACCTGCGTTGATGCATCGACACCGGCCAACTCGGTCTTTCTTAAAAACGAAACGGGTGATCCGTCCCAGTTGTGCATTTCTGCAGCCGTGGGGTTGGTGATGCCGGTTTGCCTCTGGGGCATGGGCGGCATCGGCGCGGAGGTCAGGCCTCTCGCGTCTGTGGTGGATCAGTTCTGGATTCGGAGCGCCATCCACTCGCATGGGTCCACCCCTGACCGAAAGTCCAGGGCGGTGCCGAGTTCATGAGCGAGGTCGCACGGGGAGCCTAAAGAGGCAAACACAACCGTGCGGTGCGCCGAGGCGCGTGCTCAAGGGATGGCGGGAACAGCGGTTCAGCATCGGGTGCCGACTGCGTGCTCGAAGACCGTGGCGCGTTTCAGGAACGCCCAACTCAGGGAGTTGGCGGGGCCATCGGTGCATGCACTGCGAAGAAGACCTCAGGGCCATCACCTCAGGGGCGATGGCGAATTCCGGTTCAAGGACCAGAGCTTGGAGGGCAGGTAACGACTGCGACGCCTTTTGCTCCATCAGGAGCAGAGCCAGGACGGCTCTCGGGAATCTGTAGTGGACTCGCCGGGGGCCCTTAGGTCAAGGACCACAGCCGCAATGGCCCGCATAGCAGGGCGTTTGAGCGTGGCGAACTAGGGGCGCGCAACATG
Organism: Aquabacterium sp.; assembly: GCF_030652515.1. Taxonomy (GTDB): domain Bacteria; phylum Pseudomonadota; class Gammaproteobacteria; order Burkholderiales; family Burkholderiaceae_C; genus Aquabacterium. Next base: position 1,154 of record NZ_JAUSAR010000195.1, on the reverse strand, counting down.
CCCTTGAGCCGTGCTTATTTACTGATAGGGCACAAGCGCCAGACAGCCCGTGGGCTTGACATCAAAAAATCCTGCCTCTGGTTCCCAACACAGGTTCTCGATGGGCTGAGATGGACATCGATGGCGCCTGCCTCGGGCGTGGCGAGAGGGGTTGACGAGTGTCATTCGAATGAGAACGTGGTGACACACGCGACCCCAGAACCCAGAGCCCGAAGGTTTGGCAACAGGCCAATGTCATTGCGGCGCATGCAGGCTGACAGTGAATCTGCACCGATGCCGAAATCGGGTGTTCTGAGTCGGGGTTTGCCGTGGCGGGATCGTGTCAGCTTGCTGATGCTGATCGCTCATGAACCCACGCCTTGGAGGCTCATCATGGATTTGATCGTCAGAGCGGTGGATGTCGGATCAGGCAACACCAAATACGTCGTTGGCACGGAGGGCACCGAGATCCGCTGCGCCAGCTTTCCTTCTATTGCATACCCGAGCGCCAGCGAGACTCAAGCCTGGTCGGCATCCGAACGGCGCAAAACCGTGTCCATCCCCATTGGACACTTGTTCTACGAGGTCGGGCCCGATGTCCACCTGGTGGCCGATTCCGTGCGTGCAACCCAATTGCACGACGAGTACACCGACACGCCCGAGTACATGGCCTTGCTTCGAGGCGCCCTGCATCTCATGAAGCAAAGTCGCATCGACCTCCTGGTGGTGGGCCTGCCTGTGGCTCTGCTGCACCTCAAGAAGGCGGCGCTGGAGAAGGCGATGACGGGAACGCATGACGTTGGGAGTGGCAAGACGGTGACTGTCGTCAAGGCACTCGCTGTGGCGCAGCCTCAGGGAGCGCTGGCGCATTACGCATCGGTGCACAAAAAGATGGCCACCATCGGCAATGAGCAGAGCTTAATCATCGACCCTGGCTCAAGAACCTTTGACTGGTTGGTGGCCAGGGGCATGAGGCAGGTTCAAAAGCAAAGCCATTCGTTCAACCGTGGCATGTCGGATGTGCTGCGCCTGATCGCCGCCGAGATCACCAAGGACATCGGCAGCCCCTATCGCGACCTCGACGCCATCGACCTGGCCTTGCGAACGGGCAAGCAGCCAGTGATTTTCCAGAAGTCCTACGACATCACCAGATTCATGCCCATGGCTGAGGCGGT
>NZ_JAUSAR010000189.1 GCF_030652515.1 Aquabacterium sp. | reverse complement strand
AATGGATTTGTGATAGGATGTTGTTGCATAAACCATTCTAATGCACGTGATGTTGTATGTCTACTTTTTAACTTGTTACAACGTTGCGTAATTGTATGTGCTTGTTGTTGTGTAAGTTTATGTATATCATCAATGCATGTTATTGTTGGGTTTTTAGGATCAGGTATGCCTATACTGTTAATATATATTTCATTTGTTTGTTGTAAATGATCTATATATTGTAGTTGTAACCTTCGTTCAAACACTTTCCAGTCATGTGTTAATACATGATTGATTATTTGTATAGGTGTTGTACGTGGTGTTGGTATAAACTTCAATCCTTTAGAAAGGAACAATGTTTCATGAAAAGAGAATTGATATGATGAACGATTATGAATACCATTTGGTTTTAGTAATGATAAGTACCATGTAACCGTATGTGAGCAAAACCATTGTGCTGCTTTGTGAAACATGATATCATTTTCATTATTGTATGGTAGTCATCGTTTGTTATTCATCATTGTAATTTTTCTTTTCTGTTGTTCTCTATCTTTTTTATTTTGTTTGTTATCATTAGATAATGATATTTTCAAACGTTTAGTATCTTGTGTATGTTTGTTGGTAGAATGTGCTTTACGTTTATTTTTTGGTAATTGCATTGATTCTTTTATTTTGTTATGAACCTTTTCTTCTATTATGTTTTCGATAGCCTTTTCAGGATTATCAATAATAGATTGTTTCATTTCAAGATACTTTTGTTGTTTTCGTTCTTTGTCTTGCTTCATTCGATTTTCTGCAGCGATTGCTGATATGAGTGCAGTTCTTTGTATGTTATGTAGGTTGTTGCTATATGTTTTTATAGTTTCCTCCAAAGGGTACATACACATCTTAGCAGCAGCTGCAGAGGATGAAAAAGATGAAGAAGATGATGACGATGTAGATGTAGTCAGTTGCATAGCAGATGTAGAAGTCGATTGAGCATTGTTGATGTTTCCATCTATACAATGTGTATTAAATGTAAGTGCAAACAATTTACTTTTTTCTAATTCAGAAATGTGTTGTTGCAACCATACACGAAATAACGTTACATGATTTTGCAACCATGTATCCATTTTCGTTTTTAATGTTGTTTCGAATCCTTTACGAGCTTGCATGACTGTATCTAATATTTGTTCTTCTGTTTGTTTTAATATTTGTTGTATCTTTTGTGTGTCAGATACAAATTCCGTGTTATCGGGAAATGTAATATTGTTTTTTATTTTGAATGCGTTGGGTATTGTTTTACCATCGACATGTCGTTGTAGAGTAGCTATGCAGTTATCATTAACGATCCATTGTTGATGTAGATTTTCAATATCTTTTTTCGCATCCGAATACAATTGTTGTACTTTGTCTAACGACAAAATATGTGACACCAGTAAAGAGTTGGTATTGTACATGTTATCACATTGTATAGCAGAAGAAGGTTGAATGTGCGTATTCAGGTTAGGGTTAGAGTTAGAGACTGATGATGGAGAATCAGTAGGATTAGTGGATTGTTGAAACACAAGCGTAGAGTTGTTGACCGAACCAATAGAAGGGATATTCATATTGATTGGGTAAAACAGTACGAAAGATGTGTTTTTATGTGAACAATTGATTGATAAATATATATGTTGTTGACGATATAAAATGCTAGCTATAAAAAAATTAGGGTTATTAGGGTGCGCGAGCGTAGCGAGCGCTTTACAGGAATATGTAAGAGCGTATAGGATCGTAACAAGATATAGATATCGAGAGAGAGAGAGGGTTGTCTTATAATAAAAGAGTATATGTATTTTTATGTATAGTGATAGATACGACTAGTTTCGCCTTCAAGAGGCTTCTTCAGGTATCATACATAAATATAGACTTATATATAACATGTACTATTATACGTATATAACTGCA
>NZ_JAUSAR010000173.1 GCF_030652515.1 Aquabacterium sp. | reverse complement strand
CCTATGTGCTGACCAGCTCCACCGAGCAGGACCAGCTCACCCAGATCGAGCACGACAAGCAGGGCCGCCAGACCAAGATCACCGATGCGGCTGGCTTCTTCGAGTCCATGACCTATGACGGCCTGGGCAACAAGGATACCTTCACTGCCAAGTCCAGCACCAGCGCCACCAATGGTGCGGCAGGCACGTATACCTACACCTACGATAAAAAGGGCAATGTCCTGACCGAGGCGGCGCCCGTGAAATCGGGCGTCCCGGACGTCATCACCCGCTACGCCTATGACTCGCGGGGCAACGTCATCACCAAGACCGAAGCGGAGGGCCTCAGCGAGGAGCGCGTCACCAACTACAAGTACGACAAGCTGGACCGCCAGATTGAGCAAACCGGCCAGGCCATGACGGTCTACTCGGTGGACGGCGGCGAAAGAGTCGACCGGATTCCCCTTGAAGCGCGCTTTTACGACAAGCGCGGCAACCTGATCGAAGTCCTGGCCCCCGACTTTGGGCGCACCCTGACGTATTGGGATGCGCTCAACCGCAAGGTGGCCGACATCAGCCCCACTGGTACCTTGAGCACCTACAGCTACGACAAGGCCGGCAATCTGGTCTCGCAAAAGGTGTATGGCGATGTGCTGGCTGAGTTGCCCGCCGTGGCCGGCAGCACGCTGCCTCTGCCGGTCAACGCCAGCAACGTGCGCGAGACCACCTTTACCTACGATGCCAACAACCGCAAGCTGAGCACCACGGTCAAGAACGTCACCGTGGGGGCGCGCAACCCAACCACTCTGGCCTACAGCCTCAGTGACACCCACATCACCACCTACCAGGAATACGACAGCGCAGGCAATGTCATCAAAGACAAGGATGCCAATGGCAACCTGACCTACAGCTACTACGACAAGCTGGGCAACAAGACCTTGCAGGTCGATGCGGGCCGCTACGTCACCAAGTGGGATTACGACGCTGGCGGCAACATGATCCGCCAAACGCGCTACGGCCAAGCCCTGGGCGCCAGCACCACCGTGCTAACCAGCACTGCGCAAAGCGTTTTGCTGGCCGCCATCCCGCAAGCGGCCACCGACAAGCGCGTGGTCGAGTTCGGCTTCGACAAGATGAACCGGCGCACTGAAGAGCGCCGACTCAATGTGGCGTGGTCCACGGTCAATGACGACTCGGGCGACCTGGGCAGCGCCTCAGGCACCGTCACCACCAAGTACACCTTCAACGGCTTGGGGCTGGTCACGCAGGTGCTGGATGCTGCCACCAAGGCCACCGACTATGAGTACGACCTGCAAGGCCGTTTGATCAAGACCAAGTCAGCTGCCTTCAACGATGCGGGTGGCGCCTTGGTCAACACCATCACCGACACGGAGTACAACGGCCTGGGCTTGGCCACCCGCGAGATCCAGCGCGGCAAGGACAACGCGGTGGAGACCGATGACCGCATCACCCACTTTTACTACGGCAAGAACGGGGTGCGCACCAGCGAGAAGGACGCGCTGGGCAACGTCACCACGTTCTCCTATGACCGCATGGGGCGCGTGACACGCCAGCAGCTCAACCGCAACACGATGGACAGCCTGGATCCGGAGTTCGCGACCAAGAACGAGGTCTACAACGACCAGACCACGGTGAAGTACGACCTGGCAGGCCGCCAGGTCGAGCAGGTCACTGCCAGCAAGCTGAGCACAGAGGCCAACTATGTGCAAAAGCAAAGCCAGCAGACCAGCTACAACGCCTACAACGAGGTGATCGGCAAGGGCACCAACAACGGTGCGCAAGAGAAGATCGAGTATGACAACGCTGGGCGTGTGTGGCGTACCAATTCAGGTACTGAGAAGGGGGCCGTGAAGGTCTATGGCTATGACGCCAATGGCAATGCGACGCTGGAGTTGACTTCCAGCGAAGATGATTTGCGCAGCATCACAATATTGGCAGACGGCAAGGCGACCAGCCTTGAGACTGCGCGCAACCGCACCACCGTTGCGACTAAGTACAACCTCTTCGATGCACTAAATAAGCTTACCGATTCTTATGAGACGAATATGAGCGCCACTGGCGCGTCAACGCCATATGCCGGGAAAGATGCCAGCACTGTTCAGCGGACGGAGCCTATTTCTACTCCGCAAAATCCTTTTGACGCAGGTGGGATAGCAGCCTTCAAAACAACGCCTGCAGTTAGCACAAGTACAACCCCGATATGGAATGAATACCTCGCCGGAGGAGCTCACGATTTATATGGTGAAGGTTATGCCGCTCTGCCACTCTTATCACCATATGGGTCAGGTTTATATAAACTCACGCTGGAGACTTGGGTAACCTACTCAGGCTGGAATGGTGACGGCGGCTGGGTAACCACTACAGAAAATAGAACCACTGAGGCAGTAGGGTATACAGGCTCCTTGAGCTTGCGGAATGCAAAGATATCATTTAATAGCGGCCTATACTCCTATGGTTCAACGGCCAAACTTTATCAATTGACCATCAATGGTTATGAATTGATTTCCCAAACAATTGAAAGAGGCTCGAATACATACTATAATGACGGGGATTTAATTCCTGGAACGCATAGCTCTCAATATATTGCAAATCACGCCCGACTCATTACGGTCAACGGCCTAGATAATGACACCCAAGCATTAAAAATGCATCTTTGGCGAAGTGGTGCCACCGATCAAATAATAAATTTATCTCTCTTGAGTGGAAACGGTCGCCCGCTAAATGGTACCTTTGGGATGGATTGGAGCGCCTTAGCAGCCGGCGACTATAACTACGCCTATGAAGGCGTAAATAGCAATGGGGACAAGGTCGCGGGCGCTCATGGGACACTCCGGCTTGGAGATGCACCGGCAATCCTGAGTCAAACTGCAGACGCTCGCCCTCCAATTATTTCTTACGATCACTTCATTGACTTCAAGCCAGGCTCAAACCTGCCTATTGATGCTCTGATCCACCGCCAACAGGTCTACAACGCCTACGGCGAACAAACCCAAGAAGTCCGCTTCAAAGCTCCTGCGGTGGAAGGCCAGCCGCCGATCAAGCTGATCACCGACTTCACCTACAACGCCCTGGGCAAGCTGACCAAAAAAGAAGAGCCGCTGGTATCAACCACGGGCGAAAACGGCGCTTTCACGCCCAAGCGCCCTGCCACGGAGTACCACTACGACCAAGTAGGCCGCCTCGTTGGCACAACCGATGCCAATGGCAACGTGACCACTTACAGTCTGCTGCCAGGCAGCCTTGCCGACCAGCCCATCATCGTCAAAGAGTTCCACGCCGACCGCCGCAGGGTCGAGACTGCGGTCAACTCAGGCATCTTCATCGCCAAGGAAGGCGTCAAGCGCAACTACTACGACGTGTTCGGCCAGCTCACCCGCACCGCCAATGAGATGTGGAACGGCGAAGGCGCCCTCACTGATTCAGTCATTGCCACCAAGCGCGTCACCAGCTACACCTACGATGCCAAGGGCCAGCTCACGGCCGTCAACCGCCCCGGTGAGGCGGACGAGAACTACGAGTACGACAGCGTGGGCCAGCGCATCGCCACCAAATTGGCACCCGATGCGAACAGCAACCGCCAGCGCGTGCGCACCTACTACGACGCCTTGGGACGCGTCACCAAGACCACCACGGCGGTCGCGACCCGGGAAACCAACTACGACTACCTTTGGGTGGCCAGCATCGAAGGCGGAGGTGGCTGGCGCCTGACCACCACCATGGGCGATGGCCGCAAGCTCATCGACGACACCGACTACTTCGGCCGCCAACGCTGGCACAAGGACCTGGACAACCGCGCTTTCACCTACCGCTACAACAATGCGGGTTTGCTTGATGGGCAAACCAGCAAGTCAACCGACAACAAGCCCACCGGCATCACCGCCACCCTGAAGTTCTCCGGCCAGGACATCAGCTTCACCTACTACGGCAACGGCTACCTCAAAAGCACCATCGACAACACCCGCCAGACCTGGACGGAGTACCGCTACGACGACCGAGGCAATCGCATCTTCGAAGGCTATGCGCGCAATTTTGGCAACAGCTCCAACGCGGTCTGGGAGTACTACCAGTACTCGCAAGCCACTTACGACGATGCCAACCGCCTGACCCGCATCTGGGACCCCAAGAGTGACATCAACTACGAGTACGACGCCGTGGGCAACCGCCGCCGGGTGCTCAGCACGTACAACGATGGCGCCGGTGGTGGGCTGCAGACCCAGGACTTCTGGTACACCTACGACAACATGAACCGCTTCATCATCACGATGGGTTCATTGAACACGGTCACTGGCAAGGTGGATCGGGGCACTGGGGAATCTGGCCGCATCATCGATTACAACTACCTCAGCCAGCGCACCGGCGCGGTGGGCATGCTGGGCACTGAAAAATACACTTACGATGACGAGGGCTACCTGGAGGAAGTCCTGCTCAACGGTGCGCGCATTTCCATCCGAGACAACGATGCGCGGGGTAATGTCAGGTCTCTGGAGGAGACCTCGCAGAGCATCGTCACCCGTCATGCGTTTGCATACGACGCGGACAACTTGTTGACCAGCGACACGGAGTCGGTGGGTGAAACCGTCAAGTCAACAACCATCCAGACCCTGGAGGCCAGTACGGGATTGCTGATGAGTTCCACACGAACGCCTTCTGGTGGCGGAGTCGCCACCAAGAGCGACTACGTGTACGAGTACTGGGACAGTGCCAAGCAGAGTGACATCAGCATCAAGGTGGTGAACGATCCCAAGTGGCAAGCGGGCAGCGCCAAGATCACCTATGACGAGAACGGCCACGCCCTGCGCTTCCACGACCGTGCTGACAACAAGTGGTATTACTACAGCACCGACGCGGACGGCCGCATCACCCGGCGTGAAGAGATCGATGGGCCGGACGCCGGCCCACGCCAGAACAATCGCATCGCGGCCGAGACCACTTTTCAGTTCGAGAACTACTACTTCTTCAACGGCAAGCAAGTGGGCGACGTGGCCTACAACACCACAGGCGCCGCGCCGCGTGACTATGCGCAGATCCTGGCGCAACGCCCTGAAGATGCCACCCAGCGCAAGGCGGTCAGCTCGGCAGACTTTGACCAGAACTTCCAACCCATCGGGCCGAACTACCCGGGCCGCACGGGCAGTGTCTACACCGTGGGCGCTGACGGTGAATCACTGCAAGGCATCGCGCAAGCGGTGTGGGGCGATGCCAGCCTTTGGTACCTGATCGCCGATGCCAATGGCTTGACGTCTTCGAGCCAGCTCAAGGCCGGCCAGACCTTGTTGATCCCTAACAAGGTGACCAACGTCCACAACAACACGCAGACCAGCAGGCCGTATGACCCGGCACAGGCGCTGGGGGATATCTCGCCCACGCTGCCGGATCCTCCGCCACCGCCCAAGAAGAAGGGTTGTGGCGGCCTCGGCATGATCATCATGGTGGTGGTCGCTGTCGTGGCGTCGGTCGTAACGGCTGGCGCTGCGCTTGCGGCAATCGCCTCGATGGGTGGGCCAGCCTTTGCCACAGTGGGCGCCGCCCTGGCATCTGGAACCATGGCTGGCGTGGCAACCGGAATTGGTGCCGCAGCTGTGGGCGCAGCTGTGGGCTCAATTGCCAGCCAGTTGGTGGGCATGGCTACAGGCGACGTGCAGAAGTTCAGTTGGTCGGCGGTAGGAAGGAGCGCGCTCACGGCAGCAGTAACTGCGGGTGCAGGTGTTGCCGCCAATGCAACAGGGTTGTTTGCTGTGGATGCACTTGGCAAAGCTGCAAGCTTCCCAGGCATGGTCGGTCAAGCTGTGGTGACCAATGTCATCAGCCAAGGTGTTGGCACAGCCATTGGCTTGCAAAAGAAATTCAGTTGGACTGGGGTGGCGTCGGCAGGGTTGAGCGCTGCGGCAAATGCTGGAGCCAATAGTCTAGTTGGCAGCTCGTTCAGCGGGCTTGGCGCCTTCGGCGAAAGCGTAGCTCGTGGCACCATTGGGGGCATCGTTAGCGGCTGGGTCGATGCCAAGGTTCGACATGAAAAGCCTAATTGGAATGCGATCGCAGCCAATAGCTTTGGCAGTGCACTGGGGGATGCGGTCGTAGGGTCGATCGTTGGTGGCGATCAGAAGAAGGCTCCCCAGAAGCAAGAGCCCGAATATCAGTCCAAGCCGCTGACGCAGGCGGATATTGACGGGTTCCTCTCTGGCTTGGACGACATTCCAGGTGCTAACGATGGCAAGGACTGGAGTGGCTTCAGCAAGGATCGCCAAGCGCGTGCGGCTGCATCGCGTCTCGGTGGCGCCCCCAACTCCCTCAATGAGTTGGGTGGGGGGCTGTCTGGCATCGACATCCCGGCTTCTTCCACGCCTGGGCAAGTAGCTCAGAAGGGCGATTCTTGGGCCAAGCTGGCGCGTCAGCAGTATGGTGATGAGCGTTACGCTTTGGTTCTGGCGCAGGCCAACGGCGCCAACAGCACTTTGCTTCGGGCTGGTGATTCGGTTTACTTCCCCGATCTGAGTGGAGCGGATCTCAAGCAAGGCGGGCAACTCATCGCTGCTGATACGCAGGCGCGAGCACAACGCCAAGCGGCGGCTGCTCAGCAAGCCACCAACGCCAATCAATTAGCTGAACCAGTCTGGAGTTTTAAAGAAGCCAGCATGGCGCAGCGCAAGCTGGATGATGCTGCCGCTGCAGTGGTAGGTCGGAAAATATATGAGACGGGATTGGCCAATGCACCCAGCGCGTCTCAGTGGAATGGGAAGTCAAATGACCCATATGCTCAAACACGAATGGCATTGGAAAAGGCTTTTGTAATGCCCGTGTTGGCTGCAGCGACCGCCCCTGTGAGCCTTGAGTATTTTGCGGTTGGGGCTGCGGCAGGTGGCGCTGTAAACCTTTCTTTCCAAATGGCTACAAAACCGTCCCCAGATTGGGTTGATGTTGGGGCTGCTGCGGTAACTGGAGGTCTGACTTTTGGTAAGGGGGTTCTCCCATCGGTTGCGATCAACACAGCTGGTGCGCTAGTTACCTCAACAATGAAGGGGGAAGATCCGACCTGGAAGATGGCGGCGGCTGCGACCGGAACAGTCTTGGGTGGGCCCGTCGGAAATAGTGCCGCTTCATTTATGAAAAATGTTGCCATTGCAAAGGCTATCAGCAGCGAAAGCTCCAGCCTGTCCATGAGGTATGCGCAATCTGTTTTGCCATCAAATGGAGTAGCATCCAGCATAGTTTCAGAAACCACCGGGTTGGGTTTTGATTTTATGGCTTTGCGATATGGGGAAGGCAAGTAAGTGGCAGTATTTCTGAGAAAACTTAAAGAGTTTGGTGAGCTTTGGCTTGTCTACTTATTCATGGTGGGGGCGATTGCATTACTTGCAGTGTTTGTTATTACTCCCGCTTTAGGTTTTTTGCGATTTGGTGTTTTTGTTTTTGTGCCAGAGTGGGGGTATGTCATTAAGATTTTGCGGGCTGTCTTATTTGGCTCTCTCGCGTTGGCTGTTGTGATGTGGGTATGGGGTGCGTTGTCTGATGCGCGCTGATTTTTTTGTCTCGTTGGACTCGTAGCGCCGAATCATTGTCACGTGGCAGCCCACCGCATCGGCTAAAGCCTGTTGGGTCTTTGAGTGCTGCTTGCGTACCCGTGTGCGTGGTGCGCTTGGCCGATGTCGCGTTCTTGGCCGCTGGCTTGACTGGCTGCGATGCCTCGACAAAGCCTACGGGTTTTCGCTAGTGTCCATCTTGACAATTTTATTCCCGCTCAACATCAGCCCCTCAGCTTGAGGTAAACGCACGTTTACCCCGGGCTGAGGGGCATGCGGCGCGCCCGCCCGCTGGTACCATCCCGCTGCCAAAAGGCAACGTGCAGTACAAGCTAAAGCAGTTCAGGGAGTAGAAGCGTCATGATCCGTCATCAATCTGCCGCGCCTCACAAGAGGGAGCGGTCATGACTGCTGAGCTGGCATTGCAGCTTTTTTCCGAGATGCTCAAGACGGGTTTGCTGGTCTGCGCCCCCTTGCTGGGTCTCACCCTGATCACCGGCATCCTCGTCAGCGTGTTCCAGGTCGTCACCCAGATCCAGGACGCCACGCTGGCCTTCATCCCCAAGATGATCGTGTTCGTGATCGGCGCCTTGGTGCTGGCCCCCTGGATGCTGCGCAAGCTCGTGGCCTTCGCCCAGGCTGCGCTGGCCCAGGCCGCCACCTTGAGCTGACCACCGCTCCAAGCCCCTCCTCTCAAAGTCGTACCCGTCCCATGGATGCCTGGCTGCTCTGGCTGCACATGACCTTGATGGCGTCAATCCGTTTGACGCTGGGCTTGGTCATGACCCCCTTGTTCAGCGCCTTTGGCGTTCCGGCGCTGGCCCGCATCATCCTGGTGCTGGCCTTCGCCAGCTTCGCCGCCAGCCTGACCTTGGATGGTGGCGCCGCTACTGCGGCCTTGCCCACCGACATGGCAGCCCTGGCCCGCTCAGCCGGTGGTGAAGTCGCCGTGGGCCTGCTCATGGCCGTGGGCGTGCACACCGCCTTTGCCGCCTTCGCCATCGCCGGCCGCCTGATGGACATCCAGATGGGCTTCAGCCTGGGCGCTGCGCTCGACCCTGTCTCCAAGGGCCATTCCGCCGTCATGACCAGCAGCCTGAACCTGCTGGCCGTGCTGCTTTTCTTTGTCAGCGAGGCGCACCAACTGCTGCTGGCCGCCTTTTTCAAAACCTTCGAGCTGATGCCGGTGGGCCAGGCCCTCGGCATCGAAGGCTGGCTGCCCGTGGCCCAGGGCGCCGGTGTGATGTTCAGCTTGGGCTTTGCCGTGGCCGCGCCCGTGGTCGTGGCCCTGCTGCTGGCCGATGTGGTGGTGGCTGTGGTTTCGCGCAACCTGCCGCAGATGAACGTCATGTTCCTGAGCATCCCCATCAAAGTACTGCTGGGCCTGGCCGTGGCAGTGGTGTCGGTACGCCTGTTGGGCCCAGTCACCCAAAAGGTGCTGATGGTGCCGATCGACCTGCTCGACAAGGTGCAATGACATGAGCCAGTCACCCGATCAGGACAAGAGCGACCCGGCATCGGTTTACAAGCTGCAAAAGGCCCGCGAAAAAGGCAGCGTGGCCAAAAGTCAGGACCTGACCTTTCTGGCTTTGCTGTTCGGCATGACCTGCTGCGTGTTCGGCATGGGCGAAAGTGTCACGCGCGACATGACCAAGCTGCTGCACTCAGCGCTGGCGCAGGTGTCACGCACCAACTGGGACATCGCCACCACCACCCACATGCTGGGCACCCTGGCGGTTGAAACCCTGTACGTACTGGCCGCGCCCTTGGCAGTCGTGTTCGTGCTGGTGACCTTGGTCAGCGTGCTGCAGGTGGGCTTCGTGATCAGCACCGAGCCGCTCAAGCCCGACTTCAACCGCATCAACCCGGCCACGGGCTTTAAACGCATTTTCTCGATGCGCAGTTTGTACGAGTTGGCGCGCAGTTCGCTCAAGCTGTTGACGGTAGTGCTGCTTTTGCTGATCGCCGGCGAGACCGTGCTGCGCGAGGTGGTGGTGCTGCCTTTCCGAGACACCCAGGCCATCCTCGCCTACATGATCCACAAGGTGGGCGTGATCCTGGCCGCGCTGACCGCCCTGTTCGCGCTGTTGGCCGTGGCCGACCTGGCCTATTCGCGCTGGGAGTTCCTCAAGCAAATGCGCATGTCCAAGCGCGAGGTGAAAGACGAGCACAAGCAGCGCGAGGGCGACCCACGCATCAAGTCGCGAATCCGCGAACTGCGCATGGAGTGGCTCAAGAAGGGCATGACCATGCGCCGCGTGGCCGAATCCGACGTGCTGCTGACCAACCCGACCCATTACGCCGTGGCCATTGCCTACCGGCGCGAATCCATGTCGGCCCCCCGGATCATGGCCAAGGGCGCTGGCGACATGGCGATGAAGATGCGCGAGCTGGCCGCCCGCCATGGTGTGCCCATTGTTGAAAACCCACCGCTGGCGCGTGCCTTGTTCCGCCTGGCCCGCCCCGATGACTACCTGCCTGAAACGCACTACGCCGAGGTCGCCAAGATCCTGGTGTGGGTGTTCGCGGCCCGAAAGATGAAAAAACAATGACCGCGACCCTGCGCCGTTTCTTCGGCAAGAACGCCGACCTGGCCCTGGTGGCCCTGGTGATGGGCATCCTGCTGGTGCTGTTCGCGCCGATTCCAGCGGGGCTGCTGGATTTCCTGATCCTGATGAACGTGGGCTTTGCCCTGCTGATCCTGCTGGTGACGTTCTACGCGCCGCGCCCGGTCGAGTTTTCCACCTTCCCAGCCATTCTGCTGGTGGCCACGCTGTTCCGGCTGGCGCTGAACGTGTCGGCCACGCGGCTGATCTTAAGCGAGGGCGATGCCGGCCACGTGATCGGCGCTGTGGGCTCTTACGTGGTCGCGGGTAACTACGTCATCGGCCTGATCGTGTTCCTGATCCTGGTGGTGGTGCAGTACGTGGTGGTGACCAGTGGCGCGCAGCGGGTGTCGGAAGTGGCCGCCCGCTTCACGCTGGACAGCATGCCTGGCCAGCAGATGAGCATTGATGCCGACTTGAACATGGGCTTCATTGACCAGGACGAAGCCAAGCGCCGCCGCAAGAACCTGGAGCGTGAAGCGGCGTTCTACGGCTCCATGGACGGGGCCAGCAAGTTCGTCAAGGGCGATGCGGTGGCCGGCATCATCATCATGTTGATCAACATCATCGGTGGCCTGGTGATTGGCGTGCTGCAGATGGGCATGCCTTGGGGCGAGGCCCTGCGCCACTACACCTTGCTGACCATTGGCGACGGCATCGTCACGCAAGTGCCGGCCTTGGTGGTGTCGGTGGGCACGGGCCTGATCGTCACTCGGTCGGCCTCTGATTCCATGCTGGGCCTGGAGGTGTTCCGCCAGATCACCGCTTACCCGCGCACCCTGGTGATGGTCGCCTTGTCATTGCTGGGCATTGCCTGCCTGCCGGGCATGCCCATCTTCCCGCCGCTGGTGCTGGTGGCGGGCCTGATCGTCATGTACTTCCTGGCTTCGAGCCGCAAGAAGGATGGGGCCGATGCGCCTGAAGACAAGGACGCGGCCTCGGACGACCCCTACGATCTGGCCCAGGTGGAGCCTGTTGAAATGATGCTGGGCTCAGGCTTGGCACAGATGCTGGGCGGTGCCGAGAAGACCGTGCTGCTGGAACGCGTGGCCGAGTTCCGCAAGCAATTCGCGCATGAGATCGGCTTCGTGCTGCCCAAGGTGAAGTTCAAGGATGGCGCCAGCCTTCAGCCCAACCAGTACGAGATCGCGGTGTTTGGCGACACCGTGGCCATGGGCGCCGTGATGCCCGAACACATCCTGGCCATCCACCCCACGGGCAACACCACCCTGGTCAAAGGCATCGAGACGCGTGATCCATCCTACGGTCTGCCGGCGCTGTGGATCGAGCCCGCGCAACGCGATGCTGCCCGCGCTGCCAAGTACACCTTGGTGGACCCAGCCACCGTGCTGGTCACGCACCTGAGCGAGACCTTGCGCCAGCAGGCCTCAGGCCTGTTGACGCGCACCGAAACCGACAAGATGCTGGCGCGCCTGCGCGTTGCACAACCTGGGCTGGTGGAGGAGTTGGTGCCCACTTTGTTGTCCGTGGGCGATGTGCAGAAGGTGGTTCAACACCTGATGCGCGAGAAAGTGCCGATCCGCAATCTGCAGGCCATTGTTGAGGCCCTGATCGATGGCGCCAAAGCCACCAAAGACGCGGGCCTGCTTGTCGAGATGGCACGCCAGCGTTTGGCCACCACCATCTGCAACACCCTGAGCGCGGACAAAAAGGTGCTGCACGTGATGACCTTGCATCCTGAGATCGAAGGCCAGTTGCTGCGCAGCGTTTCAGTGGGCGAGTCGGACAAGGTGGCCATGGTCGATCCGCGCCTGTCGGAAACCCTGTTGCTCAAGCTGGCCCAGCAGTCCGAACGCATGATGAAAAACAGCATGACGCCTGTGCTGCTGTGCCCCGTGGAGCTGCGACGCCATGTGCGCGCCCTGTCCGAACGTGCGATCCCTCACTTAAGGGTGTTGTCCGTGGCAGAGGTCCCTGTACAGTTTGAACTCAGGGCGTTTTCGTCCGTCAGTCTTCAGCCATGAGCACGGCCATGAATCGCAGTAAAGGGAGGCCGTGATGGCTGATATTTTGTCCGTGGCGGTGTCCGCGCTCCGTGCCGATCAAACGCGGCTTGAGCAACTCAGCCTCAATGCCGCCAACGCCACCACGCCCGGCTATCGCCGTGGCACGGTGGCCTCGGTGTCCTTCAATGGTGTGATGGAGGCCCAGCAGGCTGGCCCGGTATCCACCCTCGCATCTTTGCCCGCCTCGCCGCTGTTGCAGCGCGCCACCGATTTCACCGCTGGGGCCCTCAACCAGACCGGGCGCCCGCTGGACGTGGCCATTGATGGCGACGGGTTTTTTGCCTTGAATGATGGCACCCGAACCTGGTTGACGCGGGCCGGTGCCTTGCAGGTGAATGACCAGGGCGAGTTGACCGGCGCCAGGGGCATGCGCGTGTTGGGCATGCAAGGCGATGTCAAACCCGGTGGCACCACTGGCGTCAGCATCGACGGCGCGGGCCGTGTCACCGTGGGCGGCCAATCTGTGGGGCAGCTGCGCGTGGTCAAACCCATGAGCGATGCCGAAATCACCAGCGAAGACGGCGTGCTGTTCTCGGTCGCGGGCGATCAGTTCGCCGACGTCGAGCCTGAGCAACGCACGGTGCGGGCGGGATTTCTGGAGGCCTCCAATACCAGCAGCCTGCAAGAAATGTTGGGCGTGATGGCGGGCACTCGCCACTTCGAAAGCCTGATTCGCCTGGTGCAAGGCTATGACGAAGTCCTGGGCAAAGCCATTCAAAAACTGGGTGAGGTCTGATCTGCCATGTTGAATTCTCTCTACATCTCCGCCCTGGGCATGCAAGTCCAGAAGACCCAGCTCGACGTCGTGTCCAACAACCTGGCCAACACCAACACGGCTGGCTACAAGCGCGAGCGCATCGATTTCTCGGCCATGTTGGATCGCCAGGCGCAAGTCGGCACCAGCACCGTCCGCAATGCAGGTGACCCAGCTGCAGCGGCGGCCCGCTCGCCTCTGCACCGGGATCTTTCGCAAGGCGAATTGCGCGCCACAGAGGCGCCGCTGGATGTGGCCATCAACGGCACCGGCTTGCTCGAAGTGCGCCTGTCCGATGACCGCGTCGGCTATGTGCGCGGCGGTTCCCTGCGCATCAATTCGGAGGGCTACCTCACCATCGCTTCGGGCGAGTTGCTCAAGGCCGACATCCGCGTGCCCGCCAATGCTTCCGACCTCAACATCGATGCCCGCGGCGCGGTCACGGCCAAGCTCGGCGGCGAGGCGCAAGCCACTGAATTGGGGCGCCTGCAACTGGTGTCTTTCACCAACGCAGACATGCTGTCCTATCTGGGCAATGGCGTGTTCACCGCGGCCGAGGGCCAGGAAGTCGCCACGCGCGGCAACCCGGACGAAGAGGGCCTGGGCAGCATTGCCGGCCGCAAGCTGGAGATGTCCAACGTCAAGGTGGTAGACGAAATGGTCTCACTGATGTTGGCCCAACGCGTGTATGAGCTCAACTCCAAGGTGGTGCAGGCCGCCGACGAGTTGATGGCCATGGCCAACAGCTTGCGCCGTGGTTGATCGTCGATCAATCCGTCGGGCGCTGGTGCCTTTGATGCTCGCGTTGAATGGCGCGGCATGGGCCGGTGCGCCCGGCGCGCAGGCGCTCACCGTGAGTTCGATCACTGATCTGCGCGCCCAGGTGCAAGGGTTGGTGCAGCGCGGCATCGAAGCTTCGGGGCGCGCTGCTCAGCTGAACGACGCTGGCCAATGGGGGCTGCCCGAAGGTTTGCAAGGTGATGTGTGGGTCAGCGTTCACGAGAAGACGCTGGATGCACACACGCGCCAGGTGGAAGCGAAGGTGCGCACCTCCAATCTGGAAACCGCGCCTGCGTCGGGCTCTTTGCGCTTCGTGCTTCGAGACCTTCAACCTGTCTGGGTGTCCACCGTGGTGTTGCGCCAAGGCGCCCCCCTGGTTTGCGGCCAACTGCGCCAAGAGTTGCGCGTGCTGCGATCGAACGTGTCGCGTTGGAGTGGCACATGCGAAGGCCTGGCAGGCTGGCGGGTCAAGCGGCCCATCGATGCGGGCGACGTGCTGTTGTCGTCCGACCTGGCGCCGCAGTCGGCTGTGTCGGCCAATCAGGAAGCCCAGGCCAGCATCAGCGTGGGGGCGGTGCGGATCGAGGTGCGGGCCACGGCCCTGGCCGATGGCCAGGTGGGTCAGGAAATCCCCATCCGGCTGGCTGGGCAATCATCGGTGCTCAAGGCGCGTGTGTTGGCACCGGGCGAAGTGATCGTCATCAAGGGACTTTGAAGAAATGAACAAGATTGTTTGGGGCTTGCTACTGATGAGTCTGGCTTGGGTTTCACCAACGTGGGCGGCAGAGTCCATGTTCAACGACAAGACTTACCAAGCCCTGGTGGCCGATCAAAAAGCGGTCAAGGTTGGCGATGCCCTGACCGTGCTGATTCAAGAGTCCTCGGCCGCGTCGTCATCCGTGGATTCCAAGGCAGCCCGCAGCACCGAGCTGGGCATGAGTGGCCAGGTCATCGGCAAGCCGCCGCATGGGCTGAGCGGCAACATCAACTCGGGCGGCGATGGAGGAGGCCAGACCGTGCGTTCAGGCCGCGTCACGGCCCAGATCACCGCCACGGTGCAAGGCATCGACAACAACGGCGAATTGCTCATCCAGGGGCAGCAGACGGTGGACCTCAATGGCGAGGCCCAAGTGATTTCGGTGTCGGGGCGCGTGCGCCCTCGCGACATCTCTGATGGCAACTCGGTGCTGTCCAGCCGCATCGCGGATGCGCGCATCACCTACACCGGCGAGGGTTACATCGCAGAGAAGAGCAAGCCCAGCCTGCTGTCACGCTTTTTCAACCTGATCGGGCTATGAAGTCTCTACTCACCTGCATCACGCTGGCCCTGTGCGCCGCCGGGGCCACAGCCGCCCCCAACCCCGCCGCCTCGGCGGACGATGTGCGCATCAAGGACATCGCCCGCGTGCAAGGCCAGCGCCAGCACAACATCGTGGGGTATGGCATCGTCACGGGCCTGGCCGGCACGGGCGACTCGTCCAGCAACCGCGCCACCCGCCAGTCCATCGCCAACATGCTGTCGCAGTTCAACCTGAGCATCGCGCCAGACATGGTTTCCAGCAGGAACGTCGCGGCGGTGATGGTGTCTGCGGCCATGCCAGCTTTTGCCAAACCGGGCGATTCGGTCGACATCACCGTGACCTCGATGGGCGATGCGCGCAGCCTGGTGGGCGGCAACCTCTTGCTAGCGCCACTCAAAGGCCCTGACGGCAAGATCTACGCGCTGGCCCAGGGCGCCTTGACCGTGGGCGGCTACAAGTACGACGCCAACGGCAACATCACGCAAAAAAACCACCCCACGGCCGCCACAGTGCCGGGTGGTGCCACGGTCGAGGTGAGCCCGCCGATGGCCGCCAGCGTGGCCAAGAACACCGAGAGCTTTTCGATCGCCCTGCTGGAGTCGGACTACACAACGGCCAGCCGCGTGGCCGAGGCCATCAACCGCGAGCTGGGTGGTGTGGCCGCCGCGCCGATTGATGCGCAAAGCGTGGAAGTGACGGTGCCCCGTCAATACGCCGGCCGCATGGTGGAATTGATTCGCCGCATCGAGTCGCTCCAGGTCAGCCCGGATCAGCGCGCGCGCGTGGTCATCAACGAGCGCACTGGCACGGTGGTCTCGGGCGCGGCAGTGCGCATCTCGCCCGTGGCAATCTCGTATGGCGACTTGAAGATCTCGGTGGTCTCGGAGACCGCGGTCTCGCAGCCCCTGGTGGTGGGCTGGGCGCCGTCCGGCGTGAGCAGCGTGCCTTACACCAACAGCCGCATCGATGTTCAAGAGCAGGCCGGGGCCACGCTGGTGACCAATTCAGGCGGCACGGTGTCCGACCTGGTGCAGGCCCTGGCCAAGCTCAAGACCAACACACGGGACGTCGTGTCCATTTTGAAAGCGCTCAAGTCGGCGGGTGCCTTGCACGCCGAACTGGTCGTTCAGTAGTCGCAGTCACAGACGGTTTGTACAAAGGGAGTCCACCATGGACCTGGGAAGTTCTTCAGCGTTGACGATCGAGTCCGTGCGCTTGGCACTGGATGCATCCAGCATGCGCCAACGGGCGATCGCCGACAACATCGCCAATGTCAATTCGGTCAACCATGTGCGCATGCGCGTGGTGTTCGAGGAGAAGCTGGCGCAAGCCTTGACGGCGGCACAAGGATCGCAAGACAGCGATGCGGTCTCGATGCTGGCCAATGCCCAGCCCGAGCTGGAGGCCGTGCCAGGCCCGCAGACCAAGGTCGAGTTGGACAGCGAAATGGTTCGACTGTCCGAGAACTCTTTGCGCTATCACGCCTTGACGCGCGGCCTGTCGCGCTACTTCTCGTTGGCCAGCGCCATCGTCTCCGGAGGCCGAGGCTGAGCATGGACTACGCACAAGTATTCGAGATCAGCGCTTCGGGCATGTCGATCCAAAAGACCCGCCTTGAAGTCGCGGCGCACAATTTGGCCAATGCCAACACGGTCAACGACATCGATGGCAAGCCGTATCAGCCACTGCGCGTGGTGTCCACTGCGACGAGGCCGACTGCCAATTTTGGCGCGGCCATGGATGCGGCCACCTTGGGCGGAGCGACCGCCCTGCTGGCGGCAGACACCAGCGCCGAATCACGCCTGGTGCACGAGCCTGGCCACCCCAAGGCCGATGCCAACGGCATGGTGCGCTACCCCGGCATCAATCACCTGGACCAGATGGTCACCATCACCGAGGCCTTGCGGGCCTACGAGGCCAATGTGGCCGCCCTGCAAGCCGCTAAAACCATGGCAGCCCGCGCGCTGGACATCGGAGGCAATCAATGATCGACGCCATCGCCGGGATCTCATCCCTCACCGACACCTTGAAGGCAGCATCCACGTCGCCCACGAACCAACCCAATGGCGCGGCCTTCCTGGCCACGCTGGACCGAGAGTTCGCCAAGGTCAACACCGACGTGGCCAAGGCCGAGAGCAACTTGCAGAAGTTGGCCTCTGGCGAGCCGGTCGAGCTGCACAGCGTGATGATCTCGCTGGAACAGGCCCGCATTGGTGTTCAAACCGTCATCCAGATCCGCAACCGCATGGTTGAGGCGTATCAGGACCTGACGCGCATGCAGATTTGAGGCGGGCATGTCAATCACGCAGTTCTGGAATGATTTGAGCACCACCGCCAAGGTGGGCTTCGTCGCAGGTGCCCTGGGCATCGTGGGTGTGGTGGCGGGCGGGGCTTATTGGGTCATGCGCGCCGAGTACGAACCGGTCATGCGCAGTGCCAGCCCTGAAAAGGTGGCCGCGGCCGTGCGGGAGGTTGAACGCCTCAAGATCCCTTATCGGGTCAGCAGCGATGGCTCCTCGGTCGAGGTGCCGCGCTCCGAATTGGGGCGGGTCAAGGTGGGCCTGGCCGATGGCGGAGCCGGGTCGGCGGCCGGGGTGGGTTTCGAGTTGTTCAACAACACCGACTTCTCCACGACCGAGTTCACACAGAAGATCAACTACCAGCGTGCCCTGCAGGGTGAGCTGGCACGCACCGTGTCGTCCATCGATGGCGTGGCCTCGGCCCGCGTGCACCTGGTGATGCCGGAGTCGGGCTTCCTGCGGCGGCAAGCCGTGCGGCCCACCGCCGCGGTGACGGTGGCCATGGAGAGCGGCGCTCAGCTCAATCAGGGCCAGGTCAAGGGCATCCAGAAACTGGTGGCGGCCACGGTGCCCTCCATCATGATCGATGACATTGCCGTGATTGATCAGGAAGGCCAAGCCCTGACCCGCACCAAGTCGGGCGTGGACGACAGCCCGTCCAATGGCCGACTGGACATGAAGCGTGAGGTGGATGCGTACCTTGAGGGCAAGATCAAGCGCCTGCTCGCCGACATGGACCCGACGGGTGAGTTCGGGATCTCGGTGGATGCCACCTTGAGCCTGGATGACGTCAAGGTCACCACCGAAGACGTGCTGCCCGTTGAATCGGGCAACGGCGCCAAGACCACGGGGGTGATGGTGCGCGAGCGCCAGTCGCAACGCCATGATGGTTCAACTGCGCCAACTCCCATTGGAGGCGCCGCCAGTGGCCCCGGTTCGGGCAGCGTGACGCGCGAGGTCGAGTACAAAGTGGGTCACCGGGTTGAGCAAGTGGTCACCAGTCCTGGGGGCATCGTGCGCGTGAGCGTGGCCGTCATCGCCCGAGCCGACCACGTCGAGATGCTGACCGTCAAGAACATGGTGGCGCACGCCATCGGTGCCGATGAATCGCGTGGCGATTCGGTGGCCGTGGTCGTGTTGCCGGGGCCGCGCAGCAATGCGGCGGCGGATTACCACGCCGCCAGCCCTGGCGCGTCTCCCCTGTCATCCGCTGCAGCCAAGAGCCTCAAAGCGGGCGAGGGTGCATCCAGTGCCCAGCGCGTGGTGAAGGTCATCGCCTGGTTCACCGGCCTGGTGTTGCTGATGGTGCTGGGCTGGGTGGCGGTGCGCCGTGGCAGTGCCTCACCATCTGCGCCCGAACCCACCGCGCGTGACATCGACCAGGTCGTGGGCCGCATCAACGCCTGGCTGGACGAGGGCAAGCCTCATGGCGCATGACCAGACTGGCGAGCGCAAAGCCGCGCTGCTGCTCCACTCACTGCCTGGCCCCGCGCGCCAGGAGGTGCTGGCGCGGCTGGACGATGCGCGCCGCGATACGCTGGTGTCCTTGCTCGACGAGTTGCAAGCGCTGGGGATTCCGACGGGGCATGCCTGGGTTGACCTGAACAGCTCAGCAGGTGATGCCGGGCCGCATCAAGCTGTCTGGAACTTAGGCAGCGCCCAGGCCACGGCCCTGCTGGCAGGACAAAGCCTGGAAACCGTGGCCGGGGTGTTGGGCCTGGCAGCGTGGCCCTGGGCCGCTGAACTGCTGAGCCAGTGGCCTGCCGAACAGCGCAGCCAGCTCAAAAGCCTGGCCGCCTCACCACGCGCCATGCCCACACCCGTGGCCGAATCTTTGCTTCTCAGCTTGGCCGACAAAGCGCGTCATGCCGGCATCAAACCTGGCGTGCCCCTGGCGGCCAAACGCCCTGTTCGCCCATCGTGGCTTCAGCGCTTGCTGCGTTCTTCCGCCCCTTGAACCCTGAATGAAAGCCTTCTCATGAGCCTGGCCATCATCAAATCCCCGTCCTTTGCCGGACAGACCGTGCAGATCGGCCTGCCGATCAAGGCCGACCGCCTGGCCGATGGACCGCTCGTGGACGCACAGGCCCTGGCGCGCCAGCAGATTGAAGCGGGCGTGCGCGAGGCGCTGGAGAAAGAGTACCGGGCCAAGTTCGAATCCGAGCGGGAGAAGGCCTACGAGCAGGGTTACAAGGAAGGTCTGGAGTCTGGCCACCAGGAAGGCGTGGCCTCGGGGTTGGAAGGCTTCAAGAAGCAAACGCAGTTGCTTGAAAGGCTCGTGATCGACGTTGAGGCGAAGCTTGAAGGCTGGCTGGCCCGTTGCCAGGAGGTGGCCACGGACCTGGCCATGGACGGCATCACCCGCATCCTGGGCGAGAACGTGCTGGAGGCCGAGGTCATCGCGGGCATGGTCCAACAGGTCACGACCGCGCTGCGCGAGTCCGACGTGTTGGCCATCCGCCTGCACCCCGCTGAGTGCAGCGCGCTGCGCCTGGCTTTGCGCCAGAGCGCGGCCGCGGGATCGGCGCCGTCCAGCCTGCTCGACAAGCTGCGCGAGGACGCCACCTTGCAATCGGGCGGGTGTGTGGTCGAAACCGCCCGGGGCGAGTACCGCGCACCGCTGGACGTGCAACTCAAGCAACTGCGCCGCTTGCTGGACCAGCAGCGGGCGAAGCTGGAAGTTTCAAACGGGCCGATCCGACATGTCCTCTGCGCCTGACCGCCAGGCGCTGCAACGCGTCGATCTGTTCGAGCGCGTCGGCCGTGTGGTCGAGGTGAAGGGGCAGTCCATCGAGGCTGAGGGCCCCGATGCTTTCCTGGGCGAGATCTGCACCATCCACACCAGCTTCGGGCACCGCAGCCTGCAGGCCGAGGTGGTGGGCTTTCGCGCCGGGCGGGTTTGCCTGACCCCGTTTTCCGATCCACAAGGCATCTCTGTGGGCTCCAACGTCGTGGCATCGGGCCACGGCCTGATGGCGCCGGTGGGCGATCAATTCCTGGGCCGCGTGGTTGATGCCATGGGCCAGCCCCTGGACGGCAAAGGTGCGCCTTTGCCCACTGAGACACGCCCACTGCATGTCACGCCGCGCCCCGTCATGAGCAGACGCCGCATCGACACGGTGATGGAAACCGGTGTCAAGGCCATCGACGCCTTCCTGCCTTTGGGCCGTGGGCAACGCATCGGCCTGTTCGCGGGCAGCGGCGTGGGCAAAAGCACCCTGATGGGCATGGTCACCAATGGCATCCAGGCCGATGTGAACGTGGTGGCGCTGATCGGGGAACGGGGCCGAGAAGTGCGCGAGTTTGTCGAAGACCACCTGGGCGCCCAAGGCCTGGCCAGTGCCGTGGTGGTGGTGGCCACGGCCGATGCACCGGCGGTCATGCGGCTCAATGCGGCGTACTACGCCACGGTGCTGGCCGAGTACTTTCGCGATCAGGGCAAGTCGGTGTTGTTGACGCTGGATTCATTGACGCGGCTGGCCATGGCACGCCGCGAGATCGGCTTGTCCTCGGGCGAGCCGCCCACCTCGCGCGGCTACACGCCTTCGGTGTTCTCCGAGATCCCGGCCCTGTGCGAACGATGTGGCACCTCGGACGGTGAAGGCTCAATCACCGGCATCTACACCGTGCTGGTCGAAGGCGATGACTTCAACGAGCCAGTCTCGGACACGGCCCGTGCCACGCTGGATGGGCACATCATGCTGTCACGCGACCTGGCCGCGGCCGGCCACTACCCGCCCATCGATGTGCTGCAAAGCGTCAGCCGCCTGTCGTCGGCGCTCTGGACGCCCGAGCAGAAGGCGCTGGTCTCCACGCTGTTGGAGTCGATGTCCAACTTCGAGCGCAATCGCCAGTTGATTGAAATTGGTGCCTACCGGGCAGGTGCGAATGCCGAGCTCGATCGGGCCGTGGACTTGATGCCCCGCCTGCGCGAATGCCTGAGCCAATCCGCCGACCACGTGGCCGCCAGGCAAACCACCTGGGCCCAACTGCAGCAGGTGCTGGCATGACGCCCACCCTTCGCGCGCTGACGGCGCTCAAGGCCATGGCCGCCTGGGAAATGGGCGAGGCCGCCTTGTCCCTGTCATCGGCCCTGCAGTCGCACGAGCAGGTGCAGGCACGCGCCACCGCCATCGATCGGCAGGCCGAGGCCATCGCCTTGGCCCATGCCCGTGCCGCGCAACCTGGCCAGCGATTGGAGTTGGCCTCGATGGGCTTGTTGTCTCGCCAGGCCAGTGCCAGCCAGGAGCTGCAGCGCCAGGTCAACGGTGAACTTCACCAGGCCGATGAGCTGGTCCAGCAGCAACGCACGGAACTGGCCCAGCACCGCGCTCGCGACGAAGCACTTCAAAAAGTGGTTCGACAAGAGCGTCAGCGCGAAGAAGCCGAACGTGCCAAGGTGGAGCTGGCCAATCTGGATGACCTGTACTTGGCGCGCCGCTGGGTGATGGAGGCGTGGGCATGAATTCATTGATGATCGGCGCACTGCCTTCCAAGGTGGTGACTTCCGTCCCGTCGCGACCCGACGAGTCTTTCTGGAAAGATGTCTTCGATCAGGCAGAAACCTTGGGGCTGGATCTTGCCGAGGCCTCCGCCTTGCCGCCGGATGCTGCCTCCACCGCCAGCACCTTGCCTCGGTTGGGCGTGCTTGATGGCGGGCTGCCCGAGGGCGGTAGAACGGCCCTGGCTGCCAGCGAACCTCATAGCGCTCTGGCTGGCCCGAACCCCCAGGCCGCGCAGATGAGCGCCCTGCCAGGCGCCGCCAGGTTGAACTTGCCCAACTGGCATCAAACACCGCAGTTGCCCGTGGCTGCCGCCAGGCTGCAGGCCGAAAAGAGCTATGGCCTGGCACCACTTGAGCCAGCGCCAACGCGGCCATCGACCGAACCCACCCAAGCACCTGCCGCGGTCAACGCCACACTGGTCACCTTGCCCAATGGCGAACTCAAGCTTTACCTGCGCGCCGCCGGGCTGAACCCCAGGCAAGCAATTGAGGCAGCTTCCTTGTCGGAGCTGCCCTGGTCACCCGGGCAAGCGCCCACCATTTCCGAGGTCGTGCTCAATGGGCAGACCATCTACACCCGTGGCGCTGATGCGGCGCCATCCTTCATTCTGACTTGCTGATTCGACAGGGAACAAAACATGGCCACCAGTGCAATTGACAGCGCCAGCTTGGCGAGTTCGACCAAGGCCGCCGGCCTGTCGATGGATGATTTGCTCAAGCTCCTGATGACCGAGCTGACCTACCAAGACCCGCTCAAGCCCGTCGAGAACAAGGACTTCCTGACACAGATGGCGCAGTTCTCGTCCCTGGACACCACGCGCCAGCTCAATGAAAGCATCGAGAAAATGCTGTCATTGCAATCGCTCAACCAGACCGTGGGCCTTTTGGGCAAAACCGTCGATGCCGTTAATGACACCGGCACCGTGTCCGGCCAGGTCACCGCCTTGCAACTGGTGTCCGGTGATCCGCAGATCACCATCAAGACCTCGACCGGCGAGATCATCACGGGACTGACCATGGCCCAAGTTCAAACCATCCGCTAAGGGGCTGCCATGATCGACTCCATTCACGTGGCTTCCTCCGGACTGAGTGGCCACCAAAAGGGCCTCAAGGTCATCAGCAACAACGTGGCCAACCTGAACACGCCGGGCTACAAGGGCTCGCAGGCCCAGTTCACCGATGTCTTTCTGTCCCAAGGCGGTGATGCCTCGACGGGCGAATCCACCACGCCCGGCGGCGGCCTGGACACCTTGAATCCCACGGTGAACTTCAGCACCGGCGACATCCGCGAAACCGGGCGCGATCTGGACATGGCGCTGGACGGCCCTGGCTTCTTCGTGGTGCGCAATGACCAGGGCCAAACGCTTTACACCAAGAGCGGGCGCTTCGAGTTCAACAGCGACGGTCAGTTGGTGACCATGGACAAAGGCATGGCCGTCATGGGCTTGAGCGGCGGTGGTGGGCGAACACTCAGTGCCATCGACATCGGCCAGCTCAAGAACAGCGCTCCCAAGGCCACCACCACGGTGACCTTGAAAAACAACCTCTCTTCGACCGCCGTCTTCAATGACCCGCTCAGCATCGCCACCATCGAGGCGACAACGGTGTATGACCACTTGGGCGGCAACCATGTGCTCAAGATGGTATTCACCCCCACGGCCATTTCAGGGACATGGACTTTGAATGTGACCGAGAAAGGCATCTCAGTGGGGTCTGGCACGGTCAAGACCCTGGGCGCCTTCCCCGACCCCACGGCTGATCGCATCAGTGTCACCATCCGCGCGGCCGACAACACCGCCAGTTTCGTCAACATCGTTCTGGGTAATCAGGTGACGGGCAACTCTGGCGGCACGTCCTCCCAGATCGCGATGGACAAGGTCGATGGCAACACCGCCGGCACCATCACCAAGACCGCCTTCGACGACACCGGCACCTTGGTCATCACCTATTCGAACACCCTCACGGCCAAGGGCCCGCAGATCGCCATCGCCGAGTTCGTCTCGCCCGAAGTGCTGACCGCCGTGTCCGGCTCCTTGTTCAAATACACCGGGGCCGATCCCGTCCGTGTGGTCGCCGCGGGCAACACCACCAAGCTCACTGGCGGCTCGCTGGAGCTGTCCAACGTGGACCTGACCGACCAGTTCAGCGCCATGATCCTGATCCAACGGGGCTTCCAGGCTTCATCGCAGGTGCTCAGCACCGCCAGCGACATGATCCAGGCCCTCTATGACATGAAGAGCCGCCGATGAGCCAAGCTGAGATCCGTGACCTGGCCCTGGTGCGGGACAACGAACTGGGCTTGGTTCAACAGGCCCTGACAAGCCCTTGGCGCGACTGGGCGCATGCCTGGGGCCTGGACTTGCCGGTCGACGCCACCCTGGTGGCCAGCGCCGTCAGCGGCGGCGAGTCCTTGGCTGACCCCGCTGGGCTGACTTGGCAAGCCGTTTCCACCACGCCACCAAGCCTGGCAGCCTGGGTGCACGTGCCCAGCGGCTGGCGCAGCAAACTGGCGGCCCAACTGGTGGGGCGCTCCACCAAGTCGCCCATGCCCGATGAAGACTTCGCGCTGGCCGCGGCCGACCGTGCATTGGCCGATTTGCTGCAGCGTTGGCGCCAAGCCTTGCCCGAACCCACGGCATCACTTGACGCTGCCACGCCCGAGCAAGCTTTGTCGACTTATTCTGGTGCCTTGCTGCTCACCGAGCCCCGATCCGGCCTGCTGTGCTTGCTGGGCCGCTCGGCTTACCGTGCGCTCCTGCCCAAGGCCGCCACGCCAGTCGCCACGCCAGCCACCGGTTTGCTGCCCACCTTGGCCCAACACCGCTTGCCCGTGACCCTGGGCCTGGGCGAGGTCGAGATCCCCATGTCCGACTTGCTGGGGCTGCAAACCGGTGACGTCATCCAGTTCCCGACGCGCCTGAGCGACGACCTGCCATTGACCCTGGCCGCTAGCGTGGCCCCCGCGCCCGCCTTGCGTTGCCAACTGGGCCAGCTTGAAGGCCACCTGGCCATCAAAGTGGTGGCCAAGGCTAAAACGACCGCCTGATTCGAACCGAGACTTTTCACCCATGACCGCTGAAACCAAAGACATCTCCCTGCCCACGCTGACCGAAGGCCAGGGCGCGGGCAAGCCCCTGTTCAGTGGCGCCGAAGCCTTGCCCTTCCTGGGCGGACTCAAGGTGCGCCTGACGGCCCAACTGGGCGGCGCGGACATCACCGTGGCCGAGTTGACCGCGCTGCAAGCCGGTGCCACGCTGGCGCTCGACCGCTTGCTGGACCAACCCATCGACCTGATCGCCGAAGGCCATGTGGTGGCGCAAGGCACCTTGGTGGCCGTGGGCGAGCACTTCGGCCTGCGCATCACCAGCGCGCCCAAAGCCAACTGACCCGACCCGGCCGAGCCGTCCGTGGACGATCAACTCCTGCGCCTGTTCTGGGCCTTGCCCCTGGTCCTGGCCATTGGCGTGGGGGCCATGCTCTTGCTCAAGCGGCTGGGCATCGGCGTGGGGCCTCGGCCCAACGCGGTGGGCCCGGCCAGCACGCCCGTGGTCGTCTCTTCCACGCCCCTGACCGAACACACCCGCGCCGTGGTGGTCGAGTTCGGCCAACAGCGGTGGGTGGTGTTTGAAAGCACGGCGCAGATCTCCGTGCACGCCCCCGCACCTTCGCCAGACCAAGCTCGCCCATGAACCCGACCGACGAATCGCCACGCTCCCGCTCCACCATCGCCTGGCGGCGCCTGGGCCTGCTGTTGAGCCTGGGCCTGGCCGCCAGCTGCGTGGGCGCGGCCGAGTTGTCCGACGCCTTGCCGCCCATCAAAAGCAGTGAGCTCCTCGGCGCCAACGGCACCAGCCAGCTCACGCCTTACCTGCGCACGCTGATCGGCTTGTCCATGCTCAGCCTGATGCCGGCAGCGCTGATGGCCATGACCTCGTTCACGCGCATCGTCATCACGCTGTCCTTCATCCGCCATGCGCTGGGCCTGCCTGAAACGCCACCCACCGCGGTGTTGATCACACTGTCGCTGTTCCTCACCTTGTTCACCATGGGCCCCACGCTGGAGCGGGTGCAAACCCAGGCCTTCACGCCCTTCATGGAAGGCAAGATGGACCTTCAGCAAGCGACCAAGTCCGGCACCCAGCCTTTCAAGGACTTCATGGCCAAGCATGTGCGCGAGTCTGACCTGGAGCTGATCGCTGGCCTGGCCAGGAAGCCCCTGCCCGACAAGGCCGAGGCCACGGACCTGTACCTGCTGGTGCCCGCCTTCATGCTGTCCGAGTTGCGGGTGGCCTTTTCGGTGGGCTTCGTCATCTTCCTGCCCTTCCTGCTGATTGACTTGATCGTGTCGGCGGTGCTGATGTCGCTGGGGATGATGATGATGCCACCGGCCACCGTGTCTCTGCCCTTGAAGCTGCTGCTGTTCGTGCTGATCGACGGCTGGGCCCTCATCATCCGCGCCATCGCGGGCTCTTACCAGTAGCCGGTGTCGCCACTTGCGCCATCGCCTCCAAAGGATGACGCCGTCATGGCGTACATGCCGCTGGTCAAGATGATCGCAGGCACCCTGTTCTCTGCCCGATCCTTCGATGGCGTGCCCTATGAAGAGTATGTGCAGTACGGCGCCGAAGGGCTGATCCACGCCCTGAAGCGCTACGACCCCCAGCAGGGCGTGAAGTTTGAAAGTTATGCCTCGCACCGCATCCGTGGCGCCATCATCACGGGCCTTGAAAAGGCCACCGAGGTCAACCAGCAGGTCTCGACCCTGAGGCGCATGGCGCAAGAGCGCATCAACTCGCTGGCGGCTTTGCAACCCGCCCCCAGCCGCAAGGCCACCCCACAGGAATCGTTCGACCGCCTGGTCGAGGTGTCGCTGGGGCTGGCCGTGGCCTACATGCTGGACGACAGCTCCTTGTTCAGCGACCGCACGCCCACCCATTGGGATGACGGTGCCAGCAACCTGGCCTACAAGCAATTGCAGACCCGTTTGCTGGCCGCCGTGCAGCACCTCAGCCAGAATGAGCAGAAAGTGCTGGACCAGCATTATTTTCAGCACGAACCGTTTGACCTCATCGCCCAGCAGATGGGTTTGACCAAAGGGCGCATCTCGCAACTGCACCGCAGCGCCCTGACCAAATTGCGCGCCACCCTGGCAGTCAGCCACCTGGGTGAACTCATCGGATAAAGAAAAAGCCACACGCCATGTCAGACACCAGCACCAACACCGCCAGCCGCATCGATCGCCTGTGGTCCTACCACCAAGCCGACCCGAGCAACATCAGCTTGCTGCGCGACATCGCCCGCGAGGGCTTTGCCACCAATGCGCCCGAGCATGCCCTCAAGGCGCTGGACATGTTGCAGGCCAGCGGCCAGTCCGATGCCAATGATGAAGCCGCGGCCATTCATCTGTTGACCAAATTGCGCAAGGTGGACGATGCGTGTGAACGCGCCCGCGCCGCGCGCCAGGCCTGGCCCGAGGACGAAGCCGTGCGCCTGGAAGGCGGCCGCGCCCTGTGCAATGCGCGCCTGTATGAAGAAGCCCTGGAGTGGTTCAACAGCGCGCCTTTCGGCGAGCCAGCTTTGGCCCAGATGGCGGGCGAGTTGGCCTTGCAATCGCTGTGGCGGCTGGAGCGACTGGAAGAAGCGGCTGAGCTGGGCGCTTCTTTGGCGGCGCAGTGGCCCGAGAATCCACGCATCTTGGCCGTCTACAGCGCACTGTTGTATGACCTGGAGCGCTCCGAGGAAGCCTTTGCGGCGGCCCGCCAGGCCTATGCCATCTCACCCGCCCACGCCTACGATGCCCTGCATGTGTTGGCCAGTGAACAGATCCTCAAGGGTGATCTGCCTGGCGCCATGAGCTTGCTGGACCAGGCCCAGGTAGTGCGCACCGACGATGGCCGCGTCTGGCTGCTGCGCGGCTCGGCCAAGATGGCCCAGGGCGACATGGATGGGGCGGTGCCTGATTTGCAAAAGGCGCTGGAGATTTACCCCGACCACCCGGGCAGCCACCTCACGCTGGCCTGGCTGCACATCAGCCAGAACCGACTGGACGAGGCAGAAGCCTCGGTGCGCAACGCCATCACCGCCAGCCCGGCCTTTGCCGAGTCGCACGGCACGCTGGCCGTGGTGCTGGCCATGAAGGGCCAGAAGGACGAAGCACAACAGAGCATCCGCCGCGCCAACCTGCTGGACAAGAGCGGCTTTGCTGGCCGCTATGCCCAAACCTTGCTGGATGGCACCGCGCCGCAGCAGGTGACCGAGTTGTTCAAGGAAGTGATGAAGCGAACGGGCGTCAAGTAAGGGCGTTGTTGCTGTTGCTGCTGCCCGCCAGGCCGTCCAGCACGGCGGCCACATCGGGGCGCAACTGCGGGGCGGCTTGCAGGTCGTTCAGGATCTGATCGACCATGCCCTGGAACTTGGGCGCGTTGATCAAGGCATGGCCAAACTGCTGCAGCAGGGCGGCCTCGATCACCAGGCGCAGCATGCGCGAGCGAAAATCCGGCGCGTCCGGGTCCAGCTCTTCAACGCGGGCCGCGATCACGTCGGTCAAGGGCGTTTGCTGCCGCTTGTCGCCGCCAGGACCTTTGACCGACTTGGCCTTTGACGACGCGCTGCCCGAGGTGCGCTGGCGCGACTTCGCCCGGTCGGCCATGGCCCGCTGGATCAGCGAGGCGATGGCGCCCGTGGCGCCCAGGCCGTCAATGGGGTTGGGCATGACGCTTGTGGCCGTCGTCAGTTGGTGGCGCCACCACCCCGGTTGTACGAGGACATCAGGAAGCTGGCTTCGGCCGTGGGCTCGGCGGCGGGCGCGTCCTGATCGGCGGCTGTGCCCTCGGCGTTGGGCAGGGCGGCCAGCAGTTTCTGAAGGTCGCCATTGAGCGCCAAGTTGGGCGAGGCGCTTTCGCTGTTGAGCTGGATGCCGCGCAGCAGGCTGTTGCGGCAATCGACGAACTCGTCGTGGATGAGGTGGCGCAGGCCGGCACCGATGTGCGTGAAGCACGAGTCATCGCCGAGCTGCTCCAGCGGGGCGAGCACTTGCAGCGATTGTTCGACCTGGGCCTGGGTGAGGTGCAGCAGGCCCAGCTGGAAGCGGGCGGTGTGCAGGGTATCGTCCATGTCGATGGCCTGGGCCATGTAGTCTGCCGCGCGGTCCATCAGGCCGATCTGGGCGTATTCGGCGCCCAGCATGTAAAGGGCCTTGGCGTAGTCGCTGGAGATGGCGATGGAGCCAGCCGGGAGGTCGATGGCCTGCTTGAGGTAGGTGATGGCGGCGCCGTGGTCATCGCGGCCTGCGGCTTCGATGCCGAGGTGCAGGAGTTCGGGGGCGTCTAGTTTGGAGATGTCTGGCATGGTGTGGGCAGTTCAAAATCGCTAGTGCAGATTGTCGTTGATTGGCCGCGTTGCAAATGGATTGATCTTCGTACTACTGTGGCGTGCTCAGTTACAGCAACAGACTTGAAATCAGGGAAACTCTTGATCCATACGTCATCCACGATAGGCGATTTCTTCGCCGCGACCCGCGTGGCCTTTGCCTCACTCAACGTATCAGAATAATTTCCAGACCAATCCTTCCAGAACTACCGCGCATTCTAATACGACCATTTAGGGTTGTTTCGCCAGCCGAATAACCGGCTGTGTCAATTGAAATTGAGCCGCGGTCCAGTCAGTGGGTCTATGCGAACAAAATATTGGCTACCTACTCCCAGTATCGGCAACGCTTTGTTTGCAACAGCAGGGCCGAAGCCCCGCCATTAGCGCAATTCAAACTTGAATCTCTCTTCCTCTGGTAAGTTCCACTCAGCATCCTGACGTTCGACATTGCGCAGGATTTCCACAATTCTATCGAAATCCAATGGCATTGCGGATTGAGAAAACGTAGAGTTACTCCAGACCAACTGCACCGGCCGTTCGATATCGGCGCTCAAAATGTCCCGCAGAGCATCAAGGTTACTTCCATAATAAGAAGGAAACCTCAAAGCCTGAGCAATGGCTACATGAAAATCCACTTCTGACCGAATCCGGCTGCCATCAATTTCTGCAATCATCTTATTGGCCTCCGAACGGATGAACCGTTTTGTAGTGATCGGTAGTAATATACATCTGACGATCATTCGAATAAAGCAATCGTGTTCCTAGCTGATTGGCGCGAGACATTGTTCCGCTCAAACCTATATCTGCTTCATACCAAACTCTACCAGGAGCAGATGGCAGAACATTTGTGGTATTGTGGAACACGTCACCACCGAGCTGCCCACCTGGCACGTAGTTATTTAAGGCTGTGCCTGGTCTCCAGCCGGCCGCAATCGCTTCTTGCTTGGTCACAAAGTTGTCGGGTAGTCGACCGATTGCCCTGAGGCTATCCACCAGTGGGTTTGCCTGCTCGGAAACTGAAAGAACCTGTTTATACCTTGTGAAGGTCGCAACGTTACGAGCGTCACCCACGCTGTTTGCAACGAAGTTGTCAAATGCACGGTAACCAGAGCTATTTTCAAGGAAGTTATCAAAAGCCAAGGACCCTAGGCCGCGGGTAGCGCGGCCCTCCAAACTGCCGATCATGTTGCCTGGAGAAACCACCCCGACAGATGTCTCCAGCGCCATACCTGCACCAGTAATTCCAAGCGCGTTGACCGTTGCGGCATTCGCCAAATATGTATTGATCGGACCCATGGTCAAGGCTTGTCGTCCAAGCCCCATGACAACGGGGGCCAATTCGCCCCCAGTCAAGACTGCGAGCGTCACCCCTGCATAGATAGTAGCGGCAACAGCCTGTTCACGTGCTGTTAACAGTTCATTGGGCCCTGTTGGAATTTGGCCTGCGGAATTGGCGGCACCTGAAGGGGAGACGGCCACGCGAACAGGTCTGCCAGCGGCAAGACTGCTGATTGCAGGTAATGTGCTGCCTTTGAATGCATCAACTCCTGCTTGCATGGCATCAAGGTATGCATTCTTCTGCGATTCAGATTGAATTGCTTTCGATGACCTTTGAGAAGACCTTGAGGGCGCAGTGGCCCTGTTCTGCATCGCTTCACGGGCGCTCTGCAAATCTTCTCTCGCCCAGACGACATTGGCCGCTCGGTCAAAATTGGCCAATCCTTGGGCTTTTGTCTTGATCCCGTCATTGATTTCCTCGGACCATTGTCTGGCGGCATCGATTCCAAGACGCGAACCATTGATGTCAAGTTTTCTGCCAGTCAGGCTGGGTTTTGTGCCACTGGCCAGTCCATACAACGCATCGCGCCGCTTTTGGTTGTCGGTGTCGGCTTGAACGATGGCTCCGACAACGGAGTTACCCAAGGCGCTGCCAAACGAACTGGCGGCAACCGACTGCCATTGGACCTTCTTGTGTGCCGCCATGGAGCCGGCCCAACTTCCTGCGAGGTTGCTGGCTGTGCCCCGCAATGTACTCCCTACCCAATCGCCATTGATGGCTGTGCGGGCGGCGTCTCCGAATTGGCCTTGATCCAGTCGGGCATCCCATTGGCCGCCCCATTGAGCATTCCCAATGAGTTCCTGGACT
The DNA here is from genome assembly GCF_030652515.1 of Aquabacterium sp. Taxonomy (GTDB): domain Bacteria; phylum Pseudomonadota; class Gammaproteobacteria; order Burkholderiales; family Burkholderiaceae_C; genus Aquabacterium. Next base: position 7,243 of record NZ_JAUSAR010000173.1, on the reverse strand, counting down.
CCAAAGCTGGCAGCGGCGCCCACTGCGGAAGATGCTACCGAGGTCCAACTGAACTTCTGCTGCAATCCCACCGCCTGAGCCACCCCCTGTCCGATGACATTGCCCACCACCGAGCGGCCCACCGCGTACGCCAGTTGCGTGGCCGTACTGGCGCCTTGGGAGGCCACGCCAACAATGGCCCCCGCGCCTGCGCCAGCACCCGCACTGATGGCCCCCATGGCCACGCCTGACCAAGAGAACTTCTGGACATCGCCCGTGGCCATGCCCACCAACTGGCTGGCGATGGAGCCGATGGCCCCACCAATCGCCGCAGCTGCCAAGCCGGCCATTCCTGCACTCCCCGCCAAAGCGGTCATCCCGGCACCCATGACGGTCATGCCCGTCGTCAAGCTTGGTGCCAGCACCGTCAATGCGGCCCCGGCCGTGAAGATCGTGGCTACCACCGCCACGACCACCATCAGGATCATCCCGAGCCCGCCGCAACCCTTCTTGGGTTTGGGCGGCGGCGGTGGATCCGGCAGCGTGGGCGAGGTGTCGCCCATTGCATCCGTGGCGTCGTAGACCTTGTGGGTCTGCGTGTTGTTGTGGACATTGGTGACCTTGTTGGGGATCACCAGGGTCTGGCCGGCCTTGGTCTCCGTGTCCGCGCTCATGCCGTTGGCATCAGCAATCAGGTACCACAAGGTGCCATCGCCCCACACCGCGGAAGCGATGCTGCTCAGCTTCTCGCCTTGTTGGCGCACCACGTACCCGGTCGAACTGTAGCCAGGGTAGCTTGCATTGATCGCCTGGTAGTTCTGGTCGTAGTTGGACGTGATCGGTTGGTTGATGCGATAGGCCGCCTTGCGGTCCACGTTGGGTGATGCGGCCAAGGCCTGTGCATAGTCCACCTGAGTGGGCCCAGGATTGTTGCCAACCTCGCCCACGCGCTGACCATCGAAGTAGAAGTAGTTCTGGTGCTTGTTGATCGTGCCGCCTGACCCGATCTCATCGCGCATCATGATCAGGCCCTGTGCGTTGTTCAGGTAGCGCAGGTTCCGGCCACCAACGGTGTCGGTGACGGTGGAGACATGGCCGTTCACGTCGTACGTGAAATTGCTCACGCCCGCGCCGGTACTACCAGTTTGCGTGATCCTGGACTGCATGGCCGAATCCCACCACTGGTACAGGTAGGATGTGCTGGACGATGAGGTCGAGCCATTGGCCGTGGTCGAGGTGGATGAGCTCAGCAGGGTGCCATCGCCCAGCAGGGTGTTTTGGGTCGTGCTTGTACCGATGGCGGCCGTGGCACTCCAACTGGAACTGTTGCTGACCTTGCTGTCCGCGTTGTACACAAAGCTCTGCCAGCTCTTCTGGACGTTGGCGGCGCTGTATTCGGTGTACTTGGTCACCCGGCCCATCAGGTCGATGTCACGCTGAGAGGCCGTCCACTCCGTGCTGCCTGGAGCGCTTGCCAAAAAGTAAACGTTTTTCAGGTAGCCATCTGCCGTGTACTCGTAACGTTCCCTGCGGCCGTCGGTGCCGTACTTCGCACCCACGCGCTGGCCGGCCGCGTCATAGGTGAGGTGGACGGCGCTGTTGCTGGCTGCAACGGTGCCAATGTCGATGGTGTTGGCTGCGGTCTTGAGGATCGTGGACGTGTCGGTGATGACCTTTTTGTCCTTGTCCAAAAGGCTGCCCATGGTCACCGTGAACCGGTTCATCGAGTCATAGCTATACCAGTAGTCATGTGTGACTGCGTAGCTGCCCCTCGTCTTGACGCGGCGCCGGTTGCCGACGGCGTCGTATTCGTAGTTGATCGAATTGGTGGGATCGGTGATGGACGTGATGCGATTCAACGCGTCATAGACCACGGTGGACTGCTGGCTGAAGCTCCACACGCTGTTGGTCTGGGTGGCATAGCCTTCGTAGGTCTTGTTGCCATTGGCATCGTAGCCGTACAGCGTTTGTGTCTTCTGAACGTTGTCGATGATGGACTTGACGCGGCCATCGGCATAGTAGTCGTAAAGGATGTCCTGGCCGGAATTCTGGCTGGCCGTGGTGCTGCCGGTGCTCTTCTGAGTGGTCAGCCAACCCGCGCCGTTGTAGGTGTAGGTGAACAGGTGGCCACCCAGATCCCTGTGGCTCATCTGGTGCCCAAAGACATCTTTCTTGTCGATGATGGTGTTGGGTGCGTAGTTGAGCGTTGGGTCGCTCTCGGTGATGGCATTCTTGCTCGTGACGGTCCAGCCACCCACTGTGTTGCCGTTGATGCCCTTCATGCTGGCATCCCACACATACGTGGTGGTAGTGGTGTGTGGAAAGGCGGTGGTGGTGGACGTCACGCGGCCCAAGGCATCGTAGGCGGTCGTGTCCTTGATCGGCGTCGTGCCGTCGCTCGATGTGGTGTGGGAGATGCGGTTGCCCACCGCATCATAGGTGTAGGAATCCCAGGCACTCACGGACTTGTCGGTCCGCAGAGGCCGGGTGACGGTCTTCACCAGATGGTTGGCGTAATAGTCCATCATGGTGATGACATTGGCATCCGTGGGCAGGTTGCCATGGGACAACTTCACGCTGCGCAGATCACCGAACTGGTCATACCCCGAGGTTTGAACGCCAGGGTCCGCATGGGTTTCCACGCTCAGATGCGATTGACCATCCACGCCTTCGGCGGTCCAAGTCTGCCGGCTCACATTCTGATTGGCATCCTTGATCTGGACCAGGCGGCCCTGCTTGTCATAGTAGTAGTTGGTGGTTGGCGTGTCAGCGGCGCGGTAGCCGTTTTCCGCCGTGATCAACGCGGAGGCTTCCTTCTTCTCGATCAGGCTGCCGACGTTGTTGTACTTCAGCGTGGTGGTATTGCCGTTCGCGTCGGTCTGACTGACGATCTCGCCAAACGCGTTGCGCACCTGGCTGGTGCGTGCGGCCTGAGCGGGATTGGCAAAACCCAACACCACAGACCTGGCGGACGAAGTCGCCTGCGTGCTGGCATCCAGATGCATGCGTGCTGGAGAGGAAGGCCATCCCGCCGAGCCAGCGATGACCTGGCTGCTGCTGTTCAGTACCTCGTAGTAGTACTCGAAGTCTGCTCCCTGTGCTGGCAGTACACCAAAGCTTTGGGCCCAGGAAGGCAGGTTGATGGCGGTGAATGTCGGGGTATTGGTTGCCACCAGCGGTGTGTTCTTCGTGGTCGTGACGACAAAGTCGCTGGCGCTGCCCACAGGCCGGAAATGCAGTTGCAAGCTGTTTGCTGCAATCAAACCCGGGTTGAAAACCAAGTTCTGGGCCGCAGGCATGGTGTTGACCGTCGAGGTGGCTGCCTGGCTGGCGCCAATGGTGACGCTGCCAGTGAACGAATGCAGGAGCCTGCCGCCCGCATCGAAGACTTGCAGTTCGTAGTCCAGGCCATAGGATTGGCTCTTGTCCGGGGCTGCCGCGATGGCGTCCCAATCAAAGCTGCCGGAGCTCTTCAAGGCAATATTGCCGGATTGCCAGCTGCCTGCGGGTGAGCCCCCTGCTGCGCTGGCGCGATAGCTCAGGCGGGCCACCGTGCCAGACGTGGCCAAGTTCTGAAAGTGGACAGTGGTGGGCAGGTTGTCCAGCAGAATTGGTGCGCCATTGCTGACAGCATTGGCATCGCCCACCTTGAATGCCCCAAGGCCAACATCGAGCTGGTTACCTGAGGCGTTGGCGCCATTAAATGTGGTGACCAGGTATTCGTATTCGGCTCCATTGGCCAGATTGAAAGGCGCGGCCGTAGGCTTGAACTTGAACCTCGACCCTGAAGAGTCGTAGAGCCGGCTGATCGTGCTGGATGGCAGGCTGGCGGTAGTCCATGGCTGCGTGCTGCCTTTGGGGCGGACTTTGATGTTGATGGACAGCGTCTTCGTGTTGAAACCAAACAGGCTCATGTAACCGTCGGATTCGAGAACCACTTGAGGTCTATTGGCGGGCAGTGGGGGATCTTGTGTGACGACAGGACGCGCAGGGGTGCTGTCGATCGCGCCGGTTTGCGAAGTCCAGCCACCGGACGCGTCACTGAAGAAATACTTGTAGTCGTAGCTGCCGACGGGCAGCGGGGTGAGCTGGTTGCCGTACTCTTTCGCGAGAATGGTCCAAGCAGCGGCCGGGTTGCTTTTGCTTCGATAATAGATGACCACGTCCGAAGTGAGGTTTGAGGGCAGGCCATGGAGATTGACTTCCCCATCCACAATGCCCATCGACTGAAATTGCGGCGCGGCATTGGCGGCAATTGAAAAGGCCCCCTGCGGCATGCTGCTAATCGGGTCCACTGTGTAGTAGGCGACTCGAACTTCGCTGCCGTCTGACATGACTTTCGCGACGTACACGGACTCCGCAAATCTGTAGCCGTCGTTGTACATGCCCTCGTTGCCCGAATAATACTGGCCCAGGATGCCTGCGAAATTGAACGAGGTGGTGCCGTTGCGCAAGAAGACCGTGTACGGTTGCTGATAGGTCCTTACGACGATGTCGCCGTCTCCCATTCCAGTGGTGTCCGGTAGCGTGAGGACGCCGAGGTACAACCCTTCGTCGGAGTAGTTGGTGCCTGTGATCGTCACCGGTCCCGATGCCTTCGACACCTGGATGATCCCGCGTGAAATGCTGGCGGCTTGAGTGGGTGTGGCGTTTGCCCCCACAGTGACGACGGCGCCTGTGGATTGGCCTGGGGATGTCGTGATTAAAGGCGGGATGGTCGCCGCCGTGTTGACATTGGCCAGCTTGGCCTGCACGGTTTCCACCAACTGATTGCGCTTGTCGTATTTCGAGGCGATCAGATGCACATCGCTGCGCGCGAGCATGGCATCAACGCTCAAGCCACTCAGATCGACGCCGGTCGATTCGATGGTCATCGTGGCATTGCCATTGGCGTCGAACACATACCCCTTGGTCACGCCCGTGCCGACATTGCTGATGACGGCGTGCCCGGTGTTGTCGTAAGTGGCGGTTTCTTGCCAGATGGACGACTTGAAGCCGCCATAAGTGCGCTTGCCGGTGATCTCGCCAAAGGCATTGTATTGGGTGTCCTGGGTCTGAATGGACTTGGCGGTGGCCGGCAAGGTGCTGGTGGTGCCAGCGACATTGAACACCCATTGGCTGACCTGGCGGCCGGCCGTATCGTATGCATAGGCCGTGATGTCGGTGCTGGCCGTGTCGGCGGCATCTTTCCGGGTGATGCTCTTTTGCGTGACATGTCCGGCCAGGTCGTACTGGTAGTGGGTGACATTGCCGACGGCATCGGTTTCCGACAGCACACGACCATCGGTGTCATACCGGGTGATGGAAATGCGGTCGTCATCGGAGTCCACCAAGGGATCGGCCCGTTCGATACTGCGTGCCACCAGACTTAGGCCGTCGTACTCCGTGCTGACGACCTGCTGCCGGTCGGCCACCCCCTTGTAGTCCGTGAATTTGGCGCCGAGGGTCTTGGTGAGCCGGCCCTGCTGATCGTATTGCCAAGTCAAGACCTCGCCGGTGGCTTCAGTCTTCTGGGTGAGCTTGTCGGCCCCGTTGTACTGGAAATAGGTGGTTATCGGCGTCAGGGGGATGGTGGTATCGAAGCTCTCCGAATCATTCCTGTAGACAGTTTGCTGGGTGATCCTGCCCAACCTATCTCGGCCGAAGGAGGTGCGGCGTGCATCGGTGGTGGGCATCGCCAGGACGATGTTCCACCAGTCCACGTCGGTGCGCAGGACAAAGCTGTCGGGCAGCTTCGCGCCATACAGCGTCTGGTCCGTCACGTTGCCGGACGCGTCGTGATCGGACCAGTAGCTGACGTAGCGTTCCCCGTCAATCTGCAACTTCAGGTTATTGGCCTTGTCGTAGTACCGCCAGATGGTGGCGCCACGGCCATCCGTTTCCAGAGTCAGGTTGCCATTTGCGTCGTATTGCTTGGTGGTGATGACATCACGGGTGGTGACTTCGTAGTTGCCTGTGACGGGGTTGATCTCACCAACGTTGACGTCCTTGGTGGTGGTGTTGATCAAGCGCCGGTTGGCGTCGTAGGTGTATTGAGTTTCTCGTACCTTGGCCGCATTTGCTGGCTGGGGCGGTGTTCCACCTGCCAGCGGTGGCAAAGTCACAGGGTCCTCAAAGACGCGTTGCTCGATGAGACTGCCTACCTTGTCGTAGGTGAAGGTGGCGAGGGTGCCGACTGGGCTGATCTCAGCGATCTTACGGTTGTTGGCATCCCAGTAGGTCAGGGTGCGTCCGTCATCGGCAGCTTTGACTTCGATGAGGTTGCCACGCGCATCGTAGGTGCGAGTTTCGGTAGGTGCTTGTGTGACCGGGGTTGAAACCAGCTTTCCTTGGTCCGGAAAACTGATGAAAGAAACCTTGCCCTTTGATAAAAAGTTGGTGTAGGGGCTTCCCACATTGCTCAGTTCAATCATGGGGTGATTGGTTGAGGTGGAAAAATTGGCCACTGACACACCGGCGCCCAAGATGGTGAATACCGACGCGCCGCCTTCATTGATGCCGGTGCTGGCGAATCCGAGGCTACCGTTGTAAATGTATCCGCCATCCCTGAAAATCGTGGGGGCCCCAACCGAGCCACCGGAAACGCTGACCCCTGAAACGGGTGACACCGTGCCCCAGGTTCCATTCAGCCACAAGCCGCTGATATAGGTGCCTGCACTGGTTTGCTCGGGAAAGTCGCTCGGTGGCTGGGACAAAGAAATTTGCACACCTCCCGCGATATCCACCATTGTCAAGGTGGCTACAGAAGTACTCCGCGTCGCCGTGTCAAATGGATTTGCAACGGTGGAAGTGTCATAAAAGGTATTGAAATACCATACGCCTGGGACTGGTTCGACCTGCGTAAAGGTGCTGGCTGTGGCCGACTGGGTGGCTTTTGAGATCTGCCGGTCCAACTTGTCGTAGGTGTAGATGGTCACGCGTGGTGACAGGCCTTGCGCTTCGATGGACTTGGTGCGGTTACCTCGAGCGTCGTACTCGTAGTAGTTGATGACGTCCTGCAGATCGCCCGTGGGTTTGCCTGTCGTGGCATCGTAGGCGTAAGCTGATTCGGGCAGCCTTTCAGTCTTGAGCAGGCCGGTCTTGTAATAGGTGTAGGTGTATATGCCACCCAATTTGTTGGTATAGGTATCCTTGTTGCCCAGGCCGTCATAGGTCATGGACTCGAAGAAGCCAGCCGCATCGGTGATCTTGGTCTGGCGGCCCTGCTTGTCGTGCTCGATCTGGGTGAGCTGGTCCTGCTCGGTGGAGCTGGTCAGCACATAGG
>NZ_JAUSAR010000169.1 GCF_030652515.1 Aquabacterium sp. | reverse complement strand
CCCATGTCGCTTTCCATTGTCATCATGGCTGCCGGCAAGGGCACCCGCATGAAGTCGGCCCACCCCAAGGTGCTGCACAAGATCGCCGGTCGCCCCATGTTGTCCCACGTCATCAGCACCACCTCCAGCTTGTCGGCGGCGCAGCAGATCGTGATCACCGGGCATGGCGCCGATCAGGTTGAGGCCACCATGCGCCAGGCCTTCACCGGCCTGCCCTTGAGCTTTGTGCGGCAAGAGCCGCAACTGGGCACCGGCCACGCCGTGCAGCAGGCCGTGCCGGTGCTGCCCGATGAAGGCACCACCCTGATCCTGAATGGCGACACGCCCTTGATCGAAGCCGCCACCGCGCGTGCCCTGGTCGAGGCCTGTGGCGGCGACAAGCTGGCCTTGCTGACCATCCACCTGCCCGATCCCACCGGCTATGGCCGCATCGTGCGCGACGCCTCGGGCCAGAAGGTGCTGGCCATCGTCGAACACAAGGACGCCACCGAAGCACAACGCGCCATCACCGAGGTTTACACCGGTGTGATGGCCGCGCCCACCGCCAAGCTCAAGCAGTGGCTGTCCAAGCTGACCAACCAGAACGCGCAAGGCGAGTACTACCTGACCGACGTGGTGGCCCTGGCCCAACTGGATGGCGTGACCGTGGTGGCCGCGCAGCCGCGCGATGAGGTCGAGGTGCTGGGCGTGAACAGCCCACTGCAACTGGCCGAGCTGGAGCGCCGCCACCAAGGTGCCCAGGCTGAGCGCCTGATGGAACAAGGCGTGCGCCTGGCCGACCCGGCCCGCTTCGATCTGCGCGGCACGCTGCAATGCGGTCAAGACGTGGACATCGATGTCAATTGCCTGTTCGAAGGCACCGTGAGCCTGGGCGACCGCGTTCAGATTGGTGCCAATTGTGTGATCCGCAACGCCACCTTGGGCGCGGGCGTGGTCATCCAGCCTTTCACGCACATCGATGGCGACACCTTGGGTGTTTCGGTGGGCGAGGGCGCCATCATTGGGCCTTTTGCACGCCTGCGCCCAGGGGCGCAACTGGGCCCTGAGGTCCACATCGGCAACTTTGTCGAGGTCAAGAATTCAACGCTGGGCCGAGGCTCCAAGGCCAACCACCTGGCCTACCTGGGCGATGCCACCGTGGGTGAGCGCGTCAACTATGGTGCGGGCAGCATCACCGCCAACTACGATGGTGCCAACAAGCACCGCACCGTGATCGGCAACGATGTGCAGGTGGGCTCCAACTGCGTGCTGGTGGCGCCCATCACCGTGGGCGATGGCGCCACCATCGGCGGTGGCAGCACCCTGGGCAAGGACGCGCCTGCAGGCCAGCTCACCGTGGCGCGTGCCAAACAGGTGTCATTGGCCGGTTGGCAGCGTCCGGAAAAGATCAAACGCTGAAAAAAATTGCAATCTCGCGCCTTCACACCGGGCACAGGGGGCGGGGCTGTCGTTAACATGACGACATTACATCCCCTCCATTGCAGGACTGCCCGGCCGTGAACCATTACGACTGCTTGAAAGTCACCTCGGATGCGCCCACCGAGGTCATCCGGGCATCCTATCGGGCACTCGCGGGCAAGCGCCACCCTGATCGCCAGGGCGGCACCATGGGGCGCGATGACCAGATGCACGACCAGATGGTGGCCATCAACGCCGCCTACGAAGTGCTGATCAATCCCGAGTTGCGCGCCGAATACGACGCGTCCTTGCTGGCCGCGAAGGCCAGAGCCAAGGCCAAGCCCGTCACCGGCAACGCTGCCAAGGCCCTTGAAGTGGCCGAAGACAATGACGGCTTTTCAGAAACCCGCGTGGACATCGACTGGATCACGCCCAAGCCTTCCGGGCCCACCCCGCTGTGGCCGCTCACACCCAACCGCAAATACGCGGCCATGGCCATGGGTGTGCTGCTGCTGTCGTCCGCGATCTGGACGGGCTGGTCGGTCGTGAGCCGACACCAGATGGACAAAGCCTTGTCCGATCAATATTCCACTCACCCGCTTGAGCACGCGTCAGGTGAGGATCAAATGGCGAGCGTGGCTGACATCAGGCCCACCCCCGAGGTGCGGCCTGTGCTGCCGCGCCCCCCCGAGGTCGCTGAAACACCTGAGGCCGTGCTGGCCGCCGAGCAGGGCGTGCCCCCCAGCAGCCCCCAGCCCGCGCCACCCAGTTTTGAGCGCCAACCCACGGTGACCGAGCTGTCCAAGTTGTCCGACGAGGAATTGATGGCCATCTTGCCCAGCCTGGGTGAATTGCAGCCGGCCAAGGGTTCGTTCTCGCGCCAGGTGGCCAGCACGCAGCACCACCCCCTGGATGGCAAGCCGCTGAACCTGCGGCAAGAGCGGCAATTGGTCGATCCCCTCGCCCCCGAGGCCTTTCCCAAGCGCTGAAGCTGTTTGCTGCCTCAGCCCTGAGTTGGCAAAGGCAGGGCGGTGCCAAACTTGGCCCGCTTGACCGCGAAGAAGGCGCGCACATTGCGCACCTGGCTGTCTTCGGTGAACAGTTGCCGCGCCAAGTCTTGATAGCTGGGCATGTCGGCCACCTGGATCACCAGCACGAAGTCCGGCCCTGGCGAGACGCGCCAGCATTGCTGCACGCGGTCGTCGGCCACGGCCTTGGCCTCAAACGCGTCCAGCGCTTCTTGCGTTTGCTGGTCCAGGGTGATTTCGACCAACACCGACAAGCCCCAACCCAGCGCCTCGGCCAGGCGTTCGGGCGACAGCACCGCCACCTGCTTTTCAATCAGGCCCGCGTCCCACAGGCGCTTGACGCGGCGGTGGCAAGTGGCGGGCGACACCTTCACCAATTCAGCCAGGGCCTGGTTCGACAGGGTGGCGTCTTTCTGCAACAGGGCCAGCAGTTGCAGGTCGGTGGCGTCGATGGAGGATGACGTGGTAGCGTTGGTCATGAAAGATTATTGCAAATACAAGCCAGCATTTGCATGATGATTTTCTGATCTGATGGAGGTTGAATTTTCATTCAAAATATGCCATTAAACAAAACAACATTTCCCGGCATAAGTCCTAGCATCGACCCCTTCTGTTGGATTGGCCCCGTGTGGCCTCAGGGAGCATCAGCATGTGCGGAATCGTCGGCGCCGTTGGATCGCGCAACATCACCCCGGTTTTGGTCGAGGGCCTGAAGCGGCTTGAATACCGTGGCTATGACTCCTGCGGCGTGGCCGTGCTGCAAGACTCGCAACTGCGCCGCTCGCGCAGCACCGAGCGCGTGTCCGAGCTGGGCGCCCTGATCCAGGCCGACGGCATCAACAGCACCCTGGGCATCGCCCACACCCGCTGGGCCACGCACGGCGCGCCCGCGGTGCACAACGCCCACCCGCACTTTTCGCACGGCACCGGCAAGGATGCCGCCAAGACCAAGCCCGGCCACATCGCCCTGGTGCACAACGGCATCATCGAGAACCACGAGGCCCTGCGCGCCGAACTGCAAGCCAAGGGCTACGAGTTCCTCAGCCAGACCGACACCGAAGTCATCAGCCACCTGGTGGACCACCTGTACGACGGCGACCTGTTTGCTGCCGTCAAGGCCGCCACGCTGCGCCTGACCGGCGCCTATGCGATCGCGGTGTTTTGCAGTGACGAACCGCAGCGCGTGGTCGGCGCCCGCCAAGGCTCGCCCTTGATTTTGGGCGTGGGCGGCGTGGATGTTAGCGAACGCTTTCTAGCGAGTGACGCCATGGCCCTGGCAGGCGTGACCGACCAGATCGTGTACCTGGAAGAAGGCGACGTGGTTGACCTGCAACCCGGCCGCCACTGGATCGAGAACCGCGCTGCGGGCGCCAGCGAACACCAGCGTGTGGATGCCGCCGAGCGCCCTGTGCGCACCGTGACTGTTCACAGCGGCGCGGTGGAGCTGGGCCCCTACCGCCACTACATGCAGAAGGAAATCTTCGAGCAACCGCGCGCCATTGCCGACACGCTGGAAGGCGTGGTCGCCATCACGCCCGACCTGTTTGGCGACAAGGCGCTGGAGGTGTTTGGCAAGATCGACCGCGTGCTGATCCTAGCCTGCGGCACCAGCTACTACTCGGGCTCGGCCGCCAAGTACTGGCTAGAATCGATCGCCAAGATCCCCACGCAGGTGGAAGTGGCCAGCGAATACCGCTACCGCGACAGCGTGCCCGATGCGCGCACCCTGGTCGTCACCATCACCCAATCTGGCGAAACGGCCGACACCCTGGCCGCGCTGAAGCACGCGCAAAGCCTGGGCATGAAGCACACGCTGACCATCTGCAACGTGGCCACCAGTGCCATGGTGCGCGAATGCGCGCTGGCCTATGTGACGCGGGCGGGTGTGGAAATTGGCGTGGCCTCGACCAAGGCCTTCACCACGCAATTGGCCGCCTTGTTCTTGCTGACCTTGACGCTGGCCAAGTTGCGCGGCCATTTGAGCCCCGAGCAGGAAACCGAGCACCTGACCGACATGCGCCACCTGCCTGTGGCCTTGCAATCGGTTTTGGCGCTCGAGCCGCAGATCATCTCGTGGGCCGAATCGTTTGCGCGCAAGGACAACGCTTTGTTCCTGGGGCGTGGGCTGCATTACCCGATCGCCCTGGAAGGCGCGCTGAAGCTGAAGGAGATCAGCTACATCCATGCCGAGGCCTACCCGGCGGGTGAGTTGAAGCACGGCCCGTTGGCACTGGTGACGTCAGAGATGCCCGTGGTGGTGGTGGCGCCGCATGACACCTTGCTGGAGAAGCTGAAGAGCAACATGCAGGAGGTGAGGGCGCGTGGGGGTGAGCTGTATGTGTGTGCGGATTCGGACACGCACATTCAGGCGGAGCCGGGGCTGCATGTGATCAGGTTGCCGGAGCACTATGGGGCGTTGAGCCCGATCTTGCACACGGTGCCCTTGCAGTTGCTGGCGTATCACACGGCTTGTGCGAAGGGGACGGATGTGGACAAGCCGCGTAACCTGGCCAAGTCGGTGACGGTGGAGTGAGGTAGGCTTGCTTTTGACTTGAGGATTCCTTACATTTGAATGAATGTAAGGAGATTGTCATGTCTGAATCAACCGTCACCAGCAAGGGCCAGATCACCATTCCTGCGGACATCCGCAAGGCTTTGGGCTTGTCCACCCAGGATCGTGTGGTCTTCACGCCATTGCAAGATGGCACGGTGGTGATGCGGGCCAAGACCCGCTCTATGGTCGATTTGAAGGGCTTGCTCAAGCGGCCACGTGGCTCGGCCAAGGTTGCCATTGATGACATGAACATCGGGCGCGACTGATGGCCGGCTTGGACACCAATGTGCTGGTGCGGTGGTTGGTGGATGACGATGCTCGTCAATCGGCGGCGGTGGGTGCGTTGTTGGCCAAGGTGCGGTCTCGCGCAGAAACCTTGTTGGTGCCTACCACCGTCATCCTGGAGTTGGAATGGGTGCTGCGCTCACGCTATGGCTTTGACAAACCGACCGTGATCAAGGCTTTCAATGCCTTGCTTGAAACGCAAGAGATCGCATTTGAGAACGAGGCTTCGGTCGAGCAAGCGCTTCACCTGTATCGGGAGGGCGCTGTTGATTTTGCCGATGGCCTGCATGCGGCCGCCTGTGCTGCGTTGGGCCAAGCGCCATTGCTGACGTTTGATCGGGGGGCGGCGAAGACGGAATGGGTTGAGCTGCTGGGGTCTTAAGTCAGCTTGCGGCCAAGCCGCGAAGCTTGTCCCTCAGCGCAACCCGAAGAATCCGAGCACGAAAAGTACGATGACGACGGCACCAACGATCCAGACAATTTGGTTCATGACAGATGTCCTTTTTTGGCGCGGATTGGGTAAAAGCGAGACAGGTCGGCGCACATCGGCATGGTCCCGCTTGAACCAATCTAAGCCTGATCGGGTAGTTGGTCTGTGCGTTGGCGAACGTTCCCAGTCAATGCCAATCACCCAGGGCGATCCGCGAACACCGCCGGTCAGTGAGTCAGGGCCCATCACTGATAGATTTTATTGACATGAGGGTCAATATTTTATAAATTGACGCTAATGTCAATCAACCAATCACTTTTGACCCAAGTGCTCTGCGCTGCCAAGGTTGCGCAACTCGATCAGGCGCGCTTGGCGCAGGTGGCGGGTGTCGCGCCTGAAACGATCTCTCGCGCCAAGAAGCGCGGCACGATTGACTTGAGCACCTTGCAAGCCCTGGCCCAAGCGGCCGGGTTGACGCTGACCTTGTCTGGCCCGGCAGCGCCTGCCCCTGCGGCGCTGAAGGCGCCCATCAGGCGCTCGTCGCTGGCCGACCCATTGCGCGGTTTGGCCTGGTCCAATGCCGCCATCTCCGATGAGGTCCTGGTGCGCAATGCCTTGAAGAAAGGCTCGTTCAACTTGGTGCTGGAGGCGGTGCTTGAGCACGGGCTACCCTTTGTCCAGAAGCAGTGGGCCTTGATGCGCTCGGATGCCGATGTGGGTTTGTCGGCGCGTGCCTTGGCCGACATCAATCGCAAGCTGGCCAACATTGAACGAGGCTTGCGCCATGCTGCGGCCTGACACCGAACGCCTGTGGCGCTTCCTGCAAGGGCAGTCGACCTTGGGTGGCTTTGTGCTGGTGGGCGGCACGGCTTTGTCGATGCACCTAGACCACCGCATCAGTGAAGACCTGGACTTCATGATCCCGACGCCCAGGTTGCCTCGCCATGCGATTGAGGGTTTGAAACGCTTGTCGCATGCCAGTGGTTTCAACTTCGTGCCCAACGACAGCCCCGAGGGCTTGGCCGAGTTTGAAGACACGGGCATGGATTACCACGACTACCAGCAAGACTACGTGGTCGGTGGCAGCGTGAAGCTCACCCTGGTGGCGCCGGACCCTGAAGTGAAAGTGCTGCTGCGTGCGGGCGTGCCCGACCGGCCACGGGTGGCCAGCCTGGAAGAGATTTTCCGATTGAAATGCATTGCGTGTGCTAATCGGTCCAAGACACGCGACTGGCTCGACATGTACGTGCTGCTTCAGCGCGGCTTGTTTCAACCGCTGGACATTTACCGCACGTTTGAATTGGCAGGTGTGCCGGTGAAGTTCGACATTGCCATGGGGCGCATGTGCTCGGGCAAGGTGGGTTTGTTGGATGAAGGGTATGAGTCGTTGTTGGATGAGCCGCCTTCGGTGGCGGGCATGCAGGCCTATTTCAAGGGTGTGCGTGATGACGTTGAGGCGGAGGTGGCGCGGCTGAAGGCGCTGGAGCGAATGGCTCCCGCCTCAAAGGGCGCGCCCATTTGATCCCGCACAATCCATCTCCAGTCCAACAACGACCTGCCCGCGCGCACGTCGACCGGCTTTATTTTCAGATCATCGATGACCGCCAACGCTTTCCACAACATTGCCAAGATTGAAGACAGCCTCTGGGAAGCCGCCGATCAGCTCCGTGCCAACTCCAAGCTGACCAGCAGCGAGTACTGCATGCCGGTGCTGGGCGTCATCTTTTTGCGCCACGCCACCAACCGCTACGAGGCGGCCGTCAAGGCCATCACGGCCGACCAGGCCGCAGGCAAGATGCCCAAGCGGCCCCTGGTGAGAGGGGATTTCTACAAACGCCGCGCTTTGATGCTGCCTGAATCGGCCCGCTATGGCGCCTTGCTCAAGCTGCCATCTGGTGCCAATTTGGGCACCGCCCTGGTCGAGGCCATGACCGCCATCGAGGCCGACTTCGAGCCCCTGGCGGGCCAACTGCCCAAAGACTACGACCGCTTCGACAACAAGCTGCTCGAAGATCTGCTGCGCGCCTTTGATTCAGACACCCTGCGCAACGCCACGGGCGATGTGTTTGGCCGCATCTACGAATACTTCCTGATGAAGTTCGCCATGCAGGGCGCGCAAGACAACGGCGAATTTTTCACCCCGCCCTCGCTGGTGCAGACGCTCGTCAACGTGATCGAGCCTGACCACGGCGTGGTGGCCGACCTGGCCTGTGGCTCAGGCGGTATGTTCGTGCAAAGCAGCCATTTCATCGAGCACGAAGGGCTGGACACCATGAAGCGTGTCACCTTCTACGGGCAGGAGAAAACCGCCACCACCATCCGCCTGGCCAAGATGAACCTGGCCGTGCATGGCCTGGAAGGCGACATCCGCGAGGCCAACACCTTCTACGACGACGTGCACCGCCTGCAAGATGGCCGCCCGCTGTGGGGCCACTGCGATTTCATGATGGCCAACCCACCGTTCAACGTGGACATGGTGGATGCCCGAAGAGGGCATCGACTGGGTGAAGGTAACGATCCAGCGCCGCATTGCCAAGCCCGAGGTGATGCGCCTGATGGCCGAGGCCGACGCACGCTACCAATTGACGCAGCGTGAACGCATCACCCTGGGTGTGCTGGCCCAGACCGAAGGCATGACCGCCCGTGAACTCGGCGCCGTGCTTGAAACCGATGGCCCGGAGGAGCTGGTGGTGTGGCTGGGCCGCTTGCAAGCCTTCAGCGTGGTGCACACCACGGGCAAGACATCGGGCATGCGCTACTTCGTGGCGCCGGATCACTTGCGCGGCGTGCAGTTGGATCACACCACCACGCTCAGCCGTATTGAACCGCACCGCTTGCAGGCCTTGATCCTGGAGGATCTGGCGCGCTACCCGGGGTCATCCACCACCGATGTCAATCGGCGCATCGGCGCTGAAATCTCCGCCAAAACCGTCAGGCGGGCGCTGGACGATTTGGCCGAATCCGGGCAGGTAAGCTATGCAGGCGAGCGGCGGTGGCGGCGTTACAGCCTGTTGTCGGTGCCGGGCCATCAAGGACACGGGGAGTAGAGTTTCTATGAAAGCTGGGTTTCATGAACCAATTGACTTCGCTAAGTCATTGATTTGCATGGATTTTTGTAAAGGACAAAACGCTGATTTGTCCTTTATGAACCTTGGCTTTGTCCGATAGAGCACCGCGCCATGGCCTACACCGACATCAACAGCGAAGACCGTCTGGTGCAGGCCACGTTTGCCAATCACCTTGAAAACGCCTTGGGCTGGGACAGCGTGTACGCCTGGAACCAGGAAACCTTCGGGCCCACCGGCACCCTGGGCCGCGCCCATGAGCGCGAGGTGGTGCTGGTGCGCGATCTGCGCGAAGCCCTGATCAGGCTCAACCCGCAACTGCCCACCGCCGCCATCAACGAGGCCGTCACCAAGCTCACGCACCACGACCACGCGCGCTCACTGCCGCAGCACAACCAGGCCTTCTACCAACTGATGCGCGATGGCGTGCCGGTGAGCTACCGCGATGCCCAAGGCCAACTCCGCCACGCGCAGGCGGCGGTGATCGATTTCCGCACGGCCAGCAACAACCGCTTCCTGGCCGTGCGCGAGCTCAAGATCACCGGCTTGCGCACGCCCAACTACAACCGCCGTGCGGACCTGGTGTGCTTCATCAACGGCCTGCCGGTGGTGTTCATCGAACTCAAGGCGGTTTACAAGAACATCCGGGCGGGCTTCGATGGCAATCTGCGTGACTATCTGGATGACAACGTCATTGCCCATGCCTTTCACCACAACGCCTTTTTGATCGTCAGCAATGGCGACAAGGCGCGCTATGGCTCCATCACCAGCACCTGGGAGCACTTCAACGAGTGGAAGCGCCTGCACGAGCAGGACAAGGGCAATGTGGCCGCCGAGGTGCTGCTCAACGGCATGTTGGACAAAGTCCGTTTGCTGGACATCATCGAAAACTTCATCTTGTTTGATGCCAGCAAGGCGGGCGCGGTGCGCAAGGTCGTGGCGCGCAACCACCAGTTGCTGGGCGTCAACCAGGCGGTGGCGGCGGTCGTGCGCCAGGAGGCGCTCAAGCGTCAGTTCCCGGTGGGCGAGCGCCTCACCCACCGTGTGATCGAGCTGCCCTTGCCGGGCGTGGGTGAAGCCGCCAATGAATCTTGGGCCGCCTATCCGGAAGCCGCAGAGTTGTTGCCCGGCTACGAGGTCATCAGCGAGGCGGTGCCCCCACCGCAAACCATTGAGATCGTGGAACGCGCACACCCGGATCTGGGCCGCCTGGGTGTGGTCTGGCACACCCAGGGCAGCGGCAAGTCTTACTCCATGGCTTTTTTCGCCGAGAAGGTGCGGCGCACGGTGGAGGGCAACTTCACCTTCGTGTTGATGACCGACCGCGATGACCTGGACAGCCAGATCTACAAGACCTTCGTGGGCTGTAGCGTGGCGGGCGACCAAACGCCGCGTGCGGGCAATGGCAAAGAGTTGGAGCAACTGCTCAAGCAGAACCACCGCTATGTGTTCAGCCTGATCCACAAGTTCAACCAGGCCGTCAAGCCCGACGCGCCTTACAGCGACCGGGACGACATCATCGTGATCTCGGACGAGGCCCACCGCACCCAGTCGGGCAAGCTGGCTCGCAACATGAGGCTGGCCCTGCCCAATGCGGCGTTCATCGGTTTTACCGGCACGCCGCTGTTCAAGCACGATGAACTGACCAAGCGCATTTTCGGTGGCTACGTGTCGCGCTACGATTTCAAGCGCAGCGAGGAAGATGGCGCCACCGTCAAGCTGGTCTATGAAAACCGGGGTGAAAAGCTGGGCTTGGCGCGCCTGGACTTGAACGAGAAAATTGCCGCCGCCGTTGATGCGGCTGACCTGGATCCCGATCAGAACGCCCTGCTGGAAAAGCTGCTGGGCAAGGACTATGAAGTCATCACCGCCGACCCTCGGCTGGCCAAGGTGGCGGCTGATTTTGTCGAGCATTGCAGCACACGTTGGGAGGCTGGCAAGGCCATGCTGGTGTGCATCGACAAGATCACCTGTGCGCGCATGTTGATGTTGATCGAACCTGCGTGGAAGGCCAAGGCGGCCATGGTTCGCGCTTTGGCCGATGCCAAGTTGGTGGACATTGCCGCAGCCACGGACGACGAGAACAGGCAAGTGCTTCACGCACAACGTGACCGCTTGCTGGCCAAGGCCGACTGGATGGATGAAACCATCCTGGAAATCATCATCAGCGAAGCCCAGAACGAAGTGGCCGACTTCAAGAAGTGGGGCTGCGACATCATTCCTCACCGCGCCCGCATGAAGCTGGGCTTTGAGACGGCCGATGGCAAGCGGGTGGATGTTGAAACAGCGTTCAAAAATCCCAAGCATCCCTTCAGGGTGGCCATCGTTTGCGCCATGTGGCTGACCGGGTTTGATGTGGAATGCCTGTCAACGCTCTACATTGACAAGCCCATGCGCGCCCACACGCTGATGCAGGCCATTGCGCGCGCCAACCGCGTCTACCCCGGCAAGGATTTTGGGCTGATCGTGGACTACAACGGCATGCTCAAGAGCTTGCGCGAAGCCTTGGCGCAATACGCCTTGGGTGACGATGGGGGTGAGGCCGACATCGTGGTCCCGATTGAGGAGCGCGTGGCCGCCTTGCAAGATGCCATTGCCGTGGCCGAAGCGCATTTGCAGGGGCTGGGCTTTGACCCGGCTACCTTGCTACGCGCCAAGGGCTTTGGCCGCATCCAGGGGCTGGCCGATGCCGTTGAAGCGGTCTACACCGATGATGAATCCAAGAGGCGATTCGAGATCCTGTCCCGGGTGGTGTTCGGCCGTTTCAAGGCCCTACTGGCCGAGCCTTCCGCACTGGCGTATGCCGAGCGGCACGACAACCTTGAAGCCATTTACAAGAAGCTCTCTGAACGCCGTGACACGGCGGACGTGACCGAGTTGCTCAAGGTGCTGCACCGCATTGTCAATCAGGCCATTGCGACGCAGGGGCCAGGTGTCGATCAGGCCGAAGGCCTGACCATCGACCTGACGCAGATCAACATGGAAAAGCTGCGCGATGAGTTCGCCAGGAAGGTCAAGCGCAAAGCGACGGCGATTGAAGACATCCGCCAGATCGTCGAGGACAAGTTGGCGCAAATGCTGGCGCTTAATCCTCTGCGCATGAACTATGAGAAGAAATACCAGGAGATCATCGCCGCCTACAACCAGGATAAGGACCGGGCCACCATTGAAGACACCTTTGCCAAGCTGATGGATTTGGCCAATGGCATTGATGCCGAGCAACGCCGCGCCTTGGAAGAGGGCCTGAGCGAAGCGCAGTTGGCATTGTTCGATCTGCTATTGCGTGACAACCTGACCAAGGCCGAGCGAGATCGGATCAAACAAGCCAGCCGTGAGTTATTGGCTGGGGTGTTGAAGGTGATCGCGCCCTTGGACCACTGGACCGAGAAGGAGCAGACCCAGGCTGAAGTTGAGACCTTCATCCTGGACAGCGTCTATCAAGAACTGCCCGATCCGCCTTACACATCGGAGGATAAGCAAGCATTGGCGGCCTTGGTCTATCGGCACATTTGGCAGCAGAGCGTCAATGATCAGAGCGCACAGCGATGAGCTTTGACAAGGGGAGTCCCTTCGACTCTGACCGAAGGTGCCTCTTCGATTCAGTACAGTGCCGCGAACTTCTTGATCAGCGGTGTCGGCCCGGCCAGGATCAGGTGGTCGCCCGGCTTGATCTCCGTGTCGGGCTTGGCGTAGATGAAGTCCTGGCTGCGGCGCTTGATGCCCACCACCGTGATGCCGTATTTCTTGCGCACATTCGACACGGCCAGTGTCTTGTTGTGCGTTTCCATCGGTGCGCGGGTCTTGGCGATGGCGAAACCGTCGTCGAACTCGATGAAGTCGATCATCTTGCCCGTCACCAGGTGTGCCACACGTTCGCCCATGTCGGCCTCGGGGTAGATCACGTGGTGCGCGCCCACGCGCTCGGCAATGCGCCCGTGCTGCGGGCTGTTGGCCTTGGCCCAGATGTCTTTCACGCCCATCTGCGCCAGGTTCAGCACCGTCAACACGCTCGCCTCAAGGTTGGTGCCGATGCTCACCACCGCATGCGAGAAGTCCGTCACTGACAGCTGTTGCAGCGCCTGCAGTTCGGTTGAATCCGCCTGGACGACATGCGGCAGTTCGTGCGCCAGGTCCTGTACCACCTCCGCGCTGGCGTCCATGGCCAGCACCTCGTGCCCTGCGGCCACCAGCGACCGCGCCACGCTGGCGCCAAAGCGCCCCAGTCCGATGACGACCACGCTGTCGCCCCGCATTGAGTTTGATTTAGCCAACAATCGGTTTTTCCTCGGGATAGCGGTACGCCCTGGGTACCTGGTTGATCGCCAGCGCCAGCGCCAGCGTCACAACGCCCACGCGCCCAGCGTACATCAGCGCAATGATCACGCCCTGCGCGGCGGGCGGCAGGTCGGCCGTGATGCCGGTGGACAGACCCACCGTGGCGAAAGCCGACACCACTTCAAACAGCAGCTTGTCCAGCGGCAGGTGGTTCGCCAAGGGAATGATGGCCAGCAGCCCCAGCGACACCGCCGTGCCGCTGAGCACCAGGATGGACAGCGCCTGGCGCTGCACCGGCGTGGAAATGCGCCGCCCGCGAAACTCCACATCGGCCCGGCCGCGGATCTCGCTCCACACCACCAATAGCAGCAAAAACACCGTGGTCACCTTCACACCGCCGGCCGTGCCCGCGCTGCCGCCACCGATGAACATCAACACATAGTGCAGCACCAGCGATTCGAGCCCCAGCGCGCCGATGTCCACCGCGTTGAAGCCCGCCGTGCGCGCCGACACCGAGGTGAACAACGCCGCCAGCCATTGGTCGAAGAACCCCAGCATGCCGAGCGTTTTGGGGTTGTTGCGCTCTACCAGCCACAGTCCAAGCGTGCCCAGAAACACCAGCGCCGCCGAGCCCCACACCGTCAGCGTGGTGTGCACCGACCAGCGCGCTTGCCGCTTGCGGCGGTTTGCCCAGAGCTCGGTGATCACCGGAAACCCCAGGCCGCCCACCACGATCGCCAGCATCAGCGGCGCCAGCACCCAGCCGTCGGTCAGGTGGCGAATCACGCTGTCGGGCCAGGTGGAAAATCCCGCATTGTTGTAGGCAGACACCGCATGGAAAGTGCCGTGCCACAGCGCCTGCGACCAGCTCAGGTCCATCTTCATGGCAAAGCGCACCGTCAGCCACAGCGCCACCGTCGCCTCGCACACCACCGTCACCACCAGCACCATGCGCGCCACCGAGCGCACATCGCCCAGCGACAGGGCATGCGTCTCCGATTGCAGCAACATTCGCGTGCGCAGCTTCATGTGGCCACCGATCAACAGCCCCATCAGCGTGGCCGAGGTCATCATCCCGAAACCGCCCAGCTGGAACAGCGCCATCACCAGCCCCTGGCCCAGCGGGCTCCAGTAGGTTCCCGTGTCCACCACCACCAGCCCGGTCACACACACCGCCGAGGTGGCGGTGAACAGCGCCGTCAACCACGGCGCGCTCTCGCCGCTGGCGCTGGCCCAGGGCAGCATCAGCAGCGCCGTGCCCAGCAGGATGGTGGCCATAAAGGCCAATGCCAGCACGGCGGCTGGGTGGGTGGGCAGGTGGTTATTCATGGGTAGGAGCGCAGGCCGCGGTGCACCAGCGGCCCGGGCATTGTCTCTCATCGACCGGAGTTCCACTTTGGGTCGAAACCAACTGCTTTTTCACGCCAAGCTGGCGATCCTCAAATGATCGTGCCGATGTCGTTCTGCACAATCCGGTCAAGCGCCCGCTCCACAATCGCAGCAATCGTCATCGACGGGTTGCAAGCACACGTGGCCCCTGGCATCAAGGCCCCATCCAGCACATACAACCCGCGCTGCCCCTTCACCCGGCCTTCCAGATCACACACAACGCCGATGCAGGCGCCCCCCAGCGAGTGCCAGGTGGTGTTGATCAAGTCATTGGTGTTGGTCAACTTGGCACCGGGGCCGGCGATGGCGGTGAGCCGATCCTTGATGCGCTTGTTCACCGCGGCATCGCCGCCCGAGGGCCACTTCAATTCCACCTTGTCGGTCAACCAGTTGTAGACGAACTTGCCCCGGCTGTCGCTCATGCCGTAGCCCACCAGCATCGTCGCCTTGGTCGACGACGTGGTGCTGGACACGGCCGCAGCAGAAGGCAGCAGCGCCGAGGGCATGGCGCTTGTTGAACTGCTGCTCTTGCTGGGCGGTGGCAAGGAGGCCTGGATCACCGTGTTCGCGGGCTGGTGGGGGTTGTTCCACTCCTTGCTGCCAAAGACCACCGGGCCACCTTGCACAGGGCCGAAGTCTTCATTCTCGTTCGCCCAGACGTAGATCTGATCCGCGTTGGTGCCGTAGCCCTGGCCCACGCCGTCTGGCAGGCCGGTGATGTCACCACGGGCTTTGGCACGCACCAGCAGCTTCGACGTGTTGATGGTGCCCGCGGACAGGAACAGACTCTTGGCCGTGATGACCTTGCGCTCCAGCACGGTGCCCGTCTCATCCGTGCGGTCCACCTTGATCACCCACGAGCCGTTGCGCGCACGGGCAATGCTGGTCACGTGGTGCAGTGCCGAAACGGTGACGTTGCCCGTGGCGATGGCCTGCTCGATGTAGGTGACATCGACCGAATGCTTGCCGCCGTTGTTGACGCCGAGCGCACAGTCGCCATTGGTGTACGAGGGCTTCATCTCTCCCCGCAGTTCGGCCAGCGCGTAGTTCCAGTCGATCGGCATCGGGATCTTCTGCAGGTCGTAGCCTGCGGCTTGTACCTTGGTGGCGAAGAGGCGTGCGGCCTGGTAGTTGGGGCTGTTGACCAGGGCATCGGGCGCCGTCTGCAGTTGCAGCATCTGAGCCACGCGCGGGTAGAAGACGGAGGCCATCTCCGCGTAGTCGATCGATGGGAAGCAGGCCTTGAACAAGGCCTCCGACGGCTGCAGCGTCATGCCCTGGTACATCAGCGAGCCGCCGCCTACGCCAGCCGGGGTGACCGCGATGATGCCCTGGCCGACAAAGGGCTCCAGCAGGCCCGCGTAAGGGTTCCAGCCGATGCGCTTGCCATTCACCTCGGGCCACGCGGTGTAGAACAGGTCGCGCTTGTCCAGCGTGGTGGCATGCGGGAAGGTTTCGGCATTGGGGCCTGTTTTCCACCAACGCCCGCGCTCCAGCACGAGGACCTTGATGCCCGCCTGGCCTAGGCGCAGTGCGGAGACGCCGCCACCGAAGCCCGAGCCGATCACCACGACGCGTTCTTGCGAGGTTGTCACGGGAATGCTCGCGCTGGCCGTGCCTGGCAAGGAGGCCCCGGCCACCGCGGCCGCCGCGCCACCCAGGAATTTCCGTCGATTCAATCGGTCCATGCTCAATCCTTCAATGTCTATGCACTACCCTGGATTCTTGGAGATCGAGGCGCCAGCCACAATGGCCGGGGCGGCCAAGTGTTGGCTTGGGCGATTAGGGAAACCCAGGCTTCCGTTCCCCGATAATCAAGCGAATTCGCTGGAGGAATGACATGAGCAACGTGATGCAGGAAGTGCTGGATCTCCTCGATCTGGAAACCATCGAGCGGGGCATTTACCGTGGCACCAGCCGCAACTTCTTTGGCAAGAATGTGTTCGGTGGCCAGGTGCTGGGGCAAGCCCTGATGGCCGCCGGGCGCACCGTGGAAGGCAGGTTGCCCCATTCCATGCATGGCTACTTCCTGCGCGCGGGCGATGTCACCGCACCCATCGTTTACCAGGTGGAAAACATCCGGGATGGCAAAAGCTTTTGCACCCGCAATGTGAAAGGCATCCAGCACGGCGAGAACATCTTCCTGATGTCGGCGTCTTTCGCCGTGCACGAAGATGGGCTGGAGCACCAGACGCCCATGCCGCAAGTGGAGGGGCCCGATGGCATCCCCAGCGAGCACGAACTCCGCCAGCTGATCGCGCCCATGATCCCGGAGAAGATCCGCGGGGTGTTCGAGCGCGAGCGGCCCATCGAGATCCGGCCGATTGACCCGGTCAATCCCTTCGCGCCCGTGAAGAAGGAGCCGCAGCGCCGCCATTGGATGAAAGCGCAGAGCCGCCTGCCAGACGATCCTTTGCTGCACATGTGCATCCTGGCTTTCGCCTCGGATTTTGTATTGATGAGCACGGCCATGTTGCCCCATGGTGTCTCGTATGTTCAGTCGAACATGCAGTCGGCCAGCTTGGACCACGCCATGTGGTTCCACCGCGATTTCCGGGTCGACGAGTGGCTGCTTTATGACATGGACGCACCCAACGCATCGGCATCGCGGGGCATGAACTTCGGGCGCATCTTCACGCAGGTCGGTGCGCTGGTGGCCACCGTGGCGCAAGAGGGGCTGATGCGCCTGCGGGAAGTGCCTGAGAAGTATTGATGGATGGAGCCTGCCCGCTGTGGGCATGCTCTACTTTGATTGCGGCCCCTTGACTTGGGAAACGAATGCGCCCTGACCTTGCCTCCACCTTGTTGCTGCCTGCCAGTCTGGCGTTCATCATGTTCTCGTTGGGGCTGGGCCTCACGGGGGCAGACTTCGTTCGCATCTTGCGGCAACCCAGGGCATTGCTGGTGGGTGTGCTGTGCCACTTCATTCTGTTGCCACTGGTCTGCTATGCCCTGGTGCAGGCTGCTGGCATCACCGGTGCCTTTGCGGTGGGCTTCATGATCCTGGCGTCCTGCCCCACAGGCACCACGTCCAATCTGCTGACCTACCTGGCGCGTGGCGATGTGGCCCTGGCCTTGAGCTTCACGGCCGTGGCCAGCGTGATGACGATTTTCACCTTGCCCCTCATCGTGTCCTGGTCCCTGGCGCACTTCGCGGGAGCCTCCCAGGAGGTGGCGGTGCCGGTGGGCTTGATGATGGTGAATGTCTTCGCGATGATGGGGCTGCCGGTCAGCCTGGGCATGGCCCTTCGCGCCTGGCGTGGCGCCCTGGCCAAGAAGCTGGAGCCGGTGTTGACCAAGATCTCCACCTTGCTGTTCGTGGTGGTGGTGGCGGTGGCCGTGGTCAAGAACTGGGCATTGGTCCAGGATCACTTCACGACCTTGGCGCCCGTGGCCCTGGTGCTCAATCTGAGCATGTTGGCAGGCGGTTTCTTCGTGGCCTGGCTGGCGCGGTTGCCTCGCCAGCAAGCGGTCACCTTGGGCATCGAGACGGCGGTCCAGAATGCCACGCTCGCGCTGGTGATTGCCGCAACGGTTCTGAACAATGATGCGATGGCCGTGCCAGGGGCGGTTTATGGCGCCGTCATGTACGGCGGTGGCTTGCTGTTTGCCTTGGCCATGCGGCGGTTCACGCCGCAGGCATGAGGTGGCGCTGCCGCCGGATGCGTGCCCTGCTTACTTCGGCGCTTTGGTGGTGCGCAGGTAAGGCAGCTTCACATCGATGCTGCCGTACTTCTCGCGGGCCTGGTCGTCGTTCAGCGAGAGGGCGACCACCACGTCTTGGCCCACCGTCCAGTTGGCGGGCGTGGCCAGCGGCACGTTGAAGGTCAGCTGCAGGGCATCCAGCGCGCGCAGCACTTCGGCGAAGTTGCGGCCCACCGACATCGGGTAGGTCATGGACAGCTTGAGCTTCTTGTCCGGGCCGATGATGAACACCGAGCGCACGGTGGCGGTGTCATTGGCGGTGCGGCCATCGGGCAGGTAGGCCTCGGCGGGCAGCATGTCGAAAGCCTTGGACACGGCCAGGCCTTCGTCGGCAATGATGGGGAAGCCTGCGGGGCAACCTGCAACGGCTTCGATGTCGCCCTTCCACTTCTTGTGCGCTTCCACGCCATCGACGGACACGCCGATCACCTTGGTGTTGCGCTTGGCCCATTCGGCGGCCAGTTGGGCCACGGCGCCAAACTCGGTGGTGCACACGGGCGTGAAATCTTTGGGGTGAGAAAACAGGATGGCCCAGCCGGAGCCGATCCAGTCGTGAAAGCTGATGGGCCCTTGATCGGTCTCGGCCGAGAAATTGGGGACCAGGTCGTTGATGCGAAGTGCCATGGGATGTACCTCCAGGTTGTCGGGCAGGGTATGGTCAGTCAGTGTGACAGACAGATGGCGATGGTGCAGGTGCGCGGGTGAGGCTCAAACGCCGTGGTCTTTCAGCCAGTCTCGCGTCAGCTTCCAGGCATACGTGGCTGCCGCCTTGTCGTAGGTGGGGCGGTAGTCGGCGTTGAAGCCGTGATCCACGTTGGGAAACACCACGATCTCGGAGCCACTGCCAGACTTGGCTACCCCTTCCCGCATCTTGGCAATGGCCTCGGGTTTCACGTAGGCGTCCTTGCCCGCGTACAAGCCCAGCACGGGCACCTTGATCTCGGCACCGAACTCGATGGGATCACGCGGCTTGATGGGTGATTTCATGCCTTCAAGCAAACCGTAATAGGCCACCGCCGCCTTGAGCTTGGGGTTGTGCAGTGCATAGACCCAGGCCGTGCGGCCGCCCCAGCAGTAGCCCACCAAGCCCACCTTGTCGGCATTGGCGTGGCCGCTGGCCTTCGCGAAAGCCACCGCGGCGTCCAGGTCGGCGCACACCTGTGCGTCAGGCACCTTGGAGACGACCTCGCTCAGGATGGCGCCGATGTCGGTCATCTTCGAGACGTCGCCCTGGCGCGCGAACATCTCGGGGGCGATCGCGAAGTAACCCAGCTTGGCATAGCGGCGGCACACGTCCTTGATGTGCTCGTGCACGCCGAAGATTTCCTGAACCACCAGGATCACGGGGTGCTTGCCAGCCTTGGCCGGGCGGGCCACGTAGGCCGGGATCTTGCCATCGGCGGTGGGCACTTGCACTTCAGCGACGACCAGGCCTTTGGTGTCGGTGCTGATGGCCTGGGCCAGCAGCGGTTCAGACGCCAAGGCGAAACCGGTGGCCAGGGAGGTCACCACAAAACCACGGCGCGAGACGCCGCTGGATTCAGGCGTGGCGGCCGGTGGGTTCTGGAAGTCGATGGCCTTGCGGCCGTAGTCCATGAGTTTCATAAGGGTCCCATCAGGTGGTGGATGAATCACAAGGTTAGCTGAAACCCATCAACCAGCACCCCTGGTGTGGTGATGGATGCCAACTGTCGTTGCCCATAGGTGCCGGTGTCCTGGTGCAATTCGGCCCGATCCGTCAGCGCGATCAGGCGGGGGCCGAGCAGGTCCAGCAGGTCGTCGTCAAAGCGCATCACCTGCAGTGGTGCTACCAGCTCGCCGTTCTCGACCCAGAAGCAGGCGAAACGGGTCATGCCGGTGACGCGGCAGTGCTGGCGGTCGCTGTAGTTCAGGTAGTGAAGATTGCTGATGTACAGGCCGGTGCCCAGGGCCTGGAGCACCTCGGCCTCGGGCAGGGTGCCTGCGGCCAGGCTCAGGGCTTGCGGGTTCTCGCCGGCCAGCGCGCCGTTGGTGGGCAAGCCGAACTCGCGGGCCGAGCGGGGTGAACACAGGCTGTGGGCGTGCCGGCCGTTGATCACCAGCGGCACTTGCCCGGGGGCGGTGAAGCCCTCGGGTGTGAAGGCGGGGGCGATGCTGCGGCCGGTGTCTTCCGTCAGTTGCACGCTGGCATGCAGGGCGGCTTCGCCCCGCACCAGGCGCATCAGCGGTGAGGTGCCCACGGCTTGTTCCTTCTGGCTGAAGCCGCCCCAGGCCAGCGTGCCCAGCAGATCGGACACGGCCGAGGGGGCGAAGTAGGCGCGGTAGCGGCCGGGCTGCAAGGTCTTGGGGGGCAGGCCGAGCAGTGGCAATTGAGTGGCGCCTTGCTGGAGCTGGCGGGCCCACGCATCGCTGGACCAGTGTTGTCCAGCGTGCAAGGCTTTGACGGCCTTGTCGGTCGCATGGTAGAGGCACCAGTCGAAGCTGAAGGTGTCCACGCGGTGCCAGTTGCGCTGCCCACGGCTGTCGGCATGGGCGCGCACCAGGGGGCCACTGGCCATGAAGCCCACCAGGTCCAGGCCTTGGGCATGCGTGGCGACCGCGTCGATCACGGCGCTGGCGCCGGGCAGGGTGCCTGGTTCATCGCGGGTGGTGTTGGCGATCACGTCGGGCCGCAGCAGGTAGGGGTCTTCCGGCAGGAAGGGCAGGTCGTGGCTGAGCTCGGCTTGCGCGGCCACCAGACGCGCCGTGTCGCCTCTCAGATCACCGGTCAAGCTCAAGGTGCTTTCGGCGCAGCGCATGCCTTGCGTCAAGGTCAAGGTGGCATAGGCCTGGCTGACCTGGGTGGCTTGACGCACCTTGGCGTGGTTGAAGCGGATGAAGGTGCTGTCTTCAGCGGCGATGTGCAGGCTGCAGTGCACGCCGGACGGTGTGCCATTGAGCACGGCATCGGACAGCGCGTTGATGTGGTGGCGGTCGGTGAGGTTCATGGTCATGTTCAGGCGCCGCCAAAAACCGACACGTCGGAGAACTTGCACACCGGGGCGGCGTGCCCCACGCGGATGATCTGTGATGGTTCGCCCTTGCCGCAGAACGGCGTGCCCATGACCTGGAATGTGCTGGCATCGCCCACCATGGCCAGGGATCGCCAGAAGGTGGCCGACACGCCCCGGTAGTTGGGGTTGCGCACCACCTCGGCCAGTTGGCCGTGGCGGATCATTTGCCCGTATTCGCAGCCGAACTGGAACTTGTTGCGCGAGTCGTCGATGCTCCACGAGCAGTTGGTGTGCATCAGCACGCCGTGGTCGACCGAGGCGATGATCTGCGCCAGGCTGGCATCACCCGGTTCGACGTTCAGGTTGCTCATGCGGTCAATCGGCGCGCGGTTCCACGACGAAGCGCGCGTGGTGGCCAGGCCGCCCAGGTCAAAGCCCAAGGCCCGTGCGCGTGATTGTGAGATGGCCCCACCCAACGCTTGCTTCAGGATGCCGCGCTCGATGATGCGCTGGCCTTGCGCGCCCGTGCCATCGTCGTCAAAGGCGAAGCCCGCGAACTCGTGCGCCTGCTGCGGATCGTGCGACACGTTGAGCAGTTCGCTGCCATAGCGGTAGTGGCCGAACATGTCGAGCGTGACGAAGCTGGTGCCCGCGAAGTTGCGCTCGTCGCCCAGGATGCGGTCCAGCTCCAGCGGGTGGCCGATGGATTCGTGGATCTGCAGCATCATCTGGTCGGGCATGAGGACCAGGTCCATCTGGCCACTGGGGCAGGTGGGGGCCATGGTCAGCGCGATGGCTTGTTGCGCTACGCGGGGGCCGTCGGTGCGAAAGCCTGACCGGTCGATCACTTCCAGGCCGCCTTGCTGGCAGAAGCCGTTGTACTGCCCGGCCGAGGATCGCGTTTGCGTCACGCCCTTGAACTGCGCCGTGGCCTGGATGGACGGGGTCAGCATCTGCCATTGCTGCTCGGCATGGCCGCCATCGCTGGTCAGGTGAAGCTGGTCAACCTGAACCGTCCACAGGCTGGCTTGCCAATCGACGATGCGATCGTCCACGCGCGTGGCGGTGCTGACGGCGCGCAGCAGGTCGACCTTGTCGGCCAAGCTCATCTGTGCGCTGTCTTTGGCCACCATGCTGTCGTAGCGACCTTGCGGCTGAGGCATGCGCAACTGGCCCGGGGCGAAGGCGGTTCTGCCAGAGGTGGCTTTGGCCAGGTCTTTGGCGCTTGCAAAGGCGGCTCTCAGCCCGGCCACCGAGGTGTCGCTGGTGGCGGCGTAGCCCAGACCGCCGCCTGCGATCACGGTCACCATGGCGCCGTCGTCGCGCAGAACGGCGGGCGATTGCGCGATGTCCTGCCTGACCAGCAGGCGCTGGCTGCGTTCGCTCACGCCCCGCACGGCCCAATGATCGACGCCTGCTGGCGCGGCCTGAAGGGCGTGGGTGGAAAGTTGGTCCAGCATGTTGTCCTTCAGGTCAAAGGTGGCATGAACAGCATCAGTGCGTGCAGGGCCAGCCCCACCAGGCCGCCCACGATGGTGCCATTGATGCGGATGAACTGCAGATCGCGGCCCACGCTCAGCTCGATCTGGTCCACCAGCTGGCGCTCATCCCAGCCTTTGACGGTGGTGGCGATGTGCGTGGTCAAGGTGGTGCGCAAGGTGCCCGCCAGTTTGTCGGCGGCGGACAGCACATGCGTGTTGATGGCGCCGCGCAAGTCCTGGTCATCGGCCAGCTTTTGGCCCATGAGCAGCAGGCCCTTTTCCACGTACCGTGCCAGTGACGATGTTTCTTTGGACAAGTCCCTTTTGAGCGCAGCGTGGATCTCGGCCCACAGCCCGTTGACGTAATCGTGCACGGCCGGGTGGTCGATGATCTTCATCTTGATCTCGTTGACGCGGTCGATCAGCGAAGGGTCGCTTCGCAGGCGCTCGATGAAGCCTTGCAACCAGTCTTCATACTGAAGGCGAACCGGGTGCTGAGGCTCGGACATCACCTCGCGCATCTCGCTGATGATGGCCACTGCCAGCCGGTCGGCCAGGTTGTCCCCCAGGTCGTCGACCGACTTGATGAGGTTCACCGTCTTGATGATTTTTGGCCACTCGCTGCGGGCGTGCTTGACCATCAGGCCGGAGAGCTTTTGCCGCGTCTCCGGGTTGTCCAGGTAGTTGCCCAGGTTCAGCAAGGCGGCGTCCAGCATCTCGTGGTGACGACCATCCTTGGTGAGCAGGCCCAGCACATCGCCGCCCAGGGAGGCCGCGTTCCAGGTGCGGACCTTGGCCACCACGAACTGGTGGATGGCTTGCCGCACGGCGGTTTCGTCCAGCAGCTCGAGCGCCTCCAGCGCGATGGCGCGGGCCGATCCGCTGAGCTGGCGGGCGTTGTCTGGCTGGCTGATCCACTGGCCCAGGCGTGCGGCGGGATCGAACACCGACAGCTTGGACAGCAGGGTTTTGGGATCGAGGAAATGGTCGCGCACGAACGCGGCCAGGCTGTCGGCGATGCGGCCTTTGCTGGCGGGGATGATGGCTGTGTGGGGAATGGGCAGGCCCAAGGGCCGCCTGAACAGCGCAACCACCGCGAACCAGTCGGCCAGCGCGCCCACGGCTGCGGCTTCGCAAAAGGCCTTGGTCCAGGCCCAGGGGCCCTGACCGCCCATCCACTGGCTGAGCACCAGGCCCGCGATGGCCAGCAGCAGCAAACCCAGCGCCAAGGCCTGCATGCGCCTGAGTGGCTGGGCACGCGGATCTTCGGCGGTGGGGTGGGCTGGCTGCATCAGCGGCTCCACCGGGCGGTTCGCCCGTACTCACGGTAGCCCAACCGCCGGTAGATGGCTTCACCCATGTGCGAGGCCTGCAAGGTGACGGCGCGCGCGCCGCGTTCGAAGGCCAGGTTGGTGGCCATGGCCGTGCAGGCGGCGGCCAGGCCGGTGCCTCGGCCCTCGGGCAGCGTGCCCACCCAGTACAGCCCAGCCATCTCACCGGTGTGCAAGGCCATGGCGGCGGCCGTGGGCGCACCCTCTGGCCCCCGTGCGATCACGATCGACACCTGCGGGTCCAGCAAGGCCTCTGGCTTGACGAAGAAGGACGGTGTCAGGAAGCTGGGCAGCCCGAGCGATTCATAGGCTTGCGCGCTGACATGGATGAAGGCGGCGATGTCGTCTGCCGAGGCGGCCAGCGCCAGACGCCAGGATGCATCGATGGTGGGCGCGGCCACGGGTTGGTCGGCCAGCATGGCGGGCATCTCGGCCTGGCGGGTGAAGCCGCGTTGTGACAAGACCTCTTCCAGGTCGGCATCCTGGCGGCCAAAGGTGTGAACGGCGTAGGGGTTGCGGGCGCCGCCAAAGAAGGCGTCTGCGCGGTCCATGGCTTCGCCTGCAGGCAAGGCGGTGTCGGTGCGCAGCACGCAGTTCTGGAAAGGCGCGGGGATGGGCACCGTGCCTTGGTGGCACAGCAGGCCGCCTTGCTCGACGAGGCGGGCGGCGGGTTGCCAGCGGTGGTGAATGCGGGCGACCTCGGCCAGGTTGCGATCGGCCAGGTCTTCCAGGGAAGCGGCAAGCTCGGGCATGGGGGCTCTCCTTGATTTTGGTGTGAGCAAGGAGGATACCTGGGGTCGTCAGGGGTCACCCGGGTGAGGCGTCTTGCCAGGTGCCGGGCGCCAGGCCCTCCAGTGCATAGGGGCCGATGGCCGCGCGGATCAGCCGCAGGGTGGGGAAGCCCACCGCGGCCGTCATGCGCCGCACCTGGCGGTTGCGGCCCTCTTTGATCACCAGCTCGACCCAGGCGGTGGGGATGGCCTGGCGCACGCGGATGGGTGGGTCTCGCTCCCAGATGGCGGGCGGCTCGTTCAGCAGCCGGGCCCGGGCCGGGCGCGTGATGCCGTCGTTCAGCGACACGCCCTGACGCAGCGCCGCCAGGGCGGCCTCATCGGGCACGCCTTCGACCTGGACCCAATAGGTCTTCTCCATCTTGAAGCGCGGGTCGGCAATGTGCGCCTGCAACTGGCCATCGTTGGTGAGCAGCAGCAGGCCTTCGCTGTCGGCGTCCAGCCGCCCGGCCACGTACACGCCCGGCACATCGATGAAGTCTTTCAAGCCCTGCCAGCGGCCCTCGGCGGTGAACTGGCTGAGGACACCGTAAGGCTTGTTGAAGCGGATCAGGCGCGAAGCGGGGGCTGGGTTCATGGCGACATCCTAGCGGCGATCGTTTTTTTTTCTGATAGCGTGCCCGCATGACCGACCTTGCCTTGCTTGCCCCCGACTTCTGGACCGTTCACTGCGATGGCAGCGCGGTGCCCAATCCCGGCCGCATGGGCTTCGGCGTGGTGATGACCGACCCTGCCGGTCAGCGCCATGCCTTTTCTCACGCCACCCACGCCATTGGTTGCAACAACGAGGCGGAACTGCGGGCCTTGATGGCGGGGCTTGAAGCGTTGAAGTCGCGCGGGGTGACCAGGCTCTGCGCCTACAGCGACAACAGCGTGTTGGTGGCGCAGCTCACCGATGCGCGCAGTCAACCCATCGCGCGGCTGGCCGCCCTGTTTGACGAGGCCCGCGCTCTGCTGTCGTCGTTTGAGCAGGCCAGCCTGCGTTGGATCCCCAGGCACCGCAATGTGGAAGCAGATGCCTTGGCGCGTGCGGCCATGGGGCTGCCGCTCAAGCCGCTGGCCAAGCCGTCCAAGCGCAAGCGCTGAGGGTCGGATCGCCGCCATTGCGCAGAAACCCGCAGACGCCTGCACCGGGGTTCCTGATCCAATCAGCGAACTTGTCACAACGGAGCACACCCATGATCAGCAAGCAGTCAGTGGCGCGGGGCCTGACCACCCTGGCTTTGGCCGGCACGGCCTTTGCCGCCCACGCGGTCAGCTATTTTTCCTGGCAGACCGTCGAGCTGCCGGTGGCCTCGGGCGCTTCGTGTGGCAATGGCACCCCTTACCGCTTCTTCGTCAACCGCACTCCGTTCACCAACCGCACCATCGTGGTCTATGAGGGCGGCGGCGCGTGCTGGGATCAGAAATCCTGCCTGGGCGGCGATCTGCTGTCAGCCTCCAACCCCAACGGTGTGGCCACCAACTACATGGCGGAGCTGCCGCACCAGTTGTCCACGCCCTTCACCTCGCGTTTGAACCCGCTGCAAACGGTGCGCACGCAAGGCTGGAACATCGTGTTCGTGCCCTATTGCACTGGCGACGTCCACACCGGCAATGCCACGGCGGTGTACGCCGATGCCGACCCGACCAAACCCCTGGCCTACCTGCATCGCGGCTCGATCAACAGTGAAGGCGTGGCCGCCTGGCTCAAGGCCAACCTGCCGCGCCCTGACCAACTGCTGGTGGCCGGGTTTTCAGCGGGCGGCGCTGGGGCCACGGCCAACTATGGCGTGATCCGCAATGCGCTGAACCCGAAGAAGTCTGCCTTGCTGGCCGACTCGGGCCCGCTTTACCCCGCCCCCCGCGCTGGCACGGCCACGCAATATCCCTCGCTGCCATTGCAGAACAAGATCCGCGTGGCCTGGGGCCTGGACGGCCCCCATGGTTTGGTCACCAAGCTGCTGACGCAGTACCCCAACGCGGGCGATGCGAACAACCTGGGCTCGATGACCACAGGCCTGGCCAAGATCTTCCCGCAGGACCGCCTGGGCTATGCGGTGTTCCAGCAGGATGGCGTGTACTCGGACTTCTCGTACACCAAGTTCAACCCCGAGATTGCCGCGGCCACGGGCGAGGCCAAGGCCCAGTTGCTGAACGTCAAGTGGCGCCAGGACATCGGCCACTGGCTGGGTGCCATCCAGCCGCACCAGAACGTGGGTTACTACGTGCCCTACGCCCGCGACATCATCAACTCGCACTGCCTGACGACGGTCACCTTCGGTGGCACGGCGATCAAGGAGGCCAACCTGAAGAACGTGAGCAGCTTCATCGACAACCTGCTCGATGGCACCGGCACGCCTTTGCGCGTGGTGGAGGCCGCGCAGGTCAAGCAAGTGGCCTTCCCCGGCTTCTGGGGCACCCTGATCAATCCCATCCTGGGCTCGCTGGGGTATTGACGTTCCGGTTCTACTCGAATGAGGGGGTGGATTTGCCGGGCATCATGCCAGCAAGCCGCTGGCCGACGGTCCTGCGCCCGTACACTTGAGCCCATGGAAATTGGGACATCATGAGCACGCAGCCCCCCGCTGCTCGCGGCGACGCCTATCTGATCGTGGACGACCACGCCTTGATCCGCGAAGGCATCGTCCGCGTCTTCAGCGACACCCGCCCCAACGCGCGCCTGTTCGAGGCCTGCAACCTGCAGCAGGCCGTTCAGACCTTGCAAGGCGAGCACGGGCCATCCATCGACACCGTGTTGCTGGATCTGCACCTGCCCGACAGCCGTGGCCTGGAGACCTTGCAAAGGATCAAGGCCGTGGCACCCAATGTGGTGGTGGGCGTGGTCTCGGGCACCGACGACGACCACCTGGCCATGCAATGCCTGCAGCAGGGCGCCGCCGCCTTCGTGCCCAAGCATGGTGAGCTTGATCAATTCGTGCAGGGCATCTCGGCCATGGCCAGCGGCGGCATCTACTTCCCACGCGAACTGCTCTGGCAGGTCACCGGCCGCTTGTCGGTGTTGGATCAGCCCGCCGCTGCCAGCCCGGCGTCGGTGCGCTTGACGCAGCGTCAAAGCGAAGTGCTGCGCCTGTTGCTCAAGGGTTTTTCCAACCAGGTGATTTCCAACGAGCTGGGCATCAGCTCGGAAACGGTCAAGCTGCACGTCAGCGCCTTGTTGCGGGCCCACAAGGTCCGCAGCCGGGTGCATTTGATCCTGGCCTGCGCGAACCCAAGTCCGCATGCCGCATAAGCCTTCGCGCCCCGATGGCAGGCTGCTGTGCCTGTCGTTGCGTGGGCTGCCCGAGCAAGAGGCTGCCATCTGGATCGACATCGTGGGCAATGGCTGGCGCAATCACCCCAAAGCCTTGCCCATGCAGATCGTGGGCCTGCTGCTGATGGGCTTGCTCATCACCAAGTCGAACCTGCCCATGGCGCAGTGGCTGCTGCCCTGGGCTTGCATGATCCTGGTGTGTGCGGCGGTGACCCTGCTGGCCTTTCGTTTCAGGCGGATTCAACTGAACGCTGGCAACTACCAGGCCTGGCGTGCCTTGTTGTTGGGATGGCGAGCTGTGCATGGCGTGTCCGGCGGCGTGCTGTGTGCGCTGTTGTACGGTGGCTTGACACCCGAGTGGCAACTGCCCTTGTTGATCACCGTGGTGGTGTTCACCTACGGCCTCACCTTTTATGCGATTGAAGACTTCGGGCTGGCCATGGTGGGCACCGCGCCCGTCGTTCTCAGCTTGCTGGTGGCCTTGATGCTGCATGGCAGCTCGGCCGATCACTACATCGCCGTGCTGCTGGTGGCGGCCTGCATCAATGGCTGGTTGGCTGGCCGCGCCATCTCGCGCCGCTTGTTCGAGGCCGCGCGCACCCGCCAGCGCAACGCCGTGCTGGTTGAAGAGCTGGCCCGCGAGGTGGACGAGGTGACACGCGCCAAGGCCCAGGCCGATCAGGCCAACCGAGAGAAGAGCGAGTTCTTCGCCGCCGCCAGCCATGACCTGCGCCAACCCCTTTACAGCCTGCAATTGTTGAGCGACCACCTGCGCAAGCAGCTCACCTCGCTCTACCAGATCGAGGTGGCCGACAAGCTGGGCGGCGCGCTGACCTCCATGCGGCACCTGTTCGAGCGCATGTTCGACGTGGCCCGCATCGAGGCGCAGAA
Source organism: Aquabacterium sp. (assembly GCF_030652515.1). GTDB lineage: Bacteria > Pseudomonadota > Gammaproteobacteria > Burkholderiales > Burkholderiaceae_C > Aquabacterium. The sequence goes on along the minus strand of NZ_JAUSAR010000169.1, from coordinate 95,351 downwards.
GGTGGCCTGCCAGCCGCAGCACGTGTCGGTGCGCGACCTGTTCACCTCGCTGGACCAGGAGTTCGCGCTGGCCTGCAGCGAGAAAGGCCTGCGCTGGTCCGTGCACCCCACCGACGACTGGCTCTGGACCGACGCCGTGCTGGCCCAGCGCATGCTGCGCAACCTGCTGGAGAACGCGGTGCGCTACACCCAACAAGGCGAGGTGCGCTTGCGGGCGCGCCGCCGGGGTGGCCTGGTTCACTGCCAGGTGTGGGACACCGGCATGGGCATCTCGCGGGCCGATCGGCCCAAGGTGTTCAACGATTACTTCCAGGTGCAGAACACAGCGCGGCGCGCCCAGGATGGCCTGGGTTTGGGCCTGGGTGTGGTGCGCAGGCTCGTGGCCTTGACGGGCACCCGCGTTGCGCTGCATTCCCGGCTGGGCCAGGGCTCCTGCTTTGACATCGCGTTTGAACCAGGGCAGGCCCAACCATCCTTGCCACTGGCCACCGCTTTACCCACCGATGCGCCCATGACGCTGGGTGACCACGACTGCGTGCTCGTCATCGAAGACCAAGCCAATGTGCTGGACGCCGTGGTGACGGTCCTCAACCACAGCGGTTACCGAGCCCTGGGTGGCGAAAGTGCCATGGCCTTGGTGCGGCAAGCCGCCGAGCAGGAGCTTTGGCCTTGCGCCATCATCTGCGATTACCGCCTGGGCCATTCCTACAACGGCTTCGATGCGATCGCCGAGCTGCGCCATGAATTGGGTGACGAGTTCCCCGCGATCCTGGTGACCGGCGACCTCGATCCTCAGATCCAGACCCGAGCCGCGGAACAGGGTATTCGTGTGATGCACAAGCCAGTGGACCGCGAGCAACTGCTGCTCGCCGTGCACGAAGCTACCCGCTCGGGTTAGTTCACATACCCCGCGAGGGCAGCCTTGAACGCGGGGTGGTTGATTGGGGGGTGGCCTTGAACAATGGCGCCACCAACCCATTCAACCAAGGACCACTCCATGAACACATCAACCTTGCGCCCAGTGCTGGGCGCACTGGCCTTGCTGGCCGCTGGCCAGGCCATGGCCCTGGGCGTGAACACCACGACCCAGATGAAGTGCTTCTACAAGGCCAACTCCACCACCACCGACCCCGAGTCCAACTACGTGTGGGCCCGCAACGGCTCGATCCTGTCGGTCTACAAAATCAGCGGCAACTGGTTCAAGGACGGGGTCACCAGCATCAAGAACATGTTCTACACCAGCACCTCGCAAACCACCTTGAAGTCGGTGTGCCAGAACACCTTCACCTTGATGGGCGTGAGCCAGCCTTTGTTGATGATCGCCGCGGCCGACACGCCGGTCGGCCTGAACTACACCATCTGGACCCATGACCCGGTCACGCAGCCCGCGAAGATCAGCAAGGTCGTCGTGTTCGGCGACAGCGTCTCGGACAACCAGAACGTGTACAACGCCACCCACTGGGAAGTGCCCAGCCCGCACAGCTACCTGTCGGGCCGCTTCACCAATGGCAAGGTCTGGAACGAGTACCTCACCGACAACCTGGGCGTGCCCAACTACAACTGGGCCGTGGGTGGCGCGGCCGCTGATGACTATTACGTGATCCCCGGCGTGGTGTCGCAGGTCCAGTCCTACCGGGACTACATGGTAGGCGCGCGCAACTACAAGCCCGCCAACACCCTGTTCACCATGCTGATCGGCGCCAACGATCTGATCAACTATGGCCGCACGGTGGAGTCGATCGTGGCCAATGAGCGATCGGCCCTGCAAAGCCTGATCACGTCGGGTGCCAAGAACATCCTGGTGCTGAACGTGCCCGACCTGTCCAAATCGCCCAAGATGTCGGCCGCGATGGGCTTCAAGACGCAGGCTGAACGCGATGCGCTGTTCGCCAACGTGAATCAGCTGAACACCGATGTGGCGTCCGTGGTGGCCACGCTGAAGTCGCAGAACCCGACGGTGAACATCCGCCTGTTCGACACCCGAACTTTGGTCGATGACATGCTCAACAACCCGGCGGCTTACGGTGTCACCAACACCACCCAGTCCTGCCTGGACATCAACGATGACAACTCGCTGAACTACGCGCAGACGCAAGGCATCCGCCCAGGCTGCACCAATGCCGACACCTACCTGTTCTGGGATTTGCTGCACCCCACGACCAAGGCCGCCCAGATCATCGCCAACCAGGTCATTCCTTTTGTGAGGGCCAACTACCCGGTGCAGTGAGCTTGGCAAGACGCAGGGTTTTTTCGATCCGTGCTTCCTCGGCCTGGCACTGGGGGCCCGACAAGACGGCTTGCATGTCGTCCAGCAGCACCCGTGTGCGCGCTGGCATGAGGCGGCGGCCAGGGAACACGGCCCAGGCATCGGTGGAGGGCGGGCGCCAGTCGGGCAACACGGGGGCCAGGGCGCCACTGCGCAGATGCGGCTCGACGAAGTGATCGCCGACCAGCGCAATGCCCGCGTCCGACAGGGCCATGCGCATCAGCACCTCGGGCGAGTTGGCGGTGGCGCGGCCGGGTGGGATGCCCTCCCAGCGCGCCTGATCGCGGTGCAGTACCCAGGGCACGGGGTCGCCGCTGCGGCCCAGCAGGCGCAGGGCGTCGTGCTCCATCAAGGCTTCGGGCTCGGGTGGCTGGCCGCGCCGCGCCAGGTAGCGGGGTGATGCATACAGACCTGCGGTGAACGTGGCGAGGCGCCGGGCTGCCAGGGTGCTGTCGTCGGGCAGGTCGCCCATGCGGATGGCCACGTCAAAGTTCTCACCGATCAGGTCCACGCGGCGTGGCGTGAGGTCCAGCTCCAGCGAGATGGCGGGGTACTTCTGCACGAAGGTGGCCAGCATCGGGGCCAGCACATTGGTGGCGAAGTCTGCCGGCATCGACACGCGCAGGCGCCCGCTGGGTTGGACCTGGCGGTGCTGCGCCAGCAAGGAAGCGGCGTCTACCTCGGAGGCGATCTGGTGCGCGTGCTCCAGCACGCTGTGGCCAAAATCCGTGAGGGTCAACTGGCGGGTGGTGCGCAGCAGCAGGCGCTCGCCCAACTGGGCTTCCAGGGCCGACACGCGGCGTGACACAGTGGATTTGGGCAGGCCCAGGCGCTCGGCTGCGCGGCTGAAACTGTGCTCGTCCACCACCCGGGCAAAGAGCAAGAGGTCGTTCGCTTCCACGTTCATCATCGCCACCATTGTTCTATTGGTGGAACAATGTTATCCAATTCGAGGTCTTCCGCAACCCTGTAGGGATAATTACAGTGAGTCCATCGCTTCAACACTTTCTGCCAAGGACTCACCATGAACATCCTGCAAATCAATTCCAGCTCGCGCCCTGACGCTTCGCACTCCAGCCGCCTGGCCGCCACCATCGTCGAGCGCCTGCGCACCCAGCAGCGGGATGCCACCGTCACCGTGCGTGACCTGGGCCGCGCGCCGCTGGCTGAATTGGACGAACCCGCCCTGCAAGCCCTGTTCACCCCTGCTGAGCAACGCACCGCCGAGCAAGCCGCCCGCGTGGCCGTGGACGACGCCGTGATCGCCGAAATCCAGGCCGCCGATGTGCTGGTGCTGGGCGTGCCCATGTACAACTTTGGCGTGCCCGCCCAGCTCAAGAACTGGATCGACGCCATCGCCCGCGCCAAGGTCACCTTCACCTACACCGAGAAGGGCCCCGTGGGTTTGCTGACCGGCAAGAAGGTCTACGTGGCGCTGACCCGTGGCGGCCTGTACCGCAATACTCCGGCCGACACGCAAGTGCCTTATCTGAAGACCGTGCTGGCCTTCCTGGGCATGACCGATGTGCAGTTCGTATACGCCGAGGGCATCGCCATGGGACCGCAGGCCGAGCAGGACGCCTTGGCCTCGGCCCAGGCCCAGATCGAGGAAGTGATCCCCGCCTGATGGGCGAGTTTCAATGGTTCATCCGCCACGCAAGGAGCCCCGCATGAGCACCACCCTGACGAACACTGTGTCCACCGTTTCCCATCCGCGCGAGGTGGAGCGCCTGATCGCAGGCCAAGCCACCTCCGATGGCGATGGCGTCAAGCTGACCCGAGTGCTCACGCAGCCCTTGCAGCGGCGGCTTGATCCATTCCTGATGCTCGATGCCTTTGGCACCGACAACCCTGATGACTACATCGGCGGCTTCCCCGATCACCCGCACCGCGGCTTTGAAACGGTGACCTACATGATCGCGGGCCGCATGCGCCACCGCGACAGCGCCGGCCACGAAGGCCTGCTGCAAAACGGCGGCGTGCAGTGGATGACCGCTGGTCGCGGCGTGATCCACTCCGAGTTGCCTGAGCAGGACGAAGGGCGCATGGAAGGCTTCCAGCTGTGGTTGAACCTGCCCGCCAAGGACAAGATGACGGCGCCCTGGTACCGCGACATCCAGAGCTCGGACATTCCTGAGTTCACCACGGACGAGGGCGTGACCGTGCGTGTGATCGCAGGCAGCAGCCATGGCGTGGCCGGGGCGGTGCAGCGCGAGGCCACGCAGCCGCTTTACCTGGATCTGCACCTGCCCGAAGGCGCCCGCTTCGAGCAGCCATTGGCGGCCGCGCACAACGCCTTCATCTACGTTTACCGTGGCGAGCTGCGAGTGGGGGACACGCCCGTGGCGGCGCAACGCATGGCCATCCTGAAAAACGAGGCCGACCGCGATGGCGTGGTGGTGACGGCGAAGGCCGCCACACGTGCCTTGCTGATCGCGGGCCAGCCGCTCAGGGAGCCTATCGCGCAGTACGGGCCCTTTGTGATGAACAGCAACGAAGAAATCTTCCAGGCGGTGGAAGATTTCAAGGCGGGTCGCCTGGCTGTTTGAACCCGGCTGGGCAGGCTCAGTCCTGGTCGGGGCTCGCCGTGTTGGAGGCGGCGATGTCCGACAAACTTGGGCCACGCCTTGGCGCATGCTTTTCAACGGCCGTGCCCACGGCGCGCTTGAGCTTGCCCACCGCGCCTTGGATGGCCTGGTGGGCCGAGGCCGCGTGGTCCTTGACGATCACGGGCTCCAGCCCGATCAGCCGAGCCTCCAGCGTGCAATGGATGTCGTCCGGGTGGGCCTTGGCATGGCTGACCGCGTCGGCCACATGGGCTTCGACGCGGGTGACGTGATCGCCAAAGCGGCTCAAGGCTTCTTTGACCTCGGACTCGAGGAACTCGGCCATGCCGTGGCGGCCATCAACGTGGGTATCGGTGTTCAGCAGGACTTGCATGGGTGCCTTCTTTCCTCAGCTTGGTTTGACCCAGTGTAGTCCTGCCTTGTCCATCCTTGCTGGGCCGCCTTGATTGGCATCAAACATTGGCCTGTGCCCAGAACAAGCCTGTCGTGAATGTGAATGAGCCATCGGCCTCGATGGCCAGCGCTTCCTGCACTTCCCGTGGCGCATCGGACTGCACCTCGCGGATCATGGCCACGCGCGACGCGGGTGTTCGCATGCGGGTCACCCAAGACGAGAAATCGATGTGCACGGGCCAGCTTTCATGCACCACGTTGGCGAAGCCCGCATCGGCCAGCAAGGCGCGCCATTGCGAGACGGTGCGATTGCGCACATGCGAGCGGTCCCTGAGCAGCTCGATGGCTTGCAAATGGCTGTCGACCAAGGCGTCTTCTTCGCCTTGCACGTCGATCATGAGCAAGTGGCCACCGGGCTTGAGCACGCGGCGCATTTCTTTCAATGCTTGTGCCAGCCCCGTCCAGTGGTGGGCGCTGTAACGCGAGCACACGAGTTCAAAGCTGGCATCGGGGAAGGGCAGGCGCTCTGCGCTGGATGGCACGGCCTCGATGTGGTGCATGCCTCGCGCCCGGGCCGCTTGCTGCACGGTGGCCAGCATCGGGGGTGAGGGGTCGAGTGCCACGACGTGGGACAGGTGCGGTGCCAGCGCGAAGCTGAGGTGACCGGCGCCACAGCCCACGTCCAGCGCCTGGCCGCTCGCTGGGATGGCCTGCGCGACCAAGGCTTGCGCCCTGGCCAGGTCAGGACCTTGCGCGTGGACCGGGCTGTCCAGGTAAGCCTGGGCCTGGGTGCTGTACTGGTCGAGGTTGGTCTGGAGGTGGGTTCGCATCGCGGCTCCGTTTTGATGGTGGGAGGCTCGACCTTAGGTGTTTCGTTATCCTGGTACAAGATAGGCAGTTATCCTATTACTGGAATCAACAGGCTGAGGGACTTCAGAACATGCGGAATCGCCCACTTTCAGCCGCCACACCCGCCTCCCAGAACCAGTTGGGCGAGTTCTTGCGTGCCAAGCGGGACCAACTGCGTCCCGAGGACGTGGGCTTGCCGCCGGGCTTCAGGCGGCGCGCGCCCGGCCTGCGCCGCGAAGAGGTGGCCACGCTGTGCCACATCAGCCCCACCTGGTACACCTGGATCGAGCAGGGCCGCACGCAGGCCGTGTCCACCGAGACCTTGAGCGCGATCGCGACCGGGCTGCACCTGTCGAATGCCGAGCGCGCCTACCTGTTCGAGTTGGCGGCGCGGGCCGATCCCGAGCACCCGTCGGCGGAGCACTCGGCGCCGCATCAACTGGCCGAGCTGGTCAAGGTCATTCGCACACCCGCCTACATCCTGGACCGCCATTGGGATGCCATCGCCTGGAACAGGCCGGCAACCCTGTTGTTTGAAGATTGGCTCAAGGGGCGAGGGACGCGCAATCTGCTGCGTTACGTGTTCCTGCACCCGCGTGCGCCCAGCTTCATTGTGGATTGGCCGGAGCGGGCGCAGCGCCTGGTGGCAGAGTACCGCTCTGACACGGCCGCCTGGCGCGACGATCCGGTGCGCCAGGCCTTGGTCGATGAGTTGCGCTCTGCCAGCCGGGCTTTTGACGTGGCCTGGCGATCTCAGAAAGTACTGAGCCGCGAAGGCGGGCGGCGCGCTTTCGAGCAGGCCCGGTCAGGGCGGCGCGAGTACGAGCAGTTCACCTTGCGGGTGGCGCAGCATCCCGATCTGAAGCTCACCGTGCTGGTGCCGGGCGAAGGGCCTGGCTGACCGCGGCACGCCTTCACACAATACTGTCACGATCGGGGTGCAGCATTCGGCCCATGCGCCCTGATCTGAATGCCGGTTTGCTGCGAGAGTTGCTGAAGGCTCCGAAGGAGTCGGTGCAGGGCATGCCCGGTGCCATCAAGGTGCGAACGGTGTGGATCTCCGACATCCACCTGGGCACGCAAGGTTGCCAGGCCGAGGCCTTGCTTGATTTCCTCAAGCAGGTCGAGTGCGAAACCCTGTACCTGGTGGGTGACGTGATCGACGGCTGGCAACTCAGGCGCCACTGGTACTGGCCTCAGTCGCACAACGACGTGGTCCAGAAGCTGCTGCGCAAGGCGCGCAAGGGCACGCGCATCATTTTCATCCCGGGCAACCACGACGAGTTCGCCCGCAAGTACATCGGTCACAACTTTGGCGGCATCGAGGTGGCGTCGGAGTGGACGCACCTGACCGCCGACGGGCGGCGCTTGTGGATCACCCACGGCGACCTGTACGACGGCGTGATCCAGTGCGCCCAATGGCTGGCGCACGTGGGGGACTGGGCGTACGAGTTCACCCTGAAGGTCAACCGCTGGTTCAACACCGTGCGGGCGCGCATGGGCCTGCCCTATTGGTCCTTGTCCAAGTACCTGAAGCTGAAGGTCAAGCTGGCCGTCAGCTATGTGGGCGATTTCGAAGAAGCCTTGGCACGCGAAGCCCGGCGTCGCGAGGTGCATGGCGTGGTGTGTGGGCACATCCACCATGCCGAGATCCGCAGCATCGACGGCATGCTGTATTGCAATGACGGTGACTGGGTGGAAAGCCTGACGGCGCTGGTCGAGCGGCCTGATGGCACACTGGAGATCCTGGACTGGAGCCACCGGCAGGTCCGGCGATCCAGGGCGTCGATGGCTCGGGCGGTGGAGCACTGAGCTTTTGTTATCAGGGGTACCGCTCCTTGTCTCGCGGCTGCGCTCGGTACAAGCGCCAGGCCAAGAGAGAGAGGTATCTCATGGGTTCATCTGTTCAGGCATGGTTGCTGTTGGCGGCCAGCGTGCTGGCCGAGGTTGTCGGCACCATCGCCCTTCGGTACGCTGAAGGCTTCACCCGCCTCCTGCCGTCATTGGCCTGTGGTCTGTGCTACGCGGTGGCCATCTGGTTGATGTCGCTGTCGGTCAAACAACTGGGGGTGGGTTTGACCTATGCGGTGTGGGCCGCCAGCGGAACCGCCCTCATCGCGATCGTGGGCATGATCTGGTTTGGCGAGCCGACCCAGCCTCTCAGGCTCGCTGGGTTGGGCTGCATCGTGCTGGGCGTGATTGCGCTCAATCTGAGCGCGCCATAGCCTTGGGATCAGCCCCTGCGGTTGACTCGAATCACACCCAAGGCGCCCACGCCAAGCAAAGCCAGCAGGGCCATCGTGGGTTCGGGCACCGCGCTGGTCAGGGCCACGTTGTCCACCGTCAAGAGTGAAGTTTTGGCGCTGTCGTCCAGGTCGGCCACGACCCAGGACATCGTCACCAGGCCAGCCCCGGTGAAGGTGTGGCTGAACTGGTTCACGCCGGTTTGCAGCAGATCAGTGCTGCCGGGCACGGCGTTGGTGGCGAGGCTGGCGTTGGCCAGCGCCAGCACCTGCAGGCCGTTGCCGAAGGTGGTGTTGATCACGACAAAAGCCTGGTCGGCGAAATCCCGGTCGGCGCTCAGCAGGTTCCAGTCGAAACTCAGGGTGTCGCCAGCCTGCACCGCGAAACTTTGCCGGGCGGCCGAGCCTTCCCACAAGACGCTGGTGTGATTGATGGGGTCGGGGTCGAGCGAGCCCAAGGCCACGCCCACAAAATCTTCCAGGCCGCCTGGGAGGCCGATGACGCCAGCGTCCTGGCCCGAGACGTTGTGGTGACCATCGGCGAACGGGTAGTCGTCAGAACCCAATGTGGCGGTGCTCAGCACCAGCGTGCCGCTGGGCGCGGCCACGTCGCCAAAGGTTTGCCAGCCTGACAGGCCGTTGGCGAAGTCGCCATTGGTGATGTCGGCTTGCGCCAGGCTGCTGATCATGAGGCTGCCCAGCAAGGCGCCGAGGCGGGTGAGTTGGCGGTGGTGCATGTCGTTTCCTTGGGTACTTCGGGGGTTCACAGGCCGAGGTCTCGGGCGGCCTGCAGTTGGCTGGCGGACACACCGCGCAGCACGATCAGGGCGCGGGGCACGGCAGGGCCGGCGCTGCCGTCGGTGTCCAGTTGCACTTGCACGCCAGCGCTGCTGTTCACCAGGCGCACATGGCCCGCTGCCATGGCCTGGGTGGGCGCCAGGCCCAGCGAAGCCAGCAGGGCGCTCAGGTCGATGCGGTCAGAGCCCGGGGCAAAGTCGATGACGGTGTCCAGACCATCGCGCAGGCTGGTGTAGACCAGCAGATCCCGGCCCGCGCCCGTGGTGATGGTGTCGCTGCCTTCGCCGCCGTTGATCACATCGTCGCCCGCAGTGCCGCTGAGGCTGTCGCGTCCCGGCGTGCCGTTGACGGGCTTGAGCAGGTTCAGGCCCACGATGACGGGGTCGTGGTCCGAGGAGCGGTAAGGCGAGGTGCTGTAGTAGTCCGGCCCGCACGCGGCGCAAGCCGGTTGCTTGAACTCGGTGTTGTAGTCGATGACCGAGGGCTCGTCCGCGTTGATGTGCCATTCGATGGCGCGGGTCACCTTGGTGGACAGTGAAGGCGTGGTGATCGCGTGGTCCAGGCGGCCAGCGGCCCCATCGAACACATACGAGTAGCCCAAGCTGTTGAAGCGCGCGATCTGGTCCACGTAGCCGTGGCCGGTCAGCTCCTCGATCGGATCTTCTTTCGCGTAAGCGTTGAGGTCACCGATGATGATCAGGTCGGTGCTGCCGCTCTGGGCTTGCACGGTCGATGCGAAAGTGCGCAGGCGCTGGGCTTGCTGCTTGCGCTGTTCGTTCCAGCAGCCTTGCAGGTCGCCTTGGTCGGCATCGGGGTCCGAGGCGCTGCCGGGGCAACTGCCCTTGGACTTGAGGTGGTTGACGATCACCGAGAACTTCTCGCCATTGGGCGCGGCAAAGGTTTGTGCCAGCGGAGGCCGGTTGTTGATGGCATCGGTGTCCGACAGGGCTGCGCCCGACAAGCTCAGTTGGCCGGGCTTGTAGATCAGCGCCACGCGGATGGCATCGGTGCCGGTGCTGCCCGTGGGGGCGGGCACCACGGCGTACGTGCCCGCGCCGACCTTGGCATTCAAAGCGGCCACCAGGTTCAAGACGGCGGTGTCGGCATGGGTGCCGGAGGCGCCCACGTTGGGCACGTTGTTCTGGATTTCCATCAGGCCCACCACATCGGCGTTGATGGCCGAAATGGACTCCACGATCTTGGCCCGTTGGCGGTTGAACTCGGCCAGGTTGTTGGCACCACGGCAGTTGGACGCCGACACCGCGCCACCCAGGGTGCAGCCTTGGCCGGTGGCACCGGCGGCCGTGCTGCCATTGGTGAAGGTGGTGAAGAAGTTCAGCACATTGGCGCTCGCCACCTTCACGTTGCCGCCCACGGCTTCAGGCTCTGAAGTGCGGGCGTTGACGCGTGTGAAGCTCACCGGCTGGGTGGGGTGGATCTTGTAGTCAGCCAGGCCATCGGTGGTGGTCGTGGACAGGCCATAGTCGATCACGCCAGTGATGGCATCGACGGTGTCGCCAGCGCGCAAGGTGTTGTTGGCGCCGAAGTAAGGCGTGGGGTTGGGGTTTTGCTGCGTGGTGCCATCGTCCAGCAGGATGCGGCTGAGCGCATTTTGTTCGGCCAGGGCTTGGGCGCTGGTGCCTGGGCGGAAGCGGTTGGTGGGCGTTTCCATCCGGCCATTGGCCGACAGGGTGACCTGGCCAAAGCGGCCCTGGAAGTAGTTCTGCGAGACGGTCAACTGGCTGTTGATGGTGACCAGCATGCCTTCAACCCGCTCCAGTTCCGCATCGGTGGACACCGGCAGGGTGATGGGCGTGGGGGCGATGCTGTGGCCGCTGCCCTGCACGGTGACGGTGGGTGCGGTGATTTCGGTCACGGTGTGGGCCAGCGACAGCGCGTTGCTGGCCGAGCCCACGTTGAACTCGGTCACCTTGCCACTGACTTGCACCAGATCGCCCGCCACCACGGTGGGTGGGGTGCTGGTGAACACGAAGATGCCATCCGAGGTCAAGGCATTGCCGTCGCCCACCGGGTCTTGCAGGTAGAAGCCATTGTTGTTGACCTTGGTGACCACGCCGCTGGTGATGACCGAAGCATTGACCATGGGGCTGGTGCTGCCTGTGCCCTGGATCTCGTAGACCTTGGCGGCGCTGCCCGTTGATCCACCGCCGCCATTGCCGGTGCAGACGTTCAAGGCAGTGACCGTGCTGCGTGGCGTGGGGGCACCGGCCACAAAGTCGCCGCTGTTGTTGTCGGTGTCGGTGCACCCGGCCTGGAGTCGGATCACGGCCAGGGTGTTCGATGCGGCGGGTGTGGGGCCGCTGCCTTCCGAAGGCGTGGCCGTGGTGCCAAAGCCCACATAGTCAACGATGGTGGCCCCGGTGGGCGAGGTGCTGGTGAGCGTGGTGTTCGCGCTGACCAAAGCCACCTTGCCAGCGGTGCCGGACATGGCAATCGTGCCCGTGCTCACATCCGGCGCAGGCAGGGGCGTGGTGCCACCCGCACCTTGGGCTTGCTGCACCAGGTAGTACTGGCCAGGTTGCAGCAGCACATTGCCCAGCACGGTTTTCTGCCAACTGGTGCCAGTGGCCGAGGCGTATTGCACCGACCAGCCGTTCAGGCTAACCGGGGCGCTGCCAGCGTTGAACAGCTCGATGAAGTCGTGGGTGTAGGTGGCGCCGGTGTTGCCGCCCCCGCCGTAAATCTGGCTGATCACCACCCCGCTGGTGGAGGCCTGTGCCATCAGGCTGATGGTGGCGAGCGCGACCGCGCTCAGCAAATGAACAGCACGGCGGGTAGAGACGGCAGCGGACATGGACGAGACCTCGATCGGTGGCAACAACCGGGAGTGTTGGGTCCCGGTGTGTCAGCCGTCCTCGTGCCTTGCTCGCCGACCGTGGGTCGAACGGATCACCCAGAAGTCTGATCAGGGCCTGGCGGTGTGAGGGTCTTCCTGCAATCTGGCCAGATCGAACCCTTGCTGTTGAAGCGCGCTGTTGATGGCGGCCCGGTCTGGCGGGGCCAGTGTGGGCGTGCGCGACAGGATCCACAGGTATTCACGGCTCGGTTCGCTCACCACCGCGTAGCGGTAGTCGGGGGCCAGTTGAACGACCCAATAAGGCGCCCAAACCCCCGGCACCCAGCCTAGCACGGCAGGCGCAAAACGCACCTGCAGCTTGGCCGTGCTGACCACCTTGCCCACTGGGATGCCCAGCCAGCGTGGTTGGGCCAGGCGCGCTTCGCCCACGGCCTCGTCGGTCGCACCGGTGGCGGTCGTGCACCGGTTGATCACTTCGATCCGCCCGTGGGGCAGCAAGCGGTAGTCGGCGGTCGTGTCGCTCACGCATTGCGCCTGGAACTTGTTGGGGTAGTGGGCGATCTGGTACCAGCGACCCAGGTAGCGTGTCAGATTGACGGATTCAACCGCTTGCAGTGGTGCGGGATCGGTGGCCTGCGCCGTGGTAGCGCCCAAGGCGATGGCCAAGGTCAAGGCCCAGTGGTGGGGGCGAAGCATCATGCGGAGTCCTCCATGCAAATAATTTTCAGCTGGGTTTGAACACGAAGGAGGCCTTGGCCCCCAGCCCGGTGCCCACCAGCACCTGACGCTGCTGAGTTTGGCCCTGGTGGCTGGCCTTGACGATGTAGGTGCCAGGCGGCATCCGCAGCAGGGTGAATGGCCCGTCGCTGGGCGCCTGGAACACCACCTCGCCATTGGGGCGCGTGATGGTCAATGGCACGGCGGCGATGTACTCGTTCTTGCCGTTGGCCGATTGAAAAGTTTCAATGTCGAGCGAGTAATCTTTCCTGGCCCCTTTCAAGGCGCCAGACTCGTCCAGGCCGACGCCGCCACTCACGTAGCTGATGCCTTGGCTGGTCTTCTCGGCAGGCAAGGCGGCGCGCGGCCCTTCGCAGGCTTGGGCGATGGAAAACAACAAGGCCCAGGCTGAAAGCCCGGCGATCCAGCGGTTTGGCGTGTGTGCGTTCATGGAATGCTCCTGTGAATCGTGGCGATGAATCACCATGAAGGGCAATCGGCATGCCTGCCACCGCCCATGGTCAGGTCATGCCTGCGGTCACGGCTTCAACCGCCGCCTTGGCAATCTGGGCATCTTCACCCGGTTTGACGCCGCTGACCCCCACGGCGCCCACGCACTGCCCATTCACCAGCACCGGCACACCGCCCTCCAGCAGGCCTTCCAGCTTTGGGGCAGACAGGAACGCGAAACGACCACCATTGATCATCTCTTCGATGCCCTTGGTTTCACGTTTCATTTGCGCGGCCGTGGCTGCTTTGGACTGGGAAATGGTGGCCGAGGCGATGTTGGCCCCGGGCATGCGCACAAAACCCAGCAGGTGCCCGCCGTCGTCGCACACGGCGATCGACACGGCCCATTGGTGGGTCAGGGCCTCCTGTTGCGCCGCCTGCAAGGCCTTGAGCGCGTCTTCGCTGGTCATCACCTGTTTACTGATCACGGTTGCACCTCTCGATGATTGAGCCCCAGATCGGGTCACAGGCGAGACTGCGTGCAAAGGCCATGCCGGGTGGTGTGCCTGTGTTTACACTGGCCCGTGTTTCAAGCATAAGGCGGATCCATGACTGATGGCGTTGTTTTGCGCAACCGGACTTTCGAAGAGCTGAGCATCGGCGAGACAGCTTCGCTGGTGCGCATCGCAGGGCAAAACGACATCGACCTGTTCGCGGCGATGTCGGGCGATGTCAATCCGGCACACCTGGACGCGGCGTTTGCCTCCAGCGCCCCCTTCGGGCACGTGGTCGTCCATGGCATGTGGACCGGGTCTTTGATCTCCGCCCTGCTGGGCACCCGCCTGCCGGGACCCGGCACCATCTACCTGGGCCAGGACCTGCAGTTTCGCCACCCGGTGGTGCCGGGCGACACCATCACGGCCTCGGTCACCGTCAAGGAAAAGCACGAGGCCAAGCGCGTGGTGCTGCTGGACACCCGCTGCGTCAACCAGAACGGTGAGGTGGTGCTGTTGGGCACGGCCACGGTGATCGCGCCCGCCGCGCCCATCGTCTGGCCAGCCATGGTGCCGCCCGAGGTCTCGGTGCGCCGCCATGACCGCTACGAGGCCTTCATCAAACAGGCGCAAGCGTTTCCGGCCCTGCGCACGGCCATCGTTCACCCCTGTTCGCCCGACGCCCTCCAGGCGGCGATCGAGGCGCGCGACGAAGGTTTGCTGGACCCGGTGCTGTTCGGCCCAGAGGCCAGGATCCGTGCGGTGGCCGAGGCGGCCCAGCTCAGCCTGGAAGGCATCGAGATCCAGTCGGTCGAGCACAGCCATGCCGCCGCGGCCTTGGCGGTGGAGTGGGGCGCGGCCGGCAAGGTGGCGGCGCTGATGAAGGGCAGCCTGCACACCGATGAACTGTTGGGCGCGGTCGTGGGCGCCAACTCGAACCTGCGCACCGACCGGCGCATCAGCCACGTCTACGCCATGGACGTGCCCGCCTACGACAAGCCCCTGATCGTGACCGACGCGGCCATCAACATCGCGCCCACGCTGGAACAAAAGCGCGACATCTGCCAGAACGCCATCGACCTGTTGCGCTTGCTGGGCATCGAGCAACCACTCGTGGCGGTGCTGGCGGCGGTGGAAACCGTCAACGCCAAGATGCCGGCCACGTTGGACGCCGCCGCGTTGACCGTGATGGCCTCGCGCGGGCAGATCACGGGGGCCTTGGTGGATGGCCCGCTGGCTTTCGACAACGCCATCAGCCTGGCGGCAGCCCGCACCAAAGGCATCAGCTCGCCGGTGGCCGGGCAGGCCGACATCCTGCTGGTGCCCGACCTGGAGGCTGGCAACATGCTGGCCAAGCAGTTGATGTACTTCGCAGGGGCCGACGCTGCAGGGTTGGTACTGGGCGCGCGCTTGCCCATCATCCTGACCAGCCGCTCCGACAGCCTGCGTGTGCGCCTGGCCTCGGCGGCGCTGGCCAAGCTGGTGTCCGAGCGCAAGCAGGCCAAGGTGGTTTGAGCATGGGCAGCACACCCTTGGTGCTCACCTTCAACGCTGGTTCGTCGTCCATCAAGGTGGGCTTGTTCAGTGTCGTGAACGGGCAAGCCACCCAGGTTGGCAAGGGCGTGATCGACTTGCGCGCGCAACCCCTGCGGCTTCGGGTGTCCGACCACGGCCAGTCGCAGGACATCACCCTGAACGCCAAGCTCACCGAAGATTTGCACGAGGTGCTCGATGAAACCCTGGGTTGGTTCGCCTCGCATTTCAAGCTGGATGATGTGATGTCGGTGGGCCACCGCGTGGTGCATGGCGGGGATCGCTTCGATGGGCCCGTGGCCATCGACGACGACACGCTCGCCGCCATCACCGAGCTGGTGCCGCTGGCGCCTTTGCACCAGCCGCAGGGCGTGCGCCTGATCCAGGCCATCCGGCACCTGCGGCCGGGCCTGCTGCAGACGGCTTCGTTCGACACGGCGTTTCACCGTTCGCAATCCAACCTGGTGCGCCGCTTTGCGATACCGCGTGCCTTTTTTGACCGCGGTGTGAAACGCTATGGCTTCCATGGCTTGTCGTACCAGTATGTGGCGGGCGAGTTGGCCCGTCGCTTTCCGGCCTTGAAGGGCGGCAAAGTGGTGGTGGCTCACCTGGGCAGCGGGGCCAGCCTGTGTGCGCTGCAAGATGGGGTCAGTCAGGACACCAGCATGGGCTTCTCCACGCTGGATGGCATCCCCATGGCGACGCGTTGTGGGGCGCTCGACCCAGGCGTGGTGCTGCACCTGATGGGCCCATTGGGCCTGAGTGTGGATGAGGTGGAGGATTTGCTTTACCACCAGTCAGGCCTGTTGGGCGTGTCGGGCCTGAGTGCCGACGCCCGCGAGCTGCAGGCCAGTGACCGGCCCGAAGCGCGTGAGGCGCTGGACCTGTTCGCCGGTCGCATCGCCGGTGAGGTGGCCCGGCTGGCCACCACGCTGGGCGGGCTGGACGCCCTGGTGTTCACGGCGGGCATTGGCGAACACCAGCCCCAGGTCCGGGCGGCCGTGGGTGAGCGCCTGACCTGGTTGGGCGTGCAGCTGGATCCTCAGGCCAATGCGGCCCATGCTTCGGTGATCAGCGCGCCCGGCAGTGGTGTCACCGTGCTGGTCCTGCCCACCGACGAAGAGCAGGTCATCGCCAACGACACCGTGGGCATCCACCACCAGCAAGCATGGAGGCCTTGATGCTTTTTCATGGGGCCGCCAACAGTTGCTGGATGCGCTGTTCAATGGCGGCCTCGTCGCCTTCGCCAAAATGGGTGAACACGATGCGGCCTTGCCGGTCCACCAGGTAGACGGCGGGCCAGTACTGGTTGGCGTAGGCGTTCCAGGTCTGGTAGCGGTTGTCTTGCGCCACGGGGTAGCTCAGGCCATGGCGGCGGATGGCCTGGCGCACGTTGTCGGTGGAGCGCTCGAACGCGAACTCCGGCGTGTGCACGCCCACCACCACCAGCCCTTGCGCGGCGTAGCGCTCGTGCCAGCGCTGGATGTGCGGCAAGGTGCGCACGCAGTTGACGCAAGCGAAGGTCCAGAAGTCGATCAACACCACCTGCCCGCGCAGCGCTTTCATGGTGAGCGGGGGGCTGTTGAGCCACTGGTGGATGCCGGCGAACTCGGGCGCGGTCGGGTTGGCGCGTTGGGTGTTGGCGGTGAGCGTGCTTGCGCCGACCTTGTTGATCGGGCTTGACCACGCCTGGCTGACCCAGGCACTGGCTTGTGCGTCCAACTGCTTGGCCATGGCGATGGCCGATAACACCACGAGCACACCGCAGCCCTGCCTGAAGCGGGCCGCGTGGCGACTGAGGCCGCGCACCTTGCCCGTCATCGCTTGCCCACCATACGCGATGGCCAGCATCGGCAGCCCAGCGCCAGCGGCATAGGACAGCAGCAAGGGCGCGGTCTGCTGGGTCGAGGCCTGGCTGGCCACCAGGGCCAGGACAGACGCCAGCACTGGCCCTGCGCACGGTGTCCACAAGGCGCCCAGCGAGGCGCCCAGCAGCAGGCCGCCCAGGGGCGTGTGCGTGGCCTGCCCGCCCCAGCCTTGCGCCAGGTCGGAGATGCGGCCCAGCGGGGCCATGACGCGCTCGCCCAGCGATGGCCAGATCATCAGCACGCCGGCCAGCAGCATGCCGCAGGCGGCAGCCACCCGCACCGACTCGGGCGTGAGCCCCAGCACACGGGTGGAAGCGCCAAAGAGCAAGGCCACCGCGACAAAGCTCAGCACGAAGCCGATGATGATGAACACAGGGCGTGCCCGGTCCGAGCGGTCAGCGGACACGCCCAGCAGCAGGGGCAGCACCGGCAGCACGCACGGGCTGGCGACGGTGGCCACCCCGGCCAGCCCCGCGAAGGCCAGCGGCCATGACGAAGCGTCCATCATGGTTGCACCCGTTGCCAGACTTGGGTCTTGCCGAAAAGCGGCAGGCCAATGTAGGGGCGCAGCACCAGTTCGCCTTGCGGACCCAGCGACATCTGGCAGCGGTAGGTCTTGCCGTTCTCGCGGTTGTAGATCTGGCCGTGCCATTGCGAGGCGTCGTCGTCATCGGGCCGGAAGTCGATCAGGATGGTCATGCCCAGCGCGGGCCGCTTGTCCACTGGGTCCATCGCGTCAACGCCGGGGCTCATCGAGCGGTTGGCCAGCACGCGGGTGGCGGTGCCGCACAAGGCCCCCTCGCCGCAGGGCGCGACATCCACCTCCAGGTTGCCGCTGGCCGTGATCCAGCGGCCGCGCGGGTCGGTGGTGGTGGCGTGGGCGGCCCAGGTGCTCAGGCACAGTGCCGCGGTGGCGATCCGAAAGGAGAATGAGGGCATGGAGTGGCTCCGGTGGTTTGAATGACGCCCTCATTACAGGTCGGCCAAGCGGCCGGGGCATGTCTGAACCCGGTCGATTTGCAAGCCGACTTGTCCAGCCCCCTGGCAGACAAACTGCGATACAAAACTCTGGGCGGCCTGGCGGGCTGAACCATTTGAAATGCCCTTATGGTGTGGCCCATGGAAGAACAAGATCACTTGCTCCTGGTGGACGACGACCGCCAGTTGCTGCTGCTGCTGAGCGACTACCTGCAAGGCAGCGGTTACCGCGTCAGCACGGCGGGCAATGCCCACGAAATGCGCCAGGTGCTGGCTGGTTCGCGCATCGATTTGATCGTGCTGGATGTGATGCTGCCCGGCGAAGACGGCCTGTCCTTGTGCCGCGACCTGCGCTCTCGCGATGCCGTGCAGATCCCCGTGTTGATGCTGACGGCCCGCAGCGAAGAAGCCGACCGCGTGCTGGGCCTGGAGATGGGCGCGGACGACTACCTGACCAAGCCGTTTGCCACGCGCGAGTTGCTGGCCCGCATCCGCTCGGTGCTGCGCCGAACCCGCATGTTGCCGCCCAATTTGCGGCCGGTGCAGCAGGCCCGGTGGCTGGCCTTTGGCGACTGGCTGCTCGACACCACCGCCCGCCACCTGGTCGACGATCAGGGCACCCTGGTCTTGCTGACCGGCGGTGAGTACCGTCTGCTGCGCGTGTTGATGGAGCATGCCCAGCGCGTGCTCACCCGTGACCAACTGCTGAACCTCACCCAGGGCCGCGATGCCGACCCGTTTGACCGCTCCATCGACCTGCTCATCAGCCGCCTGCGCCAGCGCTTGCGCGATGGCTCACGCGAGCCCCGCTACATCAAGACGGTGCGCAGCGAAGGTTATGTGTTCTGCGCCGAGGTGCGCGATCACGCAGGAGGCGCGCCATGAGCCTGTGGCCCAGCTCCTTGTTTGGCCGGGTGGCGGCCATCTTGCTGGCCGGTTTGACGGCGGCCTATGCCTTGTCGTACTGGTCCGTGATGCGCGAGCGTGCCGACCTGGCCGAATCCATGATGCTGGCGTATGTGGGCCGCGATGTGGTCTCGTCCGTGGCCATGCTCGACCGCCTGCCCGCGTCGGAGCGCGCGGCCTGGCTGCGCAAGCTGCAGCGGCCCAACTACCGTTTCACGCTTGATGGCCAGCCCCTGCCCCCACAGACCGATGCCGTCGGCGTGGCGCGCAGGCTGGCCGCCAGCCTGAACGCTGAACTGGGCCCAGGGCGACTGCTGGGCGTGGGCGTGGAAGACCCTTCGCGCACCGTGTTCAGCCTGCGCCTGGCCGATGGTGCGCCTTTGACCTTGCAGCTGATGACGCCCCGCAAGATGGTGAGCACGGGCACCGCCCTGCTGCTGGCACTTCAACTGGCCGTGGTGGGGGCATGCATCTGGTGGGGCGTGCGCGTGGCCACGCGGCCCTTGAGCGACCTGGCCAGTGCCGCGACCCGCCTGGGCGACGATCCCCAGGCGGCCGAGTTGCCCGAGCATGGTCCCGCTGAAGTGCGCCGCGCCATCGCCGCCTTCAACACCATGCAGCGGCGCATCTCGGCCCACCTGGCCGAGCGCCTGCAGATCCTCGCGGCCGTCTCGCACGACTTGCAGACCCCCATCACGCGCATGCGGGTGCGCACCGATCTGCTGGCCGACGAAGCCCTGCGCGATAAGCTGCAGGCCGATCTGATCGACATGCAGCACTTGGTCGAAGAAGGGCTGGCCTATGCCCGCACCGCCCATGCCTCGATGGAGAAAATGCAAGCCATTGACCTGCATGCTTTGCTGGATGGCCTGGTGTGCGACTACCGGGATGCGGGTCGCCAGGTTGAACTGATCGGCTCCACCGACATCACCGTGACCACGCGCCCCCAAGCCCTCAAGCGCATCGCCATGAACCTGGTGGACAACGCCTTGAAGTTCGCGGGTGAAGCGCAGGTGGTGGTGAGCCAGGCCGATGCGGGCTGGGTCATCGAAGTCCTGGACAAAGGGCCGGGCATGGCGGAGGACCAGTTGCTGGCCGTCCTGCAGCCTTTTTACCGTGTGGAAGGATCCCGCAACCGAGAGACGGGTGGCAGCGGCTTGGGCCTGGCCATCGCGCACCGTTTGAGCGGCGCACTGGGCGCGACCTTGAGTTTGCACAACCGACCAGGCGGTGGTTTGCAGGCCCGCCTGGCCTTGGCGGTGCAAGGGTGAGCGGCGTGGACACGCGCGCCCAGCGCGGCTCGCTCGCCTACCGCCAGATCAGCCTGGCGCTTTTCCTGGCGGGCTTCGCGACCTTCTCGCTGCTTTACTGCGTGCAGCCTTTGCTGCCGGCCTTTGCCCAGGATTTCGGGGTGAGCCCGGCGGAAAGTTCTTTGGCCTTGTCCCTGTCCACCGGCTTTCTGGCGGTGGCCATCCTGGGGGCGGGTGCGGTGTCCGAAGTGCTGGGGCGCCGGGGCCTGATGTTCGCGTCCATGTGTGCAGCGGCTTGCCTGAACATCGTGGCCGCCCTGGTGCCCGATTGGCACGCCTTGCTGGCGGCCCGCGCTTTGGAAGGGTTGTTGCTGGGCGGTGTGCCGGCCGTGGCCATGGCCTACCTGGCCGAAGAGATGCACCCCAAGGGCCTGGGCCTGGCGATGGGCCTGTACGTCAGCGGCACCGCTTTTGGCGGCATGATCGGCCGCGTGGGCATGGGCTTGCTCACCGAGTGGGCCTCCTGGCGCGTGGCGTTGGGCACCGTGGGCGTGATCGGGCTGTTGGCCGCGTTGGGCTTCATCGCGCTGCTGCCACCGTCTCGGCACTTTGTGCGCCGCCCCGGTTTTGACGCGGGCCACCACCTCAGGGCCTGGTCCAGGCACTTGAGCCACCCGGGCTTGCCGCTGTTGTTCTGCATCGGCTTTCTGATGATGGGGGCCTTCGTCACGGTCTACAACTACGTGGGCTTTCGCCTGATGGCGGCACCCTATGGCTTGAGCCAGGCGGCCATCAGCCTGGTCTTCACCGCTTACCTGTTTGGCATCGTGGCTTCTTCCACCGCTGGTGCGCTGGCCGACAGCTTGGGGCGAAGCCCGGTCATGACGGCAGGCATCGTGATCGCGGCCTTGGGTTTGGCCCTGACCTTGTCGCACTCGCTGTGGGCCGTGATCGCGGGCATCGTGGCCCTGACGATCGGGTTTTTCATCGCGCATGCGGTGGCCAGTGGCTGGGTGGGGCGGCTGGCGCAAGGCCACAAGGGCCACGCAGCCTCGCTGTACCTGCTGGCCTACTACCTGGGCTCCAGCGTGATGGGGTCGGCGGGCGGCTGGTTCTGGGCCGAAGGCGGATGGCCTGCCGTCGTGGCCTTTGCCGGCGCCTTGTTCGCCCTGGCCTTCGTGATAGCCAGGCGGCTTAGAGCGTGGTGAGGCGCGCGGTGCGTGCTCAGTGCGTGGTGACGTGCGTGAGCGCCCGCCGCACTTCACCAATGAAGCGGCCGGTGTCGAAATCAGTCTTGCCCATGAGGTGAGACCCCTGTCCCATCAGTTTTTCGCGTTCGCGCAAGCTCAGATCGCGGCCGGTGACGATCATGATCGGGATGTTGGCGCTGGCCGGGTCTGACTTCAACTCATCGACCACCTGGAAGCCACTGAACTCGGGCATTTCCAGGTCCAGCATGATCAGGTCGGGCCTGAAGCGGCGGGCCAGGGCCACGCCTTCCGCGCCACCATAGGCGCGCAAAACCACACACCCCAGCTTTTGCAGCGGTTGCGCCAGCACTTCGACCGCCTGCTGATTGTCATCAACGACCAGCGCCGTCACGGGGTGATCGGGGTGAGGGTTCAGGCCCAGGCGCTGCAGGCCTTGCGTCAGGTCATCAAAGTGGATGGGTTTCTGCAAGGCGAGCGATGCGCCCAGTGAGTGGGCCAAGCTGCCATCCGGCTGGATCGAGACCACCACCACCGGCACCTGAGCCCATCGCGGCAAGGTCTTCACCTGGCGCAGGAAGGCCCAGCCGTCCATGCCTGGCAGCATGATGTCCAGGGTGATGAGCTCGGGCAGCAGCTCGTCGCTGAGCGCCAGTGCGGCTTCGGCCGACGCCACGCGCTTGGTGGTGAAGCCCTGCGCTTCCAGTTGCAGGCCCATCAGGGTGGCGGCACGGTCATCGTCCTCGATCACCAGCGCGATGCCGTGTGATGGCGTTGGCTTGACGGTGTCCAGTGCCTCGGCCTGGGCAGTGACTTGCCGCCAAGGCAACCAGACGCTGAAGCAGGTGCCGCGCTCAGGCTCGCTGCTCACCGCGACGGCGCCGCCGTGCAGTTCGGCCAGACGCAGCACCATGGCCAGGCCCAGACCGGTGCCTTCAATGCCACGGTTGGCCGGGTGGTTGATCTGGGTGAAGGGGGTGAACAGCTGCTTGAGGTCTTCAGGGCGCATGCCGATCCCACTGTCGCTCACCGAGATCTCCAGGAAGTCATCGCCATCACCCGGGGCCAAGGTGGTTCGTCGTCCGGTGGCGAAGCCGGGCACGGCGGCGGCGGCGGTCTCACGGTTCACCCTCTGGGCATGCAGGCTGACCTGGCCGCCATCTGGCGTGAATTTCACGGCGTTGGACAGCAGGTTGTAGAGGATTTGCTTGAAGCGCCGCACGTCGACCACCACCTCGCCCAAGGGCAGGAGAACATGGCTGTTCATTCGCAGGTGCTTGGTGTGCGCTTTGTCTTCGACCACACGCAGGCCATCGGCCAGCATCACCTGCACATCGACGGCTTCGAACTGAAGCTCGACCTTGCCGGCGTCGACCTTGGACATGTCCAGAATGTCGTTGATCAGCGCCAGCAGGTGCTGACCGCCTTCGAAGATGTGGCCCATGTAGTCGCGCTGGCGTGTCGTGAGCGGGCCAACCAGCCCATCTTTCAGTAACTCGGAAAAGCCAATGATGGCGTTCAGGGGAGTGCGCAACTCGTGCGACATGTTCGACAGGAACTCGGACTTCATGCGGCTCGACTCTTCGAGCATCTGGTTCTTCTCGGTCACTTCGGCGTTGACGACTTCCAGCTCGCTGGCCAATCGACGCAAGCGGGTCTCGCTGTCGTGCAAGGCGGTGTTGCGGGCCTGCAGTTGTTCATTGACCTTGGCCACCTGCTGAGCCCGTGCAAAGACTTCGCTCTCGGCGCGCTCGACCGCCCCACGCAACTCTTGGGCAATCTTGTCCTGCTCGGCACCCCGATGGCGAAGGTGCACGAAATCAGTCACGTCTTCGGCGCGGTGAATGATGAAGGCCACCTGACCTTGTGCATCCAGCACGGGCGAGTTGAAAGGGCTCCAGTAGCGCTCTTCAAAACCACCACCTTCCGAGTCGGGGCGTCGGATGTCGTATTTCTGAAGCGGCATCGCATCGCCCTGGCCCGATGCCAGTACGCGCAACAGCGAGGCTCGCAGGTTGTGCGTGCCGGTGGCCTCGTTGTCATTCGGGTTATCGGGAAAAACCTCGAACAAGCCCCGGCCCATGATCTGATCGCGCGCGGTCATCGTGGCCTCAAGGTAGGCATCACTCACGGCGACGATGGTCAAGTCGGGGGCCAGCACCAGGTACAGGCCAGGCGCCGATTCGAACAGCAGGCGAAAGTCCAGCGTGTTGGTGGGCATGGGCGCTCCTCCCCGGGGGCTTGTGAACCGTTGTTGTTCAGTTCTGGCGCGTGGCGGTTTTGCCTTGCACCAGGGCCTCATCAACCGCGTCCAGCAGTTCCCGGTAGCGGATCGGTTTGGCGACATAGCCCACGCAACCGCCTTCGCGCATGCGCTGTTCATCGCCCTTCATGGCGGAGGCGGTGAGCGCGATGATGGGGATCCTGGCGGTGCGGGGGTCTTCCTTGAGCAGGCGGGTGGCGGTCAGGCCATCAATGCCTGGCAGGCGGATGTCCATCAGGATCAGGTCGACGGGTTCGGTGCTCGCGATGCGCAGGCCATGCTCGGCGTTCGGGGCGCTCAGCGGGACGTGCCCGGCGCCCTCCAGGATGGCCATCGTGAGCTGCAGGTTGGCAGGCGTGTCTTCGATGATGAGGATGCGCGGCATGGTGCCAGTCTGCCCACAAAGACCCGGCAGATCTTCTCTTTTCGGACCGACCTTCCAGCCAGAATGGTCATGGCTGGACATGGGGGGGCAGCTGCGTTAGCCGTCTTCGCTGAACACCGCGGTGTAGCGGCGCTGCATCTCTTGGGGGCTCATCTTTTCAAGTTCGTGCCCAATCAGCCAGGTGTGGCCGAAGGGATCGCGCAGGCGGCTGCTGCGTTCGCCGTAGAACTGGTCGGTCGGTGGCATGTCAATGGTCGCGCCAGCGGCCACGGCACGTGCCACCCATTGGTCGCAGTCGTCCACGTGCAGGTGCACAGTGGCGCCCAGCACGGCCTGGCCATCCGGTGCCGGCAGGTTGAATTCGGGAAAGGCATCGCTCAGCATCAACACCGTCGGGCCCATGTCCAGCTCGGCGTGGCCGATGCGGCCCGACGGTTCCACCAGACGGAAACGCTCGACCGCGCCAAAGGCCTGCACATAGAAGGTGATGGCCCGTGCGGCGTTTTTCACGCGCAGGTAGGGAAAGACTTCAAGGAGTTTCATGGATTCACCTCAGGATGTTGGCCAGCGCCTTGCACAGATCCTGGGGTTGGTAAGGCTTCTCCAGGATCACCGCTTCAGGCCACTCGGCCGAGGCTGGGCCGGCCCGGTCTCCGGTGACGAAGATGAGGCGCAATGTCGGCCAGCGTCCTAAGGCCTGCCTGGCCAGTGCTGCGCCGGACAAGCCCGGCAAGCCGTGGTCGGTCAACAGCACGTCGATCTGCGCAGCGGCCAGCGAACGCAGTGCCGAAGGCGCATCCGAGGCTTCGATCACCAGGTGGCCTTGTTCTGAGAGGATCTCGGCGGTGCTCGACCGGATGGCCTCGTCATCTTCCACCACCAGGATCCGCAAGGGCGACGCGTTGGGCGAATGCACGCCGCCTGCAGACAGCCGCTGTGCCGATGCGATCTTTTGCTGCGCCTGGTTGCCGATCACATGCCGGATCTTGCGGGCCAGCGCTTCGCGCGTGTAGGGCTTGGACAGCAATTCCACTCCCGGGTCCAGGCGGCCGCCGTGCACGATGGCGTTCTCGGTGTAGCCGGAGGTGAACAGCACTGCAATGTGCGGCAGTCGCTCGCGCGCTTTGCGGGCCAGCTCCGGGCTGCGCAAGGGGCCGGGCATGACCACATCGGTGAACAGCACATCAATGGACACGCCGCTGTCGATGACGCTGAGTGCGCTCTGCGCGTCGCGGGCCTTGGCGTTGTACAGGAACGCGATGTCCGTGCCCCAACCCAGCCACATCTCGAAGCGCGAGGTGAGCAGCAGGCGAACGGCCACTTTCAGGGCATTGGGCCAGTGCTCAGGCGGCCCCAAGGAGGTGGCAGACCAATCGCGCGCCCGCATCAGGTGCGCCATTTCACCCTCGCCGACAAAAATGTCGTGGTGGTCGTGATCGAGCGGCGGGGGATTAGGGCTCAAAATCGCGACTCCATGATTGGGGCTGGTTGAAGCGGTGCCGAATTAAAATTCGGTGGCAATCGGCATGCCTGTTCCGAGCATTTGGTCTCTTTTTGTGGGGAAAGTGCCCATCGATCGATGAACGCAAATCGTTACCATCCCCGCAAGCCACGCATTACCTGTCATCCATGAATCCCACTTGCGCCGAACGCCTCGCGTTGTACGATCAGATCGAAGCCGAATTTGAAGCCATCAAGCAGCGCTACCGCGCCAAGCTGGGCCCCGCCGATGTCGCCTACATCAAAGGCTTGCGCCTGAAATCCCGCCTGGCGGAACTGGTGGGCCGTGGCCTCATCTGGATCAGCCCCGAGCCCATCACCTTCAGCTTGGGGGTGGCTTTCACTTTGCTGCACCGCAACCTGGAATCGATCGAGATCGGGCACAACGTGCTGCACGGGCAGTACGACAGCTTTGCCGAGATCCCGCAGTTCCACTCGCACAACTTCAAGTGGAAGGCCCCGGTTGATGAAGAGGGCTGGCGCCGCGAACACAATGGCCTGCACCACGTGCACACCAATGTGTACGAAATGGACCCCGACCTGAACCACGGCATCCTGCGCATGAACGACAAGCAGCCGTGGAACAGCATGCACCGTTGGCAGGTGCCGATGTATCTGTTCATCGCCTACCCCATCGTGTTGTACGGCTTCAATGCGCAGAACCTGGGTTTTCGCCAGGCCTACCGCGAAGAAAAGTTTCCCTTGGGCAATGAAGGCTACGCGCCGGTCCACCACCCGGGCGTGACCGAAGCGCAGCTCAAACGCCGCCACTGGTTGTCGATCGGCCGCGTGATGTTCAAGGAATACCTGCTGTTCCCCGTGCTGGCGCTGGCCACCGGCTATTCCTTCTGGAAGGTGATGTTGGGCAACATGCTCGTCGATGGCATCAACAACTATTGGATCAGCCTGACCATCCAGGCCACGCATCTGACCGAGCCCCTGCAGCCCGAGGACGCCCTCAAGCACAAGGGCCACTGGTACCTCACCCAGCTTGATTCGAGCGTGAACTTCAAGGGTGGGCGCACCATGAGCATCCTGTGGGGCCACCTGAACTACCAGATCGAGCACCACCTGTTCCCCGACATCCCCTCGAGCCACTATCCGGACATCGCTTTGGAAGTGCAGGAAGTCTGCAAGCGCCACGGCCTGCCCTACAAGTGCAACCCGACCTGGTTCCACGCCATCCGCAACTACATGGCGGTGATGTGG
This sequence comes from Aquabacterium sp., assembly GCF_030652515.1. Classification (GTDB taxonomy): domain Bacteria; phylum Pseudomonadota; class Gammaproteobacteria; order Burkholderiales; family Burkholderiaceae_C; genus Aquabacterium. The sequence goes on along the minus strand of NZ_JAUSAR010000169.1, from coordinate 68,656 downwards.
AAGTTCTCCTTCCCGCCCAAGGGCGATGCGAATCCTGCACCCGCTGAAGGGACGCGCCATGCTTGACCGCGCCCTGGCCCGCGTCAATGGCTGGGCGCTGGACACGGTTCAACCCCAGTGGGTGGACTACGTGGTCAGCAACACCATGACCGACTTCAACCGCTGGTTCAATGGGTTCCTGTGGACCTACGAGCTCAAGGCGCTGGTGGAGCGGGTCATCGATGAAGCCCCCGGTGTGAAGACCTTTGTGCTGCGGCCCAACCAGCATTGGCGTGGTTTCCAGCCTGGCCAGCACGTGGAGGTGTTCCTGCCCATCGGCGCTGAAACGGTTCGCCGCTACTACAGCCTGTCGGCGCTGCCCAAGGGCCGCTTCAGCATCACCGTCAAGCAGACCGAGCACGGCCAGGCCTCCCGGTGGATGCACCAGGCACTGCGCGCTGGTATGAGCCTGAAGATCGGCCACCCCCAGGGCCGTTTTTGTCACCAGGGCCAGGCCAAGGTGCTGTTCTTGTGCGCGGGTTCGGGCATCACGCCCTGCCATTCCATGGTGAGCGCCTTGCTCGCGCAGCCCGAGTCCGAGCGCCCTGACATCCAGGTGATGGCCCAGTTCCGCCAGGCCTCCGAGGTGATCTTCTGGGAGACCCTGCAGCAGTGGGCCCAGGATGGCGTGAAGGTCACCACCGCCCTCAGCGGTTTGACGGCAGAGCAGGTGTGCCTGCCCAACCTGGCGCCCAGGCTTGACGCGGCGCAGCTTCAACGGCATTGCCCCGACCTGCTCGACCGCGACATCTACCTGTGCGGCCCCACGGGCTTCATGAATCAGATCATCGAGCACCTGCGCAGCCTGAATGTGGACCTGGGCCGCGTGCACACCGAGCGCTTTGTGTTGGCCGAGCCGCCATCATCTTCTGACGCGGCGTTCGAGACCGCCGGGGCGGAAGTTTTCTTCCAGCACCTGAACGCCCGCATCACCTTGACCGAGGCGGACCAGGGCAAGACGCTGCTGCAATTGGGCCTGGACCACGGCGTGATGCTGGAATCAGGCTGCTGCCAGGGCATGTGCGGCACCTGCAAGCTGACCGTGCACGAAGGTCAGGTCAGTGGCAACTCTCTGGGCAAGGCGGTGTACCTGTGCACCGCTTACCCGGCATCGCGCAACCTGGTGCTGGACGCCTGACCTGGCTCATCCCGCCTTGCGGCGTGTCGCGATGCCCAAGGTCAGCAGTCCGGCGAAGATCAGGCCCCAGGTGGTGGGCTCGGGCACGGGCGTGAGCATGTAGGCATGCCACTCGGCGCCATTGCGCTGGAACAAGGCGCCGCCGACGATCTCGCCTTTGTTGTTGATGTCCAGCACCGAATCGAAACTCACCAGTGACCTCAGGGGATCGTTGGGGTCGATGAGGCTGGCGATGGCGACCATGCCTGACTCGGCGGTCCACAGGAAGGGTTGCCGCTCCAGCCCGTTGCCACCGATCCAGCCCACGACCTGGCCGAAATCATTGATCGCGTTGGCCGAACTCAGGGCATCGGGTGCAACACCCGCCAAGGTTCCCAGGTTGAACTGAAGACCATCACGCCAGATGATGGCCTGGTCATCCTTCGATCCAACCACGGTGCCTTGGTTGTTGATGTCATTGGCGTAGCTGTAACCCGTGTCGGTGGGGTCCACCAGGTCGATGGCCTGGCCGTTCTGCCAGAGGGTGGCGTGGTCAGAGAAGTCTGGGCCGGCGCTGTAGCCCACCACTTGGCCCGCGTCGTTGATGGCGTTGGCATAGCTGTAGGCGAAAGCGTTGGGTGCGGCGCCGATGGGGGGCAAATGCGTGGCCGTGCCGTTTTGCCAGATCGTGGCTTTGGGGGCCTGAGCACTGGCCGAATAACTGTTGCCCACGACCTGCCCGGCGTTGTTGATGCCCTTGGCGACGCCCTGCCCCAGGTCGGTGACCTGGCCCTGGTGCCAGGTCCGGGCGTGGAAAGACTCCATCTGGCTGCCGTTGCCTGCAGGGCTGAAATCGCTGTAGCCGACGACGACGCCCGAGTCATTGACGCCAGTGGCAAACCGGTTGTAGTCGAAATTTGGCAAGCCAAGTTCAGAGGGGGCGCCGTTTTGCCAGACCGAGGCCTGTCGTGCTGTGCCGGGGGTGACCTGGCTCCAGCCCACCACTTGGCTGGCGTTGTTGATGCTGGCGGCTGCACTGGCCCCGTTTGGGCTGAATTGGCCATTCACCACGCCGAGATCGACAATTCGATACGTGGGCAATGCTGCCGAAACTGACGACGAGGCAATTAAAATTGCCATTGCGCCGATCAACTGCGCGCTTTTGCTGACCCTGGTGTTCACTTGATGGACCCTGCACTGTATGAGTAGGTGGGCCCAGTCTAACCAAGGGTGGCCAGTGCGTTTTGATCATCTTCACAACTGTGACGATTTCCCCATACATGAGGGGGGGGATCATCCCGGTCTTTGTGACGCATTGTTTCTTGTTTGCTTCTATTGGTAACAAGTTGATTTTCCCGTTTTAAACGGGTACATCAATTGCCACCAAAGGTGATCAACCGTTGTTCAACAGGAGACACCCATGCACATTGAAGTCAACACCACCCACCAGATCACCAGCCAGGAATCCCTGAAGGCGGAGGTGGCCGACATGGTTGAGCGCACCTTGAACCGCTTCTCGGATCACGTGACCACCATTGAAGTGCACCTGGACGACGAGAACGGCGCCAAGGGTGGCGACGATGACATCCGTTGCACGATCGAGGCTCGATTGGTCGGTCAGCAGCCCATTGCCGTGACGGGTCATGCCGCCAATGTGACGCAGGCGACCAACGGGGCATCCGGCAAGATGGCGCGTGCCTTGGACAGTGCCATTGGGCGGCATCTTGCCAAGCTGCGCACCGGTGGGGACTTGGGCCACGTGCCGACCACGCCCGAGGTTTGAAAAGCCAGGGTATGTAGACCTGTCATTGGCCGATCATCAGGTCGTCGGGGGCCACCAGGGCCAGCAACTCGGGGATGTTGATCGGCTTGGTGAGGTGGGCCGCGAAGCCCGCCTTCTTGCTGCGCAGGATGTCCGCGTGTGCGCCGCTGCCGGTGGCAGCAATGAACACGCAGCTGGGTTCGACCTTGAAGCGCAAGTGGGCGGCCAGTTCGTAGCCGTCCATGTTGGGCAGGCCGATGTCGAGCACCACCACATGGGGCTCGAACTGTTCGGCCAGGGCCAGCGCGTGCTCTGCCGTCACGGCGGAACGCACCTCGTGGCCTTCCAGCTCCAGCAGATCGACCAGGGCATCGACGGTGTCCGAATGATCATCCACAACCAACACGCGCCTGCCCATTTTTACCACCTCGACCCGCCAGAAAACATGGCCGGATCTTAACCCGGTGCCGCTGTATTCGATCGACTGGGTGGTGGACCCACCGGGCGCCACCACCGCTTCCTCCCCGAGCCGTCAGCTGAGGGACACCCGGCGGGCGGGCACTGCGTCGTAGTGATCGAACTGCATCGAATACTGCGCGCGGCCTGAGGACAGGGCGCGCAGCTGGCCGATGTAGCCGAACATCTCGCTCAATGGCACGTGCGCATCGATGACCGAGGCGTTGCCCCGCGCGTCTTGCGAACGCACATGACCACGCCGGCGTGACAGATCGCCGATGACATCGCCCAGGTGGTCGGCCGGGGTCAGCACCTCGACGGCCATCATGGGCTCCAGCACGATGGGGCCAGCCTGGGCCGCTGCCTCGCGGAAGGCCGCGGCCGCCGCCAGCTCGAAGGCCATCGAGGACGAGTCCTTCTCGTGGAAACTGCCGTCCAGCAGCGTGGCCTTGAAGTCCACGCTGGCATGGCCAGCCACCACGCCCGAGAGCGCGGCACGTCGCACCCCAGCTTCCACCGCCGGGATGAACTCGCGTGGGATCGCGCCACCCGTCACCAGGTTCTCGAACTGGATGCCTTCACCGCGAGGCAAGGGCGCCAGCTTCAGCTTGACTTCCGCGAACTGGCCGGGGCCGCCGCTTTGCTTCTTGTGCACGTGGGTCACTTCAATCTCCTTCGTGATGGTTTCGCGGTAGGCCACTTGCGGGCGGCCAGTGCTGACGTTCACGCCGTGGCGGCTGCGCAGGTTCTCCAGCGTCACTTCCAGTTGCAGCTCGCCCATGCCGGACAGGATGACCTGGCCGGATTCAAGGTCTTGCCGCACACGCAAGCTCGGGTCTTCGCGCGCCAGCATCTGCAGCGCCTTGCTCAGGCCCTGCTGGTCTGCCTGCGACTTGGGCTCGACCGCGATGTCGATGACGGGCTCGGGCACCACGATGTTCTCTAGCACCACGGGGTGGGCTGGATCACAGAGCGTGTGGCCCGTGAGCGTGTCCTTGAGGCCCACGATCGCGGCAATGTCACCCGCGCCAATCTCGCCGCGTTCGATGCGTTTGTCGGCATGCACTTCATACAACCTGGCAACCCTTTCCTTCTTGCCCGTGTTGGCGTTGAGCACAGTGTCGCCAGCGCGCAGGCGGCCTGCGTACACGCGCACGAACACCATCGAGCCATGCTCGCCTTCGACCAGCTTGAAGGCCAGGGCCGACAAGTGGTCGCCCACACTGGCGCCCTGCCGCTCGGAAGGCGAGGGCAGGTAGTCGACGACCGCGTCCAGCAAGGGCTCGACGCCCTTGTTCTTGAAGGCCGAGCCGGCCAGCACCGGCACGAAGGCGCCACTCAGCGTCCCTCGGCGAATGCAGGCTTGCAGCACCTCGACCAGGACGTCTTCACCCCGCACGTAGGCGGCCAGGGCTTGTTCGTCCTGCTCGACCACGGCCTCAATCAGGCGAGCGCGGGCCGCCAGCGCAAGCGTCAGCAACTCCTCGGGCACCTCGGTGATCTGCACCGGGTCGCCCGCGCGTTCACCCAGCCAAAGCAGGGCGCGCATGTTCAGCAGATCGACCACGCCTTTGAAATCGTGTTCGCTGCCGATCGGCAGGTGCAGCACGGCGGTCTTGACACCCAGGCGCTCTTCGATCATCTGCACGACGCGGTCGAAGTCGGCCCCGATGCGGTCGAGCTTGTTGACGAAGGCGAGCCGGGGCACGTGGTACTTGTCGGCCAGGCGCCAGTTGGTCTCGGTCTGCGGCTCCACACCCGCCACGCCGTCAAAGACGACGACCGCGCCATCGAGCACGCGCAGGGAGCGGTTGACCTCGATGTTGAAGTCGATGTGCCCGGGCGTGTCGATGAGGTTGATCTGCGCACCCCTCCAGAACACGGTGGTGGCCGCGCTGTTGATGGTGATGCCGCGCTGGCGCTCTTGCGGATCAAAGTCCATGGTGGTGGTGCCGTCATGCACTTCACCCACGCGGTGGTTTTCGCCCGTGTAGAACAGGATGCGTTCGGTGGTGGTGGTCTTGCCCGCGTCGACGTGCGCGATGACGCCGATGTTGCGCAGGGTGCCGGTTTTGGTGGGGACGAGCTTGTTCATATCGATCTTTCATTCATTCAATGCGTGAAGACTGGTGCCAGCCTCCAGGCGGAGATGAAAGATCCGCGCGGCCGGAGGCTAGCCCTGGACTTGCAGGGACGCGTCACCAAGGCACGAGCGCAAGCAGCCGCATGCCTTGGCGGTTGAAATCGTGGCGATCAGCTTGTCGTAGGTGCGCATGAAAAAACCCCGGAGGCTTTGGCCGACCGGGGTTGATGCCGGAAGGCCGCAGCCTTCCGAATGAATGACGATTCGAAAGGCTAGGCGGGGGCAGCGTGGATCGTGAGATCACGCAGGCGGTTGAAGGTGAGCACTTTGGAAGTCATGGCGAGATTGTGGTCCTTTTGAAATGCCCTTGTTGGCAACAGTGCTGCCTTCATGGGCTCAGAAGCCGCGTCCCTGGTCTGATCCGTAGAAGATGTCGCGGTAGCCGACATAGCCGGTGATGACCACGACGGGCAGCAGCACCAACCAGCCCAGGCCGAGGGGAATGGTCGCGACCACCGCCCACAGGAGGTAGCTCAGGATCCAGACGATGGAGGCTGGTACGTTCTTGAAGCTGGCCTTGAAGCTCATGAGCAATGCTTGCGGCACGGGCACATTCCGTTCGTGGATCAGGTAGGGCGAGAACACGATGGTGCTCATGGCCAGGGCCATGGCCGCGAAGTAGCCCAGCACCATCAGGCCACCGGCAGAGAACACCTGCTGCATGGCCATTTGCCGTTCAGCCACGCTGCCCAGGAACATCGCCGTCACGCTGGCAGCGCTGAACAGGAAGACCACGCCCATGCTCAGCATCATGATGAGCAGGTAGAGCAAACCGGCCATCAGCAGTGCGCCGGGGCGGCGCTTGAAGCCATCGAACACCTGGGTGATTTCAAAGCGCCCGTCGCGCATGAGGCTGTGGGCGCAGGAACCCAGTCCGGCCATGGCCACGGGGAAGATGACCGAGGTCAGCAGGTTCAGCAAGGGGATCATGGACACGACCACGAGCAGGACAAAGCTCAGCAGCAACACACCCCACCAGGCCAAGGGCTGGGCTTTGAACAGACGCCAGGCCACACCAAACCAGCGCCAACCTGACCCGGCTGGGCAAGTGCGGCCCTCGGGGTTGAAGTGCTCGCTGTCCAGCGGATCGCCGACCGGGATGTCGCGCACTTCGGTGCGGGGTGGCGCGTAGTGGTTGTGTTCGGTCATTTTGGGGTTCCCTGTGGTGTGACGATCCGGATCATCTCTCTACTTCGTGTCCAATGGAGACATGGAACACCCCAACAACACCGAACAGCGCTTGACGGACCTGGAAATCAAGGCGAGCTTCACCGAGGACCTGGTGGACAGCCTGAACCAGATCGTGGCTCGACAGCAGCAGCAAATCGACCTGTTGATGGCGGAGGTGAGCCACCTGAGGCGCCAGGAGCCCGACGGCGGTGCCGGCGGATTTAGCAGCCTGCGTGACGAATTACCACCGCATTACTGACAGCTGGGCAAGCTGAAGCCGGGCCACGAGGGATGAAATGGTGCCTTGTTCCGGGCTTCATCGGGTGGGCTGTTTGTTTAAAGTGGGCCTTGAATCCGTCCGACTTTTGCCCCGCTTTCGCCCATGTCCCTGCCTCGTGGCCTTTTCAATTTGTCCAGTGCCCGTGGTGCCTTCGCGCGTTTCATGGCCCGCTGGCGGCCGGATCCTGCCCAAGTGGACACGCCGCAGGGGCACCGCCGTCGCATTTTCAACACCGCGGCCCTGGCCCTGACCGTGGTGGCGGTGATCACCGGCGTGGCGGGGTTTGCCTTGCAGCTCAACAGCGTCACGCAGAAGGCCCACGAGCACTTGTCCCGGGCCTTGAGCGACCGTCGTCTGGTGCTGCAAGAGGCCTTGAACAACGCGGCTGACAAGGCCTTGCTGGTGGGGTCCAACCCCCTGGTGACCAATGCCTTGCTGAAAGACGCCTCGGGGGCCGACCTCAGGCTCATCGCGGAAAGCCTATTGCCGCAGGGCTTCTCGCACGTGGCGTTCGAAAGCCCGACAGGGGCCTTGTTTTTGGCGGGCCACCCCATGGGAGGGCCATCGCTGGAGGTGCCGATCCAGGGGCGACTGGCTGGCAGCCTGGCCTGGCGAGATGGCTACGTCGTTCGCCATCGGCAAGCCATCCAAGGCCCTCAAGGCGAGGTGGCCTACCTGCTCACCGAACAACCCTTGAAGGTGCTGGCACTGTTGTCCACCGAGGTTGAGAACTGGGGCGCCACTTTCGACATGGGTTTGTGCGCAGACGGGGGCCCAGACCGCCTCCACTGCTTTCCTCAGCGGGTGAGGCGAGATGGGTTCAGCGTGCCCAAGGTGGTGAAGGATCAGCCTTTGCCCATGACCCTGGCCTTGTCTGGTCAAACTGGCGTGACGGCCAGGCTGGACTTCCGCCAGCACCAGGTGGTGGCCGCTTATGCGCCAGTGGGCAGCTCTGGCCTGGGCATGGTGCTCAAGGTGGATTCGGACGAGTTGTACGCGCCAGCGCGCCAGCAGTTCCTGATCGCGCTGCCGGTGATCGTGCTGACCGTGTTGGCGGGCTTGTGGGCTTTGCGGCTGCGGTTGCGGCCCATGGTCCAGGCCTTGGTCCAGACGCGCCAAACCGCCCAGGCCAACGAGGCACGCTTCATCGCTGCCATGGAAAGCAGCCTGGATGGCTTCTACATCCTGCGCGCCGAGCGCAATCCGCAAGGGGCCGTCGTTGATTTCAGGTTCACCTACGTGACCGCCCGGGGCGCCGCCTTGATCTCGCTCGAACCTGCGCAGGTCGAAGGCCAGTTGCTGTGCGAGTTGCTGCCCATCAACCGCACCCATGGTTTCTTCGACAAGTTCAAGGCTGTGGTGGAGACCGGCATTCCGCTGGCCGAGGAGTTCCCCATTGACCAGCCGGGCGTGGTGGCCAGCTGGATCAGCCACCAGGTGGTCAAGCTGGGCGATGACAGCATCGCCATCACCTCGCGCAATGTCTCCGAGCGCAAGCACGCGCAGGAGGCCATCCGCCAAAGCGAGGAGCTGTTGCGCCTGGTCACCGACAACGTGCCCGCGCTGATCGCCTACCTGGCCGGGGATGAGCGCTTCCTGTTCATCAACCGGGGCGGCGCCGAGCTGTATGGATTGCCTGCGCAAGAGATCGTTGGCAAGACGGTGCTGGAGGTGGTGGGGCCGGACAACTACGCGGCCATGCAGCCACACATCGCCAAGGTGCGAGCCGGGCAGGCCGTTACCTATGAGCGTAAGCTGAAGCGGGCCGACGGCGTGCGCCATCTGCAAAGCAGCTACTTTCCAAGGGTGGACGAGCATGGAGACATCCATGTGTGCGTGCTGACGCACGACATCACCGCCCGCAAGCAGATGGAGGAGGCCTTGGCGGTGAGCCAGGCGCGCCTGAAAGAGGTGACCGACAACGTGCCGGCGCTGATCTCCTACATCGACACCGAGCACCGCTTCCGCTTCGCCAACCTGGCTTATCAGGAGTGGCTGGGGGTGGATCCGACAAGTCTGATCGGACGCAGCCTGCCGGATCTGTACGGTGACGCGGCCTACGCGGGCATCCGCCACTTCCTGGAGCGTGCGCTGGCGGGCGAGGTGGTTCTTTACGAGCGCGATCTGCCCTGCCCGGGCGGTGTGCGCCAGGTCCAGGTCACCATGAGCCCGCACCGCAACCACGATGACAAGATCGTGGGCCTGTATGTGCTGATGAACGACATCAGCGCACTCAAGCAGGCCGAGAAGCAATCGGCCCGCAGCGAAGAGCGGCTGACCTTGGCCCTGGAAGGCTCGCACCTGGCCTTGTTCGACTGGGATCTGAACCAGCAGCAGGTTTTTCACAGCGCCCACTGGTCGAGCATGTTGGGTGGCCCGGCGGAGGAGTCCACCATCAGCCTGGCGATCCTGAGCAAGCTGGTGCACCCGGACGACTTGCCCATGGTGATGGCCAAGGTGTCGGACACGGTCAAGGGCCTTGTCCCTTTCTACAGCGCCGAGCACCGAGTTCGCACCAGCACGGGCCAATGGTTGTGGATCTTGAGCCGCGGCCGGGTGGTGGAGCGGGATGCCCGTGGGCGGGCCATCCGCTTGTCTGGCACCAATGCGGACATCACCGAACAGAAAGCCCTCGAGGCGCAGCTGCAGCGCATGGCGGAGCTGGACATCCTGACGGGTTTGCCCAACCGCGCCTTGTTCAACGATCGGCTCCACAGCGCGCTGGCTCGCGGCCGTCGCCATGCATCGCCCGTGGCCTTGCTGCTGTTGGACATCGACTACTTCAAGCAGATCAACGACAGCCTGGGCCACGATGCGGGCGACGCGGTGTTGCAGGAATTCGGTCGCCGACTGCTGGAGACCGTGCGCCTGACCGACACCGTGGCGCGGCTGGGCGGTGACGAGTTCACCATCATCCTGGAAGAGCTGCATTCGGTCGGCGAGGCCGAGATGATCGCGGCCAAAGTGGTGGCGGCGATGTTGCCGGACTTCGGCCACACGGGGCAGACATTGCGGGTGACGACCAGCGTGGGGGTGGCCTACCTGGGGCATCCCACCGACGAGACGCCAGCCAGCCTGATCAAGCTGGCCGATCAGACCCTCTACGCGGCCAAGGCGGCCGGGCGCAACAACTACCAGCTGGCCGAAATGGTTTGAGTGGCCTGGCGGTCAGCGCTTCTTGGGGCCATCGGCGATGCGCTTGACGCGGCGTTCGGCGGCACTGGTCACCAGAAACCGTTCCAGTGCATTGGCGTCGGCCAGCACCTGGGCACCTTCGAGTTGGCAACTGGCTTGCAATTGGCTCAGGGCAGGGGCTGGCATGGATTTCTGTGCCTTTTTGGCGGTCTCCAGCAACTGGTCGGCTTCGGGCTTGCGCAGGCCATCCTGGTAGGCGATGCCGATGATGGCAAAACCGCTTTGCGTGAGCTTGAGCAACTCGGCTTCAACGCTGCGATCGCCGTTCTTCAGCCTGGCTGCCAGGGGTTCGGCCTGGGTGGTCAAGGCAGCGACGCAGGCGGCTCGGTGCTCGTGGGATGGGGTGGGCTCGGCAGCAAGGGCCGTGGTCGCCAAGAGGCTGCTCAGCAAGCAAGCCATGGTGGGTCTGGCGCGGCAAAAGGTCATCTGGGCTCCGGTGCCGCTTCTGGGCGGCGGGTGACATTCATTCTGCCATTCAATGCAGCTTGCGCTCGGTCAGCAGTGCGCTGAGGGCGTCCAGGTCCACCGGCTTGACCATGTGGTGGTTGAAACCGGCATCGCGGGATTTGCGCCGGTCTTCATCCTGCCCCCAGCCGGTCAGGGCCACCAGCGTCATCAACTGGCCCCAGGGTTGGGCGCGGATGTGGCGTGCCACCTCGTGGCCGGTCAAGCGAGGCAGTCCGATGTCCAGCATCACCAGGTCGGGCTGGAAGGTCTGAGCGGCTTTCACCGCTTCGACGCCATCGTGCACGGTGTGGGTTTCGCAACCCATCAGGGCCAACATGGTGGCGAGGCTTTCAGCACTGTCCAGGTTGTCATCGACCACCAGCACGTGGGGGCCGGTGCGCGGCGCGGGTGTCGGGCGACTGGCTTCGGTGAGCCCTGACTCCGCCAAGAATGGCAACGACGACAAGGCTGGCAGGTGCACTTCAAACGTCGAGCCGCCACCCAGGCCCGGGCTGCGCGCCAGCACCGAGCCGCCATGCATCTCGACCAGCTTCTTGACCAGCGCCAGGCCGATGCCCAGGCCGCCTTGCGAGCGCTCCAGCGCGCGGTCCACCTGGGTGAACATGTCAAACACGCGCGGCAGCATCTCGCCCGGGATGCCGGTGCCGGTGTCCTGGATGGTGATCACCGCCTGGCGATCTTTCTCCATCGCGGTGAGGGTGATGCGGCCGCCTTCGGGGGTGTACTTGGCGGCGTTGTTGAGCAGGTTGGCCACGATCTGGATGAGCCGGGTCACGTCGGCGTAGACGAAGACGGTTTGCGACGGGGGCAGGCGCACGTCCATCGCATGGTGGCGGGCGTCGATGAGCGGGCGGCTGGTGTCGATGGCGTTCTGCACGGCCGTGGCGATGTCGATGCGTTCACGCCGCAACTCGACCTTGCCTTGCGTGATGCGGCTGACGTCCATGAGGTCGTCCACCAGGTGCACCATCTGCCAAAGTTGGCGCTCGATCATGTTGCGTGCCTTCTCCTGGGCCTGAGGCTCCTTGGACAGGCGCATGATCTCCAGCGCATTGCGGATCGGGGCCAGGGGGTTGCGCAACTCGTGGGCCAGTGTGGCCAGGAACTCGTCCTTGCGGCGGTCGGCGTCCAGCAAGGCGTGCTCGGCCAGCTTGCGGTCGGTGGTGTTGGCCACGATGCCCAGCATGCGGGTGGCCTGGCCACCTTCTTTGTAGAGGCTGCCATGGGCTTCGATCCAGTGCACGCTGCCGTCCGGCCAGATGACGCGGCATTCGAAGTGCCAGTCGCCACTGGTGGCCACGGCCTCCTTGAAAAGGCGCTCGACGAACTCGCGGTCGTCCGGGTGCACGTGGGACATGAAGGCGTTGAAGTTCCAGTCGGCACGGGGCTGCTGGTAGCCAAAGCATTGGTCATGGCGCAGGGAGTGGCGAGCCTCTCCGGTTCTCAGGTCCAAGTCCCAATCGCCGATCCTGGCGGCCTCAATGGTCAATTGCAGGCGGGCCTGGCTTTCACGCAAGGCCGAGTCCATGCGCTCGCGCTCGGTCAGGTCGGTGGTGATGGACAGCACCGATTCAACGCTGCCATCTTCGGCAAACTCCGGGATCAGTCGGGACTCCAGGAAGCGCACATCGTTGGCGGGGGTGATGAACTTGAAGCTGATGCTGCTGCCGCGCCCGGTGTTGAACACCTGCGCCAACGCGGTGTCCATGCTGGCACACAGCTCGGGCGGCATGCCCAGCTCCAGGTGGGTCTTGCCAAGGTGGTGCTCGGCCGGCAAGCCCACGTAGCGCTCGATGACCGGGCTGACATAGAGGTGGCGAAACTGCCGGTCCATGCGCGCGAAGATGTCGGGCGAGTTTTCCACCAGGGTGGAAAACTGCCGCTCGCGTTGAGCGATCTTCAACTGAGCACCGCGGATCTCGGCCTCGGCGCGGTGCCGTTCGCTGACATCGCGGATGACCTCCAGTCGGCCAGTGACTTCACCCTCGTTGTCCCGCAAAACGCTCACCGCCGATTCAACGTGCACCTCGTCGCCACTGCGTTTGAGCTGGATGGTGCGTGCCCGGTAAGCCCCGGCTTGATTCAAGCTGGCCATGGCATGCACCTGATCGGCCTGGCTCAGCCAGATCTCCTGGTACAGCACATGGCGTTCGTTGCCCAGTGCTTGTGACGAGGTCAAGCCATATTGGCGTTCAGCAGCCGGGTTGAGGTAGATGATGCGTTCGTCGCGGTCCAGGCCCACCACGGCATCGTCCATTTGGGCCAGCACATCGCTGCGCAACTTGTTGGACGAGGCGTGTGCGCGGTCCAGGGTGTAGATGTCCTCACCCACCACCAGGGCATCGACGCTGCCGCTGCGGATGGCGTCCAGGGTCTCTTCGGCCTCTTCCAGTCGCAGCCGCAGTTCGGCATTCTCGGCGAGCAATTTTTCCTTCGGGTCGATCAAAGCAGGGTCCTCTTGACTACTTGCCACCTGCTGGGGCAATTGGCAGGCCCAGGCCCCGCAGGATGCGGTCCTTCTGGGACATGTCGCCGATGAAACGCCTGACCGGCAGTGGCGACTTCCTGATCAAGGTGGGGGTGGCGATGACCTGGTCCTCGGCCACCTTGCGGGGGTGCACCAGGATGTCGATGATCTCCAGCTGATAGCGCCCCTGAAGGTGGGTCTCGCAGATGCTGCGGATGCTCACCAGCGCCCGTGTTGAATGGGGTGTGGTGCCCGAGATGTACAGGCTGAGCACATAGGGGGGCGGGGCGACGGGGGGCTCATCTTGTTGCATCGTCGTCAGGCCTGGCGCAGGGGCTGAACGTCCAGGCCCACCAGCACGCGGTCCTCGTTGGACAGGTCGCCAATGATCTTGCGCATGGGTTCGGGGAACTTGCGCACCAGCGTGGGCACGGCCAGGATCTGGTCGCCAGCGGCCAGCTTGGGATTGACCAGCAAGTCGATCACCTCGATTTGATAGCGGCCAGCCAGGTGGGTTTCGCAAAGGCGCTTGAGGTTTTCCAGTGCGGTGGCGGACTTGGCGGTCTGGCCTGCCACGTACAAGCGAAGTTGCCATTCGGCCTTGGGGTTGACGGCAGCGTTCATGCCTGGGCCTTGGTCTTTCTGGCCGTCGATTTTTTGGCCGTGGTGCCCTCTCGGCGTTGGGCAATGGCTTTGGAGCGTTGCAGGCTGCCTTCGGCTTCCAGGTTCTCGCGCTCGATGGCGGACTGGACCTCGCCCGTGCGCTCTTGCGCCTCGGCCTGCAGCGCGGCAATCTGCGCATCAATCGCCTTGCGGCGGCTGGCGAGTTCGCGCAGGCGCCTTTGCTGGTCGCGTTGGCGCAGCTCGGAGCTGGCTTCTTCCTGTTGCTCTTGCACGATGCGGGCAGAGCCGGTCAGCACACGGTCGGCCAGCAGGTACACGTCCACCAGATCGACGCCCTGGTCGCTGAGGATGAACTCGCGCACCTGGTTGGAGTGCGACATGCCGCGCGATTTGATGACCTGGATGGTGCGCGTGCGCTCGCCGTTGAACTCCAGGTTGGACAGCATCAGCCAGGTGTCCATCAGCGATGACACTCCGACCTGGGTCTCGGCCAAGGAGACCGAGCCATCCCTGGTCAGCGCGGTGAAGACCGCCGTGATGCTTTGCTGTTTCAAAAAGTCGATCAGGCGCATCAGCGTGGGCTTGAGCGAGACGTCGTCGGTGTGCAAGGTGAGGTTGCTGATCGGATCGACCACGACCAGATCGGGGCTGGTGCGGCGCACGATGTCGTGCATCAGGGCCAGGTGCTGCTCCAGGCCTTGCAATGTGGGCCGCGAGGCGTGGATCTCCAGCAGGCCCTTCTTCACCCAGGGGTTCAGGTCGATGCCGATGGAGCGCATGTTGCGCATCAGTTGGCTGGGGGATTCTTCGTAGGCGAACAGCAGGGCCCGCTCGCCCCGTGCGCAGGCGGCGTGCGCGAAGCTGGCGCCCACGCTGCTTTTGCCCGTGCCTGGCGAGCCCGACACCAGCACGCTGCTGCCGCGGTAGATGCCTTGGCCATCCAGCATGGCGTCCAGCTTGCGGATGCCGGTGGGCACGCGTTCCGAGGTCGTGCGGTGGTCCAGGCGCATGGAGGTGATGGGCAGCACCGACAAGCCATGTTCGCCGATCAGGAAGGGGTATTCGTTGGTGCCGTGCGCCGAGCCTCGGTACTTCACCACACGCAAACGGCGGGTCGAGACCTGGTCGATGATGCGGTGATCCAGCAGGATCACACAATCGGCCACGTACTCTTCCAGGCCATAGCGGGTCAAGGCGTTGTCACCCCGTTCGCCGGTGATGATGGCGGTCATGCCTCGGTCCTTCAGCCAGCGGAACAGGCGGCGCAACTCGGCGCGCAGGATGGCATGGTTGGGCAGTCCGGCAAACAGGGCTTCGATCGTGTCCAGCACCACCCGCTTGGCACCCACGGTCTCGATCGCGTGGGCCAGGCGGATGAACAGGCCTTCCAGGTCGTACTCGCCAGTCTCTTCAATCTCGCTGCGCTCGATGCGGACGAAATCAAGGGCGATTTTTTTTTGACGCCGCAACTTGTCCAGGTCAAAACCCAAGGAGCGCATGTTGGTGGTGAGCTCTTCGACGTTCTCTTCGAACATCATGAAAACACCGGGTTCCTGGTGCTCGGTGGCGCCTCGCACCAGGAACTCGGCCGCGAGCATGGTCTTGCCGCAACCGGCGCCGCCACACACCAGGGTCGGGCGGCCTCGTGGCAGGCCTCCGTGCGTGATTTCATCCAGGCCTTGGATGCCGGTGGGGGCCTTTTGAAGGCCAGTCGCGTGAGGGGTGACTCGCATGGGCGTCAAGCCATGGAGGGTGCGAGCATCGACGGCATGCTGAACAGGCCTTTGCGCATCTCGCGTGTCAACCGATCGCAGGATCGCAGGGCAAAGTAGGCGCGCTCGTCGGTGTCCAGGGCGCGCTCGATGGCGGGCAACAGGAACAGGCGTTCTCGCTCGTTCTGCAAGGTCCAGGTTTGACACAACAAGTCCAGTGCCGCATCCAGTGCGGGCAGGTCCACCCGGTGCGCCATCAGGTCTGACAACTGCTCGCGCATTTGCTCGTATTGGCGGGAAAATGTGTCGGGCAAGGTGTGGCCGGTGAAAGTGCGCAGCATGGGCAGCACCGTTTTCTCGACGATGGCCATGTGCCCGTTCAAGGACAGGTACAGGTCGTTGGTCAGCTGCTGTTTCTGGCGGAAGTCCCCGGTGGATTGCACAGCGTGCACCAGTTCCTGTAAAACAGCGTGGTCCTCTTTCAGGACGGGTATCAGATCGTTGTGCATGCTGGCCTCCCGAGGCATGAATCGTTTGGATGCCCCTCTGTGGCAATTGGTGTGCCCGATGTCCATGGGCATGAGGATTGCCCCGAATTCTTCACGCCACGAAGGAGTCCCCACATGTCCACCGACCACACCCAAGCCCTGGAAGACGACGACGCCGTGCAGGCTGGCGAGCGCCCGCACCCCAGCCACATGCCCGCGCAGCACCTGAATGACCAGCCTGGCCTGGAGGCGCAGTTGCAGTTGAAGCCGCAGTTTCTGGCGCCCGGTTATGAGGGAAGCAACAAACTGGCCGGCAAGACGGCCCTGATCACCGGCGGTGATTCGGGCATTGGCCGCGCGGTGGCCGTGTTGTTCGCGCGAGAGGGCGCTAGTGTCGCCATCATCTACCTGAACGAGCATGAAGATGCCCAGGAGACCGCGCGCCTGATCGAGCGCGAAGGCCAGGCCAGCCTGCTGATCGCTGGCGATGTGAAAGACCCGGATTTTTGCGTTCGCGCCGTGGAGGACACGGTAGACACCTTTGGCAAGCTGGACGTGCTGGTCAACAACGCCGCCTTCCAGCAGCACACGCACTCGATCGAGTTGCTCAGCGAAGAGCGCTTTGACGAAACCTTGCGCACCAATGTGTATGGCTACTTCCACATGGCCAAGGCGGCGGTGCCTTACCTGCAGGAAGGGGCCTCCATCATCAACACGGGCTCGGTGACCGGCTTGAACGGCAGCGCCGACCTGTTGGACTATTCGACGACCAAAGGGGCCATCCACGCCTTCACCAAGTCGCTCGCGCAAAACCTGCTGGACAAGGGCATCCGCGTGAACGCCGTGGCCCCCGGCCCGGTGTGGACACCCCTGAACCCGGCCGATCTGCCCGCCGACAAGGTGGCGGATTTCGGCGAGAAGACCCAGATGAAGCGGGCCGCGCAGCCCGAGGAAATCTCGCCCGCTTACGTGTTCCTGGCCTCGCCGGTGTGCTCGGGCTACATCACCGGCATCGTGTTGCCAATCACGGGCAGCGTCGGGGCGATTTGAGGTTGGCGCGCCAGCGCGGGTAAGTTTTTCTGAAAAACATGCCCGGCGTGCCAGTGCGTTGTCAGGGCTGTATGGGTATACAGTCATGCATGCCTTCGATTCCTGCCCACTCCGCCCTTCAGCGCGCTCACCGAACGCGCCTGATGCAGATCTGGCGCTCGGCCGGTTGGCCCTGCCGCGATGCCATCGAGATCGACCTGCTGGCCGCGGGTCTGGTGTCCTTGCGGGCAACGCCCGATGGGCATGAAACCTTGCACCTGACCGAGGCCGGGATCCAGTGGCTGGCCTTGGCCCGCCAACAAAATCGCCGAGCCTTGAGCGCCCATGATCGATTGGCTGAGCGGGTGGCGCTGCAGTTGATGGCCGCCGGTCGGATCGTCTGGCGCGAGCTGTCCTTGCGTGCGAGGGTGACGGGCCATGCCGACGAGCGGGGCGCCGAGTGCGTCTCGGCACCCCCCACCGCCTTGTGGGCTGACGAAGAGGCCGCCATCGAGCGCCAAGCCTCGTGGCGCATGGCCCGCCCGGATGTTTTTTCGGTGCGCAACACCTCGGTGCAGGCCTACTTGCAGCCGGTGGTTCACGAGGTCAAGGCCACCCGCGCGGACCTGTTGTCCGACCTGCGGCACGAGGCCAAACGGCAGTCATACCAATGGCTGTGCTGCGAGTGCCACTACGTGTTCCCGGCGGGCGTGGCTCGGCCTGACGAGGTGCCGCCGGAGTTCGGGGTCTGGCTGTTGCACGGCGACATCGAGCACGGGCAGTTCGAGCTCGCTCGTCCGGCGCGGCATGCGCCTTGCGAGCTGCCTTTCGCGGTGTGGCTGGCGCTGGCCAAAGCCACGCCGTGGCGCCTGGAGGTGGATGAACCGGCGCAAGCCAGCCTGGACGAGGCCAGCGATTGAAGTACACGGTCGCCGTCCGTGCCTTGTGCGAGTTCACCGCCAAGCAAGGCGACCTGGATTTGCGCTTCACGCCTTCGCCCACAGCGCAAGAGGGCATGGCCGGGCACCTGCTGGTGGCCTCGCGGCGGGGCGCGTCTTATGAATCCGAGATCACCTTGAGTGGCGAGCACCAGCACCTGCTGGTGCGCGGCCGCGCCGATGGCTACGACGCAGCTTTGAACCGCCTTGAAGAGGTCAAGACCTTCCGAGGCCGTCTGGACCGCCAAACTGACAACCACCGCCACCTGCATTGGGCGCAGCTCATGGTCTATGGCTGGCTGCTGTGCCAGGCGCGCGGCCTGAGCGAGGTGGAGCTGGCCCTGGTCTATTTCGACATTGGTTCGCAAGATGAAACCGTGCTGCGCCAGCATTGCACCGCTGCGATGCTGCAACAGCACTTTGAAACGCAATGCGAGCGCTTCGTGGACTGGGCCGATCAGGAACTGGCGCACCGCGCCGCGCGCGACTGGGCGCTCACCGCCTTGCCATTCCCGCATGCCGAGTTCCGCACCGGCCAGCGGGCTTTGGCCGAGGCCGTCTACAAGGCCAACAGCGCGGGCCGTTGCCTGATGGTGCAGGCCCCCACCGGCATCGGCAAAACCATTGGCACGGTCTTTCCGCTGCTCAAGGCCTGCCCAGCGCAAAAGCTGGACAAAGTGTTTTTCCTCACGGCCAAGACCTCGGGGCGCGGCGTGGCCTTGAACGCGCTGGCGCTGATCAAGCGCAGCGCGCCCGCCTTGCCCCTGCGTGTCATCGAGCTGGTGGCCAAGGACAAGGCCTGCGAGCACCCTGACAAGGCCTGCCATGGCGCCTCATGCCCTTTGGCGCAGGGCTTTTACGACCGGCTGCCGCAGGCCCGCAGCGCGGCAGCGGCCACGGGCACCCTGGACAAAGCCACCTTGCGCACCGTGGCCCTGGCCCACCAGGTCTGCCCCTATTACCTGGGCCAGGAAATGGTGAAGTGGAGCGATGCCGTGGTGGGCGACTACAACCATTATTTCGACCTGAACGCGATGCTGCATGGCCAGGCGGTGGGCCAGCCCTGGCGCGTTAGCGTGCTGGTGGACGAGGCGCACAACCTGGTCGAGCGGGCCCGCAAGATGTACACGGCGGCGCTGGACCAGGCCAGCTTGAGCGCGGCACGACGCTCGGCACCGGCACCGGTCAAGAAAGCCCTCGACCGTTTGCACAAGGGCTGGAAGGCGGCGCACCAAGGACAGCTGGATGATTACCAGGTTCATGCCCAGTTGCCCGAAGCCTTCATGTTCAAGCTGCAGCAGGCCACCAACGCCATCACCGAACACCTGAGCGAGCACCCGACCCTGGTCGACGAAGCCTTGCAGAGCTTTTACTTCGAGGCCTTGCACTTCACGCGCCTGAGCGAATCCTTTGGCGAGCATTCTCTGTTCGACATCACCAAGTCCGGCAAGCCGTCCACCTTGTGCATCCGCAACGTGGTGCCCGCCAGCTTCCTGAAGCCGCGCTTTGCCAACGCGCACTCGGTCACCTTGTTCTCGGCCACCTTGCGGCCCCAGCAGTTCTATGGCGACTTGCTGGGCTTGCCCGACAACACCGCCTGGATCGATGTGGACTCGCCGTTCAGCCACGAGCAACTGAGTGTGCAGGTGGCCACCCACATCTCGACCCGCTACCAGCATCGGCAAGCATCCTTGGCCCCCGTGGTGGACGTGATGGCCCGGCAGTATGAACAGCAGCCCGGCAACTACCTGGCCTTTTTCAGCAGCTTTGATTACCTGGACGAGGTGGCCGCCTTGTGGGCGGCGCGCATGCCACAGGTCACCACCTGGAAGCAGTCGCGCCGCATGAGCGAGGGCGACCAGGCGCAGTTCCTGGCGCGCTTCACGGAAGACGGCCAAGGCATGGGTTTCGCGGTGCTGGGTGGCTCGTTCGCCGAGGGCATCGACCTGGCCGGGCAACGGCTGATCGGGGCGTTCATCGCCACCTTGGGCCTGCCCCAGGTCAACCCGGTCAACGAGCAGATCCGCCTGCGCATGGCCGATCTGTTTGGCGATGGCTACGCCTACACCTACCTGTATCCCGGTTTGCAGAAGGTGGTGCAGGCGGCGGGCCGCGTGATCCGCACGCAGACCGACCGTGGCGTGGTGCACCTCATGGACGACCGCTTTGGCCGACCTGAGGTGCGCGGCTTGCTACCCGCCTGGTGGCGGCTTGGCTAAGCCTTGGCCAACATCCTGCGGGCCATGAAGACCGTCACCGGCTGGTACCACGAGCCCGCGATGCGCACCAGCAAATCCATGAACTTCGCGTCGGCACCGATCAGTGCTCGGCGTTCGTCGCGCTCGACTGCGCGCAAAATCTGCAAGGCCGCGCTCTCGGCCGAGGTGCCGCCCAATGCTTTGTTGAAACGGGCGCGCGCTTCCTCGACATCACCTCCGCAGCGAGAGGTCACGCTCTCGTCAATGTGGGCCGTGTGGGCGATGTTCGTGCGAATGCCACCTGGGTGAATGCACGTGGCGCTGACGCCGCAAGCTTCCAGGTCGAGTTCCTGTCGCAAGGACTCGGTGAAACCTCGCACCGCAAACTTGCTGGCGTTGTAGGGGGCTTGGCTGGGTGCGGCCATCAGCCCCGCCAGGCTGGACACGTTGATCACATGCCCTTCGCCGGCCCTTTTGAGATGCGGCAGGAAAGCCTGCGTGCCCCACACGACGCCCCAGAAGTTGATGTCCATGATCCAGTGGAAGTCCTTCTCCGACACTGTTTCAACAAATGCGCCAATGGCCACACCGGCGTTGTTGAAGATCAGGTTGACCCGGCCATGGTCAGCCACGACCTGATCGGCCCAGCCGAACACCGCTTCGCGACTGCCCACGTCCAACCGAGTGGTCGTGACTTTCACGCCAAAGTGGCGAGCCAGATTGGCGGTCTCCAGCAGCCCCGGCTCGTTGATGTCGCTCAGCGCCAGATGGCAGCCTCGTCGGGCCAGTTCCAATGCCAAGGTGCGGCCCATGCCGGACGCCGCACCTGTGATGGCGGCGACCTTGTCCTTCAAACGCTTCATCGAATCGACCTTCTCTTGCAGCTGATGTGATCCGCATCATGCGCGCAATTGAGCGCTCAACCCGGTGATCATCAACTGTTGAAAGCGATGCGCTTGCCCGATCCTGGTGGTGTGCAGGTGTAGGTCACTTCCTGGCCGGGGATGCCGGCCAGGGAGCGCAAGGCCGCGTCGCTGCGACGCGCACCGTCGGCTGCCACGAAGGCTGCGCTCGCCACGTCATAGAAATAGCCGCGTTTGGCGCCAGATTCAACCACCTGGGCCACCAGGTCGCATTCGGTCACGTTGCCGCCCAACTCTTTGGACACGAAGGGTGTGCGGGCGCGCTGGATGAGCAGATCGATGCGGGGGTACACGGCGGTGGTGTTGTACGACGCGAGTGTGACTTGCTGGCCCACGATCGGGGCCAGGTCGCTGTCGAAGGCGTGCATGTAGTCGGCCACATCACGGCGCGTGGCGTCGGGGTTGATGAGCGGGAAGCCCGAGTTCAAGGTGGGCTGGAACACGCGCACCGTGAAGAAGTGCGCCAACAGGTCCACCGTGCCATCGTTGATGAAGCCATAGCCACGGACTTGCGGGCCCATGAAGCCCGAACCCGGCGCGCTGGAGAAGGGCACCGCAGGCGTGCCGAAGCGGCCCACCTTGGTGTACATGTTGCGCAGGTGCGGGATCTTGAAGATTTGCGAGTTGCCCTCGAAGCTCTGGTCGCCACCCGTGCCATACATGCCCTTGGCCGGATCCACGGTGTGGCAGCCATTGCAGTTGTTGCTGGGCGTGATGGAGGTGCCATCGGCCCGCAGGATCTTGAAGCCGTCCGAAGGGCGGTCGCCGAAGTAGAAGTCAAAGCCGCGCTTCTGGGCCGGGGTCAGTGAGTTGTCCAGGTTGCGGATCGGGTTGGGCGGCAGTTGCACCGCGAGCTGGAAGTCCGCGAAGGTCTGCATCTCCGCCTCGCTCATCGGGGCCGGGTTGCCCAGCAGGCCTTCAAACGCCACCGAGAAGTTCTTGAACGACAGGTTCGTGTCCGTGGCCGAGGTGCCGAAGGCACCCGTGGCTCGGTCGCCACGCCAGTGCATGGCGCCTGCGTTGACCATGCCGCGCAGGGTTTGCGTGGTCATGGGGCCCTTGATGGGGTGGAAGTCCTTGGGATCGTCGCTGCCGTTGATCTTGTTCTTCACGCCGAAGATGAGCTTGGCGATCGGGAAGGCGAGGTCCGAGGTGAACCTGCCGGGGATCGGGCTCTTCGTGACCAGGCCATCCGGGTCACCCAGGTCCCAGGCCAGGTCGTCGGTGTCGCCAAAGGTGTGGCAGCTGGCGCAAGAAGCTTCGCCATTGGCCGACGAGCGCTGGGCGTCATACAGGAAGGGGCGACCGGCGATGATGTTCGCGGGCTCGGGGTTGACCAGGGGGGCTTGGGCCACCTCGGTGCGCGTGGCCAGGTTCACCACCTTCACGGCGTTGTCGAAGCGGGTCATCACGTACATGCGGCCGCGTGCTTCATCGAGCACCACGCCGCTGGGGCCGCCACCGCTCACGTTGATGTAGTTGGCGCTGGCCGTGCGCGGGTTGAAGGTGTTGGCCTCCAGCTCGGCCGTGTCGAACACGCCGATGCGGCTGGAGCCATAGGCGGCCACGTACAGGGTGCGGCCATCCTTGGTCACGGCCATCTCCAGCGGGCTGGCCAGGCTGTGGTTCTTGGTGGTGGGGTCAAAGCCGGGGTTGGTGACCAGCTTGCTGTAGTCGATGTGCTTGTTGAGGTGGCGGGGCAGCACGGTTGATCCGGAGATCACCGTGACGCGCGCCAGGGCCAGCTTGCCTTGCACCGTGGAGCCACCGAACTTGCCCGAGCCTTCGAACCGGGTCATGTTGTTGGATTCGGTGTTGGTCACGTACAGCGCACCGGTGACGGGGTTGGCCACCATGTTGAACAGCACCGTGCCCACGTGCGGGAAGGCCACTTTCTCGGTCAGTGCATTGGCATCAACGGCGAACACGTCCTTGTCGGGCAGGGTGAATTCGACCGCGTTGTTCCAGTTGCGGCCCACCTCGTCCTCCCAGCGCTTGGTGGCGCGGTTGTACTTCACCAGCATCCCGGTCTTGGGGGCGGGCTTGCCTTCGGCGTTGGTCTGCGGGCCCAGGCGGCCGCCAGGCATGAGCTTGCCTTTGACAAAGCAGGGCATCTTCAGGTTGAAGCTGTCGCAGATCACCTCTTCATTGAGCGAGGAGGTTTCGTTGCCCGACTTGAAGGCGGCCACGTAGACGGTGTTGCGGTCCGGGCTGACGGCCAGGGCGCGCGGCGTGTCGGCGAAGAAACTCATGATGCGCAGGGGCACGCCGCCCACGGCGTAACTGCCCACGCTGGCGGGGTTGAACACCCAGACGTCGGCACGGCCGATGCCGGCGGTGGTCAGCTTGGGGTCACCCGCGCCGGGCACGTTCTTCAATGAAGGGTCCATGCGTTGCTGGCCCCGGTGCGCCGTCGTGATGAAGGCGCGGGCGGGTGAGCCAGCGAAGACGATGTCGCGGGGCTCATCACCCACCAAGAGGGTCTGTGTGACCCGGGGCGCGCCATCCAGCTTGACGATGCTGACGCTGTCCGACAGGTGGTTGACCACCCAGACTTCGTTGTTGCTGCGTGCGGCCACGGCCACGGGTTCCAGCCCCACGGGGATGCGGGCGAACAGTTGCAGGCCGTTGCTGGTGATGTTGAACACATCCAGCGTGTTGTTGGGTGTGTTGACGGCGAACAGGCGCGTGCCGTCGGGCGACTGGGCCAGGGGGCGCACGTGGCCGCTCTCAAAGGCCAGGAAGGAGGGGGCCGCTGCTTGCGCACCGGACCACAAGAGCGCGGTCGACAGGACGGAGAACAGGAAGGTCTTGCGCAGCGCTTGGCGAAGGGGGGTGGGCATGGATAAGTCCTAGAGCTTGTACGGCAAAGCAGCCATGGGGTGCTTTGACTTTAGGCAAGCGCCAAGGGGGGCGTAAGGCGGGAAGCGAGGGGTTGCTGGCCTGTGAGCACCCGACCCCCCTCATTTGAGTAGGGGGAATTTCCGCCATGTCATATAACGCGACGCGGGCAATCCCTAGTGTTCTGTTATCCGGCCAGGGGCAGCACCTGTTCGCCGACCACGAACACCTCACCATCGCGCTGTGCCGCCGGGTTGATCGCGAAGCCGCCGGTGAATTCTCCAAAGGCGGGCAGGGTGAGCACGCCTTGGTGCAGCCAGAAGATGGGCAAACGCAGTCGGTCGGTGCGGCTTCGCAGGTGGACCACGGGGTGCACGTGGCCGGCCAGGGTCAGGGTGTCTTTGGCTTGGTCGCCTTGCTGTTCAGGCGGGTGGTGGACGCCGCGCAAGCAGCCATGAACGTAGGGCCCGGTGATCGACTGGATGCTGAAAGAGGCCTGCACTTGGCCGGCGTGCAGATCATGGTTGCCTTCGATCACCAGGCAATGCAGGTGCGGATGACGCTGGCGCCAGTTGGACAGGGCCGCCAGGGTGCTGCTGGCGTGGCTCTCTTTGGCATGCAGGAAATCGCCCAGCACCACCAGGTGTCGGGCCTGGCAGCGGTCCAGCGCCTGAGACAACCGGGCCAGCGTGCCGGTGGTGGTGCCTTGTGGCACGGGCAAGCCCCGCGCGCGGAACACGGCGGCCCTGCCCAGGTGCACGTCGGCGACGAAGAGGGTGCGGGACTCGGGCTCAAAGGCAGCACGCTCGGGCATCAGTTGAAGCCTGAGCTGAGTTGGCGAATCGCGTGGCCAATCCAGCGTGTGGTCAAGGCGTGGGTCCATGGGGTTCATTCAGATCTGGCTGGCCTTGTCGTTCAACTCGGTGAGCAATTGCTGGATGCGGTCCTGCAGCTTGTGCGTGCTCAGGCGTTCGCGCAAGCGCTCGACCAGCAGTGGGAAGGAGAACGGCGTCCAGCGCTTCAAGGTCTTTACTTCCCAGTGCTTGGCTTGCAGTGACCGAAGCACGCCGTCCAGCTTGTCGAGTTCGTATTCCTGCTTGAGCACCTCGCGTTCAGCTTGGGTCAGCAACAGATTGGCAGGGTCGTATTGGCGGAACACTTCAAAGAACAGGCTGCTGGAAGCCTGGATCTGCTTGGTGCTTTTGGGCGCGCCCGGAAAGCCGGGAAAGACCAGACCGGACACGCGGGCGATCTCGCGAAATCGCCGCTGCGACAGCTCGGCCGCGTTCAGGCTGCCCAGCACATCGTGCAGCAAGTTCTCCGTGCTGAGCAGGGACGGCAGCAGGTGCGCGTCCACCGGCTCATTGCTCAACAGTTCGATGCCGTAGTCATTGAACGAGATTGAAAAAGTGCGCGGTGCGGTCTGGCCAAAGCGGTAGGCCCACAGCGTGGCCAAAGCCAGGTTCACCTGCCGACCGGCAAAGGGGTAGATGTACAGGTGGTGGCCTTCGCGCGACTTCAGGCTTTCAACCAGCACGGTGTCGGGTGTGGGCAGGGCTGACCAGCTTTGCTGCACGGCCAGCAAGGGCCGCAGGGCCTGGACCTCGGGCGGGTGCGGGCCACCTTCCGGCTTGGACGCGAAGCTGGCCAACTCTTCCAGCATGGCGTGTGCCAGCTCGGAAGACATCGGCATCTTGCCGCCGTTCCAGCGCGGCACGGCGGCGCGTTGCCCCTTGGCCAGGCGGACGTAGGCGGTCATGTCGTGCACCTTGACCAGCTCCAGCAAGCGGCCCGCGAACAGAAAGCAATCGCGCGGGCGCAGGCGGGCGATGAAGCTCTCTTCCACGGTACCCAGCACGGGCCCTCGCAGGTAAGACACCTTGAGGTTGGCATCGCTCACGATCGTGCCCACCGACATGCGGTGTCGGCGCGCCAGTTGGGCGTTGACCAGGTGGTAGCGGCCGTGCTCGTCGGCTTCGATGCGGCGGTAGTCCGGGTAGGCCTGCAGCGAGTCGCCACCGCGCCCGGCGAAGTCCAGCACCCAGGTCCATTCGGCGGGTGTCAGGTGTTGGTAGGCGTGGGTGGTGCGCACTTCCTCGAACAAGGCCTGGCCGTCGAAGCCGCCGCCCAAGGCCACGGTGACCACGTGCTGGATGAGCACATCGAAAGGCTTGTCGGGGCTGGTGCGCGCTTCGATGTGGCCTTGCTGCACGGCGCGCCGGGCGGCGGCGGCCTCCAGCAACTCGATGCTGTGCGTGGGGACCAGCGTGATGCGCGAAGGCTGCCCCGGCGCGTGCCCTGAGCGGCCCGCGCGTTGCAGCAGCCGGGCCACACCTTTGGCCGAGCCGATCTGCAGCACGCGCTCCACCGGCGAGAAGTCCACACCCAGGTCCAGGCTGGAGGTGGCCACCACGGCCTTCAAGGTGCCCGCCTTGAGCCCGGCTTCCACCCATTCGCGCACGCCCTTGTCCAGCGATCCGTGGTGCAGTGCGATCAGGCCGGACCAATCGGGCCGTGCTTCCAACAAGGCCTGGTACCAAAGCTCGGCCTGCGATCGGGTGTTGGTGAAGAGCAGGCTGTTGCGGCTACCCTCGATCTCGCGGACCACGGCAGGCACCATGCGCAGGCCCAGGTGGCCGGCCCAGGGAAAGCGCTGCACCTCGTCGGGCAAGAGCGTGTCGATGGTCAAGGCCTTGGGCAGCTGGCCTTGCACGATGCGGCCTGAGGGGCCGGTGAGGGTGTCTCGGGCCTCGGGCAGGTTGCCCAGGGTGGCCGACAAGCCCCACACCATCAGCTGGGGGTTCCACTGCCTCAAGCGCGCCAGAGCGAGTTGCACCTGCACGCCGCGCTTGTTGGCGATGAGCTCGTGCCATTCGTCGACCACGACCAGTTGCACGCTGCCGAGTTGCTGCGCAGCCTGGGGCTGGGTGAGCAAAAGGCTCAGGCTTTCGGGCGTGGTGACCAGGGCGGTGGGCAGGCGCTTGGCCTGGCGGGCCCGGGCGGCGCTGCTGGTGTCGCCGGTGCGCATCTCCAATGTCCACCGGGGTGCCAGTGCGGGCAGGGGCGCTTGCAAGGCAGTCAAGGTGTCGGAGGCCAAGGCGCGCATCGGGGTGATCCACAGCGCGGTCAGCGGCGGCGCGCCGCGCGTTTCGGTGGGCGCTTGGCCCAAGGCCTGCAAGGCGCCCAACCACACCGCGTAGGTCTTGCCCGAGCCGGTGGTGGCGTGCAACAGGCCGCTGTCACCTTGGGCCATGGCTTGCCACACCTCGGTCTGAAACGGGAAGGGTGACCAGCCTTGGTCTTTCAGCCAGACACTGGCCGGGTCTGGTCCGGCTTTGGGCATGGCGACTGGGCTCATGAGGACTTCGAGGTGGCCGGTGCGGGGATCAGGCTGCGCAAGCTGGTCAGGGTGTCGGCCTCTTTCACGGGCTTGTCCCAGCGCAGCCGCAGCATGCGCGGAAAGCGCACGGCCAGTCCGCACTTGTGGCGGCTGGATGCCTGGATGCCTTCAAAGCCCAGCTCCACCACCAAGGTGGGCGTGACGCTGCGCACCGGGCCGAACTTCTCGAGGGTGGTCTGGCGGATGCGCTGGTCCACCTGCTTCATTTCTTCGTCGGTCAGGCCCGAATAGGCTTTGGCGAAAGGCACCAGGCGGTCTTCGTCCCACACCGCGAAGGTGTAGTCGGTGTAGAGGTTGGCGCGCCGGCCATGGCCGCTTTGCGCGTAGATCAGCACGGCGTCGATGGTGAAGGGATCGACCTTCCACTTCCACCACAGGCCGACGTCCTTGGTGCGGCCGGTGCCGTACAGGCTGTCGCGGCGCTTGAGCATGAAGCCTTCCACGCCACGGCTGCGTGACTCTTCACGCCACTCGGCCAGGGTGGCCCAGTCGGGGGCCGTGACCAGGGGCGAGAGCTGCAGTGGTGCCAGGGGTGCGGGCAGGATGTGCGGTTCGATGGGGGCGTCCAGCGGCAGGTCGGTTTGCGGCAAGGTGGGGGTGGTGATCAGGGCGTCCAGTTGCTCGCGCCGTTGCCACTGAGGCCAGGCGCGGCAGTCTTCACCCTGGTGTTCCAGCAGGTCGTAGGCCAGGAAGGCCACGGGGCATTCGGCCAAAATCGCCTTGCTCAAGGTCTTGCGGCCAATGCGCTTTTGCAGGGCCGCGAAGGGCTGCACGTGGCCGTTTTTCCAGACCACGATCTCGCCGTCGATCACGGTGTTGTCGGGCAAGACCTGGGCCAGGGTGTCCAGCTCCGGGAAGCGGCCATTGAGCAGGTCCTCGCCTCGCGACCAAAGCCAGGACTCGGTACCTCGCTTGATGAACTGCGCGCGGATGCCATCCCACTTCCACTCGACCAGCCAATCGCCGATGGGCCCCAGGGTGTCGACTGGGGCTTGCAGCGGGTGGGCCAGGAAGAAGGGGTAAGGCTGGCCCGAAGCCTGTGAGGGCGACTCGGGGTCGGACAAGGCCTCGTAGCGCGCGGCCGTGGGCACATGCTGCTTGTCGGTGTAACCCATCAGGCGCTGGGCCAGGTGCTTGGCGTCCAGCCCCGTCACCTGGGCCAGCGCGCGCAGCACCAGGTTGCGCGCCACCCCCACGCGAAAGCCGCCGCCGATGAGCTTGGTGAGCAGGAAGCGGCCGGGGGTGTCCAGCTCAGACCAGTAGCCTTGCAGGGCGGCCATGGTCGATTCCGGGCTTTGGCCACGCAGTGACAGCAGGCGTTCTTCGATCCAGCGGTGCAAGGGCACGTCGGTCAGCCGCTCGGCGGGGGGCAGGATGTGGGCGATGGTCTCGGCCAGGTCGCCGACCACGTCGTAGCTTTCATCGAACAGCCATTCGGGGATGCGGGCATGTTCGCGCGCGGCGGCGCGGATCACGCCGGTGGGCACGGTCTGGCGGGGCTTGCCGCCAGCCAGGAAGTACAAGGCCCATGCTGCGTCGGCGGCGGGGGCGCTTTGAAAATACGCGACCAGGGCTTGGGTCTTGGCCGTGGTGGAAGTGGTGCTGTCCAGCGCTTCATACAGTTGTGCGAAGCGCTTCATGGCGGGGTCTCCGCCGTGGGCGCGGCTGCTTCGCCATCCTCGGCCTCGTCGCCATACTCGGTCTTGAAGGCGCCGGCCTGCAGGCCTTGCTCGCTGAAGTAACGGACCAGCGGCTCCACGTACCCGTGCGTCACGATCACGCGCGGCGCCTGTGTGGCGCTCACGGCTTCCAGCAGGCCGGGCCAGTCGGCATGGTCGGACAGCACGAAGCCCCGGTCCAGCCCTCGGCGCCGACGTGTGCCGCGCAATTGCATCCAGCCGGAGGCGAAGGCGTCGCTGTGCTCGCCAAAGCGCTTGGTCCAGCCGCTGCCTTGCGCGGAGGGCGGGGCCAGCACCAAGGAGGTTTTCAGATCGGCGGGCGTGGTGTCCAGCACCGACTGCGTCGAAGGCAAGGGCACGCCGCTGGCCCGGTAGGCGTCGTTCATCAGCGTCATGGCGCCGTGCGCCACGATGGGGCCGATCGACGGGTCGATGCCCGCCAGCACGCGCTGCGCCTTGCCGAAGGAGTAGGCGTAGAGCACCGAAGGCCGACCCGCCCGCGCATTGGCCTGCCACCAGGCATTGATGTCGTCGAACACCTGCTGCTGAGCTTGCCAGCGGAACACCGGCAAGCCAAAGGTGGATTCGGTGATGAAGACATCGCAGCGAACCGCCTCGAACGGCGCGCAGGTGGCGTCGGGCCCGGTTTTGTAGTCGCCGGAGGCGACCCAGACGTGGCCTTCGTGCTCCAGCCGAACCTGGGCGGACCCCAGCACATGGCCCGCCGGGTGAAAGGACACGCGCACGCCCCGGTGCGTGATCGCCTGGCCATAGGGCAGGGTCTGCAATGGGATGTCGCCCAAGCGAGCCTGCAGCACGAGGCGACCTTCCTCGGGCGCCAGATAGTGGTCGTGCCCCACCCGGGCATGGTCGCCGTGGGCGTGGGTGATCAAGGCATGCGACACCGGCTTCCAGGGGTCGATGTAGAAATCCCCAGGGGGGCAATACAGGCCTTGGGGTCGGGCCACCACCAGATCGTTCTTCGTATCGGCCATCGGTCGGGGTTGTTGCTCAGGGCGGTAAAAGTGCTCGACTGAGAGGGTAGCAAACGGTGTGCGCGCCACCGTCATGCGCATCAACAGGCATTTGTTGGCGCAACTCGGGGCTTCGCCTTCAGGCGCTTGGCCGACACTGAGCGTTGCCCCCTTTTTTTGTCCGTCTTTGCAAGTCCTGCCATGCCCAAGTTCAAGATCGTTTTATCGCCGTCTCAACGCCGCAAACTCGCGGGTGTGGGGCTGGTGTTGCTGGTGGCGCTGGCCTGGACCGGCATCTCGGTGCTGCAAGACACCGCGGTGCGCGAGGCCGATGCCCGCAAGGATGTGACGGCCCTGGCTTTCGAGAAGAAACCGGATGCCTGGTTGAACAACCCCACAGAAGCATCGGCCTTTGAAAAAGCCGTGTCCAGTGGACAAGTCACCTCGGTGGCCACCAGCGGTTCGCTCGTGCTCTACACCGACAAGGCTGGCAAGCACCACAGCACCCGTCTGGTCGATTGCGGCCCCGGTTGCAGCACCAACCTGCTGGGCCGCCTGGGCGAATTGAGCCTGCAAAAAGGTTTTGTGCTGACCCGCACCGACATCGATCCTCGCACACCCAGCCAGAAGTTCAACGAAACCCTGGAAGGCCTGGGCCGCCTGTGCCTGGCCCTGCTGCCCGTCTTCCTGATCGCTGGCCTGATGTTCTACCAGATGCGCGGGGGCGCCTTGCCCTTTGGCGGCACCAAGCTGGCCGAGCGGCCCGACACCGAGTTCAAGGATGTGATCGGCGCAGACGAGGCCAAGAAGGCCCTGCGCCGCGTGGTTGCTTTCATGACCGATCCGGCCGAATACGTTCGCGTGGGCGCGCATGCACCACGTGGTGTGCTGATCGACGGCCCTCCGGGCACCGGCAAGACCCTGCTGGCCCGGGCCCTGGCCAAGGAATGCGGCGCCAACTTCATCAGCGTGGACGGATCGCACTTCAGCGCCATGTTCTATGGCGCCGGCATCGGCAAGGTCAAGGAGTTGTTCGAACGTGCCCGCAAGAACGCACCTTGCATCATCTTCATCGACGAACTGGACGGCGTGGGCAAGCGATCGCGCGGTGGTGATGGTGGTGCCGGGGACCAGGAGCAGAACCGCATCATCAACCGCATCCTGGTTGAACTCGATGGCTTTTCTCCGTTGGAGAACGTGGTCGTGGTGGGTGCCACCAACCACGTCGATAACATCGACAAGGCCATGCGCCGACCCGGCCGCTTCGACATGATCGTGCGCACTGAATTGCCCACCACCACGGAGCGTGAGGCGCTGTTTGCGCTCTACCTGGACAAGGTCAAGGCCGCTGAAAAAATCGACCTGACCTCGCTGGCCCGAACCGCCACCGGCATGTCGCCCGCCGACATCGCCAACTGCGTCAACCGTGCGGCCTCCTACGCGGCCGAAGGTGGTGCGCCCGAGGTCACGGCCGAACTGCTGTACCGCTCCATCGAAACCTTCCAGCTGGGCGGCGAAGTGTCGTCCGCCAAGGGCACCCTGTGCGCCGAGACCTTGCGCCGACTGGCCGTGCACGAGGGTGGCCACGGCCTGGTCGCCCACGTGCTGGATGCGGGCAGTGTGGAGCGCGTCAGCATTGAACCCCGTGGTGGCGCCCTGGGCGTGACCTACGTGGCCCGCCACACCGAGGAGCCCTTGTATGGCGAGCGTGAACTCAAGTCGCGCCTGGCCATGCTGCTGGCTGGCCGCGAAGCCGAAATGATGATGTTCGGCAACACCTCGTCGGGCGCGGCGGATGATCTCAAGCGCGCGTCCGAGTTGGCCACCTCGATGATCGGCAGCTTTGGTTTTGGCAAAACCTTTGGCCTGCTCAGCATGGCGGGGGTGCCCAAGGAGCTCATCGGCCCTGACATCCAGAAGAACCTGCTGGACGAGGCCCGCCTGCTGCTGGAGCAGGCCCAGGCCGAATGCCAGACTGTGCTCACCACGCACCGCGCTCGCCTGGAGGCCTTGACCGCTTTGCTGCTGGATCAGGAAACCGTCAGCGGCCAGCCGCTGCAGGCCGTTCTGAACGCCTGAGGTCGTGCGTGATGAACTCCTTGCCTTCAGGCGGGAGTTCAAGCCACTCCTTGTGCGTCAGGGTGTGGCGGATGTCGTCCAGCCCGGTCGTCCAGTGGTCCCGCATGGTGATCGGCCCAAACTCGTAGTCCTTCGACAGGCCATCCCACTCCTTGTCGCGGTAGATCAGGTGGATCACATTGGTCTGGCGGCTGCAGGCCAACTCCTGCGCCGTCTGGCAATGCTGGGCATCGGCCTTGATGGCTTCGGGTGGCACGTGCTTGAGCAGGTCGCGCAGCAAGCGCCGGTACTTCTGCTCACGCTCCATCATGTCGGTGATGGCCCGCGTGCGGCTTGAATATTGGATGTCCTTGATGCGCTCCTGCACATCGAAGATGTTGGTGGGCAAGACGCCGACCGAACTCCACAGGTCCACCTGGAAGGCGATGGTATTGCGACGCGGCGTGGCCGACAGGATGTGCGCCAACGGCGTGTTGGACACCAGCCCGCCATCCCAG
Source organism: Aquabacterium sp. (assembly GCF_030652515.1). Classification (GTDB taxonomy): domain Bacteria; phylum Pseudomonadota; class Gammaproteobacteria; order Burkholderiales; family Burkholderiaceae_C; genus Aquabacterium. Next base: position 36,177 of record NZ_JAUSAR010000169.1, on the reverse strand, counting down.
TAGAACTCACCTTCGATCTCGACCGCCGGAAAGCTGGGCGGCAACGCACCTGACGCCATGAAATGCTCCGGCCGCATCCGGCCCTGGGTCGGCCCACAGGTGTTCTCGAAGAACTCGAAATTGCCGGTGCGTGCATTGACCGCGCCCACCGACACGCGGATCTCGCCCGCGTTGAGGCGGTCGAAATCCACCAGACGCTCCAGGGTCGACTTCAAGCGCGAGGTGTCGTAGAAGCTGGCCAGATCGGGCGTGGTGTTCATGGACTGCCAGGTGGGCGGCACGCGCGGCACGAAGAAATCCTTTTGCCCCTCGATCATGGCCCGCCAGGCCGAGAAGCCGTTGAAGGCCTTGCGCGCGTTGCCACCCAGTTGCTCCACCCAGGTTTGCAGGGCATCGGCAGTGGGCTGGAAGTAGGCCGGTTGGCAGATGGTGTCCCAGAACTCTCTCAATCGCGGGATGCGCAACTCGGGCGGGTTGCCCGCGATGATGGCGGCGTTCAATGCCCCGATCGAGATGCCCGCCACCCAGTTGGGATGGATGCCCGCCTCGTGCAAGCCCTCGACCACGCCAGCCTGGTACGAGCCCAGCGCCCCTCCACCCTGCAACACCAGTGCGACGACTTCGTAGGGCAGGGCGTTGTCCGAAGGTGGTGTGGGCGTGCTGCTGAGGGGCTGCTTCAAAATCATGGGCATGCGTCCGATGGATGTGAATCTCTTTCAAGCCTAGCAGCCAGGCCGACCCCGTGTGGCCAACGATCATTCAGGGCCTGGCGGGCGAAAGGTCATCCGCCGATGGTCTACTGTTGCCATTCCTGACAGACGAAAGGGCGCGGCATGGACTTTCTGATCATCCTTCTGGCGCTGGGGCTGTTGATCTTCGTGGCCTACAAAGGCCACAGCGTCATCCTCTTCGCCCCCGTGGCCGCCTTGCTGGCGGTGCTGCTGACCGAGCCCGCGCTGGTGGCGCCGGTCTACATCGGCCTGTTCATGGACAAGATGGTGCAGTTCATCCGGCTGTACTTTCCAGTCTTCATGCTGGGCGCGGTGTTCGGCAAGGTCATCGAGCTGTCGGGCTTTTCATCGGCCATCGTGTCGTCTGTCATCGCGCTGGTGGGGCGCAGCCAGGCCATGCTGGCCATCGTGCTGGTGTGTGCCATCCTCACCTACGGCGGTGTTTCGCTGTTCGTGGTGGTGTTCGCGGTCTACCCCTTCGCGGCCGAGTTGTTCCGGCAACTGGAGATCCCCAAGCGGCTCATTCCCGGCACCATCGGGCTGGGCGCATTCAGCTTCACGATGGATTCCTTGCCCGGCACCCCGCAGATTCAGAACATCATTCCCACCACGTTCTTCAACACCAGCACCTGGGCAGCACCCTGGATGGGCCTCATGGGCTCGGTCTTTGTTCTGGTGACCGGCATGATGTACCTGGAGTCGCGGCGACGCGCGGCCTTGAAGCTGGGCGAGGGCTATGGCCTTCACACGCTGAACGAGCCTCTGAAGACGCCATTGGGTGCCCTGCCCAACCCCTGGATCGCCATGCTCCCGCTGGTGCTGGTGGCCGTGCTCAACAAAGTGTTCACCACCTGGATACCCCAGGTTTATGGCGCCCGCTACGTTGTGGACCTGCCGGGCTTGAAGACCCCTGTGACGGGCGATGTCTCATCGGTCGTGGCCATCTGGGCCGTCGAGGCCGCCTTGCTGGCGGGCATCGCCACGGTCCTGCTGTTCGCGTTCAAGCCGGTGGTCAGCCGCTTTGCCGAGGGCAGCAAGGAGGCGGTCTCGGGCGCCTTGCTGGCAGCCATGAACACCGCGTCGGAGTATGGATTTGGCGCGGTCATCGCGGCACTGCCTGGTTTTGTCGCAGTCACGGTCGCTTTGAGCGGCATTCCCAACCCCTTGCTCAATGAGGCCATCGTCGTGACGACGCTGGCGGGGATCACCGGCTCGGCGTCCGGCGGCATGAGCATCGCCCTGGCGGCCATGGCCGACACCTTCATCCTGAACGCACAGGCCGCCGGGATCCCCATGGAGGTGCTGCACCGGGTGGCCTCCATGGCCGCTGGCGGCATGGACACCTTGCCGCACAACGGTGCGGTCATCACTTTGCTGGCGGTCACGGGCCTGACGCACCGCGAGTCTTATTGGGACATCTTCGTGGTGGTGACTTGCCTCAAGACCCTGGCGGTCTTCGTGGTGATCGGGGTCTACCTGCTGACGGGCATTTACTGACAGAGGTGAGGCTCAAGGCTTGGTGCGCACCAACAGTCGGCCACGCACCCGCCCGGCCCGCAGACGCCCGGCGGCCTCGATGGACTCGGCCAAGGAGACCTCGGTGGTGATCTGCTCCAGCAATCCGAGGTCCAGATCCTGCGCCAGCCTTTGCCAGGCTTGCTCGCGCAACGCCAGCGAGGCCATCACGCTGTCCACCCCCAGCAGCGCCACGCCCCGCAAGATGAAGGGCATGACCGTGCCTGGCAGGTCGAAGCCCTGCGCCAGTCCGCAGGCCGCCACCGCGCCGCCGTAGCTGGTCTGGGCACAGGCGTTGACCAGGGTGTGGCTGCCCACGGCGTCCACCACGGCCACCCAGCGCTCCTTCTGCAAAGGCTTGCCGGGCGCCGACAGCTCCGCGCGGTCAATCACGCGGTTCGCCCCCAGGTTGAGCAGGTAGTCGGCTTCACTGGCCTTGCCCGTGGCGGCCACCACCACATGACCCAGCCTGGCCAGCAAAGCCACCGCGATCGAGCCCACGCCACCGGTGGCGCCGGTGACCAGCACTTCGCCGCCACCATGCAAGGCGCCATGCCGCTCCAGGGCCATCACGCACAGCATGGCGGTGTAGCCCGCGGTGCCGATGGCCATGGCCTGCCGGGAGCTGAAGGCCTCGGGCAGTTTCACCAGCCAGTCTCCGTTCAGGTGGGCCTTTTCGGCCAGGCACCCCTTGTGCGTCTCGCCCACGCCAAAGCCGTTGAGCACGACCCGGTCGCCCGCCTGCCAATGGGGGTGTTCGCTGGCGATGACCGTGCCCGCGCCATCCACCCCCGCCACCATGGGCCAACTGCGCACCACGGGCGAGGTGTTGGTGATGGCCAGCGCATCCTTGTAGTTCAGCGTTGAGTAGTCAATCGCCACCGTGACCCCAAGGCCTTCGGCCACCGTGGGCAAAAAGTCATCATCGACCGCTTTCACGGCGGCGTTGAAGTCGGGGTTCTTGTCGAGCACCAGGGCGTTGAACACGTGCATCTCCTCGGGATGTGAAACCATTTGTCAAGGCACGGAACACTACACCAGGATGAGCGATGATGCCCGCTCACTCAATCACCCTTGGAGACCCGCTGTGCGAATTGCTGCCCTGACATCCTCCCTGCTGACGGCCGCCGTGCTGACCCTGTCCACCGCCTCGTCTGCCATTGCGGCGCCCGATGCGGCCCTGGCCAAGGCCGCCAAGGAAAAAGGTGCCGTCGTCACCCCCAGTGGCCTGGTTTACCTCTCGTTGAAAGACGGCACCGGCGCCAGCCCCGCCGCGACCGACACCGTGAAGGTGCACTACCGTGGCACCTTCCCCGATGGCAAGGAGTTCGACAGCTCCTACAAGCGCAACGAGCCCACCGAATTCCCCCTCAACCGCGTCATCCCTTGCTGGACCGAAGGCGTGCAGCGCCTGAAGGTGGGCGGCAAGGCCAAGCTGACCTGCCCCTCGGCCATCGCCTACGGGGAGCGTGGTGCAGGCGGCGTGATCCCGCCCAATGCCACTTTGCAGTTCGAGGTCGAGCTGATCAGCATTGCCGGCAAGTAAAACACCAGCCGATTTGCCCCGGTCCGACCCTCATTTGGGGTGTTGTCCTACACAGAAACCCTTGGTATTTTGAGAGCATGACCACAGCAGAACTCAACACGGGAGTTTTCCGATGGGATACGCAGACCTGAACAGCAAGTATCAGCAACTGCGGGACGATCTTGAAGAAGCTTATGCGGCCAACGTATGGGACAGCAGCAAGATCGACCGCATCGCTGATGAAATTGTGGAAACTGAATTGGCTTTGGCTGGGCAATCGCGTTTCAGCGCGCCCTCCAGCCATTCGCACGTTTAAGGAGCCGAGCATGCACACAGCACCCGCTTTCTCAGTGGGCGAGTACCTCGCCATTCCCATTGCCGAGTCTTTGGGCGACGGCCAATGGAAGGCCGGTCTGGCCATCAGCGAAGGACAAGCCCGTGGCGACCGTCCGGCCAAGTGCATGTTCGCCAAGCTGTTCGTGTCTCGTGACGATGCCTTGAAGTTCGCCATCGCCCAGTGGCAACAGCCTGTCGGTTCTCACTGATTTGAATTTGTCCAGTCGCCTGGGCATTGAGTTGCCCCTGATACAGGCGCCCATGGCTGGTGTGCAGGGCAGCTTGCTGGCCATTGCCGTCTCCAACGCGGGCGGATTGGGGTCTTTGCCTGCCGCGATGCTGAGCTTGGATGATCTGCGCACCGAGTTGGCGCGGATCAAGGCGGGCACTGATCGGCCGTACAACGTCAATTTCTTTTGCCATGAGGCGCCCGCGCCTGATGCGCGGCGAGCTGCCCTCTGGCAGCAGGCCTTGGCCCCCCATTACCAGGAACTGGCAGTGGATCCGAGTGCCGTCGGCACCGGTCCTGGCCGTGCGCCCTTCAGCGCCGAAGCCGCCGACGTCCTGGAAGAGTTCAAACCACCCGTGCTCAGCTTCCATTTTGGTTTGCCTTCGGCGGGCTTGCTGGCGCGGGTCAAAAGCTGGGGGGCCACCGTGCTGTCTTCAGCCACCACGGTGGAAGAGGCCCTTTGGCTGGAGGGGCATGGTGCCGACGTCGTCATTGCCCAAGGGCTGGAGGCTGGCGGCCACCGAGGCCATTTCCTGTCGCACGACCTGACGCTGCAGATGGGCACGTTCGCGCTGTTGCCGCAAATGGTCCGGGCGGTCAAGGTGCCCGTGGTGGCCGCTGGCGGCATCGCCGATGCCCAGGGTGTGGCGGCAGCCATGGCCCTGGGCGCGGCGGGTGTGCAGGTGGGCACGGCTTATCTGTTGGCCCACGAGGCCACCACGTCTCAGGTTCACCGATCAGCCCTGCAAAGTGAGGCGGCTCGCCACACCGCGCTGACCAATGTGTTCACGGGCCGACCCGCGCGGGGCATCGTCAATCGCCTGATGGTGGCTTTGGGGCCCTTGAGCTCCGAGGCGCCCGAGTTCCCCTTGGCCACGGCGGCCATCGCACCACTGCGGGCCAAGGCCGAAAGCCTGGGCAGCGGCGACTTCTCGCCCTTGTGGTCGGGCCAGAATGCGAGCGCGTGCCGGGAGGCCTCTGCCGCAGACATCACGCGGGCTTTGTTGGCAGGCTGAGGCCGCGCGAGGGGGCGGGTGTGTGCGCCAGCCATGCCATCATGCAAGGGGTCGAGGAATTCGATCCTGGCAACACCCCCTTGGAGGAAAACATGCACCCCATCACCCGCTGCAGCCTGGCCTTGCTGTGTGCTTCAACCTTCAGCCTGGCGTCTCACGCCGCTGATGCTCCCCCCATCAAACCTGGCCTTTGGCAGGTTCGCAGCGAGCGCGCCGTGGATGGCGTGAAAGCCCCGCCCATGGGCGCCCAGATGAGCAACCTGCCGCCCGAAGTGCGCAAGCAGATGGAAGCCATGATGAAGCAGAAGGGCGTGGACATGAGTGGCGCCGCAGGTGACATCAAGATCTGCCTGAGCAAGGAGTCGCTGGACCAGAACCAGTGGCTGGCCCAGAAAAACGGCGACAAGAACTGCAAGACCGAGATCAAGTCGCGCAGTGGCAACCGTTGGACCTGGCACTCCAGCTGCATCGATCCCCAATCGGAGACCGATGGCGAGGCTGTGTTCAACAGCCCTGAGAGCTACACCATGAAGGTGGCCACGATCATGACCATGAAGGGCGAGTCCAAGACCATGAACATGACGAACACCTCGACCTGGCTGGGCGCCAATTGCGGCGACCTCAAGCCGATCAACACCAAGACCTTGAGCGCGCCACCGGTCACCAAGCCGGTGAAGTGATCACTGGATCACGTGGGCTCAGTTGCAGCCCACGATCTTGAATTCGACACGCCGGTCCAGGGCATCGACGGCGTTGTCGGAGCCGCTGCCCACGATGTTCTGGCGAAAGCCCATGCCCGTGGCCTTGGTACGCGGCCCCAGGTTGGCGGCTTCGGCGGTCAGGCGTTGCTTGACGTAGGCGGCGCGCTGCAGCGACAGCGAGTCGTTGGACTGCTCCGAGCCGGTGCGGCTGGTGTGGCCGATGATGTTCATGCAGACCTTGGCGGCCGTGCTTTCGCGGGCGATCTGACGCAACCACATGCCATAGGCCCCGCTGATGCGGGCGTCGGACCAGAACTCGGTGCTGCCGGGGTTGAACAGGAACTTCACGCCGAGTTCGTTGTAAGCGATGCCCATGGCCACGACCTTGCCAAAGGCGGTCTCGGCTTCCGCGGTGCGCCCCAGTTTGACGTTGGCCAGGTAGATGCCGTTGAGCACGCGCAGTTGCTCACCGGCTGGGGTGGCCAGGGCGCTGCGGTACTGGCCCAGGGCCTCCTGGTAGCGCTCGGAGTTGTACAGGTTGGTGGCCTCGTTGATCAAGGTGGCGGCGGCGATGCGGTCCAGGTAGAAGGCATCGGCTTTTTGGCCTGGCGCGGTCGCGGTGGAGCGGATGTAGCCTTCCAGCACCTGGTCTTTCACCAGCACGGGGCTGTCCCGGTAGTAGGGCAGGGGGTTGTTGTCCAGCCCGGCGCCTTGCGCCTGGGCGGAGGCCTGGGCCACCACCTTGCCGCTGCGCAATTCGGTCAGGGCCAGGTTCAGCTTGAAGACATGGCGGGCGTGCTCGCCTTGGGCCCGGGTCATGGTGCCGGTCAGCAGGTACTGGGCCTTGCTGAGGTTGGCCGACTGGAAGGGCAGCAGGTCGAACACGTCGTGAGTGGATGCCAGCCGATCGCTGACGCGCTTTTCAAACAGCTTGGTGGCGCCAGTTTGCTGGCCGGTGCTGCTGTCCAGGAAGGGATCGACCACCACGCCACGCTTGGCCAGCTTGGACTCGACCTTGGCCAGGAAGGCGGGCAGGGTTTGGGTTTGCGAGACCAGGCCGTCAGTGGCCTTGGCCACGGCCTGCTCGAAGGGCAACTCGTTGCTGACGGACGTGGCTTGAGGCGCCGCGCACGCGGCCAGCCACAGGGTGACCAGGGTGGCCAGGCAGGCGCGCAAGCCTCTGGGCAGAACGTTGGCGGCGGACTTCATCGGCACTCCTTCTTCAGAAAAGCGGTTTCCTCCGGGCTCAGGGTTTCCAGGGAGGCTTTTTGAAGAATATCACCGCAGCGTGCGTGCACCGCTGGATCCGGGCGGTGCTGAGGCTGCATCTTTTGGGGGGATGCTGTCGGCTCTTTCGGGGCTTTCACCTTGGCGGGAACGGGCTCGGTGATGCGGCTTGGCATGGGTGTCGGTGCTTCGGGAGCGGGGCCCGTGGGCGGAGCGCCGCTGGCCACTGGCTCGGGCTCAGGGGCTGACGGCAGCGTGATGACGGGCGCCGAGGGGGTGATTGCCGCCGGGGGGGGCGTTGCGGGCGCAGGCTCGGCGGCCTGGGGCGTGATGCTGGCGGGCACCGCTTGATTCGTGGGAGAGCGTGCTGTGGTAATCCACCAGGCCAGTCCGACCAAAGCGATCAGAAGCAGGCCAACGGCCAACAGCCTCATGGGGGCCTTGGTCCCGCTTCTGGCAGAAGGCACTTCGGCCGCGAGCGTCTGGGGCTTCGGGATCGCCGCCCGGGCCTCGGCCGGTGGCGGTGCGACTGGCGGGGCTGGCGCCACGGTGGGCAGTGGGTCCTGCAACACCGTGGATGCGGCTGCTGGCGCGGCAGGCGTGGGTGCGATGTCGATCAACGCGCGCAGTTGCGTCACGCTCTGGGGCCGCTCATGGGGCCTGACCGCCAGGCAGGCGTCCATCGCGTTCAAGAAGTGCTCGCTGTACCGGCCTGCCGCCACTTCTCGCAAGGGCTTCAACTTGTCGGCCATCAGGCGATCGACCGAAGACATGGGTGCCTTGCCGGTGACTGCGTAGTACACCACGCAGGCCAGCGCGTACAGGTCAGTCCAGGCACCCTGGGGCATCGAGGATGACTCTTCACCGTATTGCTCGATGGGCGCATAGCCCGGTTTGAGCACCACGGTCAGGGCATGCGTCATGTCGCCGATCACCCGGCGGGCCGCGCCAAAGTCCAGCAGCAGTGGCCCGGTGGCGGTCAGCAGGATGTTGTCGGGCGCGATGTCGCGGTGAAAGCAGTGCGCGGCGTGCATCACTTCCAGGGCGTCCAGCAAGGGGCGCAACCAGGCTTTCAACTCGGCCTCGGTGGGCGGGCGGCCCAACTCGGCCAGGGCGCGCTTGAGCGTGGGGCCTTCGTAGTAGGGCATCACCATGTAGGCGGTGCCATGGCCTTCCCAGAAGCGGTAGACCTTGACCAGGGAGGGGTGGTCGAACTGGGCCAGCAGGCGGGCCTCGTTGACGAAGCTTTTCAGGCCGGCCTGGAAGGTCTCGAGGTGGCGCTCGGATTTGACGGAGACCGTGGCGGTGGTGTTGGAGCGCGCGGCCAGCGAGGAGGGCATGTACTCCTTGAGCGCCACCTGCCGTTGCAGGGATTCGTCGTAAGCCAGGTAGACGATGCCAAAGCCGCCCTCGCCGATCAGGCCCTTGATCTCGAACTCGCCCAGGCGCGTGCCATCGGGCAAGGTGTGGTTGAACAACGATGAGCTGGAGACGAACTGGGGCAGATCACTGTCACCAAAAGAGGTGGAGATGATGGTGCGGTCGTCGTCGTCTTCAGGTCCCCGGGTCATCGCGTTTTCTCGTGTCATGGCTGCGCCAACATGGCAAGCCTGGGTAAGCGCGGGGTCATTTTAGGCGACGGCAATGGATCATCGAGGGCGGTTCTGCCGCTGGTATATATTGCATCGTTCCATTTTCCCCATGGTTGACAGCCAGCACAGCATGACCCTGGACAGGCACTTCGCGGATGTTCGCTTCAGCCCGTCATGGGCGGCACTGGCCGTGCGCTGGGTGGCGGCTGTTTCCGCGGTCATCGGGCTGGGCGGCCAGGCCCTCGCCCAGGCGGTGAGCGAAGAAGATGAGCTGGCCCTGGCCTATGGCGACAAGTCGTTTGTCAGCATTGCCACGGGGTCGCGCGTGCCGGTCAGCCGTGCACCAGCGGTGGCCACCGTGATCACTGCACAAGACATCGCTTCGATTGGTGCCACCGACCTGGACGAGGTGCTGGAAACCGTGCCGGGCTTGCACGTGGCGCGTGAGACGCAGGGCTTTGCGCCGGTCTACGTGATCCGGGGCATCAACCTGGGCTTCAACCCGCAGGTGCTGATGCTGATCAACGGCATCCCCGTGACCAAGGTGTACACCGGCAGCCGGGGCGGTGGTTGGGGCGGCATGCCGGTCGAGAACATCGCCCGGGTCGAGGTGATCCGAGGCCCTGGCTCGGCTTTGTACGGCGCGGACGCTTTCTCGGGGGTGGTCAACGTCATCACCAAAACGTCGGACGACATTCAAGGCACCGAGGTGGGCTTGCGAGGCGGCTCGTTCAAGACGGGCGACGCCTGGATGCTGCATGGCGGCAAGTGGGGCGCTGTGGATGTGTCGGGCTACTTGCGGGTGGGCCACACGGATGGTCAGCGGCGCACGGTTCAGGCGGATGCGCAAACCGGCTTGGACAACCTTTTGGGCACCCAGGCCTCGCGCGCGCCAGGGCCCATCAACAATGGCCGTGATTCGGTCGATGGTGCGTTGGACTTGAGTCTGGACCAGTGGCGTTTTCGGTTGGCCTACAAAGAGCGCGATGACGTGGGCACGGGCACGGGGGTGGCGTCGGCCCTGGACCCGGAGGGGCAAATCTACAGCCAGACCATCACCTCCGACCTCACCTATGAGAACCGCAACTTTGCCGAAGACTGGGCCGCGCGCTTGCAGGTCAGCCTCATGCATTACACGGAGCTGACGGACCTGACCTTGTACCCGGCAGGCACCGATTTCTTCGGCCTGGGCGTTTTCGCCGATGGCGTCATCGGCAACCCGGCCAAATGGGAGCGGCATGGGCGCGTGGGCGGCTCGGCCACTTACGCGGGGTTCAAGATGCACCGCATTCGGGTGGGGCTGGGAGCCGAGCGGGAAGAGGTCTACAAAACGCGCGAGACGAAGAATTTTCATGCCGATTTCTCGCGCATCGGCACCGGATCGAGGGCGGACATCATCGATGTGTCGGACACGGAGCCCTTCATGCGGCCACAGGGGCGCACCAAGCGTTACCTGTATGCGCAGGATGAGTGGAGCCTGGCCAAGGACTGGACGCTGACGGCCGGTTTGCGCCACGACCATTACTCGGATTTTGGCAGCACCACCAATCCGCGCCTGGCGCTGGTCTGGGAGGCTGCCTACAACGTCACCACCAAGCTGCTGTACGGCTCGGCGTTTCGGGCGCCCTCGATGTCGGAGCTGTACGCCATCAACAACCCGGTGATCACGGGCAACCCGAACCTGCGGCCTGAAAAGATTCAAACCCTGGAGGCGGCTGTGTCATGGCAGCCGCTGCCCAAGTTACAACTGGGCATGAACCTCTTCCATTACGAAATGAAAGACATCATCCGCCTGATCAGTTTGGTTTACCAGAACAATGGCCAGCAACAGGGCAATGGCCTGGAGTTCGAGGCCACCTGGGACGCGATGAAAGATGTGCGACTGACGGGCAACTACAGCTACCAGCGCTCGGTGGACGAGGCCACGGGGCAGGCGGCGGCGAACGCGCCGCGCCACCACGTGTACCTGCGGACCAACTGGCGCTTCACGCCGGGCTGGTCGGTGGACCCGCAGGTCAATTGGGTGAGCGATCGGCCGCGTGATCCCGGCGATCCACGGGCCGACCTGAAAGGGTATGCCACGTTGGACCTGACGCTGCGCACGGACCGCTCAGGCAAGGGCTGGGATGTGGCCATGTCGGTGCGCAATCTGTTCGATGTCGATGCACGCGAACCCACGCCTTACGACGTGGGGCAACCCTTCATCTCCTTGCCGCATGACTTCCCGTTGCCTGGGCGTTCGGTCTACGTGCAGGCCAGCTGTCAGTTCTGATCGGCGAGGGGCGCGTCGGTCGTCCAGCTCAGGCTCAGGTGCACGCTCAGCTGGGCCAGCAAAATGGCCCGCTCAAAGGGCTTGGTCATGAAGCCATTGGCACCTGCTTGAAGGGCCTCAGTGCGGTCCGCGTTGGAGGCATTGGCCGACAGCGCAATGATGGGCAATGAGCGGGTGGCTGCGGACTGGCGCAATTGCCGAATCGCCTCCAGCCCATCCATCACCGGCATGGACACGTCCATCAGGATCAGATCGGGTGCAGCGGCTTGCACCTGTTCCAGGGCGGCCTGGCCATTGTTGGCCTCCAGGGTTTCAAAACCCAGGGGCCTGAGCAGGTCGATGAGCATGGTGCGGTTGGCGGGCACGTCGTCGGCGATGAGCAGCTTGCGCCGAGGGCCCAGGTAGCCGGTGACGGCTGGCAGGGTCGGGGCCGCGGATGCAGCGCTGGACGCCGGATCGACCCAGGGCAGTTTCAGCTCGAACCAGAACAGGCTGCCGATGCCATCCTGGCTGTCGACATGCACCTCGCCGCCCATCAGGCGCACCAGTTGGCGGCTGATGGCCAGGCCCAGGCCTGTGCCACCGGATCGGCTGCGGGAGTCACCGGCTTGCTCGAATGGCTCAAAAATGCGCTGCAGTTCACTGCCCCGGATGCCGGTGCCCGTGTCTTGAACTTCGAAGCGCAGGTCGATCTGTTGCGCTCGGGCATCGCGGTTGACCACGGTGACGCCCAGCCGAACCTGGCCCGATTCGGTGAACTTGACGGCGTTGCTCAGGAGGTTGAGCAGGACTTGTCGCAAGCGCTTCTCATCGACCTCCACGGCATCGGGCAGGTCGGGGGCGCATTCGAAATCGAAGCGCAATGACTTTTCCTCGGCCTTGATGCGGATGATGTCGACCAGCCCGCTGAGGAAGGATTGGGGATGCACGGTGGTGGGGTACAGCTCGGTCTTGCCCGCCTCGATGCGCGACAGGTCCAGGATGTCGATGATCAGCAGCAGCAGGTGCTCGCCACTGTTGTGGATGGTGTTCAAGCCCATGACCTGGCGGTCGGTGAGCGTCTTGTCCATCTTCAGGATCTGCGCGTAGCCCATGATGGCGTTGAGCGGCGTGCGCAACTCGTGGCTCATGCGGGCCAGGAAGGCGCTCTTGGCGTCGTTGGCGATCTCGGCGCGCTCCTTGGCCATGCGCAACTCGGCGGTGCGGTCGCGCACCAGGTCTTCCAGGTGCTCGCGGTGGCGTTGCACTTCTTCGCCGCGCTCTTGCAGCACCGAGCTCATGCGGTTGAAAGCCTGGGCCATGGCCTGGATATCTTGCGGGCCGTCCACCTCGGCGCGCACATCGGCTTCGCCACGTTCGGTGCGCGCCATGGCCTTGGACAGGCTGTTCAAGGGCCGGGTGATGCGCGTGGCCAGGAAGCGGATGGCAATCAGGAACAGGGCCGCGAAGAAGAAGGAGCTGGCCAGGTTCACGAAGAAGATGTTGGCCATCATGCGCGTCAGCGTGGCCTTGCTGTGCACCAGGCGCACCTGCCCCAGGAACTCGGTGGCCGGAGGCTCGACGTCGAAGGGAGAGGCCGCAGGCTTGGTCCACACCGGGGCGATGAACTGCCAGGTGTCCTCGGTCTCGGCTTCCAGGTAGGCCTCGCGCGGGGGGGGCGTGGGCAGGGCCTTGGTGGGGGATTCGGTGCCCGCCTTGCCCTTGGACAGCAGCACGCCGCCATCGCTGGTGCGGATTTCCACGCGCAGCACATCGGGGTAGGCCAGCGTGGCATTGACCGCGTCATGGGCGTTGTCGGCCGAGGCGTACAGCAGGGCCAGCGTGCTTTGCGTGGCCAGGCTGGTGGCGATGCTCATGCTTTGCCGCATCAGCGTGTCGCGGATCTGGCGGCTGCCTTGCCACGAGCTGGCCATGGACGAGAACAAGGCCATGCAGATCACGCCGATGATGACGGCGATGCTGAGCTGGCGTTGAAAGGTCATCTGGCGCAGAAAACCTGAAAGTCTGCGCTCAATGAACAACGGTTGAGTGTGACTGTTCATGTCAGGGCTCCGGGAAGACCATGTCAAAGCGCTGTTGCAGGGCATTCAGGTTGATGCCCAGGTGATTGGCGGTTCGTGTGTTCACCGCCACCAGCACTTCCTTCAAGGGCCGCACACCGCGAAGGGCGGTGCCGGAAGAGACATACCCCATCGCCCAAGCGGCCAGTGCTTTGCCGAGTTCGACGTTGTTGGGGTAAAGCGAAAACAGCGCGCCACGCTTGACGTGCGCGGCGCTGCTGGAAAAAACGGCCAGGTTGCGGTTCCAGGCTTCTTGCAGGACCAGTGGCAGCACGGCGGTTTCGTCCACGGTGGTGGAGTCTTGGGGCAGCCACAGCACGTCGCGCTTGGGGTCGGCCGAACTCAAGCTGTCCTGGTATTGGCGGGTCGCGGTCTTGAGGTCTTCGGCCTCAAAGGCTTGCAACTCCAGGCCTTGCGCCTTGGCAGCCTCGCGTGCCAGCTTGATCAGCCAGGCGTTCTGGCGCGGGTCGTAGACCACGATCACACGCCTGGCCGAAGGCACCAGCGTTTTCAGTTTGGCGAAGAGCAAGGCAGGGTCGGGCGCCAGGCTGTGCACCGACAGGTTTTGCGCGTCGGATTCGGGCACCGACAGCACCCCGCCTGCGACGATGCCCAGGTTGCGGTCCAGGCTGGAGGCCACTTTGAGGCCATTGCGGCCCAGGGCGATCACGGCGCGGATGTCACGGCGGCGCAACTCGTTGGACAGGTCCTGGGTGTTGGGGTTGGCCCCCACGGGGAAGCTGGCGATGCGGCTTTTGGTCTGGCCTTCGATGCCGCCGATGATGGTGGAGAACACGCTGCGGTAGGGCTCGCCGATGTCCGGGTAGATCACCGCAATGGCACGCGCGGCCTCGTCCGAAGCGGCATGCGCCACAGGCCACTGCCACACCATGACTGCCAATGTCATCCAACGCACGGCCACCCAAAACGCACGGCATGCAAGCAAAACTGATGTCCTCCATTCGGTGTTTTTGACCGAATGCGATAGCTTACCCAGTGTTTCATGATCGGCGGCGCCCATGTCGTGGATATCGGGATATCGAGGCACTTATCTCGGGGTGTGACCCGCGACGAGGGGGATGACGGCACGGAACTGGCTAGGTATCATTTTGTTACACGCCGCCGCTTTCAGTGGTTGGACTCCGGGTTGGCGTGGTTTGGACCTACACCGTGATCTCATCAGCAGTTGCATCCAGTGCGGACCCGTCCACGTCCGTCGAGGCGGCCAGCCTCATCGTTTCTTACCTTGAAGCCCTGGGCGTGGAGTATGTGTTCGGGGTTCCGGGCGGTGCCATCGAACCTTTGTACAACGCGCTGGCGGTCAGCAGCCGACGCGGCGGGCCCAGACCGGTGTTGGCCCGGCATGAAGCCGGTGCGGCTTTCATGGCCGATGGCTATGCCCGCGAGACGGGCCGCCTGGGGGTATGTTGCGCGACATCGGGCCCGGGCGCGACGAATCTCTTGACCGGCATCGCGTGTGCTTTTGACAACAGTGTGCCGATGCTGGCAATCACGGGACAACCCTCGTTACCCTTGTTTGGCAAACGCGCCTTGCAGGAGTCGTCCTGCACGGGGGTCAACACCGTGGGCATGCTCCAGCATTGCACCCGCTACAACACCCTGATCTCGCACGTGGACCAGTTGGAGAACAAGCTGGTGAGCGCCTTGATCCGCGCCTCGCAGCCCCCGCATGGCCCGGTGCACCTGTCGATCCCGGTGGACCTGCTGCGCAGCCAGGTCGAGCAGCGCCTGTCGCCGCAGCACCTCAAGCGTTTGCTGGTCAAGCCGTCCTTGGTCGATGAAGACGCCATCCACACCTTGTTCGAGGCGGTGCAACGCAGTCACAAGACGGTGCTCATCGTGGGGGGCGGTTGCGGCGAGGCCATCGACGCGATCATGCATTTTGCCGAGTTGACGGATTCTTGCTTCGTGACCACGCCCGATGCGAAGGGCCTGATCAACCCGCACCATTACCTGTACCGGGGTGTGTTCGGGTTTGCCGGGCACCAGTCGGCACACCAGGCCTTGAGCGATGGGGTCAGCCTGACTCTGGCCATTGGCACCAGCCTGGGCGAGTGGACCAGTGGCGCTTGGAGCGCCAGTGTGTTGAACCACCACCTGGTGCACATCGATTCGAACGATGAGCACCTGATGCGCTCGCCGATGGCGCAGCAGCACGTGCGCGGCCGCATCCGCTCGGTGTTCGAGCGCTTGCTGGACGTGATGCACATCGAGCAAGCCGCGTTGGGCCTGCCTTGGAAGCCATCACGGGTGCACACCGACGTGGCCGAGGTCATCGTGAGGGCGCCGGACAAGCGCGAAGACATGAGCTCGCCCATCAAGCCGCAACGCCTGATGACCGAGCTGTCCAACCGCTTTCCGCCCACCACGCGCTTCATCGCCGATGCGGGCAACAGCACGGCCTGGTCCATCCACTACCTGGAGCTGCGCAACCGCCGCATGGGGCTGGTGCCGGGCATGACGATGCCGGCGGCCAACTCGCCGACCATGCACACGCCTTCGCGCCGTGGTGAGCGCCGCATGGACCATGCTGGCTGGCTGCGTGTGCTGATGGATTTCGCCCCGATGGGCTGGGCCATTGGCGCGGCCGTCGGCATTGCGCGCGGTAACCCCGACTACCCGGTGGTGTGCATCACGGGCGACGGCAGCTACCTGATGAACGGCCAGGAAATCACCGTGGCGGCGCAAGAGCAGCTGACCGTGATCTTCGTGGTGCTCAATGACGCGGCGCTGGGCATGGTCAAGCATGGGCAGCGTTTGGCGGGTGCCGAGCAAATTGCTTTTGAGTTGCCACAAGTTGATTTCAGCCTGATGGCCCAATCCATGGGCATCGCGGGTCATGTAATCCGATCGCCGCAAGACTTCCATGACCTGGACATGGCTCAGATCCTGAATCGCCAGGGCCCCACCTTGCTGGACGTTCGCATCGACCCGGAAGAGGTGCCCCCCATGGGCCTGCGCATGCAGACGCTGGACACGGGGGCCTGACTGGCTCAGCCCTTTGGTGAAGCCTGCGGGCGGGCCCGTCTGACCATGGCGAGTGCGCCCATCAGCGCTGCCAGCAGACCAAGCAAGGCGTTCCCATCCATGGCCCCGCCACCGCCGCCACCACTGGACGATGCGGTGGTGACGGCGGTGGGCGTGACCACGTCGATGGTCTGCACCGTGGTGGAGGTTCCGCTCAGGTCATCGGTGATGGTCAGGCTCACCGTGAAGCGACCCACGGCGCTGGGGGTGACCGAGATGCTGCTGCCATTGGTCGAGGTGAGTGGCGTGACGATGCCGCCGCCATCGACCAGGGTCCATTGGTAGGACGCGATGCTGCGGCCACTGGCCACCCAAGAGCTGGCGCCACTGATGGTCAAGGCCTGGGATGGCACCGCACCTGTTGTCGAGTAGTCGATCTGCGCTTGAAGGCCGGCGCTGGTCGCTGCCAAGGCAGCCCCCGCGTCCAGCATGCCGGCGCCACAAGTGGCCGTGGTGCAGTAGCACTGGGCCTGTTCGGCGGATGAAGGTGCCACACAGCGCGGCACCGTGGTGCTGCCGCCGTCGCCGTTGTCACCACCAGTGGTTGGGAAGGCGCGGGCCGAACCCATCAGGATGGCGCGGATCGCCGTTGGCGTGAGTGTGGGGTCGACCGACAACATCAAGCCGATCGTGCCCGCCACCAGGGGCGCGGAAAAGCTGGTGCCCAGCGAGGTGTAGTAGCTGTTGGTGTAGATGGCGCTGGCCGCGATCGGTGTGGTGGTGCCCGCGTTGCTGGTCGTCAAAATGGGGTACAGGCAAGGCTGGCCAGACAGGACGTTGACGCAATTGCCGGCGGGCGCGCTGAGGGTGATCTCGGGCCCCAGGTCGGAGTAGCCGACCTTGGTGCCCGCGTGTCGCAGCCCGGCCACCCCGATCACGCCAGGGCAGTTGGCGGGCACCGTGACGCTCAGGCCGCTGTTGCCAGCCGAGGCCACCACCGTCACGCCCAGGGCGGTCAGTTGGGTGAGGGTGTCTCGGTAAGCCTGGCTGCAGGCACCACTGCCGCCCAGGCTCAGGTTGATGACCTTGGCGGGGTTGGGGTTGGCGGGCACGCCCGACACGCTGATGCCAGCGGCCCAGAGCATGCCGGCCATGATGTCCGAATCGTAGCCACCGCACTTGCCCAGCACGCGCACGGGCAGGATCCGCACCTGGCGGCCCACGCTGGCCATGCCGGTGCCGTTGTCGGTCAACGCGCCGATGACACCGGTGGTCTGTGTGCCGTGCCAGGTGCTGTTCTCGGCCGCCAGGTTGTTGTTGGCGTCGCGGCCACAGCCAGCGAACTGGCCGCTGCCTGAGGTCTCGGCGTAAGTGATCCAGTCGCCCGGGTCGGAGGCGTCGGCGTCGCGGCCATTGCCGTCGTTGGCCATGCCCACGTTGGTGACCATGTCGTAGCCGGGCAGCAGGTTGGCGCTCAGGTCGGGGTGGTCGTAGCGGATGCCGGTGTCCAGCACGGCCACCACCACGCTGGTGCTGCCTTGTGTGATGCCCCAGGCGGACTCCACATCGATGGACGACTGGATGGTGCCGGCGGGCGCGCGCAGGTACCACTGACCCGCCGTGGGCGTGTAGCCAGACAGGTTGTCGCCGTAGAGCGGGTCGTTGGGCGGGGCCAGGCGAAAGCGTTTCTGGTCCACCACCGCGTATTCAACGTCGGGCTCTTTCGCCAGCCGGGCGGCCAGTTGGGCCGAGCTGAGGCCATTGGCCAGGACGACCTGGGTTCGGTTGCTCAGGCCAGGGCCGTCGTGCAAGGTGCGGCCAATGCGTTGGCCCAACGACAGGGCATGCTCCACGCGCCGCGGTGTCGCGGACTGGGCTTGCGCGCGCATGAGCGCGGAGCCGGCCTTGAATTTCACGATCACCCGGGCGGCATCTTCGGCGGCCAGGGCCATGGAGGCGGGCGTCGTCACCAGCAGGGCGATGACGGCGGGCAGGGCAAGGCGGCGCAGCAGGCAGATCATCAGTCCAGTTTACGGATCAAGAGTGCACACAAAGGGCGCATTCGGGTGTTGATCCGCGCCCATTTCTGGGCCAAAGGGGCCACACTGGGCACAAAACCTGCAATGACAGGAGGCCAACTTGAGCACGAAAAGCCAGCAACTCATCGACCTGGACCTGGCACGCGGGGCGCACAACTACCGCCCCATCGACGTGGTGCTGCAGCGCGCCAAAGGCATCCACCTGTGGGACGTGGCCGGGCGGCGCTACACCGACATGATGAGCGCCTATTCCACCGCCTCACTGGGGCACAGCCACCCCAAGGTGCTGAAGGCGCTGGCCCGGCAGGCCAAGATGCTGGACGTGACCAGCCGGGCTTTCTACAACGACCAGTTGCCGTTGTGGCTGGACCAGCTCACCGCCCTGGCGGGCATGGACAAGGCCTTGCCCATGAACACCGGCGCCGAGGCGGTGGAAACCGCCTTGAAGCTGGCGCGCAAATGGGGCGAAACGATCAAGGGCATCCCACGCGAACGCGGCGAGATCATCGGGTGCGAGGGCAACTTCCACGGGCGCACGCTGGCGCTGGTGAGCTTGTCCACCGAGGCGCAGTACCGCGAGAACTTCGGCCCCTACCTGCCGGGCTTCAAGACCGTGCCCTTTGGCGATGTCGATGCCCTGGCCCAGGCCATCACGCCGCGCACCGCCGCTTTCATCGTTGAACCGATCCAGGGCGAGGCGGGCATCCGCTTGCCGCCACCAGGCTATCTGAAGCGCGCCCGCGAGCTGTGCAGGCAGCACCGCGTGCTGTTCATCGTGGATGAGATCCAGTGTGGCCTGTCGCGCACCGGGCGATTGTTCTGTTTCCAGCATGAGGATCTGGACCCCGACCTGTTGATCCTGGGCAAGGCCCTGGGTGGCGGCGTGTACCCGGTGTCAGCCGTGGTGGGCAGCGCCGAGGTCCTGGGCGTGCTGCGCCCGGGTGACCATGGCTCCACCTTTGGCGGCAATGCCATCGCCGCCGCCGTCAGCATGACGGCCTTGACGCTGTTGAGCGAGCCCGAGTTCATCGCCCGGGTGGCGCGGCTGGGTGACTGGGCCCTGGCCTACCTTCAAGCGGCCTTGGGCCAAAGCCCCATCGTGCGCGACATCCGCGGGCAGGGCCTGATGATGGGCATTGAAATCGTGCCTGAACTGGGCGCGCGCGGTCTGGTGGATGCGCTGAAAGAGCGGGGCGTGCTGACCAAGGAAACCCACGATGTGGTCATCCGGCTGGCGCCGCCGCTCATCATCCGCAAGAAGCAGCTCAGGCGCGCCCTGGATGCCGTCATCGACGTGGTGCTGTCGGCGGCGCCACCGGGGTGAGGCCCTCAAATCAATTCAGCTCAGTATTGAAGCCCATTGCGCAACTGGATCACGTCCAGCGTGGAGACCGCCTGGCCCTGGTTGCCCCAGGCGCTGCGGATGTAGGACACCACGGCCGCCGTGTCGTCGTTGCTGAACACCATCGCAAAGGGCGGCATGCCGTAGGGGCGTGGGTTGCCCTTCGTTGACGGCGCGAAGCCCCCCGCCAGCACGATGCGCACCAGGTTGGCGGGCGAGTCCATGGTCACCGCGCGGTTGCCTGCCAGCGCCGGGTAAGCCTGGGCCGCGCCTTCGCCTTGGTCGCCATGGCATTGGGCGCAATGCACCTTGTAGAGCTTGGCGCCATGGCTGTCAGGCAGGGCGGGCGCCACGGTGACGCGTTTGCGGGTGTCTTGGCTGGGCGGCAGTGCCTTCAGGTAGGTGGCCATGGCGAGCAGGTCGCCATCGGTCCAGTGCTGCGTGCTGTTTTGCACGACCTCGGCCATGGGGCCGACCACGGTGCCTTGGCGGGACACGCCGGTTCTCAAGAGCTCAACGATGTCGGGCAGCGGCCAATCGGCCACGCCCGCTTCGTGCGACGAGGTGAGCGAGGGCGCGTACCAGTTCTGCACCGGGATCAGGCCGCCACTCAAGTCCAGGGTGCCGCTGGTGGCGCCCAGGGCATTGCGGCTGGCGTGGCAGGCGTTGCAATGGCCCAGGCCCTGCACCAGGTAGGCGCCACGGTTCCAGTTGGCCGATTGCTTCGTGTCGGGCTCGAACTGGCCGGGCTTGAAGAACAGGGCGCGCCACACGGCCAAGGCTGGGGTTGAGTCGTAAGGAAAGCGCAACTCGTGCGGCCGGTTGGTCTGGGCCACGGCGGGCAGGCTGCGCAGGTAGGCGAAGATCGCGTCCGAATCAGCCCGGGTGACGTGGGTGTAGTTGGGGTAAGGAAAGGCGGGGTAGAGCAGGCGGCCATCGCGCGAGCGGCCGTTGTGCATGGCGCGCCAGAACTCTGAGGACGACCAGGCGCCGATGCCGGTCTGCGGATCGGGCGTGAGGTTGGAGGTGTACACGGTGCCAAAGGGCGTCTGGATGCCCAGACCGCCCGCGTAAGGCTCGCCGCCCCGCGCGGTGTGGCAGGCCATGCAGTTGCCGGTGCGGGCGAGGTACTCGCCACTGGCGATGAGCTGTGCGCTGGCGGGCGGCTCGTGGCCGGAGGTGATCGGGTCTTCGCCGCGCACATTGAGGGCGTAGACGGCGGCGGCCAGGGCCAGGCCGATGATCAGCACCAGGGCGATGGCGCGCTTCATGGCTTGACTCCTTGGCCATCCGGCACACCGCCGCAAGGCATGGGCAGGCGGCCCGGCAAGCTGGCCGCCGCCTTGGCATGTTCAGGCACAGGCTGGGCCGAGATCCATTGCGATACCGCCGCGATGTCTTCGGGCCGCAGGCGTTGCGCGATGGTGGCCATGCAGTCGGGTGCCTTGGCCTGGCGGTTGCCGTTTTGCCAGGATCCCAATTGGGCGTTGAGGTAGTCGCGTGGCACCCCCAACAAGCCGGGGATGGCGGGCTGAACGCCGGTCAGGGCCGCGCCATGGCATTGCACGCAGGCGGGGATCTTGCGCTGGGCGTCGCCCCGGGTCACCAGATCCTGGCCACGTTGGAGTTCGGATGCGGCGGAGGGGGGGGTAGGCTTCTGAGCGGGGTAGGGCAGGTCGAGCGCGGCAAAGTAGTTCGCGATCTCGTGCAGGTACTCGTCGGACAGCGGGTCCAGCAGATTGGCCATCAGCGCGTAGTGGCGGCGGCCGTCGCGGAAATTGCGCAACTGGTTGTACAGGTAGCCCGCCGGTTTGCCGGCGATGCGCGGGTAGTAGCCATCGCTGGCGGCGCGGCCTTGGGGGCCATGGCAGACGGTGCAGGCTTGCAACCGCTGGGCGAGGCTGTCCTCAACCTTGGGGGCCGCGTGGAGCGATGCGGTGATGCCTGCGGACAGGATGAAGGCGAAGAGGTGGGGGCGCATCCCGCAATCTACTGCGGTTTCACCAAAGCACACAGTGGGCAAGATGTCTCAGTGGGGCGGGCGCCCTGAGGGCCCCTTTGACCACTCAACGACGCCGTTGTGGCGGTGGGCGAGGGCGGCGGTCTTGAGGCGGCGCTTCTTGCGCTTCCTTGCGGGCCAACTCCAGAAGGTGGTCAAGTTCTTCCACCGGCACGCCCTTGAGCGCGCAGAAATTGGCGGGCGTCAGGGTGGTGGCCTGGAAGTCGCGCAGCAAGGTGGCGCGGTTGCGGCGCTGCTGGTGTTCCAGCTCGATCTTGGCTTCGTGGTTGGCGCGGCGGCGGCCCAGCTCTTCCTGGGCCACCTTGCGGTGCTCTTCGCTGATTTCGTCGCCGGGCTGGCCATCCAGGTCGAAGCGGTGGGTGGCTTTGCTGAGGGCCACCAGGTAGGCATGGCTGCCCGTGTGGCGGCGCAGGAAGGCGGACAGCACCTGCTTGGTGAACACGCCGGGGGCGCGCTCTTGGATGTCGGCCTGGATGCGCAGTTTCAATGGCTTGGGCGCGCCGTCAAACAGGGCCGGGAACAGCTGCCGAAGTTGCGTGGCGCAGGCGGCCGGCGTCATGGCATCTGGGGTCGGCGAAGGAGAGGTGGGCGTCGAGGACATGGAAACAGGGGCGATCGAGATCAAAGGGGCAGAGGGCGCAATTGTGCCCGCTTCTACGGTGCCACGTGTTGGGCCACCACGGGGGGGTGTTTGCCGAACACGATGGGCATGTAGCGCAGCTGGTTGGCGCGCCCTTCGCGCACCAGACGGGCCTGGCCACCGGGCAGCAGGTGGTGAGCCCCGGTCCAGAGCAGGCGCGGCAAGGTGGTCAGCACCGGATGCCAGGGCAGGGCGGGCGGCAGGCCCAGGTGCTGCATGCCCTCGCGGCCCACAAACAGCCGCAGCATGCTCAGGTGGCGGGCCCGGTTGAAACGGCCCCGCAAAGCGCCGCCCCAGGGGTAGTGCCGGTTCAGGGGTTCGTCCATCAAGGCTCGGCCCAGGGCGGCGCTGCTGTCATCGGGCGGGGCCTGGCTGATCACATTCTGGTAAAGCGAGGTGCGGCCTTGCATCTCGGTTTCGGACAGCAGTGCTTCTTCGACGCCCATGAGCCAGCCGATGTAGCGCCACAGGTGCATCATGGCGGCGCCATCGGCTTTGCTGACCACGACACCGGTGATGCGCAACGCGATCAAATGCACCGCGCTGAAGCCCAGGTAGGTGGCCTGCATGTCGACCTGGTTGATGGGCAGACCGTGCGCGGCCGAATCCCAGTCGGGGCGGCGCAGCAGGTTTTGACGCACCAGGGCGTGCATGGCCCGCACCCGCAAGGTGGTCTTGAAGCCGGCGCTGTGGCGGCCCATGCCGCCATCGGTGGTGCAGTCCATCCACCACGATGAGGTTTCGGCCAGGCGGCGTTGTGCACCGCGCTGCAGCGAGCCGGTCATCACGAGGGTCTTGTTGATGGACGAGGCCTGGTAGCCAGCCATCAGGCCCGCATCGCGCAAGACCAGCATGCCGTGCTGGCCGGTGCTCTGGATGAATCGGGCGCCTTGGGCCAGTTGGGCTTCATCGACCCAATCGGGCGTTTGCACCACGGCCCGCATGAAGCGGCACAGTGACTCGGGGGCATCGGGCACAGCGTCCAGGCCATGCTCGATGGCGCGCTCCAGCATGGGGCGGCCCACCCCCATGCCCACTTGTTGAAGCCAATGGGCCACGTCGTCTGCCAGCGGGTCACCGCGCCACAGCGCCGCCCCCAGGCGCGACCATTCATCGGGCGTGGGCTCCGGATTGCCTCGGATCATCAGACGCAGGCGGCTGGCGATTCGGCGGGTGGTGGCCAGATCAGCACCATGGCGGTGGGGCGGCAATGGCAGGGCGGAGGCATGGGCGGTCATGCTCCGATATTGCACCATGGCCACCCGCCATTTGATGGCTTGCACATGACTTCAGCCAGGTCCACCCATTTGGGGGCTTGGGGTATGCCCTGGGTTCAGGCTGTTTCGTGGTCGTGGGCCACGTCGTCAACCTGGATCACGCGGTCGGCGGCTTGCAGGTAGCGCAAGGCCAGGGCGGGGTTTTTCGCGCTTTGCGAGGCGGTTTCCAAGGACTGGGTGCGCCGCAACACCTTGTTCAAGGCGTTGGTGTCCTCGCCCAGCTGGGCGCTCAGTGTCAGGGCTTTGACCAGGTCGAACTGGCCGCCTTGTTTGGGCAGGCTCAGGTCGGGACACAGCATGCCAACCAGATCCCGGCGGGTGCGCAGCAACTCGGCCAGGTGAAGCAGTTGCTCGTCGCGCAGGGGATGCAGCGCGCCGGTGGCCCTCAGGCTCAATCCCCCCAGCCAGCGGGCCGGGGCGGAGGGCAGGTTGGCGTGCAGGTCTTGCAAGATGGTGTGGGCCCGGTTCAGCTGCTGGCGGATGCCCGCCTGGGCGAAGGGCAGCAAGTCGGGGTTGCCGTCCACCTGGTAGCGCCACAGGCAGGCGCTGGCGATGTACAGGTGGGCCAGCACATCGCCCAGCCGCGCTGACAGCAACTCCATGCGCTTGAGTTGGCCGCCCAACAATCCCATGGCCAAATCGGCGGTGAAGCTGTATTGGGTGCTGAGCCGGGCGATGAGCTGTGCTTCGGGCCTCAGGTCGGCGGGCGGCAGGCCGAGGAGCGATGCACCGAAGATGCTGCGCCGCAGGTTGCGCAGCACGTGCCGCACGTGCGACCACAAGGCCTGCCCCAGGGCTTGTGCGTCCTTGGCTTCGATGGCGTTCATCTCGTCCAGCACATGCGGGTGGCAACGCACCGCGCCCTGGCCAAAGATGATCAGGGCCCGGGTCAGCAGGTTGGCGCCTTCCACCGTGATGGCGATAGGCGCGTGGCGGTAGCCGATGCCCAGCAGGTTGGACGGCCCGGCGATGATGCCCTTGCCGCCGAGGATGTCCATGCCATGGTTGACGGCGCGCCGGCCGGCTTCGGTCAAATGCACCTTGAGGATGGCGCTGGCCACGCTGGGCTGTTGGCCTTCGTCGAGCGCGGCGGCGGTGTAGTGGCGCGCGGCGTCGGTGGCGTACAGCTCGGCCGACATCTCGGCGATGATCCCGGCGATGGCGTGGAAGCGGGCGATGGGCAGTCCGAACTGTTCGCGAATCTGGCCATAGCCATTGGCCACGAACAGTGCGCCTTGCTGCATCGCGCTGCCCAAGGCGGGCAGTGAAATGGCGCGGCCTGCGGCCAGGCATTCCATCAGCATGCGCCAGCCTTGGCCCACTTGTTTTTCGCCGCCGATGATCTGGTCCATCGGCACAAACACCTGGTGGCCATGGATGGGGCCATTCATGAAGGCGCTGCCCATGGGCAGGTGGCGTCGGCCGATCTCCATGCCTTCGGTGGGCACGGGCAGCAGCGCGCAGGTGATGCCAAGATCGCGCTGGCCTTCGGGCAGGCTGTCGTCGTAGGCGTGGAAGGCCAGGCCGACCACGGTGGCCACGGGCGCCAGGGTGATGTAGCGCTTGTCGAAGTTGACGACAAAGCCGCGCACCTTCTGGCCATTGATCTCGCGTTCGACCAGCGTGCCCCGATCGGGGATGGACGCAGCGTCCGATCCTGCGGAAGGCGCGGTCAAACCAAAGCAGGGCAACTCGCGGCCGTCGGCCAGGCGGGGCAGGTAATGTTGTTTCTGAGCCAGCGTGCCGTAGCGCAACAGCAGTTCGGCCGGGCCCAATGAGTTGGGCACCATCACCGTCACTGCCGCAGCCACGTTGGCGGTGGCGATGCGTGCCACCACGGTGGCATGGGCCAGGTGGCCAAAGCCCAAGCCCCCATATTCGGGCGGGATGATCATGCCGAAGAAGCGCTTCTCTCTGAGGAAGCGCCACACCTCGGGCGGCATGTCACCGGCCTCATCGATGGCGTGGTCGTCCAGCATGCTGCACAACTCACGCACTTCGTTGTCGAGGAAGCTTTGCTCGGCGTTGGTGAAAGGCAATGGCTTGACCTTCAGCAAGGCGCTGAAGTCAGGCTGGCCGGCGAACAGCTGACCTTCAAAGCCCACGGTGCCCGCCTCCAAAGCGGCGCGTTCGGTGTCACCCAAAGGTGGCAGGGCTTTGGCGAACGGGCCCATCGCGGCCCGGCCGATCGCTGATGCCAGCCACGCCATCATGGGCTGACGACCAGTTGGCCTCGAACCTCGCCTTTGGGGTTGGCGGCGGTGTGCAGGTTCACGTACCACTGGCCCGCCGTCACTTGCGCAGCTTGCGCTTCGGTGAGGGTGGCTTCGCCTTCAATGGGGCTGTCCAGCTTGCCATTGAAAGGCAGGGCCACGCCCGCGTTCTGGCCAGGGATGGCCGGACCGTGGAAGTGCGCGGCCGTCACCGCGCCGCTCAGGCCAGAGTACACCACCTTCCATTTCAAGATCTTGGTGGCGGGCGTGTAGGTGGCCTCCACGGTGCCGGTGCCCATGGTGGTCACGGGCGGGATCTCAGCTTCACCCGACAGGGTCGAGGCGAAGGTGGCGGCCGTGGACATGGACGGGGCCAGGGCCAGGCTGGCAGCCGCGAACAAGCCGGCCAGCAACGAATGCTTGAGGGTCAGGGAATGGAAGTTCATGCTCAGCTCCTGTGGATGGTTAGAAACGCATCCGCAGGTACAAGGCTGGGCCGTTCAGCTTGAGATCAAGCTTGGCCACGGTATCGTCAGTCCTGTAGTTCACGCGGATGCGGGTGTGGTTGTACTCGGCGCCCACACCGATGTTGCGCCAGGGAAACCACTCGACCCCAGCACCGGCGTTGACGATGTCGCCATACGTTTCGCCGCCGTTCTTCTTGGATCCCGACAGGTCGGCGTAAAGCCTGACCTGGTCACTGATGCGGTGGCGAAAGCCCAAGGTCACCAAAGGCGCCCAAGCGTCTTTCTTCTCGCCGTCGGAGATGGTCTGCGACAGGCCGCCCAGGCTGGCCGAGGCGGTGTAGTTCAACTTGACCTTGTAGTAGGCGGCACCCACGCCCACGCCAGCCACGGTGTCCTCGCCACCAAACCACCAGCGGTAAGAGAAGTTGCCGATGTCGAACGAGGTTTTGGTGTTGAGCTGGGCCGTGGCCGAGTAGCTCTGGCCGTTGTAGGTGAAGGGTTCGCTCACGCCCAGGGTTTTGTTCTGGCTGTAGTGGTACAGGTCCACCGAGAAGCCCTGTCGGTCAAACAGCAGCCAGTCCACGCGGGCGCGCTTGACCACGTCGGAGCCATCGATCACGCGTTGCTTGCCGGTGGACTGGCTGCCATCTGCCGTGGACAGGCTGAGGTCGCCCTCCGCGTCCACGTTGTAGCCACCGACCCACACGCCGACGCGGTCGATCACCGGCAGGCTTTTCTCGACCGCCATGGCAGGCGCGGCGGCGGTGGCCAGGGTGAGCGCAGCCCACGAGGAAGCGGTGCGAAGGTGGCGGGCGTTCAGCAAACGGTGGGGCATGGAGGTTCTCCTGAAAGTTTTGAAAGATGGCTTGGATGGCTCAAACTTTAGAAGCGCAGGCGATGCCCTGGCCGTAGGCACTGTCTCGTTGACCTGTAGGACATTTGCGCGACATGGCGTCGGCCAAAGCCGACAGGCACTGTTCTTGCCACCGCAGGGCCTCAGCCTCGTGTTAGAACGGCAAACATGACGATTCGTTGGCCTCGGACCGCACCGCTGCAAGGCACCTTTCGCGGCATCACTTTCTTGGGATCGGTGATCCTGGCGATCGCACATGGGATGCCCAACCATTGGCGTTTCCGGTCGCAGGACATGGCCCGCGTGCTGGCCGATTGCAGCGCCCGGGCCTTGCTGATCGTGCTGGTGGTCAATGTGCTGGTGGGCGCCATCCTGGCCTTTGTGGGTGCCGTGCAACTGGTGAAGTTTGGCGCGGGCATCTTCGTGGCCGACCTGGTGGCGATTGCCGTGTCGCGCGAGATGGCCGCCGTGATCACGGCCGTGGTGATGGCCGGGCGCACCGGTGCCGCCTTCGCGGCCGAGCTGGCCACCATGCAGGCCAATGAAGAGGTTGACGCGCTGGAGGTGCTGGGCCTGAATGCCATGGATCACCTGGTGGTGCCGCGTGTGCTGGCCTTGCTGCTGGTGATGCCCTTGCTGTATGTCTTTGGTTGCCTGGCCGGTTTGGTGGGGGGCTTCACGGTGGGGGCCAGCATGCTGAGCCTGGCTCCCGCCGCTTACTTTGACCGCAGCCTGGACGCCTTGAGCTTTCAGCACCTGGGCCTGGGCTTCTCCAAGGCCATCGCCTTTGGCATCCTGGTGGCCATTGCGGGCTGCTATCACGGCCTGCATGCCGAGCGCAACGCGGCAGGCGTGGGCCAGGCCACCACGCGTGCCGTGGTCGCGGGCATCGTGGGCGTGATCGCGCTCGATGCCGTGTTCTCGGTCTGCGCCAACGCGCTGGGGATCTGACCATGGCCCTGCTCAGCGTTCAAGACCTGACCATGCGCTTTGGCGACAAGCTGATTCAAGAGGACGTGTCTTTCGAGGTCGAGCCCGGCACCATCTTCGCGATCATGGGGGGCAGTGGCTGTGGCAAAAGTACATTGCTCAAACACCTCATCGGCCTGCTGGAGCCCGCCCACGGGCAAGTGCTGTACGACGGCAAGGATTACTGGCAAAGCAAGGACGAAGAGCGCACCAAGCTGCGGTCAGGCTTTGGCGTGCTCTTTCAAAGTGCGGCCTTGTGGTCCTCCATGACCGTGCTGGAGAACGTGCTGATGCCTCTTGAGCAGCACACCGATCTGGCCGAGGACGAGCGCATCGAACGGGCGCGCGAAGCCTTGTCCTGGGTCGAGATGGCCGACTTCGCCGACTACAGCCCGGCCGACCTCAGTGGCGGCATGAAGAAGCGCGCGGGCCTGGCCCGGGCCATCGCGGCGCAACCTCGCTTGCTGTTCCTGGACGAGCCTTCCGCCGGCCTGGATCCGATCAGCTCCAAGCGCCTGGACGACCTCATCCTGGAGATCCGTGATCGCACCGGGGCGGCCGTGCTGGTGGTCTCGCACGAGTTGCCCAGCCTCTTCGCCATCGCCGACGACAGCATCTTCCTGGACGCCGACAGCAAGAAACCCATCGCCCATGGCAAGCCCAGCGAGTTGCTGGACACCGCCACCCACCCAACCGTGCACGCGTTCCTGCACCGGGAGAAGTTATGAAACGCAATGCCTTGCTGGTCGGCGGTTTCGTCGTCACGGCCCTGATCCTGATCGTGGCCGGGCTCGTCACGCTGGGTGGTGCCGACCTCTTCTCCAAGCGGCAGAAGGCGGTCGTCTACTTTCAAGGCAGTGTGCGGGGCCTGTACGTGGGGGCGCCAGTGAGTTTTCGGGGCGTGAAGATTGGCGAGGTGCTGAGCATCGGCATCGAGGTGGACCCCAAGTCCCTGGTCACGCGCATTCCTGTGGGGCTGACCCTGGCTGGTGACATGGTGAAGATGGGGGGTGAACAGGGTGGCAGCTTCCGCAAGTTGCCTGATCTGGTGCAACGTGGCCTGCGGGCCAAGCTCATCATCCAGAGTGTGGTGACCGGCCAGACCAGCATCGACCTGGACTTCAAGCCCAACACCCCAGTGGTGTTGCTGGGTGGTGGCTCCAGCGCCGTGCCCGAGATTCCGGCCATGCGTGACAAGCTGGATGCCTTGCTGGACCAGGTTGCCGAGTTGCCCTTGGCCGACCTGGTGCAAGACGTGCGCAGGACCATCAACCAGCTGGACCAGACCTTGAAGGTCACTCAACAGGCGGTGGCTTTGTCCGGCAAGGAGATCGGTGCGGCGGCGGCACAAGCCAAGCAGACCTTGGTGGTGGGGGCCAAGGCCTTGCAAGACGTGCAAGCCCAGGCGCAAGCCACCTTGGCGTCGGTGGAGCAGTTGTCGGAGTCATCGCGCAATGTGGTGCTGCAAACCCAGCCCGAGATTCAGCAAACCTTGCAGGCTGCCCGCGATGCGGCGCAGGCCGCGCAGCAGGCCATGGGCAACTTCGCAGAGCTCAGCGCCGTGGGCTCGCCTTTGCGCTCCGACGCCGAGCTGGCCGTGCGTGACCTGTCGCTGGCCGCACGCAGCCTGCGCTCGTTCGCCGACCAGCTGGAACGCCAGCCCAACTCCATCCTGTTCGGGAAGAAAGCACCATGATCACTTTGCGCCGCCTTGTCGTCTCCCATGGTTTGGTCTTGTTGGCCCTGGGCCTGGGGGCGTGCAGCACCGCCCCCCCACCGACCTTGTTGTCGCTGCCCCTGCCGTCACCGTCTCAGCCGGTAGTGGCCACCGAGGCCGCCCCGCCTGCTTCTTCGGTGGCCTCCGCGCCCCGGTTCCTCACCCTGCGCCGCGTCAACATCCCCGAGTACCTGCAAACCGACGCCGTGCGCTACCGGCAGGCCGACAGCACCTTGGTCGAATGGCCCAACACGGCCTGGGCCGAGCGTCTGGAAGTGGGGCTGACCAACCACCTGGCCCTGCTTTTGCGGCAAGCTTTGCCGAGTTGGACCGTGTGTGACTCGCATTGCCCATCCATGCCCACGGGGCAGGTGCTGATCGTCAACATTGCACCGCTGGACTATGTGCGCAGCGCCGGGCAATTGCGGGCGGACGTGAGCTGGCGCATCACCGGCCCGGGCAGCACGCCCACCCCGGTTTTCTCGGGCAACCGCGCCGCCAGCACGCCCGTGTCGCCAGACACCCCGGTGGGCCAGGCCGCCGCCATGAGCACCTTGCTGAACCAGGTGGCGCAAGACGTCGCCCGCGCCGTGCGCTGACATTTATTTCACGGCACCGCCCTGGTGGGCACCCTGTTTGCCAACAACAAGGTGTTACCCCACACAAGGAGAAGTGCCATGAACCACCTTCGACAGAATTTCGGCCGCCTGGCCTTCACCGCCACCACCGCTTTGGCATTGGTCGGCCTGGGCGCTTGCAGCGACATGTCGGCCCGTGACCGCAACACCGCCGTGGGCGCGGGTGTGGGCGCAGCGGCAGGCGCCGTGCTGACCGGCGGCAGCGCTGGTGGAACCATCGGTGGTGCCGCCGTCGGTGGCGTCATCGGCAATCAAATCAAGAAATAAGGAGAGCCACCATGAGCTTGGGAACCATTCTTCTGATCGTTGTTTTGTTGATGCTCATTGGCGCCGTGCCCACCTGGGGTCACAGCCGAAGCTGGGGTTACGGCCCCAGTGGCGGCCTGGGTTTGATCCTGGTCGTGCTGATCGTGCTGATGCTGATGGGCCGACTTTGACCTTCGCGGTCTGACTTTGTCATCAATTCAAGGAACCAAAATATGCCAACCACCACCAAGAAACCAGCCGCCAAGACCCCGGCCGCCAAAGCCAAAACCACCCCCGATGCCGTGCAACTGCTGACCGCCGATCACAAGGAAGTCAAGAAGTTGTTCAAGGACTACGAGAAGTTGGTCAAGGCCGATGGCGGCGAAGCGGAAAAGCAAGCCCTGGCCGAGCACATCTGCCTGCTGTTGACCGTGCACACCAAGATCGAAGAAGAAATCTTCTATCCCGCTGCAGGCCAGGCCGCCAAGGCCGAGGATTTGCTGAAAGAAGCGGTGGTGGAGCATGCCAGCGCCAAGGACCTGATTGCCCAGATCCAGGACATGGAGCCTTCCGAGGACCTGTACGACGCCAAGGTGACGGTGCTAGGCGAGTACATCGACCACCACGCCACCGAAGAAGAGGAAGAGTTGTTCCCCAAGGTCAAGCGGGCCCACCTGGATTTGCACCAACTGGGCGATGCCATGGCCAGCCGCAAGGAAGAACTGATGTCGGAACTTGGTGCCGAAGTGGCCGCGTGATCCAATCGCGCATGCCTACACCACACCGCCCCCTTCGTTCTTCCCTGCTGGCCCTGAGTGTGGGGCTTGCTGCCCCCGCTTTCGCCCAGGCGCCCCTTGACCTGAAGGAGTGTCTGGGTTTGCCCGACGCCAGTGCCCGACTGGCCTGCTACGACAGGCTGGCCGGGCGCGAGGCCATGGTCACCCTGCCGGCCTCACCCGCCGCGGTGCCCGGCACCCCCGAGGCCGTGCCAGTCAGTCAGGCCGCAACGCCTGCCACCACGCAACAGTCCGAAAACAGCTTCATGTCTCGCTACTGGGAGTTGGACCAGGCCGACAAGCGCGGCACCTTCAACTACACCAGCTACCGACCCAATTTTTTCATGCCCCTGCACAGCATGGCGAGCGTGAACCGCAATCCCAGCAGCCCGACCCGTGCCCAGGCCAACAACCTGCCCCGTTACCAGAACGGCGAGGCCAAGATTCAGGTCTCGCTGCGCAGCAAGGTCTTGGAAAACGCCCTGTTGCCGGGGGCCGACCTGTGGGTGGCCTACACCCAGCAGTCGATGTGGCAACTGTGGAACCGCGACCAGTCCGCGCCTTTCCGCAGCACCGATTACCAGCCCGAAGTCATCTATGTGGTGCCCACGCCCGCCTCCTGGCAAGCCTTGCCGCTGGGCTGGAAATGGCGCATGACGCAGGCCGGCATCGTCCACCAATCCAACGGCCAGCCCGACCCGCTGTCGCGCAGCTGGAACCGGGTCTATGCCCAGGCGGGGCTGGAGCGGCGCGACCTGATGTTCAATCTGCGGCTGGAGCACCGGCTTGAGACCGACAACGCCGTGGGCGACGACAACCCCGACATCCAGGATTACATGAAGCGGGCCGAACTGCAGATGATGTGGACGCCAGGGCGCTCCACGGCGGCCGTGGCCTGGCGGCCTTCGTTCTCGGGCAAGGGCTCGGTGCAGTTGGATTACTCCTACCCTGTGTTCCGTGACCGGCCCGACGGCCTGCGCTGGTATGCGCAATTCTTCCAGGGCTATGGCGAAACCTTGCTGGACTACAACTTCAAACAGACCAGCCTGAGTCTGGGGTTGACCATCTTCAAATTCTGAGAAGACGTGTTAGCGTGGAGCCTTAACCTCTTCAAGGGATCGATTGGATGAGCACTCCCCACAGCCTGAAGAAAAACTCCGGTCAAGGCGCGGCCCCCAAGCCTGCGGATGCCGCCGCCTTGCGCCTGGTCGCCCCCATCCACATGCGCACTTCCACCGCCACGTGCTGGAAGTGCCATGCCCTGACCCAGGTGCACGCCGTGGTCGCGGCCGATGTGGTCGACCTGGGTGAATCGGGCGAGAGCCGCACCTATGTGTACGGCATCTCCAACCCCCCCACCGAGCTGACCGATGCGCTCTTGCTGCTGGCGCCCAACCTGCGCGTGGATTTGCCGGGTGATGATGGCGTCAGCCGTTTGACCAACCATTGCCCGCATTGCGGGGCTTTGCAGTCCGACGTGTATTTGTTCTCGGAGCCAGGCGGGCCATTCTTTGGCCGCCCGCCCGAGGGGCATCTGGGCGCGGTCATCCTGGAGCATGACGTTCAGGTGGATGACGCGTCTTACTCCACCTAGGTTTAAAACCCCCTCAAATCATCCACCGGCGTCTTCAGCGCACCGCCGCTGATGCGCTGCACCGCCCGGCTGACCACGTCCAGGTCGTTGTCGAA
The DNA here is from genome assembly GCF_030652515.1 of Aquabacterium sp. Taxonomy (GTDB): domain Bacteria; phylum Pseudomonadota; class Gammaproteobacteria; order Burkholderiales; family Burkholderiaceae_C; genus Aquabacterium. The sequence continues at coordinate 3,099 of NZ_JAUSAR010000169.1, read as the reverse complement.
CGTGCCATGGGCGGCCTTGGCCCGGCGGTCTGGCTTGGCCACGGTGATCTTGTCCTGGTCCACCACCACCAGGCGCTCACCCGGCACCAGGCCCGCATTGGCCGCCGCCTGGCGCCAGTTGCTCAAGGATTCGCCCGTGCTGGACGAGCCATCCCAGCCCCGGTAACCCGCGTTGAACACGTTCTCCATGCCCAGGATGGGTGTGCGCAGGTCGGTCTCCAGCGCGTTCGAGACAAGGTACAGCAGCGACTTGCGGTAGATGGCCACCACATTGTCGTCGCGCTCATTGCGGTCGGACAGCACTTGCAGGTGCAGCTTCTTCATCAGGTCGGCATGCGGTGCGTAGTGCTGGTTGGCGAACTGCACGGTGCAGGCGGGCGCCCACAGCTGGATGGATGAAATCTTGGTGACCAGGCCGCGCTTGGCCACCAGGTCCAGCATGTGGCCCAGGATGATCGAACCGGCCGAGTGGCCCACCAGGTGGATCTCCAGGTCGTCACCCCAGGTGCTCACCAGCTTTTGCAAGGCAGTGATCAGCAGATCGCCGCCGCGCGTGGTGTTGAAGGCCACTTCCGCGTTCTCCTTCATCTCGCTCCACACTGGTTTGACCAGGGGCCGACCGATGGATTTTTCGATCAGCAGGTCGGTGCGGTCGGTGATCCACTCGCCCACGCCAGCGGCCATTGGCGGCTGCTTGCGAAAGGCTTCCTGGATGATGTTCCCGATGCTTTCCATCAGGCCGGTCTTCCAGGCCAGGAACAGCGGGTAGCAGCCATTGCCGGTGAAAAAGCGGCCCATGGCGCGCGCTCGTTTGATGGCGTCGGCTTCACTGTTGAGGCCGCCGTGGGCGTAGATGACCAGGCGCTTGACCTTGTCGGGTTGGCTGCGGAACCAGGTGTCGGGCAGCACCGAGGCCTGGTGCAGCAAGGTGCGGCTGACTTCGTCTTCGGTCAGGTAGCGGCGCACGCGGCCATCGTTGCCTAACACGATGCTGTGCTGGTAGGCGCGGCGTTCGTCCCACCAGGTGCTGGGGTCACTGGCGTTGGCGCGTGATTGGCTGGCGGCGGCCGTGGTCATGCCGCCCACCATCACGCCCGACACGCCAAGGGCCACCACCCAGGCGTCCATGCCATTGGCCAGCCAGTCGGCATAGGTGAGCACGGCAAAGCCGCCGGCGCCCCAGCCCGGTCCCCAGGAGTTCTGCAACACGAAGCCCTGTTCGTTGAAGCCGACCAGCGCGTAGGCGTGGCCATCGACTTCAGACGGGTGGCCGTCATACGGGATCACGGGCAGGCCGGCGTGGCCCGTCGGGGCCTGGGCCTGGTTGGTGATCTGGTTCCAGCCCTCGTGCGTGGTGCTGGACACGAAGATGGCGCCCACCTCACGGATCGCGGCCTGCAGGTCGGTGATGCACTTGACCTCGATGCGGTAGTAGACGCCCAGGGTGTTCTGCGCGGCGCGCTTGGCGTAGCCGTACTTGGGCTGAACGGGATCGTGGTCGCGGTGGGGCCAGTCGGTGTCCAGGCAGACGCCGTTGTGAAACCAGCCCTTGATGGCCCCCCGGCAGCTGGAGCCTTCGTAGTTCTCGCCCTCGTATTCGTCGTAGCGGCGCGCGAAGCTGTAGAGCATGGCCGCGCTGACGGATTCCAGCTTGGTGGGCATCTGCTGCTTGCGCCAGCGCAGGTAGTTGACGGTGCAGGCCAGGCCGAAGCCGGTGCAGGCGCCTTCTTGCCCCTGGTCGAGGATCAGTCCGGCCTTGGTGTAGGTGGACAGGAAGCGCTTGATGTCGCTGGAATCGGGGAACTCGCCGGGCAGGCTCACGGGGGGTGGCATGTAGAAGCGGTCGCGCAGGTCGGCCGGGTCTTTGGCGACGGTGAGGGGGCGGCTTTTCTTGAGGGGGGCAGCGGCGCGTTTGCGGGCGGCGGCGCTGACGCCCACCTTGGGCTCGGGGATGGGCCACACCTGCTTGGCCAGGTCGAACACGTTCTTGAAGCGGTCCAGGCCGTGGGAGCCGCCGTTGACCATCTTGCGGGCGGCCAGGTACTTGCCTTCGGCCAGGGCGGCGCGCATGGCGTCGGCGCGGTGGGCCAGGAAGGTGGCCAGCAGCATGGCGGCCACTTCGGGGGCATTGGCCAGGTCAGGGTTGCTGGTCAGGTCGATGCCAAGCTCGGTGCCGTACTGGGTGTAGTTGGCGCGGCCGGTCAGCTGGATGAAGCCGCGTCCCTTGAACTTGGCGCCATCGCCGGGTTGGGTGTTGCCCAGGGCCTTGCGCCCGTCGTAGGCGCTGAAGGGCGCCATGCCGGGCTTGGTGTTGAACTGCGAGGGGAACTCGGAGATGGGCAGGAAGCCTTCGCTTTCAGCGCGGATGGTGCCCAGGGCTGCGCAGATCATGCTGCGGTCGTTCAGGCGCATGGCCTGCAGGGCGGCGGCCACGTAGGGCAGGTAGCGCGCGATGTTGGAGGGTTTGGTGGCGGGGAACAGGCGCCGCACGGCGTCGTTGTCCAGCATGATGGCCAAGGGGGGCAGCGTGACCAGGCCCAGCAGGGATTGGCAGCGTGGGCCGACCACGCCATCGGCGATCAGGCCGGTGCCGGATTGCCAGCGGCGCACGGCGGCTTCCAGATCGGCGTCGAAGTCCTGGCCGGAGGCCAGCTTGCTGTAGTCGGCGCCGTCGGGGCCCAGCTCTTTGGCCAACTGTTGGCGTAAGCGCTTGACGTCTGCGCCCTGACTGCCCCTGATCAATAAACTGCCCATGATCCCGCCCTTGTGAAATGGAGTTCGCTATTTTTAGCCGGGAAGTGCGGGTTGGCATCCCTAGGGAGGGGTTCAAGCTAGGGGGGCGTGTGTGCTTTGTCAAGGCGGCGCGGGGCGGGGATGAGTCGGAGGCGGGTGGGGCTCCTATGGTGGCGGTCCACCGCGTAGCGGCGGACTGCGCTCGGTGCTCGGCCACGGCGGGCGGCTGCGGAACTCGCTGGCCTACGGCCAGCTCAAACAGTCCTCGCCGACCCCTCGCTGCGCGAGGGGCAACCCGCCGTGGCCTGTGCGCCTCGCCGCCCCCGAAGTCGCCCCGCCCGCCTCCGCCTCATCCCTGATCGCCCC
>NZ_JAUSAR010000146.1 GCF_030652515.1 Aquabacterium sp. | reverse complement strand
CGGGCGTGCTCATCTGTTCAGATCCTCAAAACTCCCAGAAACTGAGCGTCATTGAACCGAAAACCCAGAGTTCTGACCATCCCCAATTGCACGACTCGCCCTGTATTCATCGGGGGTGTGGTGGTTTTGCAAGGCCGACTCTTTACTTCACGGAGTTGCACTTGCCCGTTTTGGCAAGTTCCAGCGAAGCGATGTCTGCCTTACCCTGGGCTTCGGTCACTTGCTCCAAACCTGCGCCACCGACAAACACGCCCATTTTGATGAACTGGCGGATGAAGTAGTTCTTGCCACTTTCCAACATGAGCTCGAGGCTGTTGTCCGAAAATTCGGATTCGGTATCGATCTTGTGGTTCTTGCCACCTTGGACTTCGGTGTAGAAGAACACATCTGGCGCGCTTTCGCCCACGCACTTGCCGTCAACCAGAATGTCTTTCTTCAGCGCCTTGCCGACGAAACTGTTGCGGTAGATGTAAAGCCCGGCATTGCCTTGCGTTGGCGGATTGAATTCCTTTGCCTTCGATGACTCTGCTTTCGAGGCCATGTCGACAGATGCGCATCCGGACATCAAAACGACGGCGGCGAGTGCAAAGGTGGTGAAAATCTTCATGTCGGGTAATACCTTGATTGGTTGAGAATTGACTTGGAAACACAAGAGCTTTGGTCAAAAGCGTTCATCGCTCATGGCAGGCATCGCTCCATGCAGGGCGACGCGTATTTCCGATCAATGGAACCAATCCCCTTGCCTCCCGGCAAGTGATCCGATCATTCAACATCTTTGACGTCTCCCTGTACATCCACCGTGATCACTGCTTCACGGTTGGAACACCGATCATAGCCACAGTTTGTTACAGACGATTCGTCAGAAACCCGAAGCCGCGACCAGATCAGACTTGGAACAAGCCCCGAAAGCCTCTGGCGGCGTAGTACGACTGCACGCCATTGTGATAAACGAAGACTTGGCCATAGCGCCGGTCACAGAACAGGGCGCCGCCGAGGGCCCTCACCTCGGGTGGCGTTTTGATCCAGCTGGAGGTCTTCAAGTCGAAGTCGCCGAGCTTTTGCAGGGCGCGGTATTGCGCTTCGGTCAGCAGGTCGATGCTCATGGCGGCAGCCATTTCGACGGCGCTGTGGTCGGGCTTGTTCTCTTTTCGGGCGGCTCGGGCTTCGCCGTCATAGCAGGTGCTTCTGCGGCCGGTGGGGCTTTCTGGGGCGCAGTCGCAGAAGGTGAAGTGGCCGGACTTGGGGTCTTGGCCGATGACGTCGGGTTCGCCGCCTGTGGATTCCATGGCTTGCAGCGATTCGAGGGCGGCGGGGTTGGCTTCAAGCGTGGTGGCCACGTCGGCCCAATCGATGCCGACATGCCGGGGCATGTTTTGATCGAAGCGAGCTTTCAGGGTTTGGAGAAGTTGTTTGCGGTCTGGCGATTTCATGGCTGGCCCAATTGTTCGGCAAGGGTGACGATGATGCCCTCAGGCCCTCGGATGTAGGCCAGCAGGTAGGAATCTTCGTACTGCATTTCTCCGATGATTTCGGCCCCGAAGGCTTGCATGCGGGCGACGATTTCGCCAATGTCACTGACATTGAACATGATGCGGCGAAGGCCCAGCGTGTTCACGGGTGCTTGCGCAGGTCCATGCCTGACTGCTTCAGGCGTGTGGAACTTGTCCAATTCGACGCCTTGACCATCGGGCGTCCGCAGCATCGCCAGCGTGGCGCGGACGTCTTTGAGCCCGATCAGTTTGCCGATCAGAGGGCCTTCCACCGTGGTTTCGCCTTCGAGCGTGAGTCCCAGTTCGATGAAGAAAGATCTCACGGTTTGGAGGTCGTCGACAACAACCAAAACAATTGTCCATTCGTTTAAGCGTCATATCGGTCGAGCCTTTTGTGTTTGCAGATTTTCTTGAATGCACCAAATGACGCCGCTGGAATTAAGGAAAGCCAAACGCTCGCCTTAACAGGCCGCTGCGAGCGAAGCCGGAAGACGTCTTTTTGAACAACCAGCTAGGCTCCGGATAGATGCTTGAACGGCGATGTTGGCGTTCGCGCAAAGGCACGGCGTTGCAATTTTCATTTTAAATGATACCGATGCTTGAGCTGTTCCTGCAGGCTTAAATGGAAATTTATGGGAAATCCTTTAGTAGCTCGGTAACCTCACGCGCAGTATGCTCCTCATCTTCTGACACCGGGTTTCTAATGCCAAATTTTCGGTAATAAGCGGCAGCAAGATCTATATTCTGGATGGCCCCCGCCAGCATATGGCAAAGATAAAATATTGAAATCCCTCCGCCAACATCAGGCTCATTATCTGCGTCGATTAAATTTGGCTCTTCCCCCCATTTTTCGGCAAGTTCTTGAATTTTTATTTTGTATTTCCCAAGCAATTCTTCGACTTCCGCAATATTTTTTATATTGAAGTGCGTCAACCTCTCGATGTCACCGTCAATGTTGTATTCGCTTTCACTGAGTTTGCAGTTAAGTCCTGATGCAATAAACGCATCAACCTCTGCAACAAGAGGGGAGCTTCTTACGAAATCAAGAAGTGATATTCTATCAATTTCTATTTTTCTCGCGTCATTTTTTATATTGACTGAAATTTCTTCCTGATACTTACTCAGGAACTCTCTAATTTGCACGAATTCATCATCTCCGAGTTCCAGTAGGCCCGCCAGCCTCGCAAACTGCCTTCTTATTAGAGAAGGCACTTCTCCTTTTGTTTTGTAACCCAAATCATGTTCTATTTCCGCCCAAGCATGCTGAAGTATGGATCGGATTTGTATCTCTGCCTTCAAATTACCAAAATCTCTATTCTCTTTGAGAGTAATACGTGACGTCGGCAGGGATACTACATAGTGGACTGACAAGTATCCAAATCTATCCGGGTCCAACGTGGACCTCTTGTCGATAGAATTTTCTTTATCCACAGTGAATTCTTCTTCGATAATTTTAGAAATTGCATCAACCTGGTCCGAAAAATAGGTTATGACTCGGATGCCGACTAGATCTGTTACATCGCTTAGTAAACCGTAGTTCTGGCCCTTTTTTGCAATTTTCTTAACTAGGCTAGATCTATCTTTTGTTCGTGATGAAATCGAATGAACGAAAACCCCTTCAGCATTCAACAGTTGCCGAAGGAGCGCTTCCATTTGAGAGCGAAAGGCTTCATGAAGGCCCCTAGTATTATCGTACTCCAGTATGAGTGCGCTCATATTATTTTCCTGATGTTGTGGCTGCTATCTTAAGAGGGCGAACGCCCGCATTAACAGGCGGCTGCCACCGAAGCTGATAGGCGGACCGGGTTGAACTTGCAGAAGGCTATGGCAGCGGCTCGGTTATGTATTTGCATTTGCTAGTCGACGCAAATGACTACGACAAAGATTTCACTTGCTTCCACGCTTCAACACCTAAGCGTGTCATGGCGTCGAAGGCGGCTTGCTTGTAAGTGCGGTACTCGTGGTCATTAAAATTCCTCGAGCCGACTGCTGCCTGTTGGAAACATTGCTGCGTAAATTGCAGCGCGCTTTGAATTGCGTCCCGCAGCGCGGCTTGGTCCGGCTTAGCAGGATTTAGCATGAGGGTGATCATGTTGCATTCCGCCATGATCTCGGCAGACATATCGTCAAGTTGCTGCTGTGTTGTTGTACCTTGGTTATGAGCGACTGGCCGCTTTAATAGGTTGTACTGAAAGTCCAGTTGCTGATACAGCGTGGACATTCTCTGGCGAATGTCTTGTAGCCACCGAAGACGTTCTGTAGCTATAACATTTGCCTGCAGACGCTTGCTCTCCAGTTCGATATCGGACTTGGCCTTTTCTCTAGCAACCAAGTAACTAGCGAATGCGCCCGCAAATGCACCAAGTACACCAGCGGAAGCCGAGATGAGTGCGATAAGGGTAGAAGAACTCTGAAGAGTATTGTTCGTCGGAGTAGACGCGACGGTTGTCGTGGGCATCGGCGGTACGGCAAAATTTTGGGTAATCGAGTTTGAGCCGCAGAGCACCTTTATTTCAGGTCGAACTGTTGGTGCGATTAACCGACTTTGCGTAGGCCGAGGAGAGCACTCTTGCTTTGCAGCAGTGTCTTGGGACCAAACATCATTGGCGTTAGTCAGCAGTGCTAGGAGGAAAAATGTTGGGAGCTTTGAATACATAGTCGTTGCCAGTGTGTATCGCGTCGCGGAACGATTAGCTAGGGTGTTGTTAGAAGAGCCTAACGCCAGCGTGAACAGGCGGCTAGCAGCGGAGCTGGTAGACGTCCTATTGAACAACCATTTAGGCTGGAGGCAGATGCAAGGCGCGTGAAATTTCTATTCATAAGAATATCGCTACTCAATATTCATGTTAAATGTCCTATTGAGATGAGTGCCCTGTTCTGAAATGATCGATAAGAGTTCTGGTGATTCGATCTTAAAAGGGCGCTTCCGGTCAATGTACGTAGTGTTAAATATCCATGTTCCATTGATATATAGTGCGTTTGATGTATGTGCAATTTGCTGGAAAAACCACCGCCGCATGTTCGGTGCATCGGCAACCAAAAATGGGGCTACTCTCTCATTGGCTTGCGTCTCTTCGGGAGTTTCTTGCGTACGAGATCCCTGGAGTAAAAGTCTGATTGTTGGCTCTTGCATAAAGTGTTCAACATCCGGGTACTCAAAGCCTCGGTATTTCGCGGCAGCGGCGGGAGCCATAATTGTTAGCTGTGGACCATGCTTTATTTTGTTGTAGCAAGATGCTAAGAGAGCCCCTTTTGGGCTCGCCAATGGTTCGACGCATCCTCGTATATAGTGGCCGAGGTTATTCCAGAACAGCCTTAGCTCAGGCGGAACCAATTTGACGCTAGGATGTCGTTTCCAGTTTATTCCAAAAGTGGCGGGCAGTTCTTCATCACTCAAGGAAAGTAGGTCGTTAAGATATTGCCGGGGATAAATATCGACTCTTTTTTTGGTGGTAATATATTTTTGTTTAATATCGCTGGCATAGCTTTCAGGGAGATCCCCTTTGGGGCTGGATAGACGCAAAGAGAGGCGTTCTAGAATGTCCGGCAAGGATTTCGATTTGTCTAATTGCCAAAGTGACCAAGCGATATGCATGCTTAGTGCATCTTCAACTACCAAACCTGCCGTTTGATAGAAGCTTGCCAGCGCAGCAAGTTTTTGTAGCTCGCTGGAATTTTTGTTTTCTATTACATCAAGTTGCTGGCGACTGGTGACAACTCTGAGCCAGCAACCGTAGTCAAGGTATGAGTTTAGAAACTGCTCATTTGAGATGTCTTGCTCAGAGTTTGGGCCTGTCACGAGGCTAGTGCTAAGGAATGTCTTGGTGCTATTCGGGGGATACATGTTTTTGGGTAGCCTAACTACCATTTAGGTATCAAAAGCGCACATATCACCTCTCAAGGCCAAGATATGCATCACCTCAACCAATAACCCAGGCAAAACACGCCTTGCGCGTCCAGCAAAGTCCAACCTCTTGCCTCCCGGCAAGCACAACCATCTTTTCGCCATTTTCAGCAGCCTCCCTGTTCTCGCACCGTGAGCACATCGTCACGAACGGAGCGCATTCAGCATAGACCACTGCCGGTAAGAGGTCAATTCGCAAAGCCCTGAACGCGGGCCGCCGAGCAAAAAGCTCGGCGTGTGCCCCAAATAGCTGCGAGCCTGAAGCTCAAAGCTCGGAGCAAAAACTAAAAAAGCCTCATACACCGAGCTCAAAGCCTGGCGAGTGCCCCTAAAAGGTTTGCGCAATAAGCCAATAGCTCCGCACACCGAGTTCAAAGCTCGGGCCATCAAGCAAAAAAGCTTTGCGCGCAAAGCTCAATGCCCCGCGCACGCCCTCAAAAAGGGCATCACCCGAGCGCAAAACCTGGCGCGCCGCACTTTTATGCAACCAGTTGCATAAATCCACCCCATCCCCTACAGTCCTGCAACTGATTGCATAACCCCTCCGCTTGCAAGGCCCCCACACATGCCCACCCCCTACCCCCACCTCCTGCAACCCCTCGACCTCGGCTTCACCACCCTCCCCAACCGCGTCATCATGGGTTCCATGCACGTGGGCCTGGAAGAAGCCAAGGACGGTTTCAACCGCATGGCCGCCTTCTACGCCGAGCGGGCGCGCGGCGGTGTGGGCCTGATCGTGACGGGCGGCATCGCCCCCAATGACGAAGGCGCGCCCTTCCCCGGCGGCTCGCGCCTCACCACGCAAGAAGAAGCCGACCACCACAAGGCCGTGACCGAGGCCGTGCACCGCGAAGGCGGCAAGATCGCCTTGCAGATCCTGCACTTCGGCCGCTACGCCTACCACCCCGGCCTGGTCGGCCCCAGCGCCATCAAGGCGCCCATCAGCCCCGCCACCCCGCGCGCGCTCACCACCGATGAAGTCGCCAAGACCATCGACGACTACGCCCGCTGCGCCGCACTGGCCCAATCGGCCGGCTACGACGGCGTCGAGGTCATGGGCTCCGAGGGCTACCTGATCAACGAGTTCATCGCCGCCCGCACCAACCAGCGCGACGACGAATGGGGCGGCAGCTACGCCAACCGCATCCGCTTCCCCATCGAGATCGTCAAGCGCGTGCGCGAACGCGTCGGCCCCAACTTCATCATCATTTACCGCCTGTCCATGCTCGACCTGGTCGAAGGCGGCTCCACGTTTGAAGAGGTGGTGCAACTGGCCCAGGCCATCGAAGCGGCCGGCGCCACGATCCTCAACACCGGCATCGGCTGGCACGAGGCGCGCATCCCCACCATCGCCACCAAGGTGCCGCGCGCGGCCTTCGCCTGGGTCACGCAGAAGATGAAGGGCCACGTGGGCATCCCCCTGGTCGCCACCAACCGCATCAACACGCCCGAAGTGGCCGAACAACTGCTGGCCGATGGCTTCTGCGACATGGTCTCGATGGCACGCCCGCTGCTGGCCGACGCCTTCTTCGTGCAAAAGGCCAAGGAAGGCCGCGCGGACGAGATCAATACCTGCATCGGCTGCAACCAGGCCTGCCTGGACCACACCTTCGGCGGCAAGATCACCTCCTGCCTGGTCAACCCGCGCGCTTGCCACGAAACGCTGCTCAACTTCCCGCGCACCACGCAAGTCAAGCGCATCGCCGTGGTCGGCGCTGGCCCGGCGGGCTTGAGCTTCGCCACCTATTCGGCCGAGCGCGGCCACGACGTCACCTTGTTCGAAGCTGGCCCCGATGTGGGCGGCCAGTTCAACGTCGCCAAGAAGGTGCCGGGCAAGGAAGAGTTCTATGAAACCCTGCGCTACTTCCGCAAGCAACTGGCGCTGACGGGCGTGAAAACGCAGTTCAACCAGCGCGTGACCGCGGAAGACTTGATCAACGGCAAGTTCGATGAAGTGGTGCTGGCCACCGGCGTGTCGCCCCGCACGCCGCCCATCCCCGGCGTTGACCACCCCAAGGTCGTCAGCTACCTTGATGTGCTGCGCGACGGCAAGCCCGTCGGCGACGTGGTCGCCATCATCGGCGCGGGCGGTATCGGCTTCGACGTGGCCGAATACCTCACGCACGCTGGCGAAAGCGCCAGCCTCAACCCCACCAAGTTCTACGCCGAATGGGGCATCGACACAACCTACGCCGACCGTGGCGGCATCAAGCCCGCTGACCTGGAAAAGTCACCCAAGCAGGTCTACCTGCTGCAACGCAAGACCAGCAAGGTGGGCGACGGCCTGGGCAAGACCACGGGCTGGATCCACCGCACGGGCTTGAAGAACCGCGCCGTGCACATGATCGCGGGCGTGACGTATGACAAGGTGGACGACGCCGGCCTGCACATCACCGTGGGTGGCGAGCCCAAGCTCATCCCCGCCGACACGGTGATACTGTGCGCAGGCCAGGATCCATTGCGCGAACTGCAGGCCGATTTGCAAGCCGCTGGCTGCAAAGTGCACCTGATCGGTGGCGCCGACGTGGCCGCCGAGCTGGACGCCAAGCGCGCCATCAAGCAAGGCGCCGAGTTGGCCGCCGCCATCTGACACCTGACGCCCATCGACCTCACCGGAGCTTGAGACCATGACCAGTCCCCAGATGAAGCCCGCCGCAGCCGCCTCCCTCGCCTTGTGGCACGAGATGGTGTCCCTTCAAGACATGGGCCGCCTGCCCACCATCCTGAACGATGCCGCCGTGTTCCGCTCACCCATGGCCTTCAAGCCCTACGTGAGCGCCACGGCCGTGAACCTCATCCTCAACACCGTGATGAAGGTGTTCACCCAGTTTGAATACCACCGCCAACTGGTGTCCGAGGATGGCTTGAGCGTGGTGCTGGAGTTCAGCGCCGTGGTGGATGGCAAATCGCTCAAAGGCATCGACCTGATCCAATTTGACGAAGCCGGCCTGATCGTGGACTTCGAGGTGATGGTGCGCCCCTTCAATGCCTTGCAAGCCTTGGGTGCCGAGATGGGCGCCCGCCTGGCTGCCTACCTGCCAGCCTACAAAGAAGCCAAAGCATGACTTACGAAACCTTGACCGTCACCCTGGCCGACCACATCGCCACCGTGCGCTTGAACCGGCCCGACAAAGCCAACGCCATGAACCTGGCGATGTGGCACGAGATCCGCCAGGCCTTCCAGTGGATCGACGCCACGCCCGAGGCCCGCGTGGCCATCATCGAAGGCGAAGGCAAGCACTTCACCTCCGGCATTGACCTGACCATGATGATGGGCCTGCAAGCGCAGATCAAAAGCGATTGCGACGGCCGCACCCGCGAAAACCTGCGCCGCATGATCCTCGACCTGCAAGACACGCTGACCAGCATGGAACGCTGCCGCAAGCCCGTGCTGGCCGCCATCCATGGCGCCTGCGTGGGCGGTGGCATCGACCTGATCACCTGCACCGACATGCGCTACTGCAGTGCCGAGGCCTACTTCACCATCAAGGAAATCGACATTGGCATGACGGCCGACGTGGGCACCTTGCAGCGCCTGCCCAAGCTGATCAGCGATGGCATGGCCCGCGAGCTGGCCTACACCGGCCGCAAGGTGCTTGCGGCCGAGGCCAAAGAGATCGGCCTGGTCAACCGCGTGTTCGAGTCGCCCCAGGCCCTGCGCGACGGCGTGCGCGAGATCGCGGCCACCATCGCGGCCAAATCACCGCTGTCGATCCGGGGCACCAAGGAAATGATCCTGTATGCGCGTGATCACAGCGTGGCCGATGGCCTGAACTACATCGCCACCTGGAACGCCGCCATGCTGATGTCTACCGACCTGCAAGCGGCCATGATGGCGCAGATGAGCAAGCAGGCGCCCGAGTTTCTGGACTGAAGCCTCAGCCTCGGTCAACTCGTCAATCAATCCCGATCAACGGGCTTGCGGGGCTTGTTGTCCGGTTTTTGAAATGACTTGGGGCGGAACACATTGCCGTCCCAATCGCCCCGGGTGCGGGCCCGGTTGATCACGGCCTGGGCTTCCTTGGCCGCTTTTTTCTTGGACACGCGCCAACGCCAGGTTTTGACCACCCAGGTGCTGGCGCGATGCCAGTTGCCCAGCACGGTGCGGTCAAGCCGCTCACGGCGTCGGCTGCCGATCATCAACCGCACCAGCATGACCAGGCACGCTGCGGCAACTGACAGGGCTATCGTCTTTTCGATCAGAGACATTGCTCGTATCCATCCATCCTGGCCTCCATCGTAACGAATAAGGGGGCCGCCGTCCTCCCCTCCAAACGTGGTGTTCAGAGCCCCCACGGGCACCGGGGCCATTGCGTCCGCCCTAAAATTAAGTTGTACACAATTTAATTCAACCTCAACCGCACTCTCTGGAGCCCACCATGTCACTTGAAAAAATCGTCTACACCGCCCACGCCACCGCCACCGGGGGCCGCGAGGGCCGCGCCGTGTCGTCCGACAACCTGCTGGATGTCTCCCTGGCGCTTCCCAAGGAAATGGGCGGCAATGGCAAAGGCACCAATCCGGAACAACTGTTCGCCGCAGGCTACTCGGCCTGCTTCCTGGGCGCCATGGGCTTCGTGGCCGGCCAGAAAAAAACACCCCTGCCCGCCGGCACCAATGTGCAAGGCGATGTGTCGATCGGCCCGATCCCCACCGGTTTCGGCATCCAGGCCACGCTGAATATCACCCTGCCAGGCATGCCCGCTGACGAAGCCAAGGCACTGGTGGATGCGGCCCACATCGTCTGCCCTTACTCCAACGCCACGCGCAACAACATCACCGTGACCTTGAACGTGCTGTAACCAGCGGGTACACCCGGGCACGAATGGGCGCATGTTTCTTGAGGAATCGGTGATAACGTGATGTTTTGACCGTGTTTTTCGGGTTGACGTCAGTCGCGAAGTCAACTTAAGCTTGCGCCCCATGCCCTTTGCGTTTTGCCGTAGCAACCCAGCCTTTGCCAAAGTCGCCAGCGCCAAGCTGAGCCAGACTTTGAACGCTGGGTGCTCTGCGGCCACCATTTTGGCGGTTTGCCTGGCGTTTTCGGCCTCATCGGCCAGTGCCCAAACGGCCAATCAGCCCCTCAGCCCTGATGCCGTTGCGGCCATCACCGCCTTGACGGGCCAGGCCCCTGCGGCCAACGCCACACCAGCCCCCACTGAAAACAACGCTGATCCCATCAGCCGCTTCTTGTCAGACAAAGGCTTGCTCAACACCAAGCCAGTCACCGAACTGGCCCAGCAGGTTCGCGACAAGGCCACCAATGTGGCGTCTGAACTCGTGCTGTCAGCCATGAATTTCCTGGGCGTGCCCTACAAGCGCGGCGGCCAATCGTCTGAAAGCGGTTTCGACTGCAGTGGCTTCACCCGCCATGTGTTTGAAAACAGCGTGGGCCTGATCCTGCCGCGCCGCGCTTCTGAACAAGCCAATTCGCCTGACCTGGTGTCGGTCAAACAGGCCGAACTCAAGCCCGGCGACTTGGTGTTCTTCAACACCTTGCGCCACACTTTTTCGCACGTGGGCATTTACATCGGCGACAACAAGTTCATCCACTCGCCCCGCGCTGGTGGTGAGGTTCGGGTGGAAGACATGCGTTTGTCTTACTGGCAAAAGCGCTTTG
>NZ_JAUSAR010000136.1 GCF_030652515.1 Aquabacterium sp. | reverse complement strand
GCGAGCTCGTTGGCACGCCACGTCCACCGACCATCTGGTCAACGGAGGGGGCGCCAATACCCAGCCGCCATCAACGCTGTGCCGGTCGCACTGTCGATCTTGTCACACAGTTTCAAGATAACCCCCCGAACCTTGCGCTGTATCTGGCTCGCCGTGCGTGACACGGTTGCTTCGGAACACTCAAAGAGGTAGTGCCAAATTTCCACTTCCCCGGCGTAACCGCACGCGCATCCCTTCCCGTCCTTGCGCGACAGCACCGTGGCCAGACCAGCCGACATAGTGGTGGAGGCCAAGAGGCGAGCATACGGGTGTCGGTAGGGTCGCAGCGACAGGCTCATTGCTCCAAAACGTGCATCGCTAACCAACTCGGTCATACGGGGCCCGAGCTTGGTGATGGCTGTGAGTGAGCCACTGCATCCCGGTCCATGTTTGCTCAGGCTGCTGCGCTTCGGCACCCCATCAGCCTCCTGAACCGTTCTGTTAAATCCAAAGAGTATTTGGTACATGTGCAGGGCAGCAGGGGAGGCATCGGGGCGTTTGCGCATGTCAGTCAACGCTGTCGCGTTGGAAAGTACCCCCATCCCCTCAGTCAGGGCAGCAGTGCCAGTACCCCCGGGCACACGATGCCGCAGTCGACGAATATATGAAAACGAAATTGAAATAGCAAAGAGCTTGGCGTCTACCGTAGTACTACGCATACGTCCGTCACCGTGTAGGGTGACTAACAGTGGATGAAACCACAGGACTTGGACAGAGGGGGATGTGTTCACCGTATGCTGATCCCAATGGACGCCGCCAGTGGAAACTCACTGAAGCTGCGGGCACAAGGGGGGCATGAATGGGAACGGCTACGGGTGACGGGTGAGGTCGTTGAGACCCGGAAACAATTCGGGGCCTCAAAAATGAATGTCGTGGGCGTGTAGTACCAGGACTACTCCCCCTCTTCCCTTTTTAAAGGGGAAGTTCGCCTGAAGTGAAGGGGTTGCTTTATCGGAGATGGGGGAACATGCCACTTCATTGGGCGCCATCTAATCCGTCCCACAGCAATTGCCGGAGGAGTGACTCTACCGCTCAAACGGCTCT
>NZ_JAUSAR010000122.1 GCF_030652515.1 Aquabacterium sp. | reverse complement strand
TGCATTGCCCTTGCAGATCGGTGCCTGCACAAGGCACCTCACCGACCAGGCCAAAGCGGTGCGCCAACTCCTGGGCCTTCAAAGCCGCCCTGCCTGCCTCCAGTTCGATGCTGGCTAGCTTCTGCACTAGCAGTCGTTCCGAGGCCTGTGCATCCCTCATCGCCTGCACCTGCTGTCGGCACACAACGATCTCCTGTTGCCTGGCACTCAGCACCGCTTCGGCCAGAGGCAGGCGATGTGCCGCACGCTGGACCGCGCCAGCTTCTTCCAGCACGTTCAGGCACTGGCGACGTGATTGCATGAGCGCGCTTTGCCGAGACTGCGCTTGCGTCCGCCGACTGGTGATGCGTTGTGCCAAACGCTCCAGGCCCTGCAAGGCCTCCTGCTCTTGAGCCTTGAGCCCCTCAATGGCTCGCGTGCCGGCAACGATCAACGCCTTGCGCTCCTCAAGCAACTGCGCACGACGCGCCTCGGTGCTCTGTGACTGATCCCGTTCGGCCAGCAAGCGGGCATGACAACCCCGATGCCCATCCAGTGCCTGTTGCACTTGTTGTCGCGCAAGCAAGGCCTGCGCAACGCGGTCAGATGCACCTTGCAAGCGATGCAGCCCCGCATCCAGGCGAGCCTGCTCCGCATCCAGCCCGGCCGACTCCTGCCTGATGGCCGACAGCCCGGCCTTGATCAGTTTGGCGGTGTCATTGGCCTTTTGCCCCAACGCTCGGATTTCTTCCTGGCCGAGCAAGTCGGACAGCAAGCTCTTGATCTCGGCATTGCGGTAGGTGCTGAGCTGGCGCTTGCCCTGGGCCGAGAACGCCGAGGTAAAGAAGGTATCAGCGCTGCCACAAATAGCCTCAACACAGCGGGTGTAGGTCTCGACCTTGCCGTCGGACACCAGACCATCGTCGAGGCAGACGGGACGCCATTGGCCCTCATCACTGAGCGCATGCAAATAGGCCTCGGTCTTGCGGCGCCCGTTGAGCCGGATCACCACTTGGGATCGATAGCACCGGCCCTCATGTGACCAGGTCAGATCTTTCTCGTTTTCCGGCAGGCAGACATGGTCGTAGTAGGAAAAACCGCCGGGGCCGCTCAAGGCCGCGCGTGACGGCATCGTCAGATAGGGGTGCATGTTGTCCATCAACGTGGTCTTGCCCCGCCCGTTTGCCCCGGCAATGGCGACGAGTTCAGCGCCATCGGCCAGGCGCTCGAAATCCAGGGTCAACACGTCTTGCCCCAAGCCATCACGGATGCCACGAAAGCCTTTGAGGGTGAGTTTGAGTGGTTGCATGGTTGGCTCCAGCGGTTTGCTGAAACCAGTTTCCGGCGTGAAAACCCGGTGTCAACCCAGACGCCAGCAGACCGCACGTTGCTCGCCAAGGTCCATCCACGATGGCGCGCCAAAGCCCTGCAAAATGCAACTTCGGATATTCCTCAAGCGATGCACCGGAGGCACATGGCCAAAGCAATCAGTCAATTCTTCGCAGATCTGGGATTTCCCTTGCGAAACGTCCGGTGGTCATGGGGTGCCCGCAATGGCGAGGTGCTGCTGCTGAGAACCTGGGCGGACGAATATTCGGGCAAGGAACGAAAGGTGACCGTTCTGCGGGAAACCTCAGCACACCAGTTGTCCGATTCTTTCGGCTTGGATGAACGCATCGTGCAACTGAAGGGGTTGTGGGAAGGCGGCTTGGCCGGATACACCGTCATCGCCACAGTGAAGGATAAGGATGCCCGCCCCCGCGAAATCAAGGAATACCGCGACGACGCCGTCTTTGCCATCAAGCAACTGGAATTGAAAGCCGATGGCGGCATCGCAGCCGTTCTGATCGAACCCGTGCCCTTGGCCCAGTTAGCGCAACATACCTTGACCCATCGCACCATGGCTGGAGACGGTCCATTTCCGGTTGATGAGGCCATCCGCTCCGGTCTGTCAACGGACAGCTACCAGCAAAAAATCCCGGCGATCCGCGCGTGGCTGATCGACATCTGCCAAACACGTGGAACGGTCACCTACTCCGATGTCATGAACCGCTTTGGCTTGACGTTCTATCCCTTGCGCAACGCCATGAGTCGCCTGGGCCACGATTGCCTGGATGCAGGTGAGCCCATCATCACGGCGCTGATCGTGGACAAGGACAGCCGACGCTGCTCAGAAGGACTGCAAGCAGAGTTTGGCGTTGACGACGACATCATCGAACGAGAACGCTGCTATGCCCATTGGGGGCCTGACTTGACGCCAAAGCAAGCGCTGGCAGAGACCTCAAGGGGGGCATCACCGGATGGAAACGATTTTGAGCAATGCGTTCAGCGCTTCGCCCAAGTCGAAGTGCGCCCGCAACAAGCTGCGTTCAGAGAAGCCGTGTTCCGCGCATGCGGTGGCCGCTGCGCGATCAGCGGATGCGCGATCCCGGAGGCCCTTGAAGCCGCCCACCTCACTGGCCGCGATTGGCGCCTGGGTCACAACACCGCCAATGACGGCCTGCTGATGCGCCGCGACCTGCACGCCCTGTATGACCGTGGATTGCTGTGGTTCTCCCCTGAAGGACGAGTAGAGCTGAACCCTCTGGTTCGCGACCACTACGGCGAATTTGAGCACGCCAGTTTGAACATGCGACCGACCTCGGCCACTTACCAACAATGAACCACGCACCTGATCGCGCAGCTGTTCAATATCAAGAGGCACAGATCACATGGGCAACCGCAAGCTCTACATCATCGGCAACGGGTTTGATCTCTGGCATGGCATCCCATCCAGGTATGCCGACTTCAAGGCATACGTTCGCCAACACGACAGGGAATTGCTTCGAACCGTTGATGACTATTTGCCCGCAGGAGACGACTGGAGCGATCTTGAGTCGGCGCTGGCTGATCTTGACATCGACAGCATCATCGACGATTTGAGCCAGTTCATGCCGTCTTACGGAGCAGATGATTGGAGCGACGCGGGCCATCACGACTTTCAGTACGAAGTCGATCGTGTGGTGCAGAGCTTGTCAAAGGAGCTCAGGCAGCAGTTTTCAGCATGGGTGCACCAACTCCCGATCCCCTCCCCCGCGACGGCACAGCGGCGCCTGTCTACCCTGGACCCCACATCACGCTTCCTGAGCTTCAACTACACACCAACGCTGCAGCAGTTGTATGGTGTCCCTGGCGAGCATGTTCTGCACATTCACGGCAGTGCCGACCACCCAGACAGTGACCTTGTCTTGGGGCACGCGTGGAATCCTTCAACGCGCCCGTCGCTCAACGACCGCCATGACGTCGAAGACCTGGACGTCCGATTGATGGAAGCGCACGACATCCTGGATGGCTATTTTTCCAAGACGTTCAAGCCCTCTTCACGCCTCATCCAAGAGCATCAATCCTTCTGGACCGAGCAGCTTGATATTGACACGGTGTGTGTGCTTGGGCACTCACTGTCAGCCGTGGATGCACCTTACTTCGAAGCACTTGTCGCCGTGCCAGCCATCGCGGCGTCCCAATGGCTGATGGTGTGCCGCGATGAAAGCGAGGCCCCATCAAAAGCTGCGCTTCTGGCCAGATTTGGTGTGCATGGACCACACATCAGCACATGTCTTTGGTCGGGCATCTAGCGTCATCGGCATGAGCTAGGCATGCAATCAGCCTGCCACGCACGCCGAGTCTTCGCACTTGTCCGCGCATGGCTCACTGCTCATGGTGCTCAGCACCCTATCCGCAATCACGCTGGGCTGTTGGCCTGCCAGGTCCGCCAGGCAAGCCAACATCGGCGCAGTCTTCACACCCGTTGCCTGCGCCCAAGCCGCCACCTTCTGCTCCAAGCTGGTTAACTGCGAAATGCCTGCGGCCCTGGTCCGCACCACCGGCACGATGCGCCCTTCCAGCTTGACCTCGGCAGCCGCTCCCAAGGCCTGCTGAATGGCCTCCCGATTAACCTCGTGGCGATCTTCGTCCGCCACCGTCCATCGGACACGCACGAACGCCCCGGCAACGTCCTGCTGCGCCACGGCATCCCGCAAGGCATCGAGGTCAGGCTTGCCGTCAAACACGATATCCACAGTCCGCCGAGCAGGTGTCGGCTGCAGCGTGCAGACCGCTGACGAGGTATCCACCTCCCACAGCAGCCAGCCTTTGTCGCCATCCTCCCCATAGTGGAAGCGCCCGATGGAGCCCGCATAGGCGATGCGCTGCTGCCCATGCCGCCCCTCACAGTCCCATGCCTGATGTCTGTGGATGTGCCCCAGCATGAAAGCCTGGGCCTCAGCAGCGAACAATGCGCCCGTGGTGAACTCGTGGTCGAATCCGGCCATGGGCACGCCGTGCTCGCTCAGGCAACCAAAGACGGTGCCATGCGACACGCCGATGGACGGCACGGCCAAGGCCAAAGCTCGTCGATGGCTGTACGCAAATCCGACCATCAAGGCTGCCAAGTGCTCGCCCACTGCCTCGGCAGCAGCCCCCGCCCCCACCGTGGCCGCCACAGCAGCCTTGTTGACCGTGGGCACGCAACTGAACAGCGCCATGAGCCTGTCTGGCAGCACATCGAAACGCCAGCCTGCTGAAACCTGCCAGCAGCCGTTCGGCATGAGCGCTACCTGCCCGATCTGATCGGCCACATGGACAGGGTAACGCCCCCCCAAGGATTTGAAGATGGACAAGGTGCCCGGCGGCTCATGAGAGAACGTTCCTTGCAGCATCAGCACCGGGCAATGATCGGCCAAGCGACGCACCTGCGCCACCAGGCGCTCGGCGGCGGGCGAATGCAGGTCCAGGGCGTGATCGGTTGAATCCCCCGACAGCACTGCAGCCTGCACACCTGAGGCCATGGCCATGTCGATGGCCGTCCCGAAACAGCGGTCGGCCTCGATCAGGTTCTTGGGGCCGTAGTGAAGGTCAGAAAAATGAGCAATGCGAACCATACCGTATCTCCTTCATGACACCCGGTGCAGTTCGCTCTCGATCTTGTCGAGGTAGCCCTGCGGGTCGTTGCGATAGCGATCCAGTTCATCCCAGGCACGGCGACGACCATGCGGGTTGAGCCGCCACCCTCGGCCCCACCGTCGGTCCGCGTAGGCCTGGTATTGCTCGGCTGCAATGCCATAAGCTTGGGCTCTCGCCAGGAGGTGCTCCAAGGTGAGATCCCCCTCGTGCACGGGTGTGTCATTGGGCACTTCGGTGATCACCGACTCCGCAACGGCATCCACATCAGCCCGTTCCCATTCCGCCACCCCTTCCAGGACCTGGGTTGCCAGTTGGGCCTGAACGATGGCCGTGTCTTCGTCTGTCCGCGCCGATCCAAATCTGAGCCACTGTGCCGATCCAATATTGAGCCAGGGCTGTTAGCCGACCAAAGGGCGGTCAGCTGTGGATAAGTGTAGAGCCTTGCAGAGTTTGGAGTACTCCTGTCAGATTGGTTGAGCACG
>NZ_JAUSAR010000098.1 GCF_030652515.1 Aquabacterium sp. | reverse complement strand
CGGCGATGCCGATGTCGAAGTAGCCGTGGTAGACGATGTCGGTGCCATCGACCGAGGCAATGAGCTCCGGGTACTTCTTGAGCGCATGCACGGCGGCCTTGACGAAGAAGCTCATGAAGCCGATCTTCACGCCGTGCTCCTTCTCGAACTTCTCCTGGAAGCGCTTGCGCATTTCCATCACCGGGGCCATGTTCACTTCATTGAACGTGGTCAGGATGGCATTGCTGGACTGCGACTGCAGCAGGCGCTCGGCGACACGGGCGCGCAGGCGGCTCATGGGCACGCGCTGCTCAGGGCGGTCGGACAGGTTGGGCAGACCGGGGACCTGCACCGCAGGCAAAGCGGTGGCTGGCACACCCGTGGGGATCGCCTTGGCAGCGGCAGGCGCTGCGGGGGCGGACGGCGCAGGGGCGGCTGCAGTGCCACCAGCCACGGCTTGCAGCACATCGCCCTTGGTGACCCGGCCATCTTTGCCGGTGCCTGGCACTTGTGACGTGCTCAGATTGTTGTCGGCCAACAGCTTGGCAGCGGCCGGCATGGCGACATCGGCCTTGGAGCCACCAGCTGCAGGTGCTGCGGCAGCCGGGGCTGGCGCAGCGACCTCGGCGGGCAAAGCCTTGACGGGCAAGGGGCTGACCGCTTCGGTGCCTTCGGTGTCGATGCGGGCAATCACCTCTTCGCTGGCGACGGTGTCGCCATCGTTGCGAACCAGTTGTGCCATCACACCAGCGGCGGGCGACGGTACTTCGAGCACGACCTTGTCGGTCTCGACTTCGATCAGGATTTCGTCCAGTGCGACGGCTTCACCGGGTTTTTTCTTCCAGTTCAGCAAGGTGGCCTCGGACACGGATTCCGAGAGTTGGGGGACTTTGACTTCAACGAGTGCCATGAATATTTCTCCAGACGCGGGGGCGACTTCGCGCACCAGCCATCGCGGTGCGCGGCGCCCGCAATGACTTATTTGGTGAGGACGAAGCCCTTGAGCTTGGCGAAGGCTTGATCAAGCAGCGCTTTGAGCTGCTCCTGGTGCAAGTGCGCATACCCCACGGCGGGCGAGGCGGATGCGGGCCGACCGGCATAACCCAGTCGCTGGCCTTCCGTCATGTTCTCGTGGATGTAGTGCTGCACGAAGAACCATGAGCCCTGGTTTTGCGGCTCGTCCTGGCACCAGACCAAGTCGGTCAGGTTCGGGTACTTCTTCAGCTCGGCAGCGAAGGCCTTGTGCGGGAAGGGGTACAGCTGTTCAACACGGACAATGACGGTGTCCGTGTTTTTCTTCTCGGCGCGCTTCTTGACCAGGTCGTAATAGACCTTGCCCGAGCAGGCGATCAAACGCTTGACGCTGGCGTTGTCCACCGTCGCATCCGTCTCGGGGATCACGGTGCGGAACTCTCCGCGCGTGAACTCGGTCAGCGGCGAGGTCGCGTCCTTCATGCGCAGCAAAGACTTGGGCGTCATGATGACCAAGGGCTTGCGGAACATGCGCACCATCTGGCGACGCAACAAATGGAAGATCTGGCTGGCCGAGGTGGGCTGGCAGATCTGCATGTTGTTGTCAGCGGCCAATTGCATGAAGCGCTCCAGGCGGGCCGAGCTGTGCTCGGGGCCTTGGCCTTCATAGCCGTGCGGCAGCATCAAAGTCAGGCCGTTGGCCCGGCCCCACTTCACTTCACCCGAGGCGATGAACTGGTCGATCACCACCTGCGCGCCGTTGGCGAAATCGCCGAACTGCGCTTCCCAGATCACCAGGGTGTTCGGGTCGGCGCTGGCGTAACCGTATTCAAAGCCCAGCACCGCCTCTTCCGACAGGATGGAGTCGATGACGACGTAGGGAGCCTGGTTGTCGGCCACGTGCTGCAGCGGGATGTAGGTGCCGGTGTCCCACTTCTCGCGGTTCTGATCGTGCAGCACCGAGTGGCGGTGGGTGAAGGTGCCACGGCCACAGTCTTCGCCCGACAGGCGAACCGGGTAGCCACTGGCCACCAGGGAGGCAAAAGCCATGTGCTCGCCCATGCCCCAGTCGACGTTCACTTCGCCACGGCCCATGGCCGCGCGGTCGTCAATGACCTTTTGCACCAGGGGGTGCGGCTTAAAGTTGGCGGGGACGGTGGTGATGCGCTCGGCCAGACGGCGGAACTCGGCCAGTGGCAAGGCGGTGTCAGCCGCATCGGTCCACTTCTTGTTCAGGTAAGGCGTCCAATCGACGGCGTACTTGCTCTTGAAGTTGGTCAGCACCGGATCGACCGTGTGCTTGCCCGCCTCCATCGCGGCGCGGTAGTCCTTGACCATCTGGTCAGGCACTTCAGCGGCGATCGTGCCTTGGGCCACCAGCTTGTCGCCGTAGACCTTGCGCGTGCCGGGATGCTGACCGATCTTTTTGTACATCAGCGGCTGGGTCATCGACGGCGTGTCTTGCTCGTTGTGGCCCAGCTTGCGGAAGCAGACAATGTCCACGACCACGTCCTTGTTGAACTCCTGGCGGTAATCCAGTGCCAACTGCGTACAGAGCACCACGGCTTCGGCATCATCGCCATTGACGTGCAGCACCGGCGCTTCGATCATCTTGACCACGTCGGTGCAGTACAGCGTGGAGCGGCTGTCGCGCGGGTCGGAGGTGGTGAAGCCAATCTGATTGTTGATGACCACGTGCACCGTGCCGCCCGTGTAGTAACCACGGGTCTGGGCCAATGCCAAGGTTTCCATCACCACGCCTTGGCCGGCAAAGGCGGCGTCGCCGTGCACCTGCACGGGCAAGACCTGGTCGCCAGACACATCGCCTCGGCGATCCTGGCGGGCCTTCACCGAACCTTCGATCACCGGGTTGACGATCTCAAGGTGCGAAGGGTTGAAGGACAGGGACAAGTGGACGGGACCACCATCGGTGCTCACATCGCTGGAGAAGCCCTGGTGGTACTTCACGTCTCCCGAAGGCAGGTTCTCGGGGGCGGTGTGGTCGAACTCAGAGAACAGCTCGGCGGGCTCTTTGCCCAGGGTGTTGACCAGCACGTTCAGACGGCCACGGTGGGCCATGCCGATGATGATCTCTTGCACGCCCTTTTCGCCGCCGCGCTGGATCAGCTCGTCCATGCAGGCGATGAAGCTTTCGCCGCCTTCGAGCGAGAAACGCTTCTGGCCCACGTACTTGGTGTGCAGGAAACGCTCAAGGCCTTCAGAAGCGGTGAGGCGCTCGAGGATGTTCTTTTTCTTTTCGACGCTGAACGAGGGCTTGGAGCGGATGCTTTCCAACTTCTCTTGCCACCAGCGCTTTTCGGTGGGCTCGGTGATGTGCATGAACTCTGCACCGATGGAGCCGCAATAGGTTTCGCGCAGGGCTTGCAGGATGTCACGCAAGGACATCTGCTCGGCCTTGGTGAAGTAGGTGTTCGTGGCACTGAACGTGATGTCCATGTCGGACTCGGTCAGGTCGTAGAACGCGGGCTCCAGCTCGGGCAGCTTGGGGCGCTCCTGGCGCTTGAGGGGATCGAGGTCGGCCCAGCGGGAGCCGAGGAAACGATAGGCAGCAATCAACGATTGCACATGGACTTGCTTGCGGGCGACGGCCAGATCAGCACTGCTGGTCTTGACCATGAAGGCGTTGGCCTTGGCGCGCTGGGCAAACGATTCGACGACAGGCGCG
>NZ_JAUSAR010000133.1 GCF_030652515.1 Aquabacterium sp. | reverse complement strand
GGCCGTTTTTGCCAAGCTGAGGGGATCGATAATTTGACAGTATGTTCAGATTTCCGTAACAAAGATTTCGCAAACGCATACGGTGTATTGCTTGGCGGTTCAGTTCTTGCAGGTGTAACATGCCGCGCAATCTTCGCAGTTAACGAAGAGGGAATCGTGACCTACAAAGAGATCGTTCCTGAAATCACAGAAGAGCCGAACTACGACGCTGCTTTGGCTGCCGTAGCGTAATCTCCCCTTCTCTCCCGCGGGAGAGAAATCTCTCCCCTACTAATCAGCGCACTTTTATTTTACTTGCACGTTATCGTGATCAATTCACCCGCTTTATTCAATGTATAACTGTAATGTCCATCAAGAGTAATCGTAGCACGAGCGAACTGTCCATGATTTCCCAAAGTCACATCAAGATACGGAGCAGCATTCAGGGTCTTTTTCTCGGATTTAAAGGAAGCGGCATGCTTAAAATCGAGAACAATCCGATTAGGGTCACTTAAGACAAAATGACGAACCAGCGTATCAGGTGCTTTTACACTCAGACTCTTCCCTTTTGAATAAAATTGCACAAATCCGAAATTGGCTACAGAAGAATTTTTAGCAGCAACTGTCTGTGCAGATTTTCCCCCTTGAGAAAGGACAAGAGGACGATGCCAATCGATAGTTTGATCCACCTGTATTTTTCTCTCTTCGATACTTCCATCAAGATTTTGTACACTTAGCGTGACCTCTTTTAATACTCGAGCTTGATCAGGAAAAGTGTAGTTAATTGTTCCCATTTGCGGACGTACATCCGGAATATTTGAGGTCACTTTTTGTTTTTTGGATTCATCGAGGGGAAAAAATGGATTTTCTCGTGCGGACAAAGAAGAGAGGAGTAAAAAGGAGAGGCAAATAGAGTATTTCATAAATCTCCCATCACTATTGTGAATCAGCATCAAGCTCTTTGAGCTCAAAATACTGTTTTTGCAAAGAGGCATTTTCGGCTTTAAGCCGTTCAATGTCTTCACTCAGATAATCTTGATGTTCTTCGAGTTCAAGAAGAACACTCAACGAGTTGTCCCCAAAGAAAATAAAGCCCATGTACACTCCAACACTCAAAAC
>NZ_JAUSAR010000131.1 GCF_030652515.1 Aquabacterium sp. | reverse complement strand
GGCTACAAGACCTTCCTGCTCTTGAGCCGCAACTTCCCCGAGTACTACCCGCACCCCACGCAGAAGAACGATCACCTCAAGCACATCGCCGAGACCTACTGCGAGACGCTGTTCCCCGGCAAGCTGGACAAGGCATCGATGGTGCTGGACTTTGGTGACGGCTACAACTGCCTGAAGGGCGACGTGACCCCCATCACCCGCGAATTGCGCCAGCAGGCCGACATCGCCTTTTTTGAGAAGTGCAACCCACAGTGGGAACGCGGCACCGAACTGCCCTGCGTGGGCCGCGCCGACCTGAAGGCCTTCTTCCAGGTGATCATTCCGCAGCTGTGGAAAGTGCTGGTCAAACCCTCACGCGCCCGGCCCGAAACCGTGCGCCAGCGTGCGGGTGCAGCCTGGGCCGATTCGAGTTTTGGCAAGGCAGTGGCGCGTCACCGCGACGCCTTGTGGGGTTAATCAACGACGCCGGGATCAATGTCTGACAAACTGACATTCAAAACTTCCTGATTTAAGGGTATCTCCTCCGCCGATGTGAAGGGTGGCCAGGGATTCCCCGAAATGGTGCCACAACGGCCATCGTTAAATTCCTTGTGTGCCCTGCAAAGGCACATTCAAAAACCCATTGAAACAAGGAAAAAACATGAAAGTTCTGAGCACCCAGGAAGTGTCCCAAGTCAGCGGCGGCGAAAGCCTGATCGACGCGATCCACCGCGCCGAGTACAACGCCTACGGTGTGCCCCTGATCAACGCTGGCATCTACGTGATCAACCTGTTCTCGACCACGAAGATCCCTTACGTGACGAAGAAGGCTGCTCCTTAAGCCTTTGAAAATCCTGGGTGGGCCTTCTTCTTGATGAGCCCATCCAGGTTCGCCTTATCGTAGACTGGCTCCTCACAAGACGTGAACAGGAGCCCCCCATGCGAACGCATCAAGAGCTTGATGATCGCAGCCTCGCCTTGCACCGCCTGATCGCTGACAAGATCAGGCGCGACCCCGCCTTGTTCGACAAAGCACGGGCCACACTGGATCATTGGCGGCAACGGGTCAGCATCAGGACACAGCCTTGCCTGGACGAATGGGCACACCTCATGGACCAGGGGCTGGACGCCTGCCTGGCCATGGCCATTGAAGACTCCGAGCACGCCACCGCGCTGCGCCAGTCTTCACCGTTTTCGGGTCTGTTGAGCAACCAGGATCGTTTTGCCTTCTTGAAGGCTTGGCCAAAAAGCCCCAACCATGCTGCGCACTGAGCTGGAGCACCTGATTCGCGCCGCCGCAGCGGTCACGAACGAGTACGAAATCATGGTCATCGGGAGCCAATCCATCCTGGGGGCCGTGCCCAATGCGCCACAAGATTTGCTGGTGTCGATGGAGGCCGATTTCTTCCCGCTACACAGACCGGACCTGGCCGATGTCATCGACGGCGCGATTGGCGAAGGCTCCCCTTTTCACGATCGCTTTGGGTACTACGCGCAAGGCGTTGGGCCGGAAACTGCCATCCTGCCCAGCGGCTGGGAGCAGCGCGTGGTCAAGATTCAGAACGCCAACACGGACCTCAAGATCGGGCTGTGCCTTGATCCCCATGACCTGGCCGCCTCGAAGCTCGCTGCAGGCCGCGAAAAGGACTGGGCATTTGTGGAGGTCATGTTGGCGCACGACATTGCGGATGCGGCCACGTTGACGAATCGCATTGAAACCCTGCCTGTGGGCGCAGACAAGGTGGCGAGGCTCAAGGCCTGGGTGGCAGCGCGGGAGAATTCAGCAGGCCGGATACCGCATCCCTGAAAGCCGCCGCTCATTCTTCAAGCCAATCCAGTTGTGGCCCCACTGGCGGCCAGGTACCAGCCGCAACGCGCTGGGCATACCAACGGGGCATGGCAGCATCTTCCACCGTGTATTCGCTGCGGGCTGATTTCCACACCAAGCTGGGCTGGTGGCTGCGCAAACTCTCCAGCGCCTTCTGGGCTTTGGCAACGGTGACCTTGTCACCCGTTTTTTCATTGAGTTGCACGTCCTTCGATTCCGAGCGAGGAGTCGTGGAATAGTGCGCGCATCTTCGGCCTTAAGCGCGAGGTCAGCGCCTTTGTTATGACTTCGACGCGTCTTGTTTCTTCTTGGGAAAGGGCGACTCGAGCTTGCGTGTCTGCATCGACCTTCTTGTCCTCTGATCGGTGCTTCAGCCATTGTTTGTGCATCAGATAGCCGCCGCCGATGATGCCCACGCCCAGAACGGTAATGACGATATCTTGCGCAGTCATTTTTCCTACCAAGGCTGTTGCCAGGGACTGGGCGTATTCGCCCAGATCTACTTTGATCAGCGAACTGCCTTGCTCCACTTTTGCTTTGAACTGGATGTCTCTTCGTTCTTCGGCCGTAGCCCAAAAGAATCAGTCCGGTCGACAGCTCAACTTGCTGGCCACACGTGCCGCATTTGTGTTGGGCCCAGAGAATGGCTGTAGATTGTGATCAAGCCCAGCAGACGCGTGAACAACAATTTCGCAAACCTATCTCAAGCTCTTTGGTCGAGCCAGAGGCGATGGCAACTCTGATTTCGCTGTGCCGTAGCAGTATCCGCGTGGGATCGATTGCGGCGGTCTGCGCTACATGCTCAAGGAGCGTTTTAAGCATGCCCTTGCTCAAATCATCAAAGCTGCGGCCACTGTCAAAGTAATGCCTGAGACGATAGAGCCGATCAGCGTTTCACACGTTGTTACATTCCCTGCACTCAGGGGGGTTGAGCCTTGATCTGCGTGACCCCTTGACACATGTCAACCCCAGTCCGGTGTGGAACAGGTCTGATACCTGCAGACTCCGGAATATGCAGTCAAGGCATGGTGATGAAGAAAGCGACACTGACCATTGCAGCCGTGCTGGCCACATTGGCTGCGGGAACCTATCTGGCCGTCAGCACCAACGTCAAGATGACCCACCAGCCACAGGGCGTGGTGCGGGTCAATGGCCGACTTGAGGTCGAGCGCCTGGAGATCGCCAGCAAGTTTGCCGGGCAGGTCGTGGAGGTGGCCGTGCAGGAAGGCCAGCGCGTCAAGGCAGGGGACGTGATCGCGCGCATGGACGCGGCCGACCTTGAGGCGCAACTGCAGGGCGTGCAGGCGATGGACCAGCGTGCCAGCCAGGCCTACAAACGGGCTCAGGGCGAAAGCCAAGTGCGCAACCAATACCTGCGCGTGGCGCAGCTTGAGTTGAAGAACACCGTCAAGATGCACGACGAGGATCTGGTGTCCAACGCCGAGCTTGAGCGGCGTCAGGCCCAGCGCGACGGCGAAGCAGCGGGGGTGTCGGTCGCGCGCGCCGCCATGGGCGAAGCTTCGGCGGCGAAGGCCGAGGCACAGGCCGGCATGAAGCGCCTGCGCCAGGCCATTGGCGACCACACCTTGCGCGCGCCAATGGATGGCCGCATCGAGTACCGCGTGGTCGAGCCGGGCGCGGTGATCCCCGCTGGCGGCCGCGTGGCCACGCTGCTGAACACCTCGCAGGTCTACATGACGGTCTTCCTGCCGACGGCCCAGGCCGGCCGCCTGCAGATCGGCGACGAGGCCAGGCTGGTGCTGGACGCCGCGCCCGGCATCGTGATTCCGGCACGGGTGTCGTTTGTCGCGGAAGAGGCGCAGTTCACACCCAAGTACGTCGAAACCACCACCGAGCGCGAGAAGCTGATGTACCGCGTCAAGCTCAAAGTGGAGCCGCAGCTGACACATCAATACGCCGCCTACGTCAAGGCGGGCATGACTGGCAATGGCTACGTGCGGATCAAGCGCGACGCAGCCTGGCCGGACAAGCTGGCCGTCAATCTGCCCAAGAATTAGCGCCTGGGTGAGCATGAGCCGTCACGCCTTCGCCCCTGCCACCGTTCCGGCCCCGCTGGCCGTGACGGAGCGTTGCGCCATCAGGCTGGAGGGCGTGTCGCACCGGTATGGCCAGCAGCTGGCCCTTGACCATCTCACACTGGAGTTGCCCGTGGGCGGCACCATCGGCCTGGTGGGGCCTGACGGCGTCGGCAAGTCCACGCTGTTGGGGCTGATCGCCGGCGTGAAGAAGCTGCAGCAAGGCAGTGTGCATGTGCTGGGCGGCGACATGCGCGACGCGCGTTTTCGCCGAGCGCTGTCGCCCCGCGTGGCCTACATGCCGCAGGGCCTGGGGCGCAACCTGTACCCGACGCTGACGGTCTACGACAACATCGACTTCTTCGCTCGCCTGTTCGGCCAGAAAGCGCCGGAGCGCCGGGCGCGCATCGAGCGCCTGCTGAAGGCCACCGGCCTGGCACCGTTTCCGGATCGCCCGGCCGGCAAACTCTCGGGCGGCATGAAGCAAAAGCTCGGGCTGTGCTGCGCGCTCGTGCACGATCCCGACTTGCTGGTGCTCGATGAGCCGACCACCGGCGTCGATCCGCTGTCGCGCCGCCAGTTCTGGGCGCTGGTCACCGAGCTGTGCAACGAGCGGCCGCAGATGACCGTGCTGGTGGCCACGGCCTACATGGAAGAGGCCGAGCGCTTCGATCACCTGGTGGCCATGGACGCGGGCCGCGTGCTGGTGTCGGCGCCCACGGCCGAGGTGTTGGCGCGCACCGCCGCGCCCACCTTGGAAGACGCCTACGTGGCGCTGCTGCCGCCCGAGCGGCGCGGCAGCAGCGGTCCGCTGCTCATCCCGCCACTGCCGACGCCAAGCGGCCCGCCTGCGATAGAGGCCAAGGGGTTGACGCGCACCTTCGGCGACTTCACCGCAGTGAAGAATGTGAGCTTTCGCATCGAGCGCGGCGAGATCTTCGGCTTCCTCGGTTCGAACGGCTGCGGCAAGACGACGACGATGAAGATGCTCGCGGGTCTGCTCGACATCACGGAGGGCGAAGCGACACTGCTGGGCCAGCCGGTTGGGCGCGACCGAGGCCAGGATGGGGGCGACATGGCAGCGCGCTTGCGCGTGGGCTACATGTCGCAAGGCTTCTCGCTTTACGAAGAGTTGACGGTGCGCCAGAACCTTGAGTTGCACGCCAAGCTCTACCGGCTGGCCAACGAAGCCGGGCGCAGCGCCATCGACGCGGCGCTCGACACCTTCGAGCTGCGCGCTGTGGCCAGCGCATTTCCCGGTGCCCTGTCGCTGGGCATCCGCCAGCGCCTGCAGTTGGCAGCGGCCTGCCTGCACCGGCCCGAGGTGCTGATCCTGGACGAGCCCACCTCGGGCGTGGACCCGGCGGCACGCGACATGTTCTGGCGCCATCTGGCCAAACTGTCACGCCAGGAACGGGTGACGATTTTCGTGTCGACCCACTTCATGAACGAGGCCCAGCGCTGTGACCGCATCTCGCTCATGCACCGCGGCCGCGTGCTCGCCGTGGGCACGCCAGCCGAGCTGTGCGAGAACAAGCAGACCGAAACGCTGGAGCAGGCCTTCATCGACTACCTGCTGGCCGACGATGGCGAGGGGTCTCCACCGAGCACGGTGGCTGAGCTGGCCGTTGCACCGCAGCCGACGCCAGAGTCGGGGGCGGTGCAACGGCGGCCAGCCGCCTCGTCGGCCACGGGCGGCCTGGGCGTCTGGTTCAACCGCGTCTGGGCTTTCGCCGTGCGCGAGTCCATCGAGTTGCTGCATGACCGCATCCGGCTGAGCTTCGCGCTGATCGGCCCGATCGTGCTGCTGTGCGCGGCCACCTGGGGCGTGACCTTCGACGTCGAGCGCATTCCGTTCACCGTGCTCGATCATGACCGCACGGTCGACAGCCGCCGCCTGGTCGAGCACTTCGCGGGCTCGGCTTACTTCAGCCAGCAGCCGCCGCTGAGCGACGCGGCGCAGATCGACAAGCAGTTGCTGTCGGCCCGCTCGTGGCTGGTGATCGACATTCCGCCACATTTCGGCAGCGACCTGATCGGCGGGCGCCAGCCGGAAGTGGCTTACTACATCGACGGCGGCCACCTGGCGCGCGCCGCCTACATCCGCAGCTATGCGCAGGGCATCGCGCTGGAGCATGCCGTGCAGTTCGCGCGCAGCATCCCGGGCGCCCCCGACACCGCCTTGCCCGTCCGCTTTGAGCCGCGCTTCACCTACAACCAGGAGTTCCGCAGCGTCTTCGCTTCGGCCCCCAGCGTGCTGATGGTGGCGCTGATCCTGATCCCCGCCATGCTGACCGCACTGGGCGTGGTGCGCGAGAAAGAGATGGGATCGATCACCAACCTGTACGCTTCGCCCGCGTCGGTCGGCACCTTCCTGCTGGGCAAGCAGATGCCGTATCTGCTGCTCACGATGGTCAGCTATCTGAGCCTGGTGTTCGTGATGATCACGGTGTTCGGCGTGGCTGTGAAAGGCAGCTTCCTGGCGCTGACGCTCGGCGCGCTGGCCTATGTGTTCGCGGTCACGGCGCTGGGGTTGATGGTCTCGGCGCTGGTCAACACGCAGGTGGCGGCGCTGTTCCTGGCGGCGATCGTCTGCGTGATCGTGGCGTCGAACTTCTCTGGCCTGCTGGCCCCGGTGTCGACCCTGCCTGGCGAGGCCTACTGGATAGGCCTGGGCTTCCCGGCCTCGTGGTTCCAGTTGATCAGCCTGGGCGTGATCGCCAAAGGCCTGCCGCTTCAGTGGAGCTTCTTCGGCCCGAAGTACGCAGCATTGCTGGGCTTCGGCACGCTCTACCTGCTGATCGCCCGCGCGCTGGTGCGCAAGCAGGAGGCCTGAGATGGACGACAGAACCAGCACCGTGCGTCTGTGGCTGCGCAACGCGGCAGTGTTGACGCTGAAAGAGCTGCGCTGCGTGCTGCGCGACCGCAACATGATGGTCGCGATCGCGATCGCATTCTCGGTGGGCGTCTACCTGGTGGCCACCGGCGTGCACGCCGACGTCGCCAACGTGTCGGTCGGCGTGATCGACAGCGACCACTCGGGCCTGTCGATGCGCATCCGCGAGGCGATCCGCATGCCGCACTTCCACCCGCCGGTCGAGATCGACCGCGCGCAGGCCGACGCGGCGATGGACGCTGGCCGCTTCATCTTCATCCTCGACATCCCGCCGCATTTCGAGGCCGACGTCCATGCGATGCGCGCTCCGACCGTTCAACTCATGGTCGACGCCACCGCGATGACCCAGTCCAGCCTGGGCACCGCCTACCTCAACGAAATCGTGCTGCGCGAGACGCTGGCCTACCTGAAGGTGCAGGGCATCGAGGCGCGCCTGCCGACGCGTTCGGTCACGCACATCTTCTTCAATCCGAACGGCGAGTCGGTCTGGTTTGCTTCGGTGATGCAGGTGATCAACAACGTCACCGTGCTGGCCGTGGTGCTGGTGGGCGCGGCGGTGATCCGAGAGCGCGAGCACGGCACCATCGAGCACCTGTTGGTGATGCCGGTGCGGCCCTCCGAGATCGCGGTGGCCAAGATCGTGGCCAACGGCCTCGTGATCCTGGTGGCGGTGGGCTTGTCGGTGGCGCTGGTGGTGCGCGGCGTGCTGGCCGTGCCCTCGGTCGGCTCGCTGCCGCTGTTCCTGCTCGGCACGGCCTTCTACCTGTTCTCGCTGACGGCGCTGGGGATCATGTTGGCCACGCTGACGTCGTCGATGCCCCAGTTCGCCCTGCTGTCAGTGCCTGTGTTCGTGATCATGTACCTGCTGTCGGGCTCGACCACGCCGCGCGAGAGCATGCCCCTGCTGCTGCAGCAGGCCATGCTGGTCTCGCCGTCCACCCACTACGTGAAACTGGCCCAGGCCATCCTGTACCGGGGCGCGGGCTTGAACGTCGTCTGGCCGCAGTTCATCGCGATGACGGGGATCGGCGCGGTGTTCCTGGCCGTGGCGATGGCGCGCTTCCGCTCCATGCTGGCGCGCCAGGGCTGAAGTCGACTCAAACGCAGGCCTTCCCGTGATTTGTTTTTCAAGTCTGACCACAAGGAACCCCATGGCTCACATCGCATGGCACCGCCTCGGCATGCTGCTGTCCGTACCCGCGGCCGCGGCACTCTGCGCCTGCTCCAGCACCGTCGAGGTGACCGTGCCAACGGCGCGGGTTCGTGTCCCGGGGCATTTCATGACGCGCCCCGGAGTCGACAAGATGCCACCCGCGCCCGCCTCAGCGCCCACCGGTGCCAGCGCGCCGATGCCCGCGGGGCCACCAAATCCTCCTCAAGCCGCCGGCACCGATCTGCAACGCTGGTGGCTCGACCTGAACGACCCGGTGCTCAACGCCTTGATCGAACGCGGTCTGCAAGACAACACCGACATCCGCATCGCACTGGACCGCGTGCGCGAGGCCCGCGCCTATCAGACCCAGGCCGAGTCGGCGTATTACCCAACGGTTGAGGCTTTCGGGGGCCTGGCGTATTCCAAAGGCACGGTGCGCTTGCCCGACTGGCCACCACCACTGAACTGGCCGTCGGTGTCGCTGCCCACGGCCAAGCAAAGCGCGGCGGGCTTGGCCGCGGCTTGGGAGGTCGACCTGTTCGGCTCGCGGCACAGCTTTGCAGACTCGGTTCATCAATGGGTCCATGGCGCGCAGGAACAGGTGCATGGCGCGCAGTTGCAGGTGGCCGGTGAGATCGCCACGCAGTATTTCGAGGCGCGAGGCGTCGAGCAACGCATCGAGGTGCTCAAGCGCGGCATCGTCGTGGCGCGCCGACTGGTCAGCTATGCCACTGGCCGCTTCAACGCGGGCCAGACCAAGCGCACCGACGTGCTGCGCGCCGAGGCCGAGGCCGAGTACACCGAATCGCAGATGGCGGGTCTGAGCCTGCTGCTGCGGCAGCGTCTGCTGCGCCTGGCCACACTGACCGGCCAGGCCGCCGAAGACCTGCAAGCCCTGCCGCCACAGCCGACGGGCAGCGGCATCCCGGCAAGCCTGCCGACCGTGCTGCCCTCCGAGGTACTGGAGAACAGGCCCGACGTGCGTGGTGCCGCGCATGTCGTGCGCGCCCGCGCCGCCGAGCTGGGTTCGGCCAAGGCCGACCTGCTGCCCAAGTTCTACCTGGGCTTCCTGGCTGGCGAGGGCCACATCAGCCTGTCGAACCTGCCGACCACCCGGGCCAGTTTGCAAGCCTGGGGCTTGGGCGTGCAGCTGCCGCTGTTCACGGCGGGCCGCCTGCGCGCAAAGATCGCGGTGCAGGACGCCCGCCTGGACTCGGCCGTGGCCGACTACGAGCGCGCGATTCGGCAAGCGCTCGAAGATGTCGAGAACGCCTACCAGGCGCGCCTCGCGCTGGATGCCCGCAACACCCAGCTGGAGCGGGCCGTCAACTTGCAGCAGGAAGCCTCGCGCGACGGTGAGAAGCTCTACCGCGCAGGGCAGGAATTGCTCCAGCCGGTGCTGGAGTCGCAGGCCAAGGCCTTGCTGCGCGAAGACGAACTGGTGCAGTCGCGCACCGTGCGCACCACCACCACGGTGCTGCTCTACAAGGCGCTCGGCGCGGGGTGGTCGGACGCCAGCGCGCGGGCGTCGATGGCTGCGCTGGAGGCTTCAGCGGCGGGCCCGGCTGCCCCGCAGTCAGCACCGACCGAGTTGTCACCTGCGGTGCAGAGCTGGTTGCGCGGCCAGCGCCGACGGCCCTGAGGTGTTGGCGGTCAGGTCTTGAGCCCAGTCAAGAAACCCGTCGCACCTTCATGCAGACACCTGGGTTTGTACTGCCCCACCCGCTTGGCAATCGCCGCGATGTGCTGGGGCGTGGTGCCACAGCAGCCCCCGGCAATGTTCAGGAACCCCGCCTTGGCGAAGTCCTCCAGCAGGCCGCCGGTGATCTCGGGCGTTTCGTCAAACCCCGTGTCGCTCATTGGATTGGGCAAGCCCGCATTGGGGTAGCAGCTGACAAAAGTGTCCCCCGCGATCTTGGTCAGCTCTTCGATGTACGGGCGCATCAGCGCCGCACCCAAAGCGCAGTTCAACCCAATGGCCAGCGGGTGCGCATGCCGCACCGAGTGCCAGAAGGCGCTCACCGTCTGGCCCGACAGGATCCGGCCTGACGCGTCGGTCACCGTGCCCGAGATGATGATGGGCAGGCGCTCGCCGGTGTTTTCGAACAGCTCGTCCAACGCGAAGATCGCGGCCTTGGCGTTGAGCGTGTCGAAGATGGTTTCCACCAGGAAAACGTCGCTGCCGCCTTCCAGCAAGGCCTCGGCCTGCTCGTAATAAGCCTGGCGCAGGGTGTCGAAGCTCACGTTGCGCGCGGCCGGGTCGTTCACATCGGGGCTGATGCTGGCGGTCTTGGGCGTGGGGCCGATGGCACCGGCCACGAAGCGCGGGCGGTCGGGCGTGCTGTATTTGTCGCAGGCCAGGCGCGCCAGGCGGGCGCCTTCGAGGTTCATCTCGCGCGCCAGTTCGGGCAGGTCGTAGTCGTCCTGGGCCACGGTGGTGGCGCCAAAGGTGTTGGTCTCGATCAGGTCGGCGCCCGCGGCCAGGTACTGCTCGTGGATCTGGCTGATCACCTCGGGCTTGGTCAACTGCAAGAGCTCGTTGTTGCCCTTGAGGTCCTTGTGGTGGTCCACGAACCGGGTGCCCCGGTAGTCGGCTTCGGTGAGCTTGTACTGCTGGATCATGGTGCCCATGGCGCCATCCAGGATGACGATGCGCTGGCGCATGATCTCGGGCAACTGGGCCCCACGGGTGTAGGGGCGGCGTTCCACCGGCAAGGTGGTTTTGGAGGGGGTGAGGATGGCGCTCATGCCCCTATTGTAGGAACCCCGTCAAGCCGCCGCCGCGAAATGGTCAACCCGCGGTCAATCCGGCCGCTCCAGGCGTGTCAAAGGCGCAGGCCGGGGCACCGCTTCGCTGCTGCGCGCCCACAAGGCCATCTGCACCGGCGACATGGGTCGCGCGAACAAATAGCCCTGCAGTTCGTCACAGCCAAAGCGCAGCAGGATGTCCTGCTGGTGCGCGGTCTCCACCCCTTCGGCCACCACGTTCAAACCCAGGGCGTGCGACAGGCGCACGGCCGCGTCCACGATGGCCTTGGCGTCCTCGTCGTGCTCCAGGCTTTGCACAAAGCTGCGGTCGATCTTGAGCTGGCAGGCCGGCAGCTTGCGCAACTGGCTGAGGTTGGCGTTGCCCATGCCGAAATCGTCGATCGACACCTGCACGCCCAGGCGCATGAACTGCTCGAAAAGGCGCACGCAGGCTTGGGGGTCGGCCATGGCCGCCACCTCCGACACCTCGAACATCAATCGGTCGGCGTGGATGCGCTGCGCCTTCAGGGCATGCTCGATGCGCTCGACCAGATCAGCCTGGCGCACCTGGTGCACCGACAGGTTGATGGCCACGCGCAGGTCCAGGCCTTCGTCCTGCCAGGCGCGTTGCTGGCGACAGGCTTCATCGATCACCCATTGGCCAAGCACCCCGATCAGGCCGAAGCGCTCGGCCACGGGGATGAACACGCTGGGCTCGATCGGCCCTTGATGGGGATGCCGCCAGCGCAGCAAGGCTTCCACGCCGGTCAGGCGTCCGCTCTTGGTGTCCACTTTGGGCTGGTAATCCAGCGACAGGCCTTGGCCGCCCAGGTCCAGGGCATGCCGCAGATCGCGCTGCAGGTCGATCTGGGCTTCGCTGTTCACCGCCATGTGCGGCTCGAAAAACACGTGCATGCCGCCACCGGCCTGCTTGGCCACCGTCATGGCCGCGTCCGCGTGGGCGATGAGCTTGGCACGCGGGCCATGCGCCGGGTACAGCACGATGCCCACCGAGCACGACAAGCGCAGGTCGCGGCCTCCAACGCGCAGGACTTCGGCCAGGCTGGTGCGCAAGCGCGCGGCCACCGCCGCCGCCGCCGAGGCGTCGGGATCGCCATCGAGCAGCATCAGGAACTGATCACCGCCCAGGCGCGCCACCGTGTCCGACAGGCGGGCCAGCAGCGCCACGCGGCGCCCCACTTCGCGCAGCAACTCGTCGCCCGCGCGGTGGCCATACGAATCGTTGACCGCCTTGAAGCCATCCAGGTCGATGAAGAGCACGCCCAGGCGGCGGTTGGACGCCTCGGCGCGCCGCGCGGCGCCATCCAGCCGGTCTTCGAACAGGAGGCGGTTGGCCAGGCCCGTCAGCGGGTCGTGGTGGCTCAGGTCCTTCAGGTTGACCGGCGCGGGCGGCAGGTCCAAAGGCACCACGGAAGGGCTGGCCCACAGTGCCTTGGCACGGTTGATCCAGCGGTCAAGTCGTCGCATGCAAAAACCTCAAGCTGGTACCAAATGGAGGGGGGCCATGGGCACGGTCTGCGAGCCCATCCAGGTTCGCAGGTCCGAATCGGCCATGGGCTTGGCAAACAGGAAGCCTTGCAACTCGTCACAGGCCAGCTTGACCAGCACCTGGCGCTGGGCTTCGGTCTCCACGCCCTCGGCCACCACGGTCATGCCCAGCGCGTGCGACAGGCGCACCACCGCTTCGACGATGGCCTGCGCATCGGCGCTGTGGTCCAGGTCGCGCACAAAGCTGCGGTCGATCTTGAGCTGGCGGGCGGGCAAGCGGCGCAAATAGCTGAGGCTGGAATAGCCCGTGCCAAAGTCGTCGATCGACAGCTTCACGCCAATGCGGTCCAGCATGTCGAACACCTTCAGAGAAGCCTCGATGTCGTCCATGGCCACCGATTCGGTGATCTCCAGGATCAGCATGTCGGCGGGCAGGGCATGGCGTGCCAGGGTTTCGCGGATGCGGCTTTCCAGGTCGTGTTCGCGCAGTTGATGCGCCGACATGTTCACGGCCACCGGGATCTCCAGCCCGGCATCCAGCCACAGCCGCATGTGGCGGCAGGCCTCGTTCATCACCCACTGGCCCAGCTCGCCGATCAGGCCAAAGCGCTCGGCCACGGGGATGAACTCGGCCGGGCTGACGGGCCCACGCTGAGGATGCGTCCAGCGCAGCAACGCCTCCACGCCCACCAGGCCACCGCGCACCGCGTCCAGCTTGGGCTGGAAATGCAAGGCCAGCTCGCCCCGCTGGATGGCATAGCGCAGTTCGCGCTGCATCTCCACCTGCTTGGCACCGCTGATGTCCATGCCCGCCTCGTGCAGGCAGTACACGCCACCACCGGCCTTGCTGGCGGCCAGCATGGCCTCGTTGGCATGGCAGATCAGTTGCTCAACCGTGACGCTGTCCGGGTAAAGGGCGATGCCGATGGAGCAGGTGATGGTCACGTCCTCGCCATTGATCACACAAGGCTGGCTCACGGCCAGGCCGATGCGGTAAGCGAGTTGGGCCACGGCGTGCTGATCGGGCATGTTGGGCAGGAGCAGCAGGAACTCTTCGCCATCACCGCGCGCTGGCGCATCGGTGTTGCGCACCAGCACCAGCAGGCGCTTGGCCACCTGGCGCAGCAGGTTGTCGCCCAGGGCATGCCCATACGTGTTGACCAGGGCGCGAAAGCCATCCAGGTTGATGCGCATCACGGCCAGGCGGCCCGCAGGCGCTTCACCCGATTCGTCCAGCGATTGGATGACCTCGCGCAGGTGATGCTCGAAACCCGGCCGGTTGAGCAGGCCGGTCAAGGCATCGCGGTGGGCGGCCACTTGCAGGTCGGTCTGGGCCTGTTGGAGCGAGCTCACCAGTTGCGCATGTTGGCGGCGCAAACGCGTGTCCAGCACCGTGCCCAACTGCACGCCCATCAGCAGGATGCCGCCGATCAGACTCACCAGCCAATCCAGGTAAGTGCCGGACAACTGCTGCGCGCTCAAGCACACGGTCCCTTCCTGCACGCCGGCCGATTCCAGCATGAGCAACTGGGCCAGGTGGAGCGCGCTGCCCAGCACCACGGCCACGCCCGCCTGGTTCAGGAATTTCGCCTCGCGCAACAGCTCACGCCGCAGCATGACCGAGGCCAGCACATTGCCCACCAGGATGACGGCAAAGGCCACCAGCAGCCAGGCCGGGTCCCAGGCCACCTCGGGCTGCAAGACCATGGCGGACACGTTCAGGTAAGTCAGGAAACCAAAGCCCAGCGCGGCGAGCAGGCCTGAGAGGACGCGCTTGAACACGGGTTGATGAACCCGGCTGACCGACCAGATGAGCACGGCGCAGATCAGCACCGCTGGCAGCCAGGCGGCCAGCACGATGGCGGGCAGGTAGCCCACCTGGATGGGCAACTGGCGGCTGAGCATGCTGATGAAGCTTTGGGCCCAGATGCCCGTGCCCACGGTCAGTGCACCACCGATCCACCAGCCGATCCCCACGTCGCGGTCCGAAGCCCGCACGCGGCGAATCACCAGGGTCATGACATAAATGGCGTAAACCGCCAGGAACCACGCTGCGGTCATTGCAACGCCGTCATGGCGGACGACCAACAGGTCTTGAGGCATCAGCCCTCCGCGGCCACGAGAAACCAGATTACAGGGATAGTCTGGTTACATTTCGGCGGCGGAGGCCATTTCTTGAACGCCTGGGAGGCGGTTCTGCCTAATGCATCACGACTGGCTGTTGCGCCAGTCCGGTGAAGCCTTCCAGATAGGCGTCGAACTCTTCGACGCTGGGCGAGGTTTCAATCAGGGCATCGACCCCGACCTTGAAGCTCTCGGCCAGGGCACCCTCGATGAACAGTTCCTTGCGGGCGAACTTGTCCACGATCTCGTAGCCACCCCGGGTGAGGGTGCTGACGACCGAAGGGGGAACCGGGAACTCATCCGCAGCCAACTCGATCTGAACGACCGCGTAGTTGTCGGAGTTGTAAAGCATTTGCATGGACTGCACTCCAGATTCATGGGCTTGTCTCTCAGATGGGGACACAGCAGGCAAGCGCAAGCGCATGATGACGTTTCCTTCGACAGGAACACCCCCCGACTTGAGGGCCCGCATGCCCCATGAGCGCCCCCCATGTGGCGAATTGCACGACAAGCGTCGAGGCGACCCCCTCAAACACGGGGGCACGCCAGGCACCCCAGCCCCGTGTTGGATCGCATCACCCCCCATAGAGGGATATGGCCTCCCCATGGCCGCTCCTACATTAGCCATCACACAACAAGCTGTCATCACGTTTGAAGTGGAGAGGGGAGTCGATAACGAGG
Organism: Aquabacterium sp.; assembly: GCF_030652515.1. Taxonomy (GTDB): domain Bacteria; phylum Pseudomonadota; class Gammaproteobacteria; order Burkholderiales; family Burkholderiaceae_C; genus Aquabacterium. The sequence goes on along the minus strand of NZ_JAUSAR010000131.1, from coordinate 43,506 downwards.
GCTTGATCACAGGGCGGTGAAGTGAGGAACGCATCACACGCCCACAAATCAAAGGGCAAGCCCCCACAGTTCCAGTTCATTTCACAGATTGAACCGCCCCGCCCTCCCGGCGGGGTTTTTTTTGGCGATGTGAAATCTCAGCCCTTGGCCACGCGGCGCTTCAGCCAACGCATGATGCCGCCCAGCACCGGCAGCTTCTCGTACAGCTCTTCGGCCGCGTCCCAATAGTCGCGGTGGTCCAGCACCAGGCCCTGCGCGTCAAAGCTCAGGTGGGTGGCCCCATGGATGGTGTGCCAGGCTTGCTGGCCCTGGAACTGAAAGCGCAAATCCCACACCAGGAAGGCCTGGTTACCACTGGCCATCTGCGACAACACCACAAACCGGGGCGAGGCCATGGCGCAGAACATGTGGGCAAAGATGGCCTCGATGGCCAGCAAGCCCCGCACGTCGTTGAAGGGATCCTTGAAGTGGGCATCGGGGGCGTAGAACTCGCCCAGGCGGGGCAGGTCCTGAGGGCCCAGGTGCTCGAAGAAATGGACCAGGCCGGGCAAGCCAGCCACGGCTTGCGCAGGCTTGGCGGGGTAAGGCAGCACCGCCATCGTCAACCCCCCGTGATGCGGTTGATGGCCGGAAAATACCAGGCATGGGGCAGGTGCCGCAGCAGCTTGAGCCACAGGGTGAAGCGCCATGGAAAGTGGATCTCGAAACGCCCCGAATGCCAGCCCGACACGATCTCGCGTGCGGCCTGCTCGGGCGTCAACAGCGCAGGCATGTCGAAATCGTTGCCCGCCGTCAACGGCGTTTGCACAAAGCCCGGGTTGATCACCGACACGCCGATGCCCAGCGGGTGCAGGTCCAGGTAAAGGCACTCGGCCAGGTTGTTGAGCGCGGCCTTGGTCGGCCCATAAGCCATGGCTTTGGGCAGCCCCCGAAAGCCCGCCACACTGCCCACCAGGCTCAGGTGCCCTGCCCCCTGCGCGGTGAGCAAAGGCAGCGTGGCGGCCAGCACGTGCAAGGCGCCCACGTAGTTGATCTGCTGGTGGCGCAAGGCCTCGGCCAGGTCAAAGCTTGGTGCACGCATGGGCTGGTAGTGGCCCGCGCAGTACACCACCATGTCCAGCCGACCCGATGGCGATCGGGACTGGATGCGCCCGGCCACCTCGCGCACTTTGGCCACATCGGCCACGTCCAGCGCTTCGAAGTCGCTGCCCGGGTGCGCGGCCACAAAGCCTTGCAAGGCCTGCACATTGCGGGCCGACACGATCACGTGCGCGCCCTTGGCATGCAGCAAGGCGGCTGTGGCCCGGCCAATGCCGGTCGAGGCCCCGATCAGCCAGACGGTGCGGCCTTGCCAGATGGTGATGCGCGGATTGAGTGACATCTCAAGCTTTCATCATCAAGGCTTGTGGAAGGACAAGGTCACCTCCCCAAGGCGCAACCCGAACTTGCTCATGGCGGCCTTGTTGAGCATCGTGTGGCTGTCCATGAGGTACATCCAGTCATTGAACTGGACGTCATACGTTTTGCCATCCACCGGCAGGCGCAGGGTGTAGGCCCACTGCAAGGCGTTGCCAGCCGCCTGGCCCTCGGCGGTGCCGACCACGTCATCGGCCTGGCCGGTGTAGCGCCCCTGGCCATGGTCGGTGATGCGCCAGACGCGGCGCTGCTGCGTGCCATCGCTGTAGCTGAAGTCCTCTTCCAGCACGCCCTGGTCACCGTTCCAGCGGCCCACCATCTGCACGGTGAAGCGCTTGACGACGCGGCCAGAGCGGTCGGTGAAGATGCCGTGCGCGGTGAGCGGGCCGTTGAAGTACTGGCGCAAATCCAAGGTGGGTTTCTGGTCGGCGTAATCGGCCGGGGTGGGCGCGCTGGCGCACCCCATCAGGCTCAGCGCCAGCAACAAGGCCAGCCAGAAGGATCGTGAGGTGGTGCGCATGGGGTGGGGTGCTTTCATTCATTCCAGGTTTTGGCGGCGCCACAAGCGCCACCACAAGGCCAAGGCCAACAACTTGAACAGGCAAGGCAAGCCGCCATAGGCCCAACTCAAGGCCTGCAGGGCTTGTGGATCACGCGCGCCCGGGCCATAGCCCCACCACTGCAAGGCGGGCAAGGCCAGGCCAGCGGCCAGGGCCAGGTTGAGCTTGGTGGCCAGCTGCCACCAGCCCGCGTAAGCGCCTTCGGATTGGCCCGCATGGCCCGCCCGCTGGATCACACCGGTGAGCAGGGTGCCGGGCACGGTCAGGTCGGCGCCCAAGGCCAGACCACTGGCCACGCAGACAGCCAGGTAGCCCGCGGTGTCACCCGCGCCAACGCCCAACACGCCGATGAAGGTGATCACGTTCAAGGCCATGCCGCAGGCCCAGGCGTTGGACGGGCCCAGGCGTTTGATCAGCTTCAGCCAGACGGGCACGCTGGCCGCGCCCATGACGAAGTAGGCGCCCAGAAAGATCGGCGCCCACGTGGGGGCCTGCACGCGGTCGTTGATGAAGAAGATCACCAAGGTGGCGGGGATCGCGCTGGCGATGCCATTGACCATGAACAAGGCCATGAGGTGGCGGAACGCCCGACCGCGCCAGGGCAAGGCCAACGACTGGTCGGCGGGCAACAAGGCGGCGCGCGCCCAGGTTTTGCGGGGCACAGGCGCCTTGCTCAAGGCCCACACACCCAGGGCCAGGGTAAGCCACAAAACGATGGTGGTGGCCGCCAGGCCCGCTTGCGTGGCCAGCACATTGGCCAGCAGCACGCCCACCAGGCCCAGGCCTTCACGCCAGGCCACCAGGCGCGACCGCTGCACGGCAGATCCCCCCAGGCGGCTGCCCCAGGCCTGGTGCACCACGCTGGCCAGGCTGAAGGCGGTGAAGGTGCCCGTCAGCGCCACGGCGCACCACAGCAGCAAGGCCGTGGTGCCTTGCACGGCTGGGAAAAACAAGGCGGCAAAGCCTGCGCCCAAGGCCAATCCTGCCCAAGCCACGGCCTTCAAGCCGCGCGGTGGCGACCACAGTGCATCCACCCAGCGGCCGAGCACCGGGTCGATCACCGCATCGAACAAACGGGTGCCCAACAACACCAGGCCCAGCAGCGCCAAGGGCACACCCAGTTGCGCGTAGTGTGCTGGCAGCATCACATACAGCGGCAAGGCCACGAAGGCCAAGGGCAGGCCCAGCAGGCCATAGCGTGCCGACGCAGCGTGGGGCAAGACCGTGTCAGACACCGAGCAAGTCCCGGCGCAAGGCGGGCGCCGACGTGGCACCGGACAGCCAGATGCCGAAGAACAGCGCGGCAAAGCGTTGGTCGTTGATCGCCTGGGTGGCCTGGCCATTGAAGAAGAAGCTGGCGCGGCCGTCCAGCTGGTGCAGGCCGGTCAGGCGGTCGCCATCGCGCACGTCGGCAAAGGCCGCCGTCATGGCCTGCAGCCAGCGCTGGGCATCGGCCTCGCTGATGGTGGTTTGGCGGCGCATCTCTTCGATCGAGCGCTCGGCGATGTCGCGCGCCTTCAGGCTACGCGCGTAGATCAGGCACAAGGCGAAGGGCTGGCTGAACAGCTTGGCCGCGTCAAACGTGGGCGGCACCCAAAGTTGCGCGTCATACACGTGGAAGCCGTAGTAGCGAAAGCGCGAGCGGCCTTGCAGCCGGGCTTGCGGCAGGTGCTGGGTCAACTCAGGTGGTGTGGGGATGTCGCGGCGGGCATCGGCTTGCGCGAAGGCCATGGCCATCGGGCCCAGCAAGGTTGCCATGCCCGCCGCACTGGCGCACCGCAAGGCCTGCCTGCGTGATGCCTGAGGTGGGGTGCGCTGCAAGCTCATGGCGCGCTCAAACCCGGCGCAGTGTGTACTGCACGACGTTGGTGTTGCCCATGTCAAAAGCCGCTTCGCAATAGGCCAGGTAGAACTCCCAGATGTGCTGGAAGCGCTGGTCAAAGCCCAGGCTCTGAACCTTGGAAAGGTGCGCGTTGAAGTCGGCGCGCCAGCGGCGCAAGGTCTCGGCATAGTCGGGCCCGAAGGCCATCGAGTTGACGACTTCCAAACCCGCCTTGCGGGCCTCGGCCTTGAAGGCCGCATCGCTGGGCAGCAAGCCGCCCGGGAAGATGTACTGCTGGATGAAGTCGGTGGACTTCACGTAGCGATCGAACAGGTCGTCGCGGATGGTGATGGTTTGCAGGCAGGCGAGCCCGCCGGGCTTGAGGCAGCGTTTCAAGGTGTCGAAGTAGCTGGCCCAGTATTCATGGCCCACGGCCTCGAACATCTCGATCGACACGATGGCGTCGAAGGGCTCGTCCTGAATGTCGCGGTAGTCCTGCAAGCGCAGGTCGGCCTGGTTTGACATGCCCGCGTCGGCCATGCGGCGCTGCGCCCAGGCCAGTTGCTCGGACGACAAGGTCACGCCAGTGACATGGGCGCCGCAATCGCGCGCGGCCACTTCGGCCAGGCCGCCCCAACCGCAGCCAATCTCCAGCACGCGCTGGCCGGGCTGATCGGCCGTGACGCCCGCCTCGCGCAGGGCCCGCAGGATCTTGGCCTGCTGGGCATCGGGCATCGAACGCGAGTGGTCGCCATCGAACCAGGCGCTGGAATAGCTCATGGTCGGGTCCAGCCACAAACGGTAGAACTCGTTGCCCAGGTCGTAGTGGGCCTGGATGTTTTTGCGGCTGTTGGCCTTGGAGTTGTGGCGCAGCAAGTGGCGCACGCGGTACAGCAGGCGGCCCCACCAACTGCCGTACACGGCGCTTTCAATGTGGTCGCGGTTGGCGATGAACAGCTTGAGCAGCGCCGTCAGGTCGGGCGTGGTCCAGTCGCCGGCGATGTAGCTTTCGGCAAAGCCGATGTCGCCCGACTTCATGGCGGCGGAACACACCTTCCAGTTGTGCAGGCGCAAGGCCGCGCGCGGCGCCTGCTCGGCCGCCTGGCCAAAGTGGGCGGTGCTGCCATCGGGCAGTTGCAGGTCCAGGCTGCCCACTTGCAGGCGTGCCAGCAGCCGCATGGCCATGCGGGCGGAGGCCGGGGCGTCTTGGGGCAGTGGCGTGGCGCTGGAATGCTGAAGGGTGGTCGATCGGTTCATGGTGTGGTCTGGCCATGCGGCCCGGTGACGAGTTCGGTGGGAGGGGCGGGTTTGGTGCGCAAGGGCACGCCCTTGACCCATACGCGCAAGGCCTGCCAGTGGATGCGCGCCACCACGCCCACCGTCATCAAAGGCCAGCCCCAGAAAGCGCGGCGCATGCAGGCCCGGGTCAAGGGCGCCAGTTGGCCGCTCAGGCTGGTCTGCAGCACCGGGCCTTCGGCATCGTCATGGTCAATGCGCACCACGATGCGGTCCTGCGCATTCCGCATGAAGCGAAAGCGGTAGGTGCCCGTCACCTCGCAAAATGGCGACACGTGGAACACCTTGTCGGCCGTGATCTCGCGGCCCCAGCCCAGGGCCGGGCCGTGCAGCAGGTAGCAGTGCCGCTCGCCAAAGGTGTTGTTCACCTCGGCCACCACGGCGGCCAGGCCGCCATCAGCCCGGTGCACATACCAAAAGCTCACTGGCTTGAACACATGGCCCAGCACACGCGGGTAGGTTTGCAGCCAGACTTCGCCCTGGTCGATGTCAGCGCCGCTGAGGCCCTCTTCGCGCAACAAACCATCCAGCCAGGCCAAGGCATCGGGGCCGCCCAGGCCATGGTCGGCATCGTGGAAGCTCAGCAGGCCAAAGCGGTTGCGCCTGACCTCATCGGAAGCTTGCCGACGCAAGCTGCGCATCGGCAGCATCCAGAAATAGCTGGGATAGGCAAAGGCGTTGCGCGCCGGTTTGAGGCGGGTGTGGCGCACCTGCCCAAAGCCGATCAGGGGCCCATGCGGCAAGCTCATGCCGACACCCGGTCAAGCTGCGCGCTGCGGCTTTGCTGCGCGCCTGCGTACCGCTCATCACGGGCCAACAACTGATCGGCCACGCCCTGTCCGGCCTTCAGGCCATCTTCATGGAAGCCGTAGCCTGTCCAGGCACCACAGAACCACACGCCGCGCTGCCCCTGGATGCTCGGCAAACGCGACTGCGCCTGGATCGCGGCCTGGTCAAATACCGGGTGGGCGTAGTCGTAGGTGCCCAGCACCGTGTCGGCCCGCGGTTCACGCAGCGGGTTGAGCGACACCACCACCGGCGTGGTCCAGGGCAAAGGTTGCAGACGGTTGATCAGGTAGTGCAGGCACACGCCCTGGTGCTCAACATCGGCGCTGCTGCCCCGCTCGTAGTTCCAGGCGGCCCAGGCACGCGGGTTGCGCGGCAACAGGCTGGTGTCGGTGTGCAAAACCGCGCGGTTGCGGTGGTAGCCGATGGCGCCCAGCAATTCGCGCTCATCCCTGGTGGCGCCACTGCCCAGCAAAGTCAGGGCCTGGTCGCTGTGGCAGGCCAGCACCACCTCGTCAAAGCGCTCGCTGCCCGCGTCGGTGTGCACCAGCACGCCCCCCATACCGCCCTCGCCCAGACTGGTCAGGCTGCGCACCGGGGTGGACAAACGCGCGTCGCTCAACTGCTCGACCAAACGGCGCACATAGTTGCGCGAACCGCCCTGCACCGTGTACCACTGCGGCCGGTTGGTCACCTGCAGCAGGCCATGGTTGTGGCAAAAGCGAATCAGGGTGGCCATCGGGAAGCGCAGCATCTGGTCCGTGGGGCAGGACCAGATGCACGCGATCATCGGCATCAGGTAGCCCTCCTGGAACTCGGCGCCAAAGCGGTGCTCGGCCAGGAAATCGGCGATGGGCTGGGCCAGTTCAGCGTCCAGGCCCTGCTGCGCCATCTGCGTGGCCAGCTTGTTGAAGCGCAGCAGGTCGGCCAGCATGCGCCAGAACGACGGCAACACCAGGTTGCGCCGCTGGGCAAACACGGTGTTCAAAGACGAGCCGCACCACTCCAGGCTACCCGCCTGCACCGAGAACGACATGTCCGACTTGGCGCGCGGCACGCCCAGGGCATCCAGCAAACCCAGCAGTTGCGGGTAGGTGCGCTCGTTCATCACCAAAAAGCCGGTGTCCACCCCATGGGTGACCCGCTCGCCCGAGGACGCCGCCAAGGTCACGTCCACCGTGTGCGCATGGCCGCCAAAGTAATCGGCCGCCTCGAACAGCGTGACATGGCGCTCACCGGCCGCCGCGCTCAAACGCGCTGCCGCCCCCAAACCGGCCACGCCCGACCCCACCACCGCAATGCGTTTCATTGGCTTTGCTCCTGTGGCCGACGATGCGCGACCCAATAAATTACCGACTAGTTCATATCGTAACTCATCAGTAATTATTTTGCAGCCAAGAGTTTCTCCACTTCCGCCACAAGATCACGGTCATCCGGCGTGGTGAGGCTGCTGTAGGCCGTCACCGTGCGGCCGTCGCGGGCGATCAGGTACTTGTAGAAGTTCCACTTGGGCGTGGTGCCGGTGAGCTTGATCAGGCTGGCGTGCAGCGGGTTCACCTCGTCACCGCGCACGTGGCTTTTGCCAAACATCGGGAACTTGACGCCATAGGTGTTCTCGCAGAAATCGGCGATCTGCTTGGCGTTGCCCGGATCCTGGTTGCCAAAATCATTCGACGGAAAGCCCAGCACCACCAAACCCCGGTCCTTGTATTTGGCGTAAAGCGCTTCCAGGCCCTTGAACTGCGGCGTGAAACCGCAATAGCTGGCCGTGTTCACCACCAGCACGACTTTGCCCGCGTACTGGCAAAGCGACTGGGGTTTTTCATCCTGCAGGCGCGGGAAGGTCTTGTCCAACAAAACCGGACAGGGTGCGGCGGTGGCAGCGGCAGGCGCGGCCTCGGCCGCCAGACACACCACGGGCACGACGCCGATCAAGGCTGAGGCCAGCATCAAACAGGAGTAACGACTTGCACGCATGGACATCGCCTTTCGAAGTGGGGAATCACATCACACCACAAACCCATGCCAACGTCTTCATTGCAGCCACACTGTCAAAATTGTCGGGTAGGCTGTTCGCAGTATTTGGAGATCACCATGCTTTACCCTGAACTCTTCAAGCAACTCGAGTCCGTCCGATGGAACATGGACACGGACATCCCCTGGGACCAGTTCGACGCCAGCCAGCTGACGGACGAACAAGCCCAGACCATCAAGATGAACGCCATCACGGAATGGGCCGCCCTGCCCGCCACCGAGATGTTCCTGCGCGACAACCGCGATGACAGCGACTTCTCCGCCTTCATGAGCGTGTGGTTCTTTGAAGAGCAAAAGCATTCACTGGTGCTGATGGAATACCTGCGGCGCTTTCGCCCCGAACTCGCGCCCACCGAGGAGGAGTTGCACGAGGTCCGTTTCGACTTCGACCCCGCGCCCGCTTTGGAGACCCTGATGCTGCACTTTTGCGGCGAGATCCGCCTGAACCACTGGTACCGCCGCGCCGCCGAGTGGCACACCGAACCCGTCATCAAGGCCATCTACGAAACCCTCGCCAAGGACGAAGCCCGGCACGGCGGGGCCTACCTGCGCTACATGAAGCGCGCCATCAACAAGTTCGGCGATGAAGCCAAGGCCGCGTTTGCCAAGGTGGGCGTGCTCATGGCCAGCGCACGGCGCACGGCCCAGGCCCTGCACCCCACCAACCTGCACGTCAGCGCCAAGCTGTTCCCGCGCGACACCATCCAGTCGCGCCTGCCCGATCCGCAATGGCTGGAGCACTGGCTGGACCGCCAGATCAACTTCGACGCCGTGTGGGAAACGAAAGTCGTCGACCGCATCCTGCACAACATGAGCCTGATCATGGGCCGCAGCTTCGCCAGCGTGCAAGATCTCAACCGTTTCCGCAAAGAAATGAACCGCAGCGTTGCCTAGCACCCCCCGGATGCGGGGAGACCTAGGCATTACCCCGTCAATTCCGTGTAGGTAAGGGATCGACACATCGCGGGCGGAACTCCACAATCGGCCCTCATTCCTTAAAGATGTGTGGAGTTCCTCAGATGCGTGGTATTTGTTCTTTGCGTGTGGTCGTCATGGCAACCGGCCTGTCTTGCCTCGGCGCGTTCAACGCCCAAGCGCAATCTGCTTCCTCCTCGGTGGAAGCCCAATACCGCGAAGGTCTCTACCAGCGCGAAACCGGTCGGCCTTACAGCGCCATCGAAACGCTGGAAACCATCCTGGCCGCCAACCCGACGCTCAACCGTGCCCGGCTTGAAGTGGCCGTGGCCTACTACCGCACCCTGAACTTCGCCAAGGCCAAGGCCCAAGCGCAAAAGGTGCTGGACGACCCCAACACCCCGGAGGCCGTGCGCCTGTCGGTGCTGTCCTTCATCAAGCAGCTGGAGCTTGACGAAGCCGCCAACTTTGGCCGCCCCCACAAGCTGAACTACAGCCTGTCCCTCGGCGCCGTGTACGACAGCAACGTCAACGCCGGCCCGGACAACGCCGTGCTGCCTGGCGGCCTGGTGCTGGAGCCAGGCTCCACCGCCCGAGCCGATGGCGGCTATGCCCTGCAAGCCGGCGTGAGCCACGCCTGGATGTCGCCCACGCCGGTGCGCTCCGGCGAATCCACCGGCCGCTTTGGCTGGAACAGCCAGCTCGGTGTTTACTACAAAGGCTATGGCCGCCTGAGTGAATACAACCTGGGCGTGCTCACCGCCGCCACCGGCCCCGCGCTGATCATGGGCAAGAACTGGCGCGGCAACCTCAACTTCCAGGCCGACCGTCTGACCCTGGGTGACCGCAAGCTGGCCCTGTACACCTCGGTGTCGCCCTCGGCCACCTGGCGCCTGAACTCTGGCCACGAAATCACGGCCGATGCCCAACTGGCCTACCGCAACTTCGCGCAACCCGACGATCAAGGCCGTGACAGCCATTACAGCTCCGGCGGTTTCAGCTATGGCGGCCTGTTCAACAAGAACCGCCTGACGCTGCAAGCGGGCGCCCGCATGTTCGACGAAGAAGCCCAACTGGACCGCTTCAGCAACAACGGTTATGAAGTCTTCTTTGGCGGTCGTCAAAACGCCTGGGAGGGCGGCGACCTGTTCGCCCGCGCCGCCTGGCGCCACAGTGGCTACATCGGCGTGGAGCCCTTCTACGGGATCGCCCGCCGCGAAGACGAATACCGACTTGAGTTCGGTGCCAACCACCAATACAAAACAGGCTGGCTGGAGAAGTGGCAAGGCTCAGCCACATTCACCGTCATTCAAAACCAAGCCAATCTCGCCTTGTACGAATACAACCGCAACCTGGTGCAGATCACGTTGGGCCGCAGCTACTGAAGTAAGGAAGTTTCACTCATGAAGAACCACTATCTCAAAGCACTCAGCCTGGCCGTGGCCACCCTGTTGTTGCAAAGCCAGGCCGGGGCCGCGCCCACCAGCGCGGAACTGAACAGCGTCAAGCTGTACGGCGATGTGACCATCGCCCAGGACTCGGTCAGTGGCTGGGGCCCCTGGACGGAATTCGAGCCGCCTGCGGCTGGCAATCCGCCATTGGCTCAGTTGCCAGGCACGTCCGAGCTTTACCGCACGTTGCCGCAGGCCGCCACGCCACCGGGCGTGACACCGCCTGAGGTGGTCACGTCCCCGCCTGAACTTGTGGGATTTGGCGCGTTCTACACCCTGATCAACAACGGCACCCCGGTGACCGATGACCGGGCTCATCCTGTCACCCTGACTGGCACGGCAGTCTCGCCAGCGTCAGCGGGCGAGCTGCTGCCAGACACCCTTGTGCTGCAAATGAACGCGGTCACTGGCGTCTACCCTCCACCGACCGCAGTGCAGCTCACGCGGCAAGAAGACGGCACCTACACGCGCATCAGCAACCTGGAATTCACCAAGTTGACCTTGATCGCTTCGCCTGACGCACCGACAAACGCGCCAGCTCCCGTCAGCTTCTACCAACTCATCTCCTACATTTCGGACGGCAACACCGAAAGTAATGCGACCGTGCAGGGCGTCGGCCACAGTGGCGTGATTGGCTACACCACGTCCATCACCGACATTGCGGCCTTGCGGCTGGGCAATGTTGTGGCCACCTACAACGGCCACTCATTGGTCAACCAGCAGGCCAGCCTGGCCCCCATGACCATGACCGTGAACTTCGGACAGAGTTCCTGGACCGGCATTTGGAACAACGGTGCGGACGCCAATGGCGCCATCGGCTTCTCGGCCTCGGGCAGCATCTCCGGTGCGCAGTTCAACTCGACCACGGGCAGCATCACCGCGCTGGACTCGAACAACATCAGCGGCTCGGTCAGAGGCGCGTTTTATGGCACCCAGGCCGCGGCCGTGGGCGGCATCGCCGACATCACCAAGAACAATGTCCACCATGTGGATCCGTTCATCGCATTCAAGCAGCCCACCCCAAGCACCACACCGACGCCGAGCCCGCCTTCGGGGGCTGGATCGCAGTAAACATCTGCTGCAGCAGGACAAGGTCAAGCCGGGCGCATGCCCGGCTTTTTTCATGGGCGCGCAACATTTTTTACATGAATATTCACATAACCCCCATCAGGGTGAGTCGCTTGTCATGCAGCCACTTCGATAATGGCTCGTTCACATTAGAAACACAGGGTAGGTAGCCAGTCATGCAGTCCTCCGTCATTCCGAGGGCGGAAGACGTTTCGCCGTCCGATTCCGCCTCGAGCCACCCGCCCCAGCCCTGGCCAGCCCTTTGTTTGCTGGCCCGCCTGCACCACATCGCGGCCGACCCCGACACCCTGATGCACGAGCGTGGCCTCACCGCCAGCGTGCAAGCCAGCGACGACGAACTGCTGGGCGCCGCCAAACAACTGGGCTTGAAGGCCAAGATCAGCCGCACGCAGGCCGACCGCCTCTCGCTGGCCCCCTTGCCCGCCCTGGCCAAACTGGTGGATGCCGACGGTGGCGAACGCTGGGTGCTGCTGGCCCAATGCGATGGCCAGCGCGTGCTGTTTCAAGACCCGTCGATGGAAGGCGGCGGCCGCCCCACCATCGAACCTGTCGAAGCCTTCCTGCAGCAATGGGCGCCCAGCGGCACCGGTTTGCTGCTGCTGGCCACCAGCCGCGCCAGCCTGGCGGGCGATCTGGCCAAGTTCGACTTCACCTGGTTCATCCCCAGCCTGGTCAAATACCGCAAGCTGCTGGGCGAGGTGCTCACGGTCTCGCTGTTCCTGCAACTGTTCGCCCTGGTCAGCCCCCTGTTCTTCCAGGTGGTGATGGACAAGGTGCTGGTGCACAAGGGCCTGACCACGCTCGATGTGCTGGTCATGGGCCTGGTGGTGGTGGTGCTGTTCGAGAGCCTGCTCACCGGCTTGCGATCCTACGTGTTCAGCCACACCACCAGCCGCATCGACGTGGAGCTGGGCTCGCGCCTGTTCAGGCACCTGCTGCGCCTGCCCCTGGCCTACTTCCAGGCCCGCCGCGTGGGCGATTCGGTGGCCCGCGTGCGCGAGCTGGAGAACATCCGCAGCTTTTTGACCGGCCAGGCCCTGACCCTGGTGCTGGATGTCGTCTTCTCCATCCTGTTCATCGCCGTGATGTTCCTCTACAGCGTGCCACTGACGCTGATCGTGCTGATCAGCCTGCCGCTGTACTGCGCCCTGACCCTGAGCATCGTGCCCGTGCTGCGCGGCCGCCTGAACGAGAAGTTCGCGCGCGGTGCCGAGAACCAGTCCCTGCTGGTCGAGACCATCACCGGCATCCAGACCGTCAAGGCCAATGCGCTGGAGCCCGCCATGGCCCGCCGCTGGGACAACCAACTGGCGGGCTACGTGTCGGCCAGCTTCAAGACGCAGAACCTGGCCACCTGGGCGCATGAAGGCATCAACCTGATCGGCAAGCTGGTGAACGCCGCCACGCTTTGGTACGGCGCCAAGCTGGTCATGAACCACGAGCTGACAGTGGGCCAGTTCGTGGCCTTCAACATGTTCGCGGGCCGCGTCTCGCAACCCATCATGCGCATGGCGCAGATGTGGACCGATTTTCAGCAAACCGGCATCTCCATGCAGCGCCTGGGCGACATCCTGGACACCCGCACCGAAGTGCCGCCCACCACCGCCGCGCAACTGCCGCCCATCAAGGGCCGCATCACGCTGGACCAGGTCACCTTCCGCTACCGGCCCGAGGCCGCGCCCGTGTTGCAGAACGTGGGGCTGGATGTGAAGCCCGGTGAAATCATCGGCATCATCGGGCGCAGCGGCTCGGGCAAAAGCACGCTGACCAAGCTGGTGCAACGCTTGTATGTGCCCGAGCAAGGCCGCGTGCTGATCGATGGCATCGACATCAGCCTGGTCGATGCCGCGCAACTTCGCCGCCAGATCGGCGTGGTGCTGCAAGACAACTTCCTGTTCAACCGCAGCGTGCGCGAGAACATCGCCATCTCTGACCCGGCCGCGCCCATCGAGGTCGTCATCCAGGCCGCGCGCATGGCCGGGGCTCACGACTTCATCAGCGAGCTGCCCGAAGGCTACGACACCATCGTGGGCGAGCAAGGCGCCTCGCTGAGCGGCGGCCAGCGCCAGCGCGTGGCCATCGCCCGCGCCTTGTTCACCAACCCGCGAGTGCTGATCTTTGACGAGGCCACCAGCGCGCTGGATTATGAAAGCGAGGCCATCATCCAGCGCAACATGGCGCTGATCAGCAAGGGCCGCACCGTGATCATCATTGCCCACCGCCTGAGTGCCGTGCGCCACGCCAACCGCATCGTCGCCATGGAGCGCGGCCGCATTGTGGAGGCTGGCACGCACGACGAGCTGGTCAAGCGGCCCAAGGGGCTGTATGCCTATTTGTGGAGCATGCAGCAAGGCGACCACCCCACCGAAGGTCAAGCATGAGTGCTGAAGTTGCCAAACACCCTACCCGCGAGCTGCTGGGCCGCTACAAGGCCATTTTCTCCGAGGTGTGGAAGCACCGCCACGAGATGGCCGGCCCCGCCCGCCTGGCCGATGAAACTGCCTTCCTGCCTGCGGCCCTGAGCCTGCAAGAGACACCACCCCCCCCGGCCCCGCGCCGCGTCATCTGGGCGGTCATCAGCCTGTTCTGCATCGCCGTGCTGTGGGCCTGCTTCGGCAAGATCGACATCGTGGCGGTGGCGCCCGGCCGCATCGAGGTCAGCGAAGGCACCAAGCTGATCCAGCCGCTGGAGGCCAGCGTGGTCAAGGCCATCCATGTGCGCGATGGTGACAAGGTCAAAGCGGGCGATGTCTTGATCGAGCTGGACCCCACCGTGGCCCAGGCCGACAGCAGCCGCGTGACGCAGGAGCGGGCCGGGGCGCTGTCGGAAGCCTGGCGCACGCAGGCCTTGCTGGCGGCGTTCACGGCCAAGTCGGGCACATCGGCGCCCAAGCTGCCTGAAGTCAAGGCGGAAGCCGAAGCCTTGAGCGGCGATCAACGTGCACAAGCGCAGGCCCAGCTCAGCGCCGAATGGCAAGACCTGCAAGCACAGCGCGCCAAGCTGCAGGCCGACATCGTGGCCAAGCGCACCGAGATTGGCACCGTGCGCGAGCAGATCGCCAAGCTCCACACCACGCTGCCGTTGCTGCAAAAGCGCGAGGATGATTTCACGGAGCTGTCCAGACAGGGTTTTGTCAGCCAGCATGCCGGCCAAGACCGCACCCGCGCCCGCATCGAGATGGAGAAGGACCTGGCCACCTACCGGGCGCGGCTTGAGGAGACCAAGGCGGCGCTGCAGCAGGCCGAGCAAGCCCGCACAGCTTGGGTGGCCGACACCATCAACAAGCTCAACGACCGCCATGCCAAGGCTGATTTGCAGCAGCGCCAACTGGTGCAAGAGGCGAGCAAGGCCACGCAACGTGAGCGGTTGACGCGCTTGACCGCGCCCACCACGGGCACGGTGCAGCAACTGGCCGTGCACACCACGGGTGGCGTCGTCACGCCCGCGCAGGTGCTGATGGTGGTGGTGCCCGAGCAGGCTGACGTGACCGCCGAGGTCACGCTGGAGAACAAGGACATCGGCTTTGTGAACGCTGGCCAGGTGGTGGAGATCAAGCTGGAGACGTTTCCGTTCACGCGGTATGGCACGGTGCCGGCCACGGTCAGCTCGATCACGGCGGATGCGGTGGTGAGGGCGCCTCAGGCTGCGCGGGGGGAGGCTGGGAGTGAAGGGGCGGGTGCTTCAGCCACGGGCAGTGGTGGTGGAGCGGTGTTCCCGGCCACGGTCAAGCTGCACCGCAATCACATCAATGTGGATGGCAAGGCCATCAAGCTCAGCCCGGGGATGAATGTGACCGCTGAGATCAAGACGGGGCAGCGCAGGGTGATTGAGTACTTGTTGAGCCCGGTGCAGACGTATGCGAGTGAAAGCTTGAGGGAGCGTTGAACCCATGCGCATCCTCATCATCCACCAGAACTTCCCCGGCCAGTTCCGCCGCATCGCCCAATCCTGGGCACAGCAACCCGGCTGGGAAGTCCTGGGCCTGGGCCGCCGCACGGCCCCCGGCATGGACGGGGTGCGCTGGTTGCCTTACGACCTGCACCGCGCCACCGGCAAAGACCAGCACCCCTACCTCCGGCAGATGGAGGGCGCCGTGCTGCACGGCCAGGCGGTGGCGCGCGTGCTGCTCAAACTCAAGGCCCAAGGCTTCGTGCCCGACGTCATCATGGCCCACCCCGGTTGGGGCGAAACGCTGTACGCCAAAGACGTGTTCCCCAACGCCAAACTCATCCACTTCTGCGAGTGGTACTACGGCACGCCCGATGGCGATGCGGGCTTCGACCCCGAGTTCCCTTTGAGCTTTGACGCGCAAACGCGCATGCGCACCTGGAACGCCCTGCACGCCCTGAACCTGACGCATTGCGACACCGGCATCAGCCCCACGCAATGGCAACGCAGCCGACACCCCCCCATCTTTCAACCCAAGATCCACCTGGCGCATGAAGGGGTGGACACGCAGGTGCTCGGCCCCGACCCACACGCCACCTTCACCCTGCCCAACGGCCACACCGTGAAGGCGGGCGATCCGGTCATCACCTACGTGGCCCGCAACCTGGAGCCTTACCGAGGCTTCCACAGTTTCATGCGCGCCCTGCAACGCGTGCAGCAAGCGCACCGCCACTGCCACACCATCATCGTGGGCGGCGATGACGTCAGCTATGGCGGCCGCCCCAAAGACGCCGCCAGCTGGCGCGAGAAGATGCTGGCCGAGGTGCCCGTGGACCCCACCCGCACGCACTTCCTGGGCAAGGTGCCTTACAACGCTTACCGCCAGGTGCTGCAGGTATCGAGCGCCCACGTCTACCTCACCTACCCCTTCGTGCTGTCCTGGTCTTGTCTGGAAGCCATGGCCAGCCGCTGCCTGGTGATCGGCTCGCGCACCGCGCCAGTTCAAGAAGTGATCGAGCATGGCCGCAACGGTTTGCTGGTCGATTTCTTCGACCCGGTCGAGATGGCCCGCACCATCGTGGATGCAATTGAAGCGCCTCAGGCCATGGCCCCGCTGCGCATCCAGGCGCAGCAAGACGTGGCAGCCCGATACAGCTTCGAGGCAGGCCAAAGCGCTTATCGCGCGCTGCTCGACAACCCATCACACCACCCATGAAAACGCTCCTGCATGTGGGCTGCGGCCCAAAGCGCATCGCGCAAACGACACCCGGCTTCAACACGCCTGAATGGAAAGAGCTTCGGCTGGACATCGACATGGCGGTGCAGCCCGACGTGGTGGGCAGCATGACCGACATGTCCGCCGTGGCCGACGAAAGCGTCGATGCGATTTTTTCAAGCCACAACATCGAGCACCTGTACCCGCACGAGGTGCCAGTGGCATTGCGCGAGTTCCTCAGGGTGCTCAAGCCGGATGGTTTCGTGGTCATCACCTGCCCCGATCTGAAATCGGTGTGCACCCTGGTGGCCGAGGACAAGCTGCTGGAGCCAGCCTACCAGTCGCCCGCAGGCCCCATCTCGCCACTGGACATCCTTTACGGCCACCGCCCCGCCATGGCGCAGGGCAACCTGTTCATGGCGCATCGCTGCGGATTCACACAATCATCCATTGCCATCACTTTGAAACAAGCCGGGTTTAAAAGCATGGCCACGGTCGCCAGACATCGCTTTCTTGACTTGTGGGCCATGGCCACCAAACAGGTCAGCGATGAGCAGAGCGTGCACGCTCTGGCCAAAAGCCATTTTCCGTCCAAGGCATGAACAAGGCTTGAAGAACACGCCCGATCCGATCGGCGCACATCAAACGATGCGCCACGGATCACTCGGCATCCATCATCAACTCAGGGAAAACAAATGCGCCTCCACGCTCGCCCGTAACTCACGCCATGGGTGACTGACGCTCCAGCAAGCATCGCCTTGCGTTGAGCCGTTCGCCTTCCGGCCACCAAACACCCAACCAACACGCCACGGCACCCGCCGAGGCGTGGGTGTGCTCGCTCGTCCGTTTCGGACTTTTCTCCAACAAACCTTTCACAAGGGAATTTCTCAACATGGCTAACATTTACATTGGCTCAGACACGCTCAACGACAACATCGATCGAAGTGCCTTTGGCACCAGCGATGTCCTCCAAGGCCTGGGTGGCAACGACACCTTGCTGGGCGGCACCGGCAACGACACCCTCGAAGGTGGCACTGGCGACGACTCCATGGTCGGCGGCAATGGCGACGACACCTACCACGTGACCTTCGCCCAAGACGGCGACATCTTTCACCTGGACAAAGTGGTCGAGCTGGACACGGCCTTGTCAGGCACCGACACCGTCATCACGTCCGACAGTGGCTACACCTTGGCCAGGAACGTCGAGAACCTGACGCTGCTCGCAGGTGGCCTGGGCATCGGCAACGCCCTCGCCAATCGCATCACCGGCTCTGCGGCCGTTGACTACCTCTACGGCCGCGGTGGCGATGACACCATCGTGGGCGGCCAAGGCAACGACACCCTTTATGGCGATGAAGGCAATGACGCGCTGGACGGCGGCGAAGGCAACGACGGTCTCTACGGCGGCCTGGGCACGGACACCATGACCGGTGGTGACGGCAACGACACCTACTACGTGACCAACTACTGGGACGACGAAGGCGTGCTGCACCGCGATCAGGTGATCGAGGGCAACTCGGCCACCTCAGGCGTTGACACCGTGTTCACCTATGACAGCGACTACACGCTGGCCAACAATGTGGAGAACCTGACCTTGCTGGCGGGGGTGCTAGCGCATGGCAATGCATTGGGCAACCTCATCACTGGATCGGATGCTGCTGATTTCATTGACAGCCGGGGCGGTAACGACACGATCTTCTCCGGCATCGGAAACGACATCATTTGGGCGGGTGAAGGCAATGACTCCGTGGATGCCGGAGCTGGTAACGACTACATCGAAGGGGGTGGCGGAAATGACTCGCTGTACGGAGGCGAGGGTAACGATACCCTATACGGCGCATTTGGCAACAGCACTATGTACGGCGGAAATGGCGACGACACTTATTACGTCGTCAACACTGAAGATGACTTTGGCAACCTAACATTCAACCGCGTCAAGGAGACCGGCACCACCGGTACCGATACGGTCATTCTTCTTTCGGACACATACGATCCGTATAACCTGGCCGAGAATATTGAGAATCTGACTCTGATGGTCGGCGGTTTTGCCCGAGGTAACGCTCTTGACAATACTCTCATCGCGAGCAGCGGCGGGAGTCCTATTGCCGGAATGGGTGGCAACGACACCATCTTAGGTAGCGGTAGCGACGACATCCTGGCAGGAGGCGAAGGCGACGACTCCATTATTGGTGGCGACGGGTACGACTACGTCTGGGGCGACTCGAACATATTAGGAGTCATTGGTAGTTCCACCGGAAGTGGCAACGATACGCTTCGCGGAGGTAGAGGTACTGACCAGATCGAGGGCTGGCTTGGCAATGACATGTTGCATGGCGATGAAGGCAACGACTCGTTGGACGGAGGCGAAGGCAACGACACCTATAACGGCGGAGCTGACAACGACACCTTGATCGACACCTCCACCACCTCCAACGACACCTACATCTGGGGCCGCAACCAAGGCATCGACACCCTGTCCGACTCCGGTGGCACCGACCGCCTGGACGTCCTGTCAGGCGTCACCGCCAACCAACTCTGGCTGCGCCACGTTGGCAACAACCTGGAGATCTCCGTCATTGGCACGAACGACAAGTTCACCGTCAACAACTGGTACACCTCGGCAGCCAACCAGGTCGAAAGCGTGAAATTGTCAGACGGTAAGACGCTGGCGGCCAGCAACGTGGACAACCTGGTCAACGCCATGGCCAGCTTCACGCCACCAGCCGCAGGCCAGACCACCTTGCCCGCCAACTACCAGGCCGCCCTCAACCCGGTGATCGCCGCCAACTGGGCATGAGTCAGCAGTAATCCACCCAAGGCTTGACAAGCCAGAAGCCGGGCACTGCCCGGCTTTTTCACGCGCGTCAGCCCCGGCAAACCCTCCCCACCATCCAAGTGGTGGCGCCTCGCTTTTGACCAAGGCATGATGGCTGCGGACCATCAATCAACACACAGGGAAACACATGAAATCTGCCTTGGGCATTTTGGCCCCCATCGCCATGGGCCTGTCACTGGGCCTCAACCCAGTCACCGCGTCTGCCACGCTGTACCAGTTCAACTTTTTGGCCAACCCCGACGCCGGCGATGCGGCCCCGGACAAGTCACTCGATGTCTTGCACACGGTCACCATCGACTCCAGCAAGATCTCGGCGTTCAACCCGGAAACGCTGGGAAGCACGCAGGCCTGGCTGGGCGGTGGCATCACCATGACCATGACCCATGCCGGCAAAACCGTGACACTCAATGAAGCGTTTGACCCAGCCACCCCAACCCTGACCATTCCTGGCATGGGCACTCAAGGGTTCATCAGCCTCTATGCGCCATCAACATGGTTCTTCGCCCTGGAGTTCGCCCCCGGCAACACCTTCATCGACAGCCATCAGTTGCCCTACGACCCATTTGTGTATGGCTTTTTGTTCGCCTACCAAGACCAGAAGGCCTACCAGGACTTTGGCAAGCTGTGGACACAAGGGGCGGTGAACGTCCTCTCCCAATACCAGGTGGCTGCGGTTCCCGAGCCTTCAAGCCTTTTGCTCACCGGCCTGGGCCTGGTGGGCGTGATTGGCCTGAACAAGCGCCGCCGGCAGGCTTGACCCACCAAGGTCCGCGCCATGAAAAAAGCCCCAGCACGCTGGGGCTTTTTTATTTCATCCAGGCCATGCAGCCGTGGGATTCACTCCACCGCCTTGACCATGTCCTCAACCACCTTCTTGGCATCGCCAAACACCATCATGGTCTTGTCGCTGTAGAACAGCTCGTTGTCCAGACCGGCATAACCCGCCGCCATCGAACGCTTGTTCACGATGATCGTCTTGGCCTTGTACGCTTCCAGAATCGGCATGCCATAAATCGGGCTGCCCTTGATGTGCGCCGCAGGGTTCACCACGTCGTTGGCCCCCAAGATGATCGCCACATCAGCCTGGCCAAATTCGCCATTGATGTCTTCCATCTCGAACACCTGGTCGTAAGGCACTTCCGCCTCGGCCAGCAGCACGTTCATGTGGCCCGGCATGCGGCCTGCCACCGGGTGGATCGCGTACTTCACCGTGATGCCCTTTTCAGTGAGCTTGGCGGCCAGCTCCTTCACGGCATGCTGCGCGCGCGCCACGGCCAGGCCGTAGCCCGGCACGATGATCACGGTCTCGGCATTGCCCAGCACAAAGGCGGCATCGTCAGCCGAACCGCTCTTGACCGGACGCGCTGCCTGCGAGCCAGCGGCGGCCGCAGGGCCCGCTTCGCCACCAAAGCCACCCAAAATCACGTTGAAGAAAGACCGGTTCATGGCCTTGCACATGATGTAGCTCAGGATCGCGCCTGATGAGCCCACCAGCGAACCCGCGATGATCAGCATCGAGTTGTTCAGCGAGAAGCCAATGCCCGCCGCCGCCCAGCCCGAATAGCTGTTCAACATGGACACCACCACCGGCATGTCGGCGCCGCCAATCGGGATGATGATCAGCACGCCCAGCACAAAACTGAGCACGATCAGCGCCACGAACAGGTCCATGCGCTGCGTGGCCATGAAGGTGCCAATCAGGCCGACCAGGGCCAGGCCCAGCACCAGGTTCAGCATGTGCTGACCCTTGAAGCTCACCGGCGCCCCCTGGAACAGGCGGAACTTGTACTTGCCGCTCAGCTTGCCGAAAGCGATGACCGAACCGCTGAAGGTGATGGCGCCAATGGCCGCCCCCAAGGACAGCTCCAGCAGGTTACCCACCGGGATCAGCGGCACCGTGCCGTCGATCGGCTTGGGCACGATCTGGAAGGCATAGGGCTCGGCCACCACGGCCACCGCGATGAACACCGCTGCCAGGCCGATCATGCTGTGCATG
This sequence comes from Aquabacterium sp., assembly GCF_030652515.1. GTDB lineage: Bacteria > Pseudomonadota > Gammaproteobacteria > Burkholderiales > Burkholderiaceae_C > Aquabacterium. Next base: position 22,200 of record NZ_JAUSAR010000131.1, on the reverse strand, counting down.
AAAGCGACCAGCTCTGGCATCTTGGTCATCTCGACGCGCTTGGCCATGATGGCGCCAGCGCCACCGCCAATTACCAGCGCGCCCAGCACATAGGCCAGGCCCGCGCCAAAATCAATGCCCAGCGATTGCGCCTGGCCGTGGATCAGGCCCACGGTGGTCAGCACGGCGATGGTCATGCCGACCATGCCGAAGAAGTTGCCCCGGATCGACGTGGTGGGGTGGCTCAAGCCCTTGAGCGCCTGGATGAAACACACCGAGGCGAACAGGTAGAGCAAAGCGATGAGGTTCATGCTCATTTACTTGGCTCCCGCTTTCTTTTCTTTCTTCTTGAACATCTCGAGCATGCGCCGGGTGACCAAAAAGCCCCCGAACACATTGACCGCGGCCAGCGCCACAGCGAGCACGCCCATGGTCTTGCCCAGCGGCGTGACGGTCAGCGCGGCGGCCAGCATGGCACCCACGATGACGATGGCCGACACCGCGTTGGTCACGGCCATGAGGGGGGTGTGCAATGCCGGTGTCACCGTCCACACCACGTGATAGCCCACATAAATGGCCAGCACGAAAATGGACAGGTTGATGACGACATGGTCGACTTGAGCAAGGGCTTCCATCGTGTCTCCAGATAGATTGAATGAGGTCAGAACTTGCGGATCTCTTTGATGGCATTGCCCTCGTCGAGCAAGACCACCTTGGGCTTGTAGCTGGCCACTTCGGCCTCGGTCATGGGCGCGTAGGTGCAGATGATGAGCAGGTCGCCCACGTGCGCCTTGCGCGCGGCCGCGCCGTTCAGCGAGATCACGCCGGAGCCGCGAGCAGCCTTGATGACGTAGGTCGAGAAGCGCTCGCCGTTGTTGATGTTGTAGAGCTCGATGTACTCGAACTCTTTCATGTCGGCTGCCTCGAGCAGGTTCTCGTCGATGCCGCAAGAACCTTCATAGTTCAGGTCGGCCTCGGTCACGGTGGCGCGGTGCAGCTTGGCACGCAGCATGTTGCGTTGCATATCAGTCTCCTCGATCTCGTCAATCAGGCGCGCAGCAGCTGGCCGCCCTGGCACACCAGGCAAGCCTTGACGATGTCGTCTTCCAGGTCCACGTGGAACTGGCCTTCCTTGTTGAAGACCAGCTTCAGGAAGTCCAGCACATTGCGCGCGTACAGGGCCGAGGCATCGGCGGCCACCAGGGCGGGCAGGTTGGTTTCGCCCACCAGGGTCACGCCATGCTTGACCACAACCTGACCCGCTTCGGTCAATGGGCAGTTGCCCCCCTGGGCGGCGGCCAGGTCCACGATCACCGAGCCGGGCTTCATGGCCCTGACCATGTCCTCGGTCACCAGCACGGGCGCGGCGCGGCCGGGGATCAAGGCGGTGGTGATGACGATGTCGGCGGCGGCCACGCGCTTGGCCACTTCCACCTTCTGGCGGTCCAGCCAGCTTTGGGGCATGGGGCGGGCATAGCCCCCCACGCCTTCGGCGGCTTCTTTTTCTTCGGCCGTTTCATACGGCACGTCGATGAACTTGGCGCCCAGCGATTCGACCTGCTCCTTCACCGAAGGGCGCACGTCAGACGCTTCGATGACCGCGCCCAGGCGCTTGGCCGTGGCGATGGCTTGCAAACCGGCCACGCCCACGCCCAGGATCACCACGCGAGCGGCCTTGACGGTGCCCGCAGCGGTCATCAGCATCGGGAAGATGCGCTGGTACTTGTCGGCGGCGATCATGACGGCCTTGTAGCCCGCCAGGTTGGCCTGCGAAGACAGCACGTCCATGCTTTGCGCACGGGTGGTGCGGGGCGCAGCCTCCAGCGCGAAGCCGGTGGCCTGGGCCTCGGTCAGCGCCTGCAGCCCGCCCTTGTCAAACGGGTTGAGCATGCCCACCACGACCGCGCCGGGCTTGAGCAGCGACAGCTCGTTGGCGAAGGGCGCGCGCACCTTGAGCACCATGTCGGCGCCAAACGCGCCCGCCACATCGGTGATTTCGGCGCCCGCGGCCACATAGGCTTCGTCGGTCACGCTGGCGGCAATGCCGGCACCGGACTGGACGCGAAGGGTGTGCCCTTGCGCCTTCAATTTCTTCACCGTCTCGGGGGTCACGGCCACGCGGCTTTCACCGACAGCGGTCTCCAAGGGTATGCCAATCAGCATACTGTCTCCTAATCTAGGGGGGCGGCAGGCGTGGTTCGCGCCAAACCCGCCAGCATACACAACAATCCCACATTCTCCATGTCACCATGGCGGCCAAACCCTCAAATGTGAGGGTGAGCGTTGTCACATTGTGAAGAATCACGTTAGCCACACACAGACACACCATTGACGGATAATCCTGCGCTCATGAAGACCGCCGATATTTTGGAAGCGGAGGCCAAGGCTGGCTCCACCCCCGTCCCCTCGCAACGCTGGAAGCCCAACGTCACCGTGGCGGCGGTGGTTGAACGCGACGGTCGCTTTCTGCTGGTGGAAGAGCAGACCAGCGATGGCCTGTTGCTGAACAACCCGGCCGGCCACCTGGACCCGGGCGAATCCCCCTTGCAGGGCGTGATGCGCGAGACGCTGGAAGAAACCGCCTGCGAGTTCACGCCCCAGGGCTTTCTGGGCATGTACATGTCGCGGTTTCGGCGCACGCGCACGGGCGAGGACATCACCTACCTGCGTTTGACCTTCTTTGGCACCGTGTCCGAACCCGATCCCACCCTGGAGCTGGACGAAGGCATCGTGCGCGCCGTGTGGATGACGGCCGACGAGATCCGCGCCTGCCCCGAGCGCCACCGCAGCCCGCTGGTGCTGGAGTGCCTGGAAACCTACCTGTCGGGCGCACGCTACCCCTTGTCGATCCTGACCATCCACGACAGCGTCTTCGCACCCCCGGCCGCCGTCCGCTCGGCATGAGCGCCGTCCGGCCGCAGCGCATCGTCGTTGGCCTGAGCGGCGGCGTCGATTCGGCGGTCACCGCCCACCTGCTCAAGCAGCAGGGCCACGAGGTGGTCGGCATCTTCATGAAGAACTGGGAAGATGACGACGACAGCGAATATTGCTCGACGCGGCAGGATTTTCTGGACGCGGCCAGCGTGGCCGACGTGCTGGGCATCGAGATCGAGCACGTCAACTTCGCGGCCAATTACAAAGACCGTGTCTTTGCCGATTTTTTGCGCGAATACCAGGCGGGCCGCACCCCCAACCCCGATGTGCTGTGCAATGCCGAGATCAAGTTCAAGGCTTTTCTGGACCACGCCATGCGCCTGGGCGCCGAGAAGATCGCCACGGGGCACTACGCCCGGGTGCGTGAACGCGACGGCCGGTTTGAGTTGCTCAAAGGCCTGGATCCGCTGAAGGACCAGAGCTACTTTTTGCACCGCCTGAACCAGGCTCAGTTGAGCAAGACGATGTTCCCCGTGGGCGAGTTGCCCAAGACCGAGGTGCGGCGCATCGCGGCCGAGATCGGCCTGCCCAATGCGAAGAAGAAGGATTCCACCGGCATCTGCTTCATCGGCGAACGGCCATTCCGCGAGTTTTTGAACCAGTACCTGTCGAACCAACCGGGTGTGATCAAGGACGACCGGGGCCGCACCTTGGGCGAGCATGTGGGCTTGAGCTTTTACACGCTGGGCCAGCGCAAAGGCATCGGCATTGGGGGCGTGAAAGAAAAAGGCGCACCACGCGGTGGCGGTGAGCACGACGCCTGGTTCGTGGCCCGCAAGGACATGGCTGCCAATGTGCTGTACGTGGTGCAGGGGCACGATCACCCCTGGCTGCAATCGCATGCATTGACGGCCGATGACTTGAGCTGGGTGGCGGGCGTGGCGCCGCCTTTGGGGCCTTGTGCGGCCAAGACACGCTATCGGCAGGCGGACGCGGCTTGCGTCATTGAAGCCGCCAACGACGCCCATCTGAAGCTGAGCTTTGCCCAAGCGCAATGGGCCGTGACGCCAGGACAGTCGGCCGTGTTGTATGACGGTGAGGTTTGTTTGGGTGGTGGTGTGATCAGCGGCGCGGCATGATCCTTGACCACATCACGCCCTCGGCGGGCGATGCCCCCATCATCATCCTCGACACCAACGCCCTGCTCGACTGGCGCGTGTTCAAGGATCCCTCCGCCTCCCCCTTGGCCGAGGCCCTGCAAGCTGGCCAACTGCGCTGGCTGGCCAGCCCGGCGATGCAGACCGAGTGGGGCCATGTGTGGCCACGCAGCGTGTTCGCGCGCTGGCAACCGGATCAAGCCTTGACCACCACGGTGTTCGAGCACGCTCACATGGTGGACGAACCCCCACGCGGCCCCCTGAAATGCAAAGACCCCGATGACCAGGTCTTCATCGATCTGGCCTTGCACGTGGGCGCGCGTTGGCTGATCAGCAAGGACGCTGCCTTGCTCAAGCTGGCCCGGCGCGCCAGGCTGCTGGGCGTGAACGTGATGACCCTGCAACAATGGTCCACCTTGCCCCCCACCCCATGACTTCATTGAAGCTGAACCGACGAAGCGCCCTGTTCACCATCGCCACCACGCTGGTCATCGGCCTGGCCGGGTGCGCCAGCCTGATGGGCCCGCGCACGGTTGACATCTCGCGCGAGCAACTGCTGGCCAAGCTGTCCAAACAGTTCCCCATGCGCAAGACGCTGGCCGAGGTCTTCGAGGTCGAAGCGCAAGCACCGCGCCTGCAGCTCCACCCCGACACCAACCGCGTCGCCTCCGAGTTCGACATCCAGGCCACCGACCGCCTGTTCGGCCGCAGCTACCAGGGCACGGTGGGCGTGAGCTTTGGCATGCGCTACGAGGCGCAAGACCGCTCCATCCGCCTGAACGCGGTGACGATCGACAAGCTGGCCATCGCGGGCCTGTCCGAGGCCACGCAGCGGCAGTGGACCAAGCTGGGCGCGATGCTGGCGCAAGAAAAGCTGCAGAACTACCCCATCCACCAGTTCAAGCCTGAAGACCTGAACGAGGTGGATCGCCGGGGTTACCAGGTCGAAGACATTCACGTGACAGCCGCCGGCCTGTCGGTCAAATTGGTGCCCAAGCCATGAGCCTTTTCAACGACACCGAACGCCTGCAGTGGGTCCACGCCTTCATCGCGGGCATCCCTTACGCGCGCGCCTCCAACATGCAGGTGACCGCGGCTTCGCAAAACCACGCGACCCTGGCCATGCCCGCTTGTGGTGACTGGACCGGCGATGCCGAGCGCCAGCTCACCCACCCCGGCGTGCTGACCGTGCTGGCCGACACCGCCTGCGGCGTGGCCGTGGGCACCGCGCTGGACGTGATGGAGCCCTTCGCCACGCTGGACCTGCGCATGGACTACCTGCGCCCGGCCGTGGCCGACTGCGAGCTGATCTGCCACGCCGAGTGCCACCGCCTGTCGCGCAGCGTGGCCTTTGTGCGCGGAGAGATCCGCCAGCCTGGGCAGGACGAGGTGCTGGCGACCGTGCAGGCCACCTTCATGCGGGCCACGGCCAGCGCGCGGCGTGAACCTGCAGGGGCGCCCAAGCCAGGCCGGGCCAGCGCCGAGGTCAAGCCCCAGGAAGCCAGCAAGCCTTTGCCGCCCACCGTGACGCCCGCTTTGAAGCCCGGCGTGTCACCTTACGTGGATTACCTCAACGTCCACCAAAGCACCGGCGAGGGCGATGAAGCGCCACTGTTCCGCCTGCCCTTCAAACCCGACCTCATCGGCAACCCGATCTTGCCCGCGCTGCACGGCGGCGTGCTGGCGGGCTTTGCCGAAACGGCGATGGTGCTGCACCTGGTGTCGACCATGGGTTTGAGCGACGGCACCCCACCACGCGGCGTCGATTTCTCGATCGACTACCTGCGCTCGGCCCGGCCGGTGGACACCTTCGCGCAAGCGACCACGATCCGGCAAGGCAGCCGCGTGGCGCTGGTGCAAGTCACCGTGTGGCAAGACGACCAGACCAAACCCGTGGCCACCGCCCGAGGGCACTTTCTGCTGCCGCGCGATCAGGCCTGACGCGAGAGTTCAAAGCCCGCGCGCCTCGATGTCCTGCTGGATCGCCCGCAGGATCTGCGGGTAGCCCACCACCGGCGCCCAGCCCAGTGAACGTGCCTTGTCGATGGGGAACTGGTTGTTCCAGGCGATCAGGTTGAGCGCCTCGCGGGTGACTGGCGGCCTGCGCCCCGACAGGAATCGCCTGAAGATCGGCTCGATCACGCGGGCGCCCAGGTACGCCAATGAGCGGGGCGTGGAGCGTGGCGGCGGCGTGCCCATCATGGTGGCCAAGTCCGTGAAGTAGCTTCGCCAAGTGACGGGCAGGCCATCGTGGATGTTGAAGGCCTGGCCAAAGGCACTTGGCGTGTCCGCGGCCAGCACCAGGAAGTTGGCCACGTTGTCCACGATGGCCAGGGCCGCGCATCCTTGCCCACCCCCCACCAGCGCAGGCAGCCCTTGGCGCAAGGCCTGCGCCGCGTCCAGCAGCCAGGGGCCCGAGCCTGGCCCGATGATGTTGGCTGGCCGCACCACGCACACCTGCCCGCCTTGATCGCGAAAGCGCCAGGCCAGTTTTTCCTGGCCTTGTTTGGCCTGGCCATACGGACCTTGCGGCCGGCCCAAGGGGGTGCCTTCATGGCACACGCCGCGCTGGATCGCATCGCCATACGCGCACACGCTGGTGGTAAGGACGACGGACGCGCTTTGACGCCAGGCCACGTCGAACACATGCGCCGTGCCGCCCACGGTGACGCGCTCGTGCTGCGCGTACGTGCCGCCATCACCCACCAAGGCGGCCAGGTGAAAGATGCGCCCACAACCCTGGGCCGCCAGTTCAACATCGTGCAGGCGGGTGATGTCGCCGCGAACGATGTTGACGCGCGACGGCCAGTCAGGCGGCACCGCCTCCTGGGGCAGCGCCAGCACGTTGATCGGGCCGGTGGCCTCGCGCAAAAGCTGGTGGACCAAAGCACGGCCCAGGAAGCCGCAGCCCCCGGTGACCAGCACCCCGTCTTCGTGGGCCGCCATCAGCCTTGCACCTGCCCGAAATGCGCTTCGCCAAACAGGTGGCTGGCCACATCGCCCGGGAAGAGCCAGAAGGGCGTGCGCTCGCTCGATGTGGCGCAGTTGGGATACGCCGGGTTGGCCGAGGGCCCGGCCAGCGTTTTCTCCAGCACCATGGAGATGTACTGGTCGTTGCTGCCCTCCAGCGTGTTGCCATTGAGGATCACTTCAACGCCCGTGCTCAAAGCGTGCTTGCGCACGGCATTGATCCTTGAATGCTTGGGTTCGTAGGCGTCCACGCCCACGCCGTTCTCGCTGGTCACGCGGATGCCATCGGGCACGCGCGCCGCCATCGAATGGTTGCCTTCGGTGTGGCCGGGGGTGTGGACCAGCGCCAGGCCCGGGCCCAAGCTCAAGCTGCGGTCAAAGGGGATGACGCGCTCCAGCGCGATGCCATCGATGCCCTTCGGACAATACCAGTCGGCCTGGATGGGCAGCAGGTGCTGGGTGGAGGCCCACTCCTGGCGGTGCACCAGCAACTTGGCTTTGGGGAAATAGCCTGGCGTGCCATGGCTGCCCAGCCAGCGGCGCACATCCTGCGTGTGCAAATGGTCGTAGCTGATGTAGTCCACCTGATCGGGCTGGATGCCGCATTCGGCCAAGGCGCTTTGCACCGTGTGGTACTGCGGTGCGAACACGCTGTTCAAGCTGCGCGGCACGCTTTGCGCCAGGCGTTTGAAGAAGGGCGTCTCGCGGTTGGCCTCATGGTCGGTGGGCGAGAGCATGAGCGTGCGCACCACGCCATCGTGGTCACGGTACTGGACCACGAAGAGGCGGTTGAGCAAGTGCACCAAGGGGAACTTGAAGCCCTTGTGCGCGAACACGCCCGAGAAGGCGTAGTAGGTGGGATAGGGCGCGCGGATGAGGTCGAAGCTGCGGTAGAACAGCACCTCGGGCTCGGCCATCATGCGCTCGCGCAAGGCTTGCGCGCGGGAACGCACTTCCTCCAGCCGCGCTTGTGGGCTGGTGGATTCGCGGGCATGGTCGAAGTCGGTCAGCGCCCTCATGCCGGTGGGCAAGGGCATCGTGTCAATGGTGGTCATGGGGATGTCGATGAGGTGAAGGTGATGAGGTCACTGGCCGGCCATGCGGGCCGTGACGAAGCGGTTGATCGCGTCGGGCGAATGCTTGGCCAGCAGGCTGAACAGCTTGGTCTGCCAACCGACAGCCGAATGCACGGGCAGACGCGAAGGCTTGCCTTGCGACAAGCGCCACACGGTGCGGGCCACGTCGTCGGCGCTCAGGCGCACGCCCAGGGTCTGCACGGTTTTCATCTTGCTGACGTCGTCGCGGACCATGGCGGTGTTGACGAACAAGGGCAGCACATCGACCACGCGGATGCCGTGGCGCTGCCACTCGATGTCCAGCGCCTCGGTGAAGCCGCGCACCGCCGCCTTCGTGGCCGAGTAGGTGCTGAGCATGGGCTGGCCATACAGGGCCGAGGCCGAGCACATGTTGACCACGCGCGCGCCCGGAGTGCGCTTGAGGAAGGGCAAGGCGGTGTGGCAACCGTTGACCACGCCCTTCAAGTTGATGTCGATGAGGCGGTGATGACGGGCCAGTTCGGCCTCTTCAAAGGGGCTGGTCACGGCCACACCGGCGTTGTTGAACAGCAGGTCCAGGCGCTGGCCCGCGGCCTGCCAGAAGGCCTCCAACTGCGGGGCCCAGTCTTCGGCACGCGACACGTCCAGGCGGCCCGCGTGGCATCGATCGGGGCCCAGTTGCTGGCGCAGCGCCTGCACCGCAGCCTCGTCCACATCGTACAGCCCCACGAACCAGCCCGCCTTGGCAAAGCGCTCGGCCACGGCCCGGCCGATGCCAGCGGCGGCGCCAGTGATGAAGATGCCGGGACGGGATGGACTGCTCATGGATGAAGGCTCCTGGATAGTGACTGAGCATAGCCAGGCAGGGATGACCCGTCTTGACTTGATCGACCCTGAATTTGACAATTTCGTCCATGCTCGTTGTGCCCAATTCATCCTCACGCCCGCCCTTGCCACCCCGCTTGTACGAACGCGACGTGGTGCAGGGCATGGTGCCGCTGACGCTGGTGCGGGTGCTGAGCCAGTACCTGCAATCGAAAGGCGTTGCGCCCGACGAGGTGCTGCCGCGAGACCTGGATGTGGGTGATGCCAACCAGTTGGGGCGCTTCTCGGCCGAGGCCTATTGCCAGTTGCTGATCAAGGCGGCCGAACGCCTGCACGATCCCTTGCTGGGCTTGCATCTGGGGCAAACCATTCAGCCAGCCCACCTGGGCGCACTGGGCTATGTGCTGCTGGCCTGCGAGAACCTGGGGGGCGCCCTGCAGCGCATCCAGCGCTACCACCGCTTGGTGCACGACATCAATCCGGTGCAGCACCGGATCGAGGGCGGCAATCTGGAGCTGCAGTGGGGCATCGCGCATGGCAAGCCGGGGGCTTTGTTCGACGAATCCGGCATTGCCGGTCTGGTGCAGTTTGGGCGTGATGTGTGCGCACAGCAATTGCCTTTGGCCCAGGTCGATTTTGTGAATCCGCCGCCCGCCGACTTGCGGCCTTATCAAGCCTATTTTGATTGCCCGGTGCGTTTCAACCAACCCATGACGCGGTTGGCCATTCCCCTGGGCAGCCTGATGGCGCCGTTGCGACAGGCCGATCCCATGCTGCTCAAACTCATGGAAGAGCAGGTGGACGCGGCCATGGCGCGCTTGCCTGACGCGGGCGACTTGGCGGAGATGACGCGGCGCGTGGTGGCCCATTTGGCACCCCATGGCACGCCGGAGTTGGAACAGGTGGCGCAGGCGTTAAGGTTGTCGCCGCGCGTGTTTTACCGGCGGCTGGCCGATCAAGGCTTGAACTTTCGAGACTTGCGCGAAACGGCCTTGCAGCAGGTGGCCGAGTTGCACTTGCGCGATCCCAGGTTGACGCTGGCCGAGGTGGGGGCCTTGCTGGGCTATTCCGAGCAAAGCGCTTTTTCGCGGGCCTTCAAGCGTTGGTCGGGGGTGCCGCCTTTGCAGTGGCGGCAGGCGCTTGTCAAGGGCGGTTGAGGATGTGCTTGGCGCAGATTTGAGTGCTTTGTATTGGCAGCGCGGGGCGCGGGCTGGGTGGGTATTCGGCAGGGCTTCATGTTGGTGGTCCCGCTGTTAGCGGGACTGCCTTGCGATGCTCGCGCCGAGGTGGTGCCGGAGAACTCACTGCGCGGATTGCATCCGCTTCGTTCAAACAACTCCGGCAGGTCAGATGACGATGCACGCTGCGCGTGCCCACCTCGGCACTGTGCGTCTCAGCACCAACAAGGCGCCCCGCCGAATACCCACCCAGCCCTTTTTTCGCCCCGCTGGTGGCATGGCACGGCTGCATTTCGTGCCACGCCACCAGCGGGGCGGATCAGGGATTCGGCGGTGGCGGGCTGGGCGACTTCGGGGGCGTCGAGGAGCGCAGGCCACGACGGGTTGCCCCTCGCGCAGCGAGGGGTCGGCGAGGACTGTCTGAGCTGCCGAAGGACAGCGAGTTCCGCAGCCGCCCGCCGTGGCTGAGCACCGCAGAGCAGTCCGCCGCAACGCGGTGGACCGCCACCATAGGAGCCCCGCCCGCCACCGCCGAATCCCCCGCCCCGCGCTGCCCAAACAACGCAAGGCAAACCCAAGCAAACCGCTCAGCGACTCATCCCACTGTGATGAAACCCCAGCGTGCGCCCCGGCGCCGCCTGCGCCAGCAACCAATCGGCCACCGCCTGGCGCTGCTCCGGCGTGTAGTGCAGCCCCAACTTGCTGCGCCGCCACAAAATGTCATCGGCCGTGTGCGCCCACTCGTGGCGTTTCAAGTAGAACAACTCAATCTCATACAGATCCGGCGCCACCTCTTCACCCAGGTCCGCCCGCGATGTCACCCCATCCAGCAAGCGCAAAACACGGCTGCCATAAGCGCGAGTCCAGCGCCGCATCAAAGCCAAATCCAACCAGGGATGCCGCCGCCGCAAACGCGACTGGAACTCGGTCATGTCCAGCTCGGGATGCACCGCCTCGTCGATCAGGTCGGTCAACTGCCCACCCGGCAAGACCGCGTCGGCTGTCCAGCGGTGGCGCAACTCGCCCAGCTGGCGCCCTACCAGGTCGGACGCTTCTTCCGACAGCAAGCGGAAGGTGGTGAGCTTGCCGCCCCACACCGTCAACCACGGCGAAGGATGGGCATGCGCCTCCAGCCGGTAGTCGCGCGTCACCGCCGAAGCCTTGCCACTGGCATCGTCCAGCAAAGGGCGAACGCCCGCGAATTGCCAGACCACATCACCCGGCTGCACCGCCTGGCGGAAGTAGCGGCTGGCGTGCTGGCACAAATACATCACCTCTTCCGGATCCACACCCACCGCACCCAGCGCTTGTTTGTGCTCCACATCGGTGGTGCCGATCAGGGTGAAGTTGCGCTCGTAGGGAATGGCGAAAATGATGCGCCGGTCTTCGCCCTGGAAGATGTAGGCGTGGTCATGATTGAAGATGCGCGGCACCACGATGTGGCTGCCCTTGACCAGACGCAAGTGCGCATGCGAAGCCTCACGTTTGCTGGACGAGGAAGCCTTGGGCTGCACCCCCATCACCTGCCTCAGCAAATGCTCGGCCCAGGGCCCGCCCGCATTGACCACGGCCCGCGCCCGCACGCGGATGGTGTGCGTGGGCTCTTGCGTGGCCGGATCGCGGTTCACCAGTTCAGCCAGCCAGCCCCCGGGCATGGCCTGCAGCTTTTCGCAGCGCGTGCGCGGCAGGATCATCGCGCCACGTTCGGCGGCGTCCATCGCGCACAGCACCACCAGCCGGGCATCGTCCACCCAACCATCGGAATACACAAAAGCCTTGGACCATTTGGCGTTCAAGGGCGCGCCCAAAGGGTCGCCTTTCAAATTGACCGTGCTGCTGCCGGGCAGGAACTCGCGCACCGCCAGGTTGTCGTACAACCACAGCCCCATGCGGATCATCCAGGCCGGGCGCATCGAGGCATCGTGCGGCAACACAAAACGCAGCGGCCACATGATGTGCGGGGCGGAACGCAGCAGCAATTCACGTTCGGCCAGGGCCTTGCGCACCAGCGAGAACTCACCGTATTCCAGGTAACGCAGCCCGCCATGGATCAGCTTGGTGGACGCCGACGAGGTGTGGCTGGCCAGGTCGTCCTGCTCGCACAACACCACGTTCCAACCGCGCCCAGCCAGGTCACGCGCGATGCCGACACCATTGATGCCGCCACCCACCACGAGGACGTCGCAGTGGTGGTCCGCCGAGGCAAGCTCTGAAGGGGGCAATGACAAAAGAAGCTTCCTTTTCTAGGTGGCGTGAGTTGTACGCGATCACTCTCCACTAGGCAAGCGCGTTTATCTTCACTATTGTTGCTTTTTTTCGTTTAACCTGCCGACGATGCCCAGCCCCACGCCCCCCAAGGAAGCCGTCGCCGCGCCCAACCAACACGACGACTGGAGCCCCAACCCGCGCCAGATCGCGCTGTTGGAAGAGGTGCGTGCGCGCGGCGCCGTCTCGGTCGAGCGCCTGGCCTTGCGCCTGAACGTGACCATGCAGACCGTGCGCCGCGATGTGCAACGCCTGGCGGATGCGGGCCTGTTGTTGCGCTTTCACGGCGGCGTCAGCCTGCCGCGCGCGGCACCCTCGGTGGGCGCATGGAAAGAGCGCCAAGCCCTGCGCGCCGATGCGAAAGCGCGCATTGCACGCTCGGTGGTCACCGCCATCCCCGACGGCGCCAGCATCATGCTGGGCAATGGCACCACGGTCGAGGCCATTGCGCGCGAGTTGCTGCGCCGTCCTGGCCTGCGCATCATCACGCACAACCTGCACGCCGCCCAGGTCTTGAGCGAACACCCCGACTGCAAGCTGCACGTTGCGGGCGGCATTTTGCGCACCCGCGACTGCGCGCTCGAAGGCGACAACACCGTGGCCTTCCTGCAGCAGTTCAAGGTGGACATCACCATCCAGTCCACCATGGGCATCGACCCCGACGGCACCATGCGCGACATCGACCTGCGCGAGCTGCCCGTGGCCCAGGCCATGATGACCCAGGCGCGCGAATGCTGGCTGGCCACCGACGTGAGCAAGTTCAACCAGGCCGCTCTGGCCGAATCCGGCCGCCTGCACCACATCAAACGCGTGTTCACCGAAGCCCTGCCGCCCGCGCCCTTCCCGGCCCTGCTGCAAGAAGCTGGCGTGGCCCTGACCATCGCCCCCTGACATGGCCTTGATCCTCGCCCTGGACCAGGGCACCTCCAGTTCGCGCAGCATCGTGTTCGACGAACGCGGCCAGATCCTGGCGCAAGCCCAGCGCGAGATCCGCCAGATCTACCCACGCCCCGGCTGGGTCGAGCACGACCCCATCGAGCTGTGGACCAGCCAGCGCGACACCGCCTTGGCTGCTCTGCAACAAGCCCAGGCGCGAGGCCATGCCTTGAGCGACGTGCGCGCCATCGGCATCACCAACCAGCGCGAGACCACGGTGCTGTGGCGCCGCGACACCGGTGAGCCCATCGCCCACGCCATCGTCTGGCAAGACCGCCGCACCGAAACCCTGTGCGCCGAATGGCGCGAGCGCGGCCTGAGCGACACCATCCGCAGCAAGACCGGCCTGGTGATCGACCCGTATTTTTCAGGCACCAAGCTGAAGTGGCTGCTCGACCACGTGGACGGTGCGCGCACGGCGGCCGAACGCGGCGAACTGGCCTTTGGCACGGTGGACAGCTGGCTGCTGTGGCAGTTGACGGGCGGGCGCGTGCACGCCACCGATGTCAGCAACGCCTCACGCACCTTGCTGTTCAACATCCACACCCAGCAATGGGATGAAGAGCTGTTGACCCTGCTCGACATCCCGCCTTCGCTGCTGCCCAGCGTGCACCCGTCCAGCCATGCGTTTGGCGTGGCCGAGGTCGATAGCTTGAAAGGCCTGCCCATCGGCGGCATCGCGGGGGACCAGCAAGCAGCGCTGTTCGGGCAAGCGGGCTTCAACGCCGGCCTGGCCAAGAACACCTATGGCACCGGCTGCTTCATGCTGATGCACACCGGTGGCCTGGCCCAGCCCTCGGCCAATGGCCTCTTGACCACGGCCGCGGCCCAGGTTGGGCCACATGCCCAGTATGCACTGGAAGGCAGCGTCTTCATCGGCGGCGCCGTGGTTCAGTGGCTGCGCGACGGCCTGCAAGCCATCCGCGCCGCCAGCGAGGTGCAGTCCCTGGCCGAAAGCGTGCCCGATTCGGGCGGCGTCATCTTCGTGCCCGCCTTCACCGGCCTGGGCGCGCCCTATTGGGACAGCGATGCACGCGGTGCCATCGTCGGCCTGACGCGGGGCAGCACCGTGGCGCACATCGCGCGCGCGGCACTCGAATCCATCGCCTTCCAAAGCGCCGCGCTGCTGCTGGCCATGAGCCGCGACGCCGTCGCCGCCGGGGGCCACCCCGTGACCGAACTGCGCGTGGACGGCGGCGCCTGCGTCAACAACCTCTTGATGCAGTTCCAGGCCGACCTGCTGGGCATCCCGGTGGTGCGCCCCAAAGTGGTCGAAACCACGGCCCTGGGCGCCGCCTTCCTGGCCGGCTTGTCTTGCGGGGTCTACCAGGACACCGCCACGCTGGCCCGCCTGTGGCAAACCGACCGCGTCTTCCACCCCACCCAGCCGCGCGAACGCGCACAGGCCTTGATGGCGCAGTGGGAGCGCGCCGTGCGCCAGGCCTGCACCACCTGACTGGCAAGCAAAGTCAGGAAGACCCGCAGGCCGAATGTCGCGGGCACTTCCCTGTTGTCGCGCCGCCCCCTAGGCCACTGACCGGCGAGTCAGTAACATCCGGCCGATGAACGACACCAGCACGACCTCCTTTGTCCAAGCCCCCGGCGGCCGCTTGGCCCTCAGACGCTGGGGCACCACGGGCAAGCCCGTCATGGTGCTGGTGCACGGCTACCCCGACAACAGCAGCAAGTGGGAGGCCGTGGCCCAGTACTTGGCGCCCGACTTTGACGTGGTGGCCTACGACGTGCGCGGCGCGGGCGAGTCCTTCAAGCCCCAAGCCGTGGCCGATTACAAGCTGGCCCGCTTGACCGAGGACTTCACCGCCGTGATCAACGCGGTCAGCCCCGACCAGCCCGTGCACCTGGTGGCGCACGACTGGGGCTCGGTGCAGAGCTGGGAGTTCGTCTCGGAGCCCGCGTTGAAAGGCCGCATCGCCTCCTACACCTCGTGCTCGGGCCCTTCGCTGGACCACATCGGCTTCTGGATGCGCGACCGCGTGCGCCACCCCAGCTTGTCTGGCCTGGGCCAGTTGGGCATGCAGTCGATCAAGTCCTGGTACGTTTATTTCTTCCAGTTGCCCTGGCTGCCCGAAGCCCTGTGGCGCCGGGTGCTGGGCCGCCACTGGCCGGGCCTGATGCGCCTGCTGGAAGGCACCCACATCGAGCCCCGGGCCTCGCAGGGCGAAGACGGCGCCTTGGGCATCAACCTGTACCGCGCCAATGTGTTCGCCTGCATGATGAATCCGCGCGAGCGCTTTGCGCATGCCCCCGTGCTGCTGCTGGTCGCCCTGAAGGACCACTTTGTCAGCCCCGCCCTGACCGCCGACCTGGCCCGCTGGGTGCCACGCCTGACGCGGCGTGAAGTGCAGGCCGGGCACTGGGTCACCATCCAGCAACCACAGGTCTTCGCCTCGGCGGTGCGGGACTTCATCGCCGCACTGCCGGTGGAAAGCGCCTGCGCCGAGCCCACCCGGGGCGGCGCAAGGCAATCCGCTTAAACGGCGGCTTCTTCTGCGCGATGGCGGGCTTTGCGGCGCGCCACGACCACGCCCATCAATCCCAGGCCCAGCCCCATCAAGGCGTTGGTGCCGGCTTCAGGTACGGCACTCAGCAGGTAGCTGCGGCTGTTGCTGGCGGTGACCAGCAACTGACCCACATCGTTCAGGCCCACCACGCTGGTGAAGTACAGGCCGGCGATGGGCGCCACCAGCGAATTGACGTCCAGGTACTCCAGGCCATTCAGCCCAGTGACGAAACCATGCGATTCGCTGCCGACCGAGAATGAACCGCCCACCTGCCCCAGGTTGTTGATCGCGAATGCCGCACTGGCGACCCCACCCATCAAGGCACCCAAGTCAGTCATGCCCACACCGTTTGGCCCGGTGACGAAGGCACGGTTGCCCAACAGATGAGGGGGGAGCTCTGGCGTCGCCGTGAAACCGTTGGTGTATCCCACGATCTGGCCGGACGCATTCACGGCAGTGGCCGAACTGATGTTGCCGCTGAGCCCGGCGATGTGGCTGATGCCCGGAACACCCACCTGGCTGCTGAAGGCCGCGCCCGCGCAATTGCAGCTCTCGGTGGCGCTGCCCACCACCTTGCCCGAGTCATTCACGGCATTGGCGCCGCTGAAAGCGGTGGGCGTGCTGCCCCGCCCACCGGAAAAGGAGCCCAGGTTGACCAGCGGCGCGCCTGCCGAAGCGGCAGAAAACGCGCGGGTATTGCCGTCTCCGGCCACCGCATAGCCGACGATCTGACCCAGGTTGTTGATCCCCGTGGCGCCGCTGGTGCTGCCCCCCAGGGTACCCAGGTCGGTCATGCCGACACCGCCCGCACCTGTGGCAAATGCGCGCGTCAATCCGTCGGCCCGAGCGGCACGACCCACCACCTGGCCCGCATCATTGATGGCCAACGCGTAGCTGGAGGCACCACCCAAAGTCCCCAGATCGGTCAAACCCAGGCCATTGGCGCCCGTGATGAAGGCATGCGTTGCGCCGCCGACGGTGGTGCTGGAGCCCACCACCTGACCCAGGTTGTTGAGGGCGGTACCGATGAGTGTGCTCCCCCCCAGCGTGCCCAGGTCAAAGGCACTGTAAGACTGCGCTTGCACGGCCTGACTCGACAAGCCGACGGTCAAACCGGCCGCGACTGCGGCAAGGCGATGAATGGACATGGTTGGTTTCCTCCACTGATGTTTTGAACAACCCAGGTGGCTGCGCACTGCCCGGGTGTGGCATTGTTGGCCAAAACAGGGCCCCAAACAGTGGGGTTTTCAATCATCACCCCCTCACCTGCGGGCCTTCACGCCCCTTTGAGTACACTCAAGCCATGAACGCCACGGCCTTCTCCTTCAAATCCAAAAAACAGCAGCTCATCTGACCGGAGCCACGCTGTTCCGTCCAGATGAGCGACGGAACAGCAGCTGAAGTGCCCTGCCTGGGCTCACGCACACACTTTTCCTGAGCCCTTCTGAACGGCCCCTTCATGCGGTCAATGTTTCAGGAGAGTTCTCGATGTCTTCCGTTTTTTCAGGCATTTGGGTGCCGCTGGTCACACCCTTTCAAAACGGCGCAATAGACCACGCGGCCTTGCGGCGATTGGTGGGCCATTGCGTGGCCAGCGGCGTCCATGGACTGGCCCCTTTGGGCACCACCGGCGAGCCCGCCATGTTGGACGATGACGAGCAACTGGCCGTGCTCGACACCGTGCTGGAGGCCGCCCCGGGCCTGCCGGTGATGGTCGGGCTGGCCGGTGTTCACCAAGGCGATCTGATGCGGCGCTTGAAAGCCTTCACCACCCGACCCATCGCCGGGGTGATGGTGCCTGCGCCGTATTACATGCGTCCCTCGCAGCCAGGCATTGCCGATCATTTCACCCGTCTGGCCGACGCGTCCGCGGTGCCCCTGGTGCTGTACGACATCCCCTACCGCACAGGCATCGACATCCAGCTGGACACGCTGCTGACCCTGGCAGCCCACCCCAACATCCAGGCCCTGAAGGATTGCGGGGGATCCCCCGACAAGACGCAAGCGCTGATCGCCGATGGGCGCCTGGCCGTGCTGAGTGGTGAAGACGCGGCCGTGTTCTCGTCACTGTGCATGGGCGGGCACGGGGCCGTCGCCGCCTCGGCCCAGGTGCGGCCCGACCTGTTCGTGGCCATGTACCGCGCGGTGCAAGCGCAAAGGCTGGCAGACGCCCGTGCGATCTTCCATGCCTTGGCACCCCTGGTGCGCACCCTGTTCGACGAGCCCAACCCCAGCGGCGTCAAAGCCGCGCTGCACCACCAGGGCTGGGTGGACAACGAGTTGCGACCGCCGATGAGCGCTGTCTCGGATGCCACACAGGCACGCCTGGCCCAGCACCTTGAAACGCTGGCGAACGCACCCTGCTGACACCACGCTGTCAGGAGCCCCTGGGCACCATGAGGGCTCCTGTCAACAACCCCAAGGAGCCCTGTCATGAGCAACCCAACCACCGCCATCCGCCACGCCATCCACTGGTTTGAACTGCCGGTTCGCAGCATTGAGCGCACCCAGCCGTTCTACGAAAAGATGCTGGGCGTCAAACTCAAGCGCGAGAACTTTGGCGGGGCCGACATGGCGGTCTTCCCCTCGGACGACGGCGGCATCCATGGCTGCCTGACGGCCGAACCCAACGCCCCACTCGACCACCACGGCGCCGCCCTGGTCTACCTGAACGCCGAACCCAGCCTGGACGCCGCCCTGCAACGCGTTGAAGCCGCAGGCGGCCGCATCATCACGCCTCGCCAGGAGTTGCCCCAGGGCATGGGCTGTTTCGCCCACGTGACCGACCCGGAGGGCCGCCGCGTGGGCCTACACGCGCAAAGCTGAGCACAATACCGGCACCATGCGCCGCGCCGACCGACTCTTCCAACTGCTGCAACTGATGCGAGGCCGCCGCCTGTCCACGGCGGACTGGCTGGCGCAGCGCCTGGAGGTGTCGGCACGGACGGTCTACCGCGATGTGGCCGCCTTGCAGGTGCAGGGCGTGCCCATCGAGGGCGAGGCGGGCGTGGGCTACCGCGTGGCGCGCGACTACAACTTGCCCCCGCTGATGTTCACTGCCGAGCAGGCCCAGGCCCTGGTGGCCTCGGTGCGCATCGCGCGCAATCGGCTGGACCCGGACCTGGCCGCGCAGGCCGACGAAGCCTTGAGCAAGATCCTGAGCGTGTTGCCCACGGACAGCCGCACCGCCGCCGACAGCCTGCAGTTGCATTCGCTTTCGCGGCCCCATGAGCCGCTTCACCTGAACCGCCTGGGCCAGCTGCGCAAGGCGATCGAATCAAAAAGCGTGGTTTGCATCCAGTACCAGGACGTGAACGGCCAGCCCACAGGCCGTTGGCTGCGCCCGCTGGCCTGCCTGTATTGGGACACCGTCTGGACCCTGTCCGCCTGGTGCGAGCTGCGGGAAGACTTCCGCCAGTTCCGCATTGATCGCATTCAGCAGCTGGAGGTGGGGCCACGCACCTTCCAGGACGAACCCGGCAAGACGCTGGCGGACCTGTTTCGGCAGTTTTGTGAGCCGCTGCCGCAGTGAGAAACGCCGCCCCTGCTCCAGAGCATCCATACAATGCCACACAGCCCAAAACTTCTCCGGCTGATGAGAGAACAAGCAGCGCATGGATCAGAGCCAGCTCAAGTGGATAGCCGATTTCATCTGGAACATCGCCGATGACCGGCTGAAAGCCATGCATGTGCGCGGCAATTACCGCGACCACATCCAGACCATGGTCGAGGCTGACATCCTCGGCGCTGGAGGCGCTAACAGAAAGTTTATTGCGCGAGATTGTGGAAGTCGCATCATGATTGCCTCGGCAACAAGAATTGTCGTATCAGTGAAACGACAATTAAGTTGGACGCGCACCACCGTGCCCAGAACTGTGGGTGGCATGGCATGGCATGGCATGACACGCAAGCAAGCAAGCACCAGCCGCGCTGCATCCTGGCTCCTCGGCTGGGGATCCAGCAGGCACCACCGCATTGGCCAGCGACATCCGCCAGCTGATCGTCGAAGCCCGTGCCGGGCTGGCCACCACGGTCAACTCGGCCCTGACCATGCTGTACTGGCGCATCGGCCAGCGCATCCGTACCCAAGTGCTTCAAGGTGGGCGAGCCGAATACAGCGAGCAAATTGTCAACTCACTGGCACAGCAACTGGAAGCCGACCACGGGCGCGGTTTTGGAAGTAAAAATCTTCGCCACATGCTCCGGCTGGCCGAGGTCTTTGAGGCTCAAGACATTGTCTACGCACTGAGTAGACAATTGAGCTGGACCCATCTGCGCACACTGATCTACATCGACGACCCGCTCAAGCGCAACTTCTACCTGGGCATGTGCCGCACCGAAGGCTGGAGCACACGCACCCTGCAAGGCCGACTCGACTCCATGCTGTTCGAGCGCACGGCGCTATCGCGCCAGCCCGATGAACTGGTGGCGACGTAGATCACCGCCTTACGCGAACAAGGCGACCTCAGCCCAAACCTGGTTCTCAAAGACCCCTACATCCTGGATTTTCTGGGCCTGCAGGATCGGTATCTGGAAAAAGATCTTGAAGATGCCATCCTGCGCGAACTGGAAAGCTTTCTGCTGGAACTGGGTGCGGGCTTCACCTTTGTCGCCCGTCAAAAACGCCTGCAAATCGACAACGACGATTTCTACATCGACCTGCTGTTCTACAACCGCAAGCTGAAACGCTTGGTCGCCATCGAGTTGAAGTTGGGTGATTTCAAAGCGGCGGACAAGGGGCAAATGGAGTTGTACCTGCGCTGGCTGGCCAAACACGAGCAAGAGCCGGGCGAAGCGCCACCCTTGGGCATTATTTTGTGCACCGGGAAAAACCGCGAGCAGATCGAACTGCTGGAGCTGGATCAAAGCGGCATCCATGTGGCCGAATACCTGATCGGCCTGCCCCCAAAAAAACTGTTGGAGCAAAAGCTTCACGAAGCGGTGGCGCGATCAACAGCACGGCTGGAGAACCGGGGTGGCAATGATGCGGGCACAGCCGCGGTCGGGGGCAACTGATGGGCGCAGACCGCCCCAGCCCACCACAACTCTGGATTGCCCTGGGCACCGGCGCGCGTGCGCGTGACTGAATGTGAATCTGCACCGATGACGCCCCGCTGGACTACCCCCGACTACCAACCGTCCTGCTTTTGGGCACCCCCAACCAGGAAGGACAAGATGCGCAGTCGTGCGCGCAAAGGCTGTGCGACTTCCTGCGGGCCATCCAGCCGCACTGCCCGGCCGGGACGCTGTGGCATTTTCTGGGGCCGGAGGACGCTCTGACACGCGTCCCCACCGATGCCGACAGTCTGCGTCTGAACGCCTTGAGTCCAGGCAACGGCGATTCGCGAGGCGTGGCGCCCCAGGCGCGGTATCCCGCCGTCGGATTCAGCGTGTTGTTCATGACGGCCAAGCGGGGCGGCGCCAGCCTCATCGTCAGCCTGGGACAAGGCGACGAAGGCACCCACAACCATCTGCGCCTGAGCTTCCCATTCAATGGCGAAGCTGCTCAGCTTTGGTCAGAACCCACCCGTGTGGAAGCCCTGTTCACCACCTGCATCCACTTCTGGCAGGCCGACGGCGCGACTGTTGACCACACCGACATCCGGGACGAGGACGTTGGCCATCCCCAGCCGGTGTACTGGTTTGTCCATGAGCGCGCCTGGCAACAGCCTTTGCCACCCCTTCCGGCAGGCGTTCAAGTCAAACCGCTGGAAGAAGGCGCAGGCCAGTACATCATCACCACGCCCGATCGCTACAACCGGCTCATTGATGCCCACCGCGAGGCGAGCGAGGCTGTTAAGTGCATCCTGCAGCAAGCGCAGCTGTACCCGCCCAGCGCCCACTTCCTATAATCCCGGGATTCCCTATTTCACAGGCTGGGAGCACCTCCATGCACAGGAGGAGCGCCCAGCCTGATCTTGTCTTGCCGGTGCCCCCATGAGCGACTCAGCCGAAAACCAAACTTACGACCCGCGCGCCACCGAAGCCCGTGCCCAGCAGCACTGGAACGAGCGCGACGCTTACCGCGTCACCGAAGACAAGAACAAAAAACCGTTCTACGCCTGCTCCATGCTGCCCTACCCCAGCGGCAAGCTGCACATGGGTCATGTGCGCAACTACACCATCAACGACATGCTCACGCGCCAGTTGCGCATGCAGGGTTTCAACGTGCTGATGCCGATGGGCTGGGACGCCTTTGGCCTGCCGGCGGAAAACGCCGCGCTGAAGAACGGCGTGCCGCCGGCCCAGTGGACCTTCGAGAACATCGCTTACATGAAAAAGCAGATGCAGGCCATGGGGCTGGCGATCGACTGGAGCCGCGAGGTCGCCACTTGCACGCCCGAGTATTACAAATGGAACCAGTGGCTGTTCCTGAAGATGCTTGAGAAGGGCATTGCCTACCGCAAGACCCAGGTCGTCAACTGGGACCCGGTCGACC
>NZ_JAUSAR010000074.1 GCF_030652515.1 Aquabacterium sp. | reverse complement strand
CGCCACCTCAGCCAGCACACGGGCGGATACGTGATCGCCCGCAAAGCGCTGACCCAACTGGTGCCGATTGAAAACGCCACCATGCCCGAACGCTCGGTGATCCAATGGGACAAGGACGACCTGGACGCCTTGCGCATGCTCAAGGTCGATGTGCTGGCGCTGGGCATGCTGTCCGCCTTGCGTCGCGCGCTGGATTTCATCGGCCTCCGGCGGGGCCACACCTTCGCCCTGCAGGACATCCCGGACAAAGACACCGCCACCTTCGACATGATCTGCCAGGCTGACACCATCGGCGTGTTCCAGATCGAAAGCCGCGCGCAGATGAACATGCTGCCGCAATTGAAGCCCCGTACTTTTTATGATCTGGTGGTGGAGGTGGCACTGGTCAGGCCCGGCCCCATCCAGGGCGGCATGGTGCAGCCCTACCTGGAGCGCCGCAAGACGCCTGAAACATATGACTGTCCTCCAGAGTTGAAGGATGCCCTTGGTCGGACACTGGGCATCCCCATCTTCCAGGAGCAGGTCATGCAGGTCGTCATGATCGCGGCCGGTTTCACTGCAGGAGAAGCCGATGAATTGCGCCGATCCATGGCTTCTTGGAAACGCCATGGCAGCGTCAACAGATTCCAGGAACGAATCATGAAAGGCATGCAGGACAATGGCTATTCCACCGCATTCGCCGAGCGCATCTTTCAACAGATTGAAGGCTTTGGCGCCTACGGCTTCCCTGAGTCGCACTCGGCCAGCTTCGCCTTGCTGGTCTACGACAGCGCCTGGATCAAATGCCACGAGCCCGCCATCTTCCTGGCCGCGCTGCTCAACGCCCAGCCCCTGGGCTTTTACTCACCCAGCCAACTGGTGCAAGACGCCGCACGCCATGGCGTGACCATTCTGCAACCCGACGTGGTGCACAGCGGCCTGGAATGCACCCTGGTCGACCTCACCGATCAGACTCGGCAACCTTCTGCGCGCCTGGGCCTGTCCATGGTCAGCGGGCTCTCATCAGAGGCCGCCACACGCATCATCGACGCCCGGCAGGCAGGCCCTTTTAAAAACGTCGAAGAGTTGTCGCGCCGTGCCCGGCTCGACCAATCCGACATGCGCCACCTGGCCGCCGCCGATGCCCTGATCAGCCTGGCCGGCCACCGCCGCCAGCAGGTCTGGGAAGCCTCCGCCCTGCACCGTGCCCCGGCTTTGCTGCGCGAAGCGCCCGTGCACGAAGACCTGCTGACCCTGCCCTGTGCGCCCGAAGGCGAGGAAATCTTGTTCGACTACGCCTCGCTGGGGCTGACCTTGCGCCGCCATCCGCTGGCCTTGTTGCGCGCCAAGCTGGACGAACAAGGCCTGATGTCGGCCCAGGCCCTGCGCGAATTGCCGCATGGCGAGCGCACGCGCGCCTGCGGCATCGTCACCGTCCGGCAGCAGCCACCCACGGCCGGTGGCGTGGTCTTCGTCACCCTGGAAGACGAAACCGGCACCGTCAACGTCGTGGTCTGGAAGCGCCTGCGCGACCGGCAACGCCAGGAGTTGCTGCATTCACGCCTGCTGGCCGTGCATGGCGTCTGGCAGCGCGAAGGCGATGTCCGTCATCTGATCGCCCATCATTTGCGTGACTTGACCCCTTTGCTGGGCCGATTGGCCACTGAAAGTCGGAACTTTCACTGAGTTCAGGGATTTCCTCGGTTTAACGTCAGTCATTCACATGCCATCCTGCACAAAAATGATCACCGTCGTTTTTCGACAAGAAAGCACCCCCATGCGCTGTTCGTGTTCCGCCTGCCCTGATCTTTGAGCAACCTCCTTGAGGGCTCCACGTGGTCTTCAAGTTTCAACCGTCGGCGTCAAACCCCGGCGGTTTTTTCTTTCAGGCGCCGAGCTTCTCGTAGACATCGACAAAGGCTTGGCCATTCCAGACGTACAGCAGATGCGCGGCATGCACGCACTGGCTGGCGCCCTTGGGCTTGAACAGGCCCACGCATTCGCCGCCCGGATGGCGCACGCTGCGGTAGGCCACACCCGCCGATCCTTGCTGGCGCAATTGCTTGCCCAAAGCCCGGGATGCGCTGTAGCTGTCGGCGGCATGCACACCGACACCCTCCAGGTCCAGCGGACGCAGGTCATGCACTTGTGCGCTGATGCGCACGGCGTAGAGGCGCATCGGCAACTGCATGGCCGACTGCTGGGTGGCGGCCAGGAAGCGCGCGTGGTGGTACTGGGTCTCCAGCACGGCCGTTTCCTTGTCGTGCGCAGCGTAGAAGACGCCGTAGCTGCCATCTGAAAACCGGCTGCCTTCCGGATTGAGGTGGGTGAAGGCCGCCATGACGGGACCAGAGCCCGGGCCAACCACGCGGTCTGGCGCTGGCACCAGGTCCACCTGCCCGACTTCATCACGGATGCGTTCGTTGGTCAGGGATTCCAGTGCATACAGAGCGTCGAAATCGTCGGCCTCGGCCACCCGGTCAAACAGGTACACCGTGGGGTAGCGCGTGGGCACGATGCGATGGGCGGGCTGCCAGCGCAAACGCCGGACTTCAGGATCTACCGGGCTCATGCCCAGCCGCCGCTGCGCACCGAGTCCAGGTAACGACGAACCAGGTTCAGATCACTGACATTGCCGGCCAGCATGCGGTCCAGGGCCGAACGCCCACCGAACAGTTCGGCCGTGTTGGGCTGGCGCACCCAGGCGTCTGCTGCCTGTGGATCGGGCAGCAAGATCTGCAAGGACTTGTAGATGCCCAGGAGGTTGGACAGTCGCTCCAGCGTGTCGCGCGGCACGCGGGCGGTGTCGGGCGATTTGCGCCAGGCAAAGAAGGTGGACCGGGCGGGCTCGCCCAGGAGGCGCAGTTGCTCGTCGGTGTTCAAGCCCCAAGCCTCGGCGATGCGGGCAAAGGCCCGCAATCCGGCCGCGCCCATGTGCTGGGCCGAAGGCGCTGGCGGCGCGGCAGCCGCCCGGGGAAGATGCAATGCAGCACTCATGGTTCAATTCTAGACATTTTGTGAATAAAAGTCCAGATTTGAACTGAAGTGCTGATGCGGGTGATCAGCCCGGCTTCTTCAACTTGCCACGAACCGGCACCACTGTGGTGATGCTGGGCATGACAGCGCCAGGCGAAATGGGCTTGGCGGGGCTTTTGTCCTGCTTGGGTTTCTTGACTTCCTTGCCGCTGCGTTGCTGACCTTTGGCCATGTTTGACTCCTCGATGGATGGGCCCCTGAGGGGCAAGCCAACATGGTAACCGGCCGCTGTCGCGCGAACGCTAAGGTCGCTGCCGTGGTGGCATCAAATCAGTGCAAGTCCCATGGGCGGCTTCGGCGGCCAGGCCGATGCTCTCGCCCAAGGTGGGGTGCGGGTGGATCGTCTTGCCGATGTCCACCTCGTCCGCGCCCATCTCGATGGCCAAGGCCACCTCGCTGATCAGGTCGCCCGCGTTGGTGCCCACGATGCTGCCACCGAGGATCTGCTTTGTCTCGGCGTCGAACAACAACTTGGTGAAGCCTTCGGAGCGGCCATTGGCCAGCGCCCGGCCCGAGGCTGCCCAAGGGAACAGGCCTTTCTTGATGGCCTTGCCTTGAAGCTTGGCCTGGTCTTCGGTCAAGCCGACCCAGGCGATCTCGGGATCGGTGTAGGCCACGCTGGGGATGACACGCGCATCGAAGGCTGCGCGCGACAGGGCCGTGTCGTTCAGCAACTCGCCAGCGGCCACCTCCGCCGCGACATGCCCTTCGTGCGTGGCCTTGTGCGCCAACATGGGCTGACCCACGATGTCGCCGATGGCAAAAATGTGCGGCACGTTGGTGCGCTGTTGCAGATCAACCGGGATGAAGCCGCGTTCATTGACGGCGAGGCCTGCCAGATCAGCACCAATCTTGCGGCCATTGGGGCTGCGGCCCACTGCCTGCAACACCAGGTCGTAAGTCTCGGCTGCGGGCGCCTCAACGCCTGGCTTGGCGGATTCAAAACTCACGCGGATGCCATCGGCCGTGGCCTCGGCCGCCACGGTTTTGGTGCCCAGCATGATGCGGTCAAAGCGCTTGGCATTGTGCTTTTCCCAGACCTTGACCAGGTCGCGGTCGGCGCCGGGCATCAGGGTGTCGCTCATCTCGACCACATCGATGCGGGAGCCCAGGGTGGAATAGACGGTGCCCATTTCCAGGCCGATGATGCCGCCCCCGATCACCAGCATCTTGCGCGGCACGGAGGGCAGACTCAATGCGCCGGTGGAATCCACCACGCGCGCGTCGTCTGGCATGAAAGGCAGGCGAACCGATTGTGAGCCTGCGGCGATGATGCAGCGCTTGAAGCTGAGCGTCTTGGTCTCGCCTGACTTGTCTTGCGCCGGGCCGGTGGTGACTTCTACCTTGATGTGGCGGTCATCGACAAAGCTGCCGTAGCCACGCACCACGGTGACTTTGCGGGCCTTGGCCATGCCCACCAGGCCGGTGGTGAGCTTGCCGGTGACTTTGGATTTGTGCGCGCGCAGCTTGTCCAGGTCCAGCTTGGGCTCGCCAAAGCTGACGCCCAAGGCATCGAAGTGCTTGACCTCTTCCATGACGGCAGCCACGTGCAGCAAGGCCTTGGAAGGGATGCAGCCCACGTTCAGGCACACGCCGCCCAGGTCGCCATAGCGTTCGACAAGGATGACTTTGAGGCCCAGATCGGCAGCGCGGAAGGCGGCGCTGTAGCCACCAGGTCCGCCGCCAAGCACCAGCACGTCGCAGTCGGCGTTGTCGGGATCCTTGCTGGCGTTCTGGCTGGCGGCGACAGGCTGAGTCGCTGCACTCTTCGGCAGTTCAGCCGCAACTGGCGATGCAGCCGGTGCCGACGCTGCGTTGGCGGAAACCGCGGGCGCTGGCGCCGCAGCAGACGCATCCTGCCCAGCAGCTTCCAGCGTCAAGATGACCGTGCCCTGCCCGACCTTGTCGCCCAATTTCACCTTGATTTCGCTGACCACGCCCGCTTGTGGCGCGGGAACCTCCATGGAAGCCTTGTCGGATTCCAGCGTGATCAGGCTTTGCTCGGCCTTGACGGTGTCACCCGCCTTGACCAGGATTTCAATGACCGCCGCATCGGCGATGTCGCCGATGTCGGGCACGGGGATGTCGATCAAAGCCATGGTGTCAGTTCAAAGAAGTGCGCGGCGGAAATCAGCCAGCAAGGTGGCCAGGAAGGCGTTGAAGCGGGCGGCAGAGGCGCCATCGATCACGCGGTGGTCGTAGCTCAGGCTGAGCGGGATGATCAGGCGCGGGTCGAAGGACTCGCCGTTCCACACCGGTTTCATCGCAGCACGGCAAACGCCCAGGATGGCCACCTCGGGCGCATTGATGATGGGCGTGAAAGTGGTGCCCCCAAAGCCACCCAGCGACGAGATCGAGAAGGTGCCGCCCTGCATGTCGGCTGGCGACAGCTTGCCTTCGCGCGCCTTGAGCGCCAAAGCGGCGGTCTCGGCGGCCAGTTGCGACAGGCCCTTGGTGTCGGCATCGCGGATCACCGGCACGACCAGGCCATTGGGCGTGTCGGCCGCAAAGCCAATGTGCACATACTGCTTGAGCACCAGGTCATCGCCATCCAGCGAGGCGTTGAACTGCGGGAATTTTCTCAAAGCCACGGCACAGGCCTTGATCAAGAAGGCCAGCATCGTGAACTTGGGGCCCGTCTTGGCATGCTCTTCATTGAGCTTGACGCGCAAGGCTTCCAGCTCGGTGATGTCGGCCTCTTCGTTGTTGGTGACGTGGGGGATGCGCACCCAGTTGCGGTGCAGGTTGGCGCCCGACAATTTTTTGATGCGCGACAGGGGTTGGCGCTCGATGGGGCCGTACTTGGCGAAATCCACCTTGGGCCAGGGCAGCAGGTTGAGGCTGTCGCCACCAGCAGTGAGGTCGGCAGATGCCGAAGCCGTGCCAGAGCCTTTGGCCAAAGCGGCTTTGACAAACGCCTGCACGTCGGCATGAGTGATGCGCCCCTTGGGGGCCGAGCCCTGCACGCTGCCCAGCGGCACACCCAGTTCGCGCGCGAAACGGCGCACCGAGGGCGAGGCATGGGGCACATGGCCATCCTTGGCTGGTGGCTCGGCAGGCGGCAAGGCCGCCGTGGGTGGAATGCGCGAGGCCGGTGCTTCAGCAGCAGGGGCCGCAGGGTCCGGTGAACCTGAAACAACAGGTTCCACTAACTCAGCTGCCTGTGTCTTGGCTTGCACCACCCCAGCCGACTCCGGCTCGGCCGCCCCTGACGCCGACGACGGCGCGTCAGCGCTCGGTGACGGCGCCGCGTCTGCCGTTTCCAGCAGCGCGATCAAGGCGCCTTCGCTGACCTTGTCGCCAAGCTTGATCTTGAGCTCCTTGATCACGCCACCTTGCGCTGCCGGCACCTCCATGGAGGCCTTGTCCGACTCCAGCGTGATCAGGCTTTGTTCGGCCTTGACGGTGTCACCCGCCTTGACCAGGATTTCAATGACGGCGGCATCTGCCACGTCGCCAATGTCCGGAACCTTCAGTTCGATGAGTGCCATTCAGTGCTGCCTCAATGCATCAAGCGTAGAGCGGGTTGATCTTGTCGACGTCGATCTTGTAGCGCGCGATGGCCTCGGCCACCTTGGCCACAGGCACGGTGCCCTCTTCCGACAAGGCCTTGAGCGCGGCCACCACGATGTAATGCCGATTGACCTCGAAATGCTCACGCAGGCGGTAGCGGAAATCGCTGCGGCCAAAGCCGTCGGTGCCCAACACCTTGTAGGTGCGGCCTTTGGGCATGTAGGCCCGGATCTGCTCGGCGAAAGTCTTGACGTAGTCGGTCGAAGCGATGACCGGTCCAGCGTGGGGTGTCAGCTGCTGCGCCACGAAGGACAAACGCGGTACTTCGGTGGGGTGCAGCAGGTTCCAGCGTTCAGCATCCTGGCCATCTCTGGCCAGTTCGTTGAAGCTGGGGCAGCTCCACACATTGGCGGCCACGCCCCAGTCGGCTTCCAGCAACTCGCGCGCCGCCACCGATTCGCGCAGGATCGAGCCCGAACCCAGCAGGTTCACGCGTGGTGTCTTCTTGGCGCCTTCCTGCAGCAGGTACATGCCCTTGATGATCTCAGCCTCTGTGCCTTCGCGCAGGCCGGGTTGGCTGTAGTTCTCGTTGAGCAGGGTCAGGTAGTAGAAAACATTCTCTTGCTGCTCGACCATGCGCTTCAAGCCATGCTGCACGATCACCGCCACTTCGTGCGCGTAAGTCGGGTCATAGCTCAGGCAGTTGGGAATGGTCGAAGCCACCAGTTGGCTGTGGCCATCTTCGTGCTGCAGGCCTTCGCCGTTCAGCGTGGTGCGGCCGGAGGTGCCGCCCAGCAAGAAGCCACGCGCCTGCATGTCGCCAGCCGCCCAGGCCAGGTCACCCACACGCTGCAGCCCGAACATCGAGTAGTACACGTAGAACGGGATCATGATCCGGTTGTTGGTGGAGTACGACGTGGCCGCCGCGATCCACGAACTCATGCCACCGGCTTCATTGATGCCTTCTTGCAGGATCTGGCCCGCCTTGTCTTCGCGGTAATAGCTCACCTGGTCACGGTCAACCGGCGTGTACTTCTGGCCTTCTGGCGCATAGATGCCGATCTGGCGGAACAAGCCCTCCATGCCGAAAGTGCGGGCCTCGTCCACCAGGATGGGCACCACGCGCGGGCCCAATTGAGCATCGCGCAACAAAGGCGTCAGGCAGCGCACAAAGGCCTGCGTGGTCGAAATCTCACGCCCTTCGGCGGTGGCGTCCAGCACGGTCTTGAAGGCCGCCAGCTCGGGCACCACCAACTGCTCGTCGGCCTTGACACGCCGATGCGGCAAATAGCCGCCCAGCGCCTCGCGGCGGGCGTGCAAATACTCCATCTCCGGGGTGTGCTCGGCCGGCTTGTAGAACGGCACACCGGGCAGGTCTTCATCGGTGATGGGGATGTTGAAGCGGTCGCGGAAGATCTTGATGTCTTCCTCGGTCAGCTTCTTGGTCTGGTGCGCGGTGTTCTTGCCTTCGCCGCTCTTGCCCATGCCAAAACCCTTCACGGTCTTGATCAGCAGCACGGTGGGTTGGCCGGTGTGGTTCACGGCCGCGTGGTAGGCGGCGTACACCTTCTGCGGGTCGTGGCCGCCCCGGTTCAGGCGCCAGATGTCGTCGTCGGACATCTTGGCCACCATCTCGGCCACCTTGGGGTCACGCCCGAAGAAGTGCTGGCGAACGAAAGCACCATCGTTGGCCTTGCAGGCCTGGTAGTCGCCATCGACCATGTCCATCATGACCTTGCGCAGCAGGCCTTCCTTGTCGCGCGCCAGCAGCGGATCCCAATAGCCGCCCCACAGCAGCTTGATCACGTTCCAGCCCGCGCCACGGAATTCACCTTCCAGCTCTTGCACGATCTTGCCGTTGCCGCGCACCGGGCCGTCCAGGCGCTGCAGGTTGCAGTTGACGACGAAGATCAGGTTGTCGAGCTTCTCGCGCGTGGCAAGGCCGATGGCGCCCAGCGATTCGGGCTCGTCCATCTCACCATCGCCGCAGAACACCCAGACCTTGCGGTTGGAGGTGTCGGCGATGCCACGGGCATGCAGGTACTTCAAAAAGCGCGCCTGGTAAATGGCCATGATCGGGCCAAGACCCATCGACACGGTCGGGAACTGCCAGAACTCGGGCATCAGCTTGGGATGTGGGTAGCTGGACAGGCCCTTGCCACCCACTTCCTGGCGGAAGTTCAGCAACTGGTCTTCGGTGATGCGGCCTTCCATGAAGGCTCGGGCGTAGATGCCGGGCGCCGAATGGCCTTGGATGTAGAGCAGGTCGCCGCCATGACCTTCGTGCTCGGCGTGCCAGAAGTGGTTGAAACCACAGCCCAGCATGGTCGCCAGGGAGGCAAACGACGAGATGTGCCCCCCCAGGTCGCCACCGTCCGGCGGCTCATGCCTGTTGGCCCGCACCACCATGGCCAGCGCGTTCCAGCGCATGAAGGCGCGCAGGCGCTCTTCAATCTCCATGTTGCCGGGGAACTGCGCCTCGTCTTGAACCGCGATGGTGTTCACATAGGCGGTGTTGGCCGAGAACGGCAGGTCGATGCCGGCCTGGCGGGCGTGGTCCAACAGTTGTTCAAGCAGGTCGTGGGCACGGCCACGCCCCTCGGTTTCGATGACGCCCGACAAGGCGTCAAGCCATTCGCGCGTCTCTTCCGGGTCAAGATCCATGGAAGCAGACGGCAGCGCATCGGCAGCGGACATAAGCAAAGTCTCCGTTGGTATGTACCAGTGTCATGAGTATCAGCCATCCCCTGAGTGAGTGGGGTGATTAGAGTGAATCCTTAACGCTGGAATTGAATCGGGATTGCACTCGTTCTCAAGCAGTACGTCGATTGTGGGAGACC
>NZ_JAUSAR010000073.1 GCF_030652515.1 Aquabacterium sp. | reverse complement strand
GTCCGCTAGAATGCGAGGTTGACCCCCAAACTCAAGCCATCCAAACCATGAGCAATCAGCCAGTGGATCAAAGCCGCCGGACGTGGGTGACCATCGCCTGTGTCGCAGGTGGAGCAGGCGGCGTGGCCGCCGCCGTGCCCTTTGCCCTCACCTTCCAGCCGTCAGAACGTGCACTTGCGGCGGGTTCATCGGTTGAAGTCGACATCGGTGGTCTCAAGCCTGGCGAGATGGCCACGGTGGAGTGGCGTGGCAAACCGGTCTGGATCGTTCGCCGCACGGCCGAGCAGGTCGCGGCCCTCGACAAACTGGCCGCTGAACTGGCCGACCCCAATTCCGAACGCAAGCCCAGCGAACTCACCCCTGAGTACGCCCGCAACGTGCACCGTTCCATCAAGAACGACGTGTTCGTGGCGGTGGGCATCTGCACGCACCTCGGTTGCTCCCCCACTTCCAAGTTCCAGGCAGGGCCGCAAACGTCGTTGCCTGACAACTGGCCGGGTGGTTTCTTGTGCCCTTGCCACGGCTCGACCTTCGACCTGGCAGGCCGCGTGTACAAGAACATGCCCGCGCCCGACAACCTCGAAGTGCCGCAACACATGTACCTGTCAGACACCAAGATTCTCATTGGTGAAGACAAAAAAGCCTGACAGGAGAGGTCGACATGGCTGAATTCAAAGAAGTGCCTGCTGGTGCCAGTGCTGGCGCCAAGCTGATGAACTGGGTTGACAACCGCTTCCCGGCCACCAAGCTGTGGAACGAGCACGCGGCCGAGTACTACGCCCCCAAGAACTTCAATTTCTGGTATTTCTTCGGCTCGCTGGCCTTGCTGGTGCTGGTGATCCAGATCGTGACCGGCATTTTCCTGGTCATGAACTACAAGCCGGATGCGGCCACGGCGTTTGCCTCGGTCGAGTACATCATGCGCGATGTGCCCTGGGGTTGGTTGGTGCGCTACATGCACTCAACTGGTGCGTCGGCCTTCTTCGTTGTGGTCTACCTGCACATGTACCGTGGCTTGATCTACGGTTCTTACCGCACGCCGCGTGAGCTGGTCTGGGTGTTCGGCTGCCTGATCTTCCTGTGCCTGATGGCCGAAGCCTTCATGGGCTACCTGCTGCCCTGGGGCCAGATGTCCTACTGGGGCGCCCAGGTCATCATCAACCTGTTCGCCGCGATCCCCTTCATCGGGCCTGATCTGGCCATCCTGATCCGGGGTGACTACGTGGTCGGCGATGCCACGCTCAACCGCTTCTTCGCCCTGCACGTCATTGCGGTGCCGCTGGTGCTGCTGGGCCTGGTGGTGGCGCATCTGATCGCGCTGCACGAGGTTGGCTCCAACAACCCCGATGGCGTTGAAATCAAGGCCAAGAAGGATGCCAAGGGACGACCCCTGGATGGCATTCCTTTCCACCCTTACTACACCGTGCACGACATCATGGGGGTCGCTGGCTTCCTGATCGTCTTCACCGCGGTGATCTTCTTCGCGCCTGAAGCGGGTGGCTACTTCCTGGAGTACAACAACTTCATCCCGGCCGATCCCTTCCAGACGCCATCGCACATTGCGCCCGTCTGGTACTTCACGCCGTTTTACTCCATGCTGCGGGCCACGACTGATGACCTCGTCAATGTGCTGTGCGTCATTGTCGGCCTGGCGGCGGTGTTGAACCTGATCAAGGGCAAGGGCACCATCCAGGCCAAGGTCGTGTCCTTGGTGGCGGCCGTCATCGGCATCTTCCTGCTCAAGACCTTCGATGCCAAGTTCTGGGGCGTGGTCGTGATGGGCGGCGCGGTGGTGATCCTGGTGTTCCTGCCCTGGCTGGACCACAGCCCGGTCAAGTCCATCCGCTACCGTCCTGACTTCGTCAAATACCTGTACGCCGTGTTCGTGCTGTTCTTCGTGGTGCTGGGCTACCTGGGCATCCAGGCACCATCGGTGGTCGGCACGCGCGTGGCCCAGGTCGGCACCATCTTCTACTTCGGCTTCTTCCTGCTGATGCCGTGGTGGAGTCAGTTGGGTACCTTCAAGAAGGTGCCTGACCGCGTGACCTTCGAGTCCCACTGACCGCCTGCAGGAGAGACACAACATGAAGAAAATCCTTGCCTCCTTGTTGGCCGTGTTTGCCCTGATGAGTGGCGCGCGTGCCAGCACCGAGTTGGTGCTGGACCGGTTTCCCCAAGAGCGGGTGACCGACCTGGCCGCCTTGCAAAATGGTGCCCGGCTGTTCGTCAACTACTGCCTGAACTGCCACGCTGCCGCGTTCATGCGCTACAACCGCCTGCGCGACATTGGCCTGACTGAAAAGCAGATCAAGGAAAACCTGGTGTTCGCCACCGACAAGGTCGGCGAAACCATGAAGGTGTCGATGGACGCCAAGGACGCGAAGACCTGGTTTGGCGCCACGCCACCCGACCTGACCTTGGTGGCCCGTTCGCGTGCCAGCCATGCGGGCTCGGGGGCCGACTACCTCTACACCTACCTGCGCAGCTTCTACCGCGACGATGCCCGCCCCACCGGCTGGAACAACACGGTGTTTCCCAACGTGGGCATGCCTCACGTGATGTGGGAATTGCAGGGCCAGCGTGCAGCCAAGTTCGTGGAAGCGCAAGATCCGCACGATCCTGCCAAGAAAATCCACAGATTCGAAGGCTTCGAGCAATTGACCGATGGCACGCTCAAACCCCAGGAGTTTGACAGCCAGATGGCCGATCTGGTGGCCTACCTGCAATGGATGGGCGAGCCCATCCAGGGTCAACGCGTTCGCATCGGTGTGGGCGTGTTGATTTTCCTGAGCATCTTCTTCGTCATTGCCTGGCGCTTGAATGCGTCTTTCTGGAAAGACGTGAAGTAAAGCTTTAACAGCCTTGAGCGCAGTGGTTGTCCTGATCGGCGGCCACTGCGCTTGCTCATTTTTTCGGTGCTTGCACCCCACTAGTTTTTTGTCACTGAGGAGTCCTCCGCCATGATGGTGCTTTACTCCGGAACGACCTGCCCCTACTCGCACCGCTGCCGCTTTGTGCTGTTCGAGAAGGGCATGGATTTCGAGATCCGGGATGTTGATATTTTCGCCAAACCGGAAGACATCGCGCTGATGAACCCCTACAACGAGGTGCCCATCCTCGTTGAGCGCGACCTGATCCTGTACGAATCGCACATCATCAATGAGTACATTGATGAGCGCTTCCCGCACCCTCAACTGATGCCGGGTGATCCGGTGGCGCGCGCGCGAGTTCGCCTGTTCCTGCTCAACTTTGAGAAGGAGTTGTTCGCCCACGTCAACGTGCTGGAAGGCCGTGGCATCAAGGGCAACGACAAGCAACTGGAAAAGGCCCGCTCGCAGATCCGCGATCGCCTGACCCAGCTGGCGCCCATCTTCTTGAAGAACAAGTACATGCTGGGCGACGATTTCTCGATGCTTGACGTGGCCATTGCACCGCTGCTGTGGCGCCTGGATTACTACGGCATCGAGTTGTCGAAGAACGCCTTGCCCTTGTTAAAGTACGCCGAACGCATCTTCTCGCGCCCGGCCTACATCGAGGCGCTCACACCGTCCGAGAAAGTCATGCGCAAGTGATCATCACTGGCCACCGGATCCTATGACCACGACGCCGATCGATTCAGACAGCCAGGGCACGTCCACCAGGCCTTACCTCATTCGGGCACTGCACGACTGGTGCACCGACAATGGCTTCACGCCTTACCTGGCCGTGTACGTGGATCGTTCGGTGCAGGTGCCGCAGGAATACGTCAAGAACAACGAAATCGTCCTCAACGTCAGTTTCGAGGCGACCACCCAGCTTCAACTGGGCAATGAGTTCGTGGAGTTCAAGGCGCGTTTTGGTGGCATCGCCCGTGAGATCTCGGTGCCGGTGGACCATGTGATTGCCATCTATGCGCGTGAGAACGGGCAAGGCATGGCCTTCCCGGTTCCAACCGCATCGGATGGTGTGGATGACGAGCAATCCACCGACGATGCGGCTGGTGGTGATGCACCTGCCGCCGATGGTGCTGACCGTTCAGCCTCGCCTTTGCGCCTGGCCAGAACGCCGCGTGCTGCTCCGGCGAAAGAGAAAGAGCGTGCCAGCAGTGGCAAGGCATCTTCCAAGGCGGAAGACAAAAGCCCCACCAAGGCCTTGTCACCTGTCAGCATCGTCAGTTCCGAAGGTGATGAACCTCCTCCGGATTCGCCGCCACCCTCAGGTCGTCCAGCTTTGCGCCGCGTGAAGTGAAATTGAAGGCTGGGGCGCAGTACAATGCGGCCCTTGCCAGTCTTCGCCGCTTTAGCTCAGTTGGTAGAGCAACCGCCTTGTAAGCGGTAGGTCGTCAGTTCGAATCCGACAAGCGGCACCAAACAGAAAGCCTGTGTTGTTAGCAAACTGACAACACAGGCTTTTCTCATGGTCGAGCGTGATGACGCACTCAGCGCATCAGGCCGATCCTGCGCCGTACTGCAGGCAAACCAATCATCCCCAGACCACCCAGCAGCATCAAGGTCGTGCTGGGTTCCGGCACGGCTTGCACTGCCACGAAGTTGTCCAGCGCCGTCTCTTCGCAGCAGTTGATGCCACCCACCTCGGGGCCTTCGCGCCAGACGATCTTGGTGATGGCGGTGTCGCTGATGATCCCTTGGAACAATGGGTCGTTTTCAGTGGCATTCAAAGGCAGCACCGGGATGCCCTGGTAGGTGGTGTCGCCATCGGCGAAGTAGAAATCCAGAAAACCAGGGCCAGGCGTGCCAGGGTCGAAGGCGTCGATGTCAAAGCCAATCGACTTGTAGGCGCTGCTCATGTTGATGTGGTACTGGGCCTCAGGCAGGTCGCGCGAGGTGGCGAACAGTTCCTTGTCGCCCGAGCCCTGGAAGACCTCCAGGTTGGCCAGGTTGGTCGAGACCGTCACGCCGGGCAGGATGTCCACGCCCGCCATGTTGGCGCCGTCCGCGAAGGATTCGAAATCTTGCGTGACCACAGGCGCTGCGCCAATGGCGGTGAGGAAGGCAGCGCGGTCACCGAAGAGGGTGACGTTGGCAGCGTGGGCGCCGCTGGCTGCGGCCATGGCCAGCAGCGAAGCGGCGGCCAGACGTTGGAAGTGTGTGGTGTGTTTCATGATGGTTTACTTGACGTTGGATTGAGAATCAGAGGCGGAGAGGCCCTTGGCCGCTGCACCGAAAGCGGCGGTGCCAACGGGGCTGGTGACGGTGCAGTCGCGCGACATGTCGATGGCCAGCGCGGAGTCGTCAATCCAGAAGTCGGGGACCGCGGCGGCGCCACCAAAGTTGGTCACCTTCCACTGCACTTTCACGTTCACGGCCATGGGGGCGGTGGAGGTGTTGCGGATGCAGCGGTGGCGGCTGAAGCTTTGCGCGGCCCACGACGCGGTGGTTTCACTGCCAGCATTGGTGCTCTTGAGCGAGTAGGTGTCCGGGCCGTTGGTGCTGGCTTGAGGGCTGCCTTCAACGCCGCCGATCAGGATCTGCGCTTCGCACCAGTCTTGCGCGGTGTTGCCGGTGTTGCTGCAGCGAGCTTCAGCATCGAACCGTGCGCTCACGAGCACGGCCGTCTGGGGGGGCACGAAGATCGTGGTGCCCGCCGAGGGCAGGTCCTGGAACACCGTGGTGCTCGTGGTCTGCGGGTTGGTGTTGGTGACCACGCGCTTGAAGAAGCTGCTGCCGCTGGTGAAGGTTTCGACGCCATCGACGGCCATGGCGTTGGTGATGGCCGCCAGGCTGAAGAGGGCGCCTGCGGCGAGGCGTTGGTAGGCATGTGTCATGGGTTGCTCCGTTGATGACTTGATGGTTGTGTGACACCGACCAGGTTCTTGATCGGATGGCCGCAATGTCTGGTCATTCAAGGTGGCGCCATACCCCTAACTTCATCCTGGTCCCTAGGGCTAGGGGGCAGGCCCCCGACAAACTAGGGGCCAAGAAAAAGCCCGCACGAGGCGGGCTTGGTGATTGTCAAAGCTGTTGGTGCAGGGTCACTGCGGTGCCAGCAGTTTGTTGAACATGTCCAGGTCTTCGGGCTTGAGGGTGCCGCTGGCCTGGCGCAGTTTCATGCTGGCCACCAGCACGTCATAGCGGGCCTTGTAGAGGTCCTTCTGGGTGTTGGCCACCAGGTTCTGCGCATCGAGCACATCCTTGTTGATGCGCACGCCGACGCGGTAGCCCAGTTGCGTGGCCTCCAGCGCCAGCTTGGCCGAGCTTTCAGCGGCCTCATAGGCCTTGACCTGCACCATGCCAGACTGAACCACCAGGAAGGCTTGGCGTGTGCTCAGGTTGATGGTGCGCTTGGCGTTGTCCAGGTCGTGCTCGGCCTTTTCTTCACCGACCAGTGTTTCCTTGATGCGGTTTTGCACGGCAAAGCCAGCGAACAAAGGCACGTTCAGTTCCAGGCCAATGGCGGAGGTGGTGCCAGCGCTGCCAGCGACCTGGGCTGCAGAAGCGCCCGGGGCATTGCTGTCGATGTCGGTGTTCACGATGGAGGCGGTGGCGTCCAAGGTGGGCATGTGACCAGCCCGGGCCTTGGCCGTGTCCAGTTTGGCCAGTGCCAGCGCCACTTCAGCCTTGCGGATGGTGGGCGACTGGGCGGTTTGTGATGTCCATTCATCAACCGAGGCGGGCATCAGCACGGGCAGGTTCACGGGCGTCATCAAAGGGCGGGGCTTGACGTCGATCTGTCCCACCAACTGGTCCAGTGACAGGCCTTTGACGCGCAAATCATTGGTGGCGGCGATCTCCTGGGCACCCGCCAGGTCAAAGCGGGCCTGGGCTTCGCGGGTGTCGGTGATGGTGGCGTTGCCGACTTCAAAATTGCGCTTGGCCGCGGCCAGTTGCTCGGCCAGGGCCTTCTTGTTGGTCTGCGTAGTGGCCAGGATGTCTTGCGCGGCGAGCACGTCGAAATAGGCCTGCGTGAGCCTCACGACCAAGTCGTCTTCGGCGGACTTCAGGCTGGCTTGTGCGGCGACCAGGGCTTGTTGGCCCTTGCTCACATCAGCATCATTGCCGCGGTTGAAGAGCGGCTGCTTGGCCGACAAGCCCAAGGTCTTCTTGGTGCCATAGCCGCTGGCGGCCTCCCCAGCCGCACCTGGTGCACTGGACTCCAGGTGCGTGCGGTCGATGGTGCCACGCAGGCCCACCGAGGGCAGGCGCAATGCATCGGCCTGGGCGGCTTTGTATTGGGCAGAGTCAGCTTCTGATTTGGCCGACAGGTAGGCAGCGTCATAACTCTTGGCCGCCTGAAACAGTTCCACCAGTGATTGGGCTCGCGCCTGCTGGGCTTGAGCGGTGGCCCAGCCGGACATGCTCATCAGCACAATGGCCGCTGCGCAAACCACGGGGCGCAGAGCGGGGCGTTTCGAGTTCGGGGACATCTTGTTGAATCCTGTCAGAAGTGGAAGCGGCTGGGAATGACAAAGCCTGCCAGCCGAGGTGCGGTGGTGTCGAACAGGTCTTCGCTGCTGAACTGGCCGTTGCCCAATCGAGTGAACAAACGGGCGCGCATGATGGGCTCGTCGCCCACGATGGCCAGCAGGCGGCCACCTTCCTTGAGTTGGTCCAGCAAGGTTTGCGGCACCTTGGCGACCGAGCCTGTCAGCAAGATGGCATCAAAAGGGGCTTGGGCAAGGAGGCCTTCAACGCCATCAGACTGGACGATCTCGGCGTTGTTGACGCTGGCCTGGCGCAGGTTGGTGCGGGCCAACTGAACCAGGTCGGCCTGGGATTCCAGTCCGATGACGCGTTGGGCCTTGTGGGCCAGCAAGGCGGTGACGTAGCCGGTGCCTGCGCCGATGTGCAGCACGGTGTCGCGTTTGCTCAGGTTCAGGTCTTGCACGAGGCGGGCTTCAAGCTTGGGGGCCAGCATGGCCCGGCCGCCAGACAACGGCACTTCCAGGTCCATGAAGGCCAGCGACCGGTGGGCTTCAGGCACGAAGTCTTCGCGGCGCACGACGGACAAGAGGGACAGGATGGAGCTGTCCAGCACATCCCAGGGGCGGATCTGCTGCTCGATCATGTTGAAGCGGGCTTGTTCGACGTTCATGAGGACATCCTAGGGGCAGTCGGAGAAGTTAAATATTGGGAAAAAGCAGGGATTTTAAGAACTGCAGTGCCCGGACAACGGAAAACGGTGCGCATTTTTGGTCATTTCACCAAACCGCGAAGCAAGAGCTCGATTTGCGTGGCAATGAACTGGGGTGGGTCCAGGGGCACCGGGTTGACCGAGCAGGCCGCCGAGCAATGCCGGTAAAGCACCAGGAAGTGCACCGGCGCGATCAGGGCATGGACCACGGCGCTCACGTCCATGTCGCGGAACTCGCCACGGTCCATGCCGCGCTGCACGGCCTTGGTCAGCATGGCATGTGCGGGCGCCACCACTTCGTCCATGTAGAACTGGATCAAGTCAGGGAAGTTGTTGGCCTCGGTGATGATGACCAGCATGATCCCTGAAGCTTTCGACGCGCCCACGCGAGACCACCAGGTGTGGGCCAGCAGGTGGAGCAGTTCGGACGTGGGGCCTTCGAACTGCTCGACGATGCCGCTGCCCTCGGCGATGACTTCGACCAAGTGGGTGCGCACCACGGCTTTGAACAGCTCTTCCTTGCTGGGGTAGTACAGGTACAAGGTGCCTTTGGACACCCCGGCCAGCCGCGCGACCTCTTCGGTGCGCGTGGCGGCAAAGCCTTTCTCGACGAACAGCGTCAGGGCGGCCTCCAGCAGTTCTTGAGGCCGGGCCGCCTTGCGGCGCTGACGCCCCGATCCAACGGATTGGATCAGCGAGGTCACAGGGCAGGATGATTTGATGGCAGCCAAGGTTGAAGTGGGTAACTGACCGACTGGTCAGTAATGTAGCGTTAATAATCATTTGCATGGAACGTGCACAACCCCTACCCCGCAGCGCCTACGCGCACTTTGACACCATCTCGACCCGCTGGATGGACAACGACATCTACGGGCATGTCAACAACGTCACCTATTACAGCTATTTCGATTCGGCGGTGAACCGCTATCTGATCGAAGCCGGTGTTCTGGACATCCACGAAGGCGGCGTGATCGGCCTGGTGGTCGAGACGCATTGCAATTACTTCGCGCCTTTGGCCTTCCCGCGCAATGTCGATGTCGGCATCCGCGTGGCCAAGATTGGCAGCAGCAGCGTGCGCTACGAGATCGGCTTGTTCGATGAAGGCCAGCCCTTGTCGGCGGCCAGCGGGCACTTCGTCCATGTGTACGTGGACCGTGTCACCCGCCGCCCCACCAGTTTGCCCGCCGACTTCGCGCTGGCGGTTCAGAAGCTGCAAGTGGCAGCAGGCTGATCACCGACTCAAGCGGAAACACCCTGTTGGTGACACGTCAAAATTTGACTATGATCATTGTCTGAATTTCCTGTCCTCACATTTCTGGAGCCGCCAATGAGCCTGATGGGCCAAATGATGCACATGCCCTTGTTGATCTCGTCGCTGCTGACGCACGCGGCCAGGCACAACGGTGACGTCGAGATTGTTTCCAAGCGCGTCGAGGGTGACATGCACCGCACGACGTGGTCCGAGGTCGAGCTGCGTTCGCGCAAGCTGGCCCAGGCCCTGGCCCGTCTGGGCTTGAAGGCGGGCGAGCGTGTGGGCACCTTGGCCTGGAACGGCTACCGCCACCTCGAGATCTATTACGGCGTGTCGGGCTCCGAACTGGTCTGCCACACCATCAATCCGCGCCTGTTCCCGCAGCAAGTGGCCTGGATCATCAACGACGCTGAAGACAAGGTGCTCTTCGTTGACCTGAACATCCTGCCCTTGATCGAAAAGCTGATCCCCAGCCTGCCCACGGTCAAGGCTGTGGTGGTGATGGTGGCCCGCTCGCACATGCCTGCGGAAACTGCCATTCCCAACCTGCTGTGCTACGAAGAGCTGATCGAAGCCGAAGACGGCAACTTCACTTGGCCGCAGTTTGACGAGAACACCGCCGCCAGCATTTGCTACACCTCGGGCACGACCGGCAACCCCAAGGGCGCGGTCTACTCCAACCGCTCGACCGTGCTGCACGCCTACGCGGCAGCCTTGCCCGATGCCATGTCGGTGGCCACGGTCGACACCGTGCTGCCCGTGGTGCCCATGTTCCACGTCAACGCCTGGGGCCTGCCTTACTCGGGCGCACTGATCGGCTGCAAGCTGGTGCTGCCGGGTCACCACCTGGACGGCGCCTCGCTGTACGACCTGTTCGAAAAAGAGAAAGTCACCTTCAGCGCGGGCGTGCCCACCATCTGGCTGGGCCTGATCAACCACGTCAAGCAGAACAACTTGAAGTTCAGCACCTTCAAGCGGACCGTGGTGGGCGGCGCCGCTTGCCCGCCCGCCATGATCCGCACGCTGGAAGACGAGTTCGGCGTGCAGGTGATCCACGCCTGGGGCATGACCGAGATGTCGCCGCTGGGCACCTTGGGTCGTTTGAAGTCCAAGCACGCCGACTTGCCGGTCGAGGCCCAGCATCGCTTGCTGGAAAAGCAAGGCAAGGTGATCTACGGCGTGGACATGCGCATCGTCGATGCCGAAGGCAAAGTGCTGCCTTGGGATGGCAAGACTTCGGGCGACCTGGAAGTGCGTGGCCACTGGGTCATCAGCAGCTACTTCAAGGTCGACAGGTCGCCCTTGCACGATGGCTGGTTCCCCACTGGTGACGTGGCCACCATCGATGCCGACGGCTACATGCAGATCACCGACCGCTCCAAGGACGTGATCAAGTCGGGCGGCGAATGGATCAGCTCCATCGACCTGGAAAACGTGGCCATGGGGCACCCGGCGGTGCACGAGGCCGCGGCCATCGCTGCGTTCCACCCCAAGTGGGATGAGCGCCCGCTGCTGGTCGTGGTCAAGAAGCCAGGTGCTGAAGTGACCCGTGAGGAGATCCTGGCGTTCTACGACGGCAAGATCCCCAAGTGGCAGTTGCCCGACGACGTGGTCTTCACCGACGAGATCCCGCACACCGCCACGGGCAAGATCTACAAGTTGAAATTGCGAGAGCAGTTCAAAGACCACAAGTTGCCCACGGTTTAATGGCTTGAATCCAAAAGCGCCTTTCGGGGCGCTTTTTTGTGGCCGATGCAACAGGACGTGACGTTGATTGCAGGCGCAATGGCAGATAAATTCAAGTTTTGCGTTTAGTTTCGGGTCATCCCTGAATGAACCCCCGGGTTCAGGGGGGTAATCTCAGTGTCTGGTCGATACCCCACAGAGGAAAAGCATGAATCTGCAACGCCGAGCATTGAGTATTTTCGTGGCCGCCTCGCTGAGCGCTGGTGCCGCCATGGCCCAAAAGGGCGAAACCGTCAAGGTCGCCTGGATCGACCCCTTGTCCGGCCTGATGGCCAACATCGGTCAGAACCAGCTCAAGACCTACCAGTACATCGCTGAGAAGCTCAATGCCAAGAATCCCGCTGGCGTGAAGTTCGAGATCGTCAGCATCGACAACAAGCTCAGCCCCGCCGAAACGCTCAACGCGCTGAAGTCGGCCGTTGACCAAGGCGTGCGCTATGTGGTGCAGGGCCTGGGTTCGGGCGCTGGCCTGGCCCTGATGGACGCCGTGAACAAGCACAACGAGCGCAACCCCGGCAAGGAAGTGATCTACCTGAACTACGCGGCGGTGGACCCCGACATGACGAACAGCAAGTGCAGCTACTGGCACTTCCGTTTCGATGCCGACACCTCCATGAAGATGGAAGCCTTGACCACCTTCATGAAAGACCAGGCCGACATCAAGAAGGTCTACCTGATCAACCAGAACTATGCCCACGGCCAGCAAGTGTCCAAGTTTGCCAAGGCCAACCTGGCCCGCAAGCGCCCGGACATCCAGGTGGTGGGTGACGACCTGCACCCGCTGGCGCAGGTGCGCGATTTCTCGCCCTACGTGGCCAAGATCAAGGCTTCTGGCGCGGACACCATCATCACCGGCAACTGGGGCTCCGATCTGGCGCTGCTGGTCAAGGCCGCCAATGATGCCGGTCTGAACGCCAAGTTCTACACCTATTACGCCAACTTCGGGGGCAC
Source organism: Aquabacterium sp. (assembly GCF_030652515.1). Classification (GTDB taxonomy): domain Bacteria; phylum Pseudomonadota; class Gammaproteobacteria; order Burkholderiales; family Burkholderiaceae_C; genus Aquabacterium. Next base: position 150,706 of record NZ_JAUSAR010000073.1, on the reverse strand, counting down.
GCCCACCGCGCTGGGTACCGCCGCCGAAGGCCGCGTCTATCAGGTGGGCTATGGCCATTACAACCTGGGCGGCGAATACGGCAAGATGCTGGCCGAGTTCAAGAAGCGTTTCAACGACGACTTCTACTCGGCAGGCAGCTACTCGGCCATGGTGCTGCTGGCCGAAGGCATCGCCAAAGCCAAGTCGACCGACCCGGTCAAGGTGGCTGCCGCGATGGAAGGCCTGAAGTTCACCAGCTTCAACGGCCCGGTGGAAATGCGCAAGGCCGACCACCAGTTGCAACAGCCGCTGTTCATCACCAAGTGGCAGAAGGTGGATGCCAAGAACGCCTACGACGTCGAGAAGACGGGCATGACCTTCACAGCGCTCAAGTCTTACGACGCCTATGTGTCGAGCACGCCAACCTCGTGCCAGATGAAGCGTCCTTCGTGATGCTGGGCGGCGCCTGACCGGGCGCCGCTGCACCTTGCAGTCAGCAGTACGGCCGGAACGCTTGGCGTGGCGATCCGATCAACGCCATTGAGCGCCCCCCTGTCTGCGGTCACCGCGGCAGGGGCTTCTGGTCGGCCTCACGGTTGACTGACCTCAGCGCCACGGTCGCTCTCTCATGGAAACTTTTGTCGTCTTCTTCTTGAGTGGCATCAGCTACGGGCTGCTGCTCTTCATGCTCAGCTCCGGGCTGACACTCATTTTCAGCATGATGGGCGTTCTGAACTTCGCCCACGCCAGCTTCTACATGCTGGGTGCTTACTTCGCGTATGAGATCACCGGCTATGTCGGGTTCTTCCCCGCGCTGATCCTGTCGCCGATCCTGGTGGGCGCACTCGGCGCGGCCTTCGAGCGCTACAGCCTGCGCAAGGTGCACGCTTACGGCCATGTGCCCGAGTTGCTGATCACCTTCGGCCTGTCGTATGTGATCGTCGAGGTGGTGCGCCTGTATTTCGGCCCCTCCAACGTTGACTACCGCGTGCCCGAACTGCTGAGCGGTCCGCTGTTCACCGTGGCCAATGTGCAGGGGCAGGGTCTGGCCTGGCTGTGGGGCGCGGGCGATGCCGCGATTTGCGCGCCAGATTCAGGCAACTCCTGCACCCAGTTCCCGCTGTACCGTGGCTTCATGGCCATCGTGGCATTGTTCATGTTGGGCTCGCTGTGGCTGCTGCTCACCCGCACCCGCGTGGGCCTCATCATCCAGGCGGCACTCACACATCCCGACATGGCGCAGGCGCTGGGTCACAACGTGCCCCGCGTGATGATGGGTGTGTTCGGCGGAGGCTGTGCACTGGCCGGCCTGGCCGGGGTGATCGGCGGCAATGCCTTCGTGACCGAGCCCAACATGGCTGCATCGCTGGGCGCCATCATCTTCGTGGTGGTGGTGGTCGGTGGCATGGGCTCGCTGGCGGGTGCTTTCCTGGCATCCATCCTGATCGGCCTGATGCAGACCTTCGCGGTGGTGGTGGACGTGTCCATCGCCTCGGTGATGCAAAGCATGGGCAGCCCGGTGCGCTTTGATCACTGGGCTTATCCGCTCCTCAAGATCTCGGTGTCGCAGATGGCGCCGATCCTTCCGTACCTCCTGCTGGTGCTCATCCTGATCTTCAGGCCCAAGGGCTTGTTGGGCACACGCGAGGAGTAGGCCGCCATGTCATCCCATACCGTTTACCGCTTCAAACCTTACAACCTTGGCCGCTGGATCGTGTGGACGCTGTTCGCACTGGTGCTGATGGTGGCTCCGCTGCTGTGGACCAGCAGCCTGTCGATGACCATGCTTTCGCAGATGGGCATCGGCATCATCGTCTGCCTGTCGTACAACATGCTGCTGGGGCAGGGCGGCATGCTCAGCTTCGGGCACGCGGTGTACTCCGGACTGGGGGCCTTCGGGGCCATCCATGCGCTGAACTTTGCTTCGGCGGGCAGCTTGCCCATCCCCGTCAGCCTGGTGCCCATCGTGGGCGGCGTGTCGGGCCTGCTCGTGGCAGCGCTGTTGGGGGCGGTCACGACCAAGAAGTCGGGCACCACCTTCGCCATGATCACGATGGGCATCGGGGCCCTGGTGTTCTCGATGTCATTGATGCTGCCGGAGTTCTTCGGCGGCGAAGGCGGCATCTCCAGCAACCGGGTCATCGGTGAGCCGGTGATGGGCATCACCTTCGGCCCGCAGATCCAGGTGTATTACCTGATCGCGCTGTACTGCTTCGTGTCCACCGCCTTGATGTTCGCTTTCACGCAGACCCCTCTGGGACGCATGCTCAACGCCGTGCGCGACAACCCCGAGCGCGTCGAGTTCATCGGCTACGACACCCAGCGCGTGCGCTACATCTCCTTCATGGTGGCGGGCTTCTTCGCGGGCATCGCGGGCGGCCTGGTGGCGCTGAACAACGAGATCGTGACGGCCGAGGTGATGAGCGCCGAGCGCTCGGGCGCCTACCTGCTGTTCACCTTCATCGGCGGGGCGCTGTTCTTCTTCGGCCCCATCATCGGCGCCGTGCTGATGGTGCTGGCCGAGGTGTTGTTGCACGAGATGACCAAGGCCTGGCTGCTCTACCTGGGCGTGGGGTTCCTGGCCATGGTGATGTATGCACCGGGCGGCTTTGCCGCGCTGTTGATGATGAACGTGCGTGTGGCCGCCTTCGGCATGATGCGCCGCCTTTGGGCGGTGTACCTGGCCTTGTTCGGCGCGGGCTTCACGGCGCTGGTGGGCATCTCGGTGATGATCGAGATGGTGTACCACCGCAAGCTCAACGAGGCGCTAGGCCCGACCATGACCTATTGGCGGGCAGAGATCAACACCGACAGCACGGGTGCCTGGGTGGGGGCGGGCTTGCTCGCACTGGTCGGCATCGGCCTGTTTGAGGTGGCTCGCCGCAGGTTCGTCATCCGGTGGAGCGCGGTGCAGGATGACATCGAGGCCGAATTGCGTCGACGCAATGCGCTGTGAACCCACGAACCTGAAGTCCAAGCGATGAGTACTCCTAATCAATCCAGCAGCGCTTCGTCGGGAGGCTTTGCCCTCGAGTTGCGCGATGTGCGCAAATCTTTTGGCAAGACCGAGATCATCCGAGGTGCCCAACTGCAGGTGAAGGAAGGCGAGCGCGTGGCGCTGATCGGCCCCAATGGCGCTGGCAAGTCCACCCTGTTCAACCTGATCAGCGGCCGCATGGCGCCTTCCAGTGGCGAGATCCTGCTGAACGGCGAGCGCATTGATGGGCGCAAGCCCTACGAGGTCAACCGCCGAGGCCTGGCGCGCAGCTTCCAGGTGTCCAACCTCTTTCCGCGCCTGAGCGTGTTCGAGAACCTGCGCTGCGCGGTGCTCTGGTCCATGGGCGAGGGCTATGCCTTCTGGCGCTTCCTGTCCAAGCTGGACGCGGCGAATGCGCGCGCCGAAGAGGTGCTGGGCATGATCCGCCTGCAGCGCAAGCGTGATGTCAGTGTGTCCTCCTTGACCTATGCCGAGCAGCGCGCGCTGGAGATCGGCGTGACCATCGCGGGCGGCGGCAAGGTGATCCTGCTGGACGAGCCCACGGCGGGCATGAGCAAGTCCGAGACCGCCAACTTCGTGCAACTGATCCGCGAGGTGACGGTGGGCAAGACCCTGCTCACGGTGGAGCACGACATGGGCGTGGTGTTCGGCCTGGCCGACCGCATCGCGGTGCTGGTGTACGGCGAGGTGATCGCCTTTGACACGCCTGAAAAAGTCCGCGGCAACGAGCGTGTGCGCGAAGCCTACCTGGGGTCGGCCCTGGCCGACCAGCAAACGGCTGAAGCCGGAGTCTGACCATGCTGTCCATTCAGAAGTTGCACGCTTATTACGGCAAGAGCCACATCCTGCATGGCGTTGACCTGGAGGTGAACGCAGGCGAGATCGTGGCCTTGTTGGGCCGCAATGGCTCGGGCCGCTCCACCACGATCAAGGCCGTGATGGGTTTGGTGCATGGCGAGGGCAAAGTGTCTTGGAACGGCACGGACATCCTGGGCCACAAGACCTACGACATCGCCCGGCGCGGCCTGGGCTACGTACCCGAAAGCCGCGATGTGTTCCCCAAACTCACGGTAGAGCAAAACCTGTTGCTGGGCCAGCAGCCGGGCCGTGGGGGCAAGAAGGCCGGGCGCTGGTCGCTGGACGACATGTACCAGATGTTCCCGCGCCTGAAGGAGCGCCAGCACACCGAAGCTGGCGTGCTGTCGGGCGGTGAGCAGCAGATGCTGACCTTGTGCCGCACCTTGATGGGCGACCCCGACCTGATCATGATCGACGAGCCGACCGAAGGGTTGGCGCCCAAGATCGTCGAACTGGTGGGCGAGTACCTGAAGGAACTCAAGCGGCGCGGCCTGGCCGTGCTGCTGGTGGAGCAGAAGCTCACCATCGCGCTGGACATCTCACAGCGCTGCTACGTGATGGGCCACGGTGAGGTCGTTTTTCAGGGCACGCCTGAAGAGCTGAAGGCCGATGGCAATGTCCGAAAGGAATGGTTGGAGGTGTGATTTTTGGGGTTGCAGTGTTGCTGCAAGGGTTAATGCAGCTATTCTTACAATGGTTCTTTTCAGATTCCCCCACACGAGTGAGATCGGCATGAGCACCTCCTACCAAGTCGCCGACGGCATCGCCGTCATCACGCTGGAAAACCCGCCCGTCAATGGCCTGGGCCAGAGCACGCGCGCTGGCATCGTCGATGGCATCAAGCAGGCGCAGGCCGATGCCACCGTGCAGGCTGTCGTCATCACGGGCTCGGGCAAAGTGTTCTGCGGTGGGGCTGACATCCGCGAGTTTGGATCGCCCAAGGCCTCCGCTGCGCCTGATCTGCACCTCACCATTGCCACGGTTGAGCAATCGGCCAAGCCCGTGGTGGCCGCCATCCATGGCGTGGTCATGGGTGGTGGGCTGGAACTGGCCCTGGGCTGCCACTACCGTGTGGCCGCCCCTGGCACACAAGTGGCCCTGCCGGAAGTGAACATCGGCCTGGTGCCAGGTGCTGGTGGCACGCAGCGTTTGCCACGTGTGCTGGGGGTGGAAACCGCCCTGGAAATGATCACCACCGGTGTTTCGGTGCCGAGCGAGAAGTTGATCGTGGCGCCTGGGCAGAAGCTGTTCAGCCAACTGGTCGATGGCGACCTGCTGGCCGGTGCCAAGGTTTTCGCCAAGCAGATCGCGGCTGCGCGTCCGCTGCCGTCGGTGCGTGATCTGAAGGTGGCCGCGCCTGCCGACCCTGAACTCTTCACCAAGACCCGCGCCGCCCTGGCCAAGACCCGCCGCAACCTGGAAGCGCCGCAGCGCTGCGTGGACTGCGTGGAGGCTTCGGTCAGCCTGACCGACCTGGATGCGGGCATCAAGTTCGAGCGCGATGTGTTCGAGCGCATTGTCACCAGCGATCAGGCGCGGGCGCAGCGCCATGCCTTCTTCGGCGAGCGTGCGGCCAGCAAGATCCCCGATGTGCCTGCTGACACGCCTTTGCGCGACATCAAGAAGGTCGCCGTGATTGGCGCGGGCACCATGGGTGGCGGCATCGCCATGTGCTTCCTGAACGCGGGCGTGCCCGTGATCCTGCTCGAGATGAAGCAAGAGGCCATCGACCGCGGCCTGGGCATCATCCGCAAGAACTACGAAGCGCAGGTGTCCAAGGGCAAGCTGGCGCAGGCCAAATACGAGCAGCGCATGAGCCTGCTCAGCACCACCCTGAGCTACGACGACATCGCCCAAGCCGACATGGTCATCGAAGCCGTGTTCGAAGACCTGGGCGTGAAATCGCAGGTGTTTGCCAAGCTGGACGAAGTGATGAAGCCGGGCGCGATCCTGGCCTCCAACACCTCGACGCTGGACGTGGACAAGATCGCCGAAGTGACCAAGCGCCCCAGTGACGTGGTGGGCCTGCACTTCTTCAGCCCCGCCAACGTGATGCGCCTGCTGGAAGTGGTGCGCAGCAAGCACACGGCCAAGGATGTGATGGCCACCGTGATGGCCGTGGCCAAGAAGATCAAGAAAGTGGCCGTGGTGTCGGGCGTGTGCGATGGCTTCATCGGCAACCGCATGTTCGAGCAGTACACCCGCCAGGCCGGCTTCCTGATCGAAGAGGGCGCCACGCCCGAGCAGGTCGACAAGGCCGCCGAAAAGTTCGGCATGGCCATGGGCCCCTTCCGCGTGGGCGACCTGGCCGGCAATGACATTGGCTGGGCGATCCGCAAGCGCCGCTATGTGGAGAAGCCCAACATGCGCTACAGCAAGGTGGCTGACCTGATCTGCGAAGTGGGCCGTTTTGGCCAGAAGGCTGGCAAGGGCTGGTACGACTACGAAGTCGGCAAGCGCGAGCCCGTGCCATCGACCGAGGTGCTGGCCATCCTCGACAAGTTCCGCCAGGACAACAACATCACCCCTCGCGAGATCAGCGACGAAGAGATCGTCAGCCGCCTGGTGCTGTCATTGACCAACGAAGGCGCCAAGATCCTGGAAGAGGGCATCGCCAACCGCGCCTCCGACCTGGACATGGTGTACCTCACGGGTTATGGCTTCCCCATCTACCGTGGCGGCGCGATGCTGTACGCGGACATGATCGGCTTGCCCAAGGTCATCGAGCAGATGAAGGCCTTCCAGCAGAACCCGCACGACGACGTGGCCTTCTGGGAGCCCGCACCCTTGCTGGCCAAGCTGGCCGCCGAGGGCAAGAACTTCACCGGGCAGGCTTGATCAGCCTGGTGACCAAGACGGTTGATTGACTACAAAAGGTCTGCGGCACTGTTGAAGGCTGTGGACCTTTTTTTCGGCCGTCTGTTCCTGTTTGCTTCCTTTCCCATCCGAGGTCAGCATGTCTTCTTTCATTGAAACCACGCAGAACGGCCACATCCTGGAGATCCGCGTCCGGTCGGCCAACAACTGGCCCTTCATCGAACGCCGCGATGCGGTGTTCCAGGGCCGCTGAAACGACACCAGAACCGAATCTTCAAGAGACGAACATGACCCACCGCGCCACCCTCGATTTCCTGCTGCACGATTGGCTTCACGCCGAAGACCTGTGCCAGCGCGAGCGCCACACCGACCACAATCGCGAGACCTACGACGCGGTGCTGGATTTGAGCGAGAAGCTCGCCATGGAGCAGTTCGCGCCGCACAACCGCCTGACCGATGTGCAGGAGCCCGAGTTCGACGGCGTGAAGGTGCACCTGCCCAAGGAAACGCCGATCGCCTTGCAAGCCTTCAACGACGCGGGCCTGATGGGCGCCAGCAAGGATGTCGAGATGGGCGGCATGCAGTTGCCCACCGTGGTTGAGATCGCCTCGATGAGCTTCTTCTACAAGGCCAGCGTCTCGCTCGCGGCCTACCCCATGCTCACGCGCGGCAACGCCAACACCATCCTGGCGCACGGCACGCCCTTGCAGATTGAGGTGTTCGCCAAGGGCGGCTTTGAAGGGCGCACCTTTGGGACCATGTGCCTGAGCGAACCACAGGCTGGCTCCAGCCTGTCGGACATCCTGACCAAGGCGACACCGGACGTGAAAGGCGACGGCACTGGCATCGACTGGGCGCAGGATGCTTTAGGCCCGCGCTACCGCCTGACGGGCAACAAGATGTGGATCTCGGGTGGTGAGCATGAGATGGGCGAGAACATCGTGCACCTGGTGCTGGCCAAGATCCCGGGTGAAGATGGCAAGACCATCCCTGGTGTGAAAGGCATCTCGCTGTTCATCGTACCGCGCAAGCTGGTCAAGCAAGATGGCGCCATCACCGACCAACGCAATGACGTGGCGCTGGCTGGTTTGAACCACAAGCTGGGTTATCGCGGGACGGTCAACACTTTGCTGAATTTTGGCGAAGGCAAGTTCCCGGTGAATGGCCAGTCGGGCGCGGTGGGCTACCTGATCGGCAAGCCGGGCGAAGGCCTGAAGTGCATGTTCACCTTGATGAACGAGGCCCGCATCAGCGTGGGTCTGGGCGCGACCATGCTGGGCTATGCGGGCTACGAGGCCTCATTGGAATACGCGCTGCAACGCCCGCAAGGCCGGCGCATGGGCGCGGGGGGCAAGGACCACAGCGCGCCGCAGATCTCGATCATCGAGCACACCGACGTCAAGCGCATGCTGCTGCAACAAAAGGCCATCGCTGAAGGCGGGCTGGCATTGGGCTTGTTTTGCGCCAGGTTGGTCGATGAGGAATACACCGGCACGCCCGCAGAGGCCGAACACGCCGGGCTGTTGCTGGAGTTGCTGACCCCCATTGCCAAGAGCTGGCCCAGCGAATGGGCGCAAGAGGCCAACAGCCTGGCCATCCAGATCCTGGGCGGCTATGGCTACACGCGCGACTTCCCGGTTGAGCAATATTGGCGTGATAACCGCCTGAACATGATCCACGAAGGCACGCACGGCATCCAGGGCCTGGACCTGCTGGGCCGCAAGGTGGTGATGAACGGTGGCAAGGCCTTGAGCGTGCTGGCCGAGCGCATCAGCCAGACCATCCAGAAGGCGGGCCAGATCGAAGGCCTGGCACTGCACGCCAATGCCTTGGCGCAGGCGCTGCAAAAAGTGGGGGCCACCACCAAGGCTGCCTGGTCCACCGGCGTGCCGGAAGAAGCCCTGGCCAACGCCACGCCCTACCTGCAGGGCTTTGGCCACACGGTGCTGGCCTGGATCTGGCTGGAGCTGGCCATCGCCGCCCGCGCAGCGCTGGACCAGCAAAGCCCGCTGGGCCAAGGTTTCCTGCACGGCAAGCTGGCGGCCTGCGATTATTTCTTCAGCTTCGAGCTGCCCAAGATCGATGCCTGGCTGGGGGTGGTGGCGCGCCGCGACATGACCTGCGCACAAGCCCAGCCCGACTGGTTCTGAAAAAGCACTCCTCCCATTCAAGGACGTTCAACATGATTCGACACATCGTGATCTTCACGCTCAAGCGCCCCGAAGATGCCCCCAAGGTCAAGGCCTTGCTCGACAGCTGTAAGGGCCTGGTGCCGGGCATGCACGAGTTCGACGTGGGCATCAAGACCGAAGGTCTGGAAGCCAATTGCGACGTGGTGCTGATCTCCACGTTTGAAGATGCGGCGGCGCTGGCGGCCTACCAGCCGCATCCTCATCACCAAGGCGTCGTGGCCCAGATCCGCGAAATGGCCGCCTCGCGCCACGTGCTCGACTACTTTTGCTGAACGTCGCTTCAACGACAACCACAACGCAAGGATTCACCATGACCACACCCCGCAAGGTTCAACAACTTTTCGACCTGACTGGCCGCACGGCATTGATCACCGGCGGTTCGCGTGGCCTGGGCCTGCAGATGGCCCATGCCCTGGGCGAAGCCGGTGCCAAGGTGCTGATCAGCTCGCGCAAGGCGGCCGACCTGGAGGAGGCGGTGGCTTCACTCAAGGCTGCGGGCATCGATGCCAGCTTCATCGCCGCCGACGCCGGCAGGCCGGAAGACATCCAACGCCTGGCCGACGAAGCCATGGCCCAGTTGGGCCACATCGACATCCTGGTCAACAACGCCGGTGCATCCTGGGGCGCACCTGCGCAAGAACACCCACTGGAGGCGTGGGACAAGGTCATGAACCTGAATGTGCGCGGCTACTTCCTGTTGTCGCAAGCGGTGGCCAAGGCCAGCATGATCCCTCGCAAACAGGGCCGCATCATCAATGTGGCGTCCATCGCCGGCCTGGGCGGCAACCCACCCTTCATGCAGACCATCGCCTACAACACCAGCAAGGGCGCGGTGGTGAACTTCACGCGCGGCCTGGCTTGCGAATGGGGGCACCTGGGCATCCGGGTCAATGCCATCGCGCCGGGCTTTTTCCCCAGCAAGATGACGGCGGGCCTGCTGAGCATGGCGGGCGAAGAGAACATCGCCAAGGGCGCACCGCTGGCGCGCATCGGTGACGACGAAGACCTGAAAGGCGTCACGCTGCTTTTTGCGAGCGACGCGGGCAAGCACATCACCGGGCAGATCCTGCCAGTCGATGGCGGCGTCAGCGCCTTGATTGGCGGCTGATCGCAAGCCGTTGTCATCTCCACCGACGAACACCGAGGAACAAGACCATGAGCACCATCAACCGCCAGATCCAGTTGGCCTCCCGCCCACAGGGTGAAGCCACCACCGACAACTTCAAGCTGGTCGAGACACCCGTGCCTTCGCAGGCCGAACTGAGCGATGGCCAGGTGGTGGTCAAGCACCATTTCCTGTCGCTCGACCCTTACATGCGCGGCCGCATGAACGACAGCAAGAGCTACGCCGAACCGCAACCCTTGGACACCGTGATGATCGGTGGCACCGTGGGTGAAGTGGTGGCCAGCAAGCACCCCAAGTTCGCGGTGGGCGACCAAGTGTTGGGCATGGGCGGCTGGCAGGAATACGCGGTGGTCGATGCCAATGTGCGCGGCACCCTCAACAAGGTCGACACCACGCACATTCCGCTGTCGGCCTACCTGGGCTCGGTCGGCATGCCGGGTGTCACCGCCTGGTATGGCCTGGTCAAGATCATCAACCCCAAGGCGGGTGAGACCGTGGTGGTCAGCGCAGCCAGTGGGGCGGTGGGCAGCGTGGTGGGGCAACTGGCCAAGGCGCGCGGTTGCCGCGTGGTGGGCTTTGCCGGTGGTGCCGACAAGTGCCAGTACGTGGTCAACGAGCTGGGCTTCGATGCCTGCATCGACTACAAGGCGCACGCCGATTCGCGCAGCCTGTACAAGGCCTTGAAGGAGGCCACGCCCGATGGCATCGATGGCTACTTCGAGAACGTGGGCGGCGCCATCCTGGACACCGTGATGGCCCGCATGAACGCCTTTGGCCGCATCGCCATGTGCGGGATGATTGCTGGCTACGATGGGCAGCCCATGCCCTTGGCCAACCCCGCGATGATCCTGGTATCGCGCCTGAAGATCGAAGGCTTCATCGTGAGCGAACACCCTGAAGTGTGGCCAGAGGCCACCAAGGAGTTGGGCACCATGGTGGCCACCGGCAAGATGAAATTCCGCGAGTCCATCGCGCAAGGCATTGCCAGCGCGCCCGAGGCATTCCTGGGCTTGCTCAAGGGCAAGAACTTTGGCAAACAGCTGGTCAAGCTGGTCTGAACACTTTGAAGGACAACACCATGTCGATCATGAATTTGCAAGCCGGGCAGACGGCCGTCATCACGGGCGCTGGCAGTGGCTTTGGCCTGGAGTTGGCCCGCCTGGGCGCGGCCAGAGGATTGAACCTGGTCATCGCCGATGTGCAGCAAGATGCGCTGGACGCGGCCAAGGCGGAGTTGAAGGGCCTGGGCGCCAAGGTGGTGGCCTTGCGCAGCGATGTCTCGCGTGCCTCCGACGTTGAGGCGTTGGCCACCATCTGCCTGGAACGATTCGGCGTGCCCCACTTGGTCATCAACAACGCGGGCGTGGCCATTGGCGGCCTGGTCTGGGAGCACACCACCAGCGACTGGGAATGGGTGCTGGGCGTGAACCTGTGGGGCGTGATCCATGGCGTGCGCGTGTTCACCCCCTTGATGCTGGAGGCGGCCCGCAAGGATCCCCAATGGCAGGGTCACATCGTGAATGTGGCCTCGATGGCCGGCTTGCTGAACTCGCCCAACATGGGCGCCTACAACGTCAGCAAGCACGCGGTGGTCAGCCTGACCGAGACCTTGTTCCAGGACCTGGCCTTGGTCACTGACCAGGTGCATGCATCGGTGCTGTGCCCCTACTTCGTGCCCACGGGCATCCACCAATCGCAGCGCAATCGCCCGGTCGAGTTGCGCGGCGAGGGCAAGCCCACGCCCAGCCAGATCATTGCGCAGGCCATGAGCACCAAGGCGGTCACGTCGGGCCGGGTGTCGGCCACCGAGGTGGCGCAGCTGGTGTTCAACGCGGTTGAGCAGAACCAGTTCTACGTCTACACCCACCCGCAGGCCCTGGGCATGGTTCAGACTCGATTGGAAGACGTGGTGCAGATGCGCAACCCGACCGATCCCTTCGCGGGCAAGCCGGAACTGGGCGAAAGCCTGCGCAAGTCGCTGCGCGAAGCGATGGGCGCTTGATGTAAATCAGCGCGCGTCTTGTTCGCGGTGGCGTGCCAGTGCCACGCCACGCTTCACGAAGCGCTCGACGAGTTGCTCCACGCAATACACCGAGCGGTGCTGCCCGCCGGTGCACCCAATGGCCACCGTCACGTAGCTGCGCTGGTCACCTTCCAGGGTGGGCAGCCAACGCAATAAAAACGCTTCGATCTGCTCGATCATCTCGGCGGCTTCGGGTTGCTGGCGCAGGTAGTCGATCACCGGTTGGTCACGGCCCGTCAGGGGGCGCAACTCTTTCAGGTAATACGGGTTGGGCAGCATGCGCACGTCGAACACGAAGTCGGCATCCATGGGCACGCCCTGCTTGTAGGCGAAGGATTCGAACACCAGGGTCAGGCGCGACGGTTCGGCCTGGACCACGTTGCGGATCCACGAGCGCAATTGCGCGGGCCGCAGCAGTGATGTGTCGATCACGGCTGACACTTCGCGCAGGGGCTCCAGCAGCTCGCGCTCCAGGTTGATGGTGTCGATCAGGGCCTGGTCCTGGTAGGCCAGTTGCTCGTCCACCTGGTCGGGCATGGGCGGGATGCCAACAAAAGGGCGCGTGGGCTGTTTGGCTTGCAGCAAAGGGTGAGGGCGGCGCGTTTCAGAAAAGCGCCGCACCAGGGCGTCGGTGCTGGCGTCCAGGAACACCGATTTCACGCGCACGCCTTCGGCCTTCAGCTCGGCCAGGATGGGCATCAGGCTGGGCAGGGATTGCGCGCTGCGCACGTCCACAGCCACGGCCACGCGGCGGCGTTGCGGCTCGGGGCGTGTCAGCTCCAGGGTGATCAAACCGCGCAGCAATTCAGGCGGCAGGTTGTCCACGCAGAAGTAGCCAGCGTCTTCCAAAGCATTGATGGCCACGGACTTGCCCGAGCCCGAGATGCCGGTCAGGAAGACGACGTCCAGGCTCATGCGGCCTCCTTGCGGCGGCGCTTGTGGGCGCTGGTCTGATCGCTTGCCGCGTGGGCGGTGTCCACCATGACCTGGGCGTGGGCGCGGCTGGTATCGGTGATGGTGCCGCCGAGCATGCGGGCCACTTCGCGCACGCGGTCTTCGGCGGTCACTTCGCGGATGTCGCTGGTGGTGGTGCCTTGACTCAAAGCCTTGGACACGACCAGGTGCTGGTGGGCGCAGGCGGCGACCTGGGCCAGGTGGGTCACGGCCAACACCTGTTGGCTGGCGCCCAGGCGTTGCATGAGCTGGCCCACGGTGTCGGCCACGGCGCCACCGACGCCCGAATCGATTTCGTCAAAGATCAGGGTGCCGGACTGCGAGGCATCGTCGGCGCGCTGTGAGGTGGTCACGGCGATGGCCAGGGCCAGGCGCGACAACTCGCCACCTGAGGCCACCTTGCCCAAAGGGCGCGGCGTGCTGCCAGCATGGCCGGCCACCAGGAACTCCACCGACTCCAGGCCAAAGGCTTGCGGCTCGTCCTGCTTGGGCAAGGCCACTTCGAAGCGGCCGCCGGACATGCCCAGGTCCTGCATGGCCAGGGTCACGGCTTGGGCCAGTGCGGGCGCGGCTTTGGCCCGTTGTTGGGACACAGTCTTGGCCACGGCCAGCCAGGCTTGATGCGCCTCGTTGGCGTGGCGCTCCAGGGTTTCCAGGTCGGCGGCGGCGTCCAGCGCGGTCAGCTCGTCGCGCCAGCTTTGCAGCAGTTCCGGCAGGTCTTGCGGCAGGCGCCTGAAGCGCCGGGCCAGGCTCATCCAGCTGGCGATGCGGCTGTCCAGCTCGCCCAGTCGACCCGGGTCAAGTTCGGTGTGGCGCAGGGCGCCGTTCAGGCTGTGCGCGGCGTCTTCCAACTGGGCCTGGGCGCTGCGCAGCACTTCCAGCGCGCTGGCCAGGTTGGGATCGACCTGGGCCACACTGTCGAGCGCATCAATGGCGCGCGAGGTCAGCGAACTGGCGTTGGTGTCGTCTTCCGAGATGGCGCTCAAGGCCACCTGGGCCGCTTCCAGGATGGCCTGGCCGTGTCCAAGGCGCTGGTGTTCGGCGTTGAGCTCGTCCCACTCACCGGCCTGGGGCTTGAGTTTGTCCAACTCGGCGATCTGCCATTGCAGGCGTTCGCGTTCGCGGTCCAGGTCGGCCTGGCGGCCCTTGGCATCGTCCAGCCGACGTTGGGCGTCGCGGCGCGCTGCCCAGGCTTGCTGAAGCGCCGTTGTGTCCACACCGGCTTGCGTGTCCACCAAAGCGCGAACCGAATCGGCGCGGGTCAGGCTTTGCCAGGCATGCTGGCCATGGATGTCAACCAGGTTTTCGCCCAGCTCGCGCAGTTGCGTGACGGTGGCCGGGCTGCCATTGATCCACGCGCGGCTCTTGCCTTGGGCATCGACCACGCGGCGGAGCAACAAAGGCGCGCCAGGCTCGGCGGAATCAAACCCGGCATCGTGCAGCCAGGGCGCCAGGCGCTGGGCCAGGGCGGCGTGGGGCTCGAACTCGGCGGTGATGTCGGCGCGGGCGGCGCCTTCGCGCACCACGCCCGCGTCACCCCGGCTGCCCAGCGCCAATTGCAAGGCGTCGATCAGGATGGACTTGCCCGCGCCCGTTTCGCCCGTCAGGGCCGTGAAGCCAGCGCGCAGATCGACTTCCAGCGCCGTGACGATGACGAAATCGCGCAGGGTCAGGCGGCGCAGCATCAGGCAACTCCTTCGTTCCAGCGCAACTTGCGGCGCAGGGTGGCGTAATAGTTCCAGCCCTTGGGGTGCAAAAAGCGCACCCGGTGGGCCGAGCGGCGCACGGTGATGCGGTCGCCGTGCAGCAGGCTGGCCAGGCTTTGCATGTCGAAGTTCATGCTGGCGTCCTTGGCCGCGACAATTTCGATGGTGATCACGCCGGTGTCGGGGATCACGATGGGGCGGTTCGACAGCGTGTGAGAGGCAATCGGCACCATCACCCAGCCGCCCAGGGCGGGGTGCAGCAAAGGGCCCCCGGCAGACAAGGCATAGGCCGACGAGCCGGTGGGCGAGGCCACGATCAGGCCGTCGGCGCGGTAGTTGGCCACGAACTGGCCATCAACCTCGGCGCGCAGCTCGACCATGCTGGCGGTGGCCCCACGGCTCACCACCACCTCGTTGATGGCAAAGCCTTCGTAAATGGTTTCGAGCCCCCCATCGCGGTTGGGGCGCAGCACGGCGCCCTCCAGCATGGCGCGGTGCTCTTCTTCGTAGTGGCCAGTCAGGATCTGGGGCAGGGCGGTGGCCATGTCCTTGTGCTGGATGTCGGTGATGAAACCCAGGCGGCCCTGGTTGATGCCGATCAGCGGGATGTCAAAGCGCGACAGCTCGCGGGCAATGGCCAGCATGGTGCCGTCGCCGCCCACCACCACGGCCACGTCGCACTGCTTGCCAATCTGCTTGAGGCTGAGCGAGCCGTAGTCGGTGATGCCGGTATTGAGCGCGGTTTCCATCTCCAGCGAGACTTCAAGCCCGGCCTTGACGAGGATGGCGGCCACGTCTTCCAGCACTGTGCGGATGCCGCGGGCCTGGTATTTACCGACCAAGGCGGCGTGGCGAAAACGGCAAGGCTGAGGGCTGGGCATGAGCGGAATTACACCACACGGCACCGCCCTGAACGAGGGGTGGTTTTGCCCCCATCGCCCTGATTTGTGACGGCTTGTGCGCGCCAGCGCCTAGAATCAAATCCATGCTGGATGACCGTGCCAAGATACTGTTGAAAGCCCTGGTCGAGCGCTACATCGCCGACGGGCAACCCGTGGGCTCGCGCACCCTGTCGCGGGCGGCCGGGCTGGACCTGTCTGCTGCCACCATCCGGAATGTGATGGCCGACCTGGAAGAGCTGGGCTTGATCGTGAGCCCGCACACCTCGGCCGGGCGCGTGCCCACTGCGCGCGGTTACCGCCTGTTCGTGGACACCATGCTCACGGCGCGCCCCTTCGATTTCAAATCAGAAACGCGCGACCAGCTCCAGCCCGACCAGCCGCAACGCGTGATCGCCAACGCGGCACAGATGCTGTCCAGCCTGTCACAGTTTGTGGGCGTGGTCACCTCGCCGCGCAAGGCCTCCGTTTTCCGCCACATCGAGTTTTTGCGCCTGGGTGACAAGCGCGTGCTGGTCATCCTGGTGGCGCCCGACGGCGATGTGCAAAACCGCGTGCTGTTCACCGCGCAGGATTACACGCAGTCGGAGCTGGTCGAGGCCAGCAACATCTTGAACACGCACTATTCGGGCTTGTCGATCGAGGAAATGCGCAATCGCCTCAAGTCGGAAGTGGATCAACTGCGTGGCGACATCGCCAGCCTGATGCAGGCGGCGGTGCAGGCGGGCAGCGATGCGATGGACGAGAGCACGGACCAATTGGTGGTGTCCGGCGAGCGCAATTTACTGACGGTGCAGGATTTCTCGAACGACCTGGGCTCGCTGCGTCGCCTGTTCGATCTGTTCGAGCAGAAGACCCAGTTGATGCGCCTGCTGGAAGGCTCCAGCCGCGCCGAAGGCGTGCGCATCTACATTGGCGGCGAGAGCATGGTGGTGCCGTTCGAGGAGTTGTCGGTGGTCTCGGCGCCTTATGAGATCAACGGGCAGATCGTGGGCACGCTGGGCGTGATCGGGCCGACGCGCATGGCGTACGACCGGATGATCGAGATCGTGGACATCACTTCGCGGATGGTGTCGAACGCGCTGAGCCAGAAGTGAAGGGCAGAGCGGTCTGTTGATCGCCATCCCCCTCGTCTTCTTCCTCGGAATATTCCTCATCGTCGGCGGCCAGGTTTTCCAGGTCCACGCCCTGTGGGTCGTCGATCGACACCAGGTCGGGGTCGGTTTCCAGCGCTTCTTCGCCCGACAAGATGACGCGGTCTGGCGAGATGTCGCCGCCTTCGCGGATGCGGTCCGGCACGGCCGAGCCGCGTTCGCCGGTGCCGCCGCTGTCCGAGTCTGACCGCAGGTCGGTGTTGCCGGCGCCGGAAATGGCGGCCGACAGGGTCTCGAAATCGTCGGTTTCCAGGTGCAGTTCGCCCTGGATGTCAGAACCGCTGTCCGAGCTGTCGCTGGGGCCGAGCGCGTCGGCGTCGTGGCCTGGGGCGTGGCGAGGGGCTTGTTCGGTGCCGAAAATGCTGCTTCTGGCCATGATGGTCTCCTTCAAAGAGGGTTGAGGCTCATGGCAGAGTGGCAAGCGGTGTGCCCTTACAATCGCCGCTCCCTTGCGTTTCAAGGCCGGGGGCCGTTAGCTCAGTTGGTTAGAGCAGAGGACTCATAATCCTTTGGTCGTTGGTTCAAGTCCAACACGGCCTACCACTCATTCCGTGGAAAACGGCTGCGCAGATTGGCACAACGCGTCGCTTCAGCCTTGGGCCTTCAGCGCAGCGCGAGCACGTGAAACCATGGCCTTGACATCGGGCTCCATGTTGATGGGCACGAGGGTGGTATTGGGGTGAGCCGTCTGGAACACCCTGAACACTTCGTCTGCAAATGCCTGTCCGATCTCGGCCACGCCGACGAAGTCCAGCACCACCGTTTGAAAACGCTCAAAGCGCATGGTCAGTCGCTTTGCCTGAGACCGCGATACCAGCTTCTCACCTTCGTGTTGGGCCAATCGCACGGGCACCAAGGTCTTGGCGAAGGTGTATTCCTCGGGCGCAGCAAACTTGTCGAAGACTTCGCGCGTGGTGCGTGTGCTGTCATTGGCCAGTTGCATGGACACGGTGGTGCCGGGTGCTTCAGCCGAGCGCTCGAACAACACATCGACCTTGCCATCGTCATGCGCGAAGTGAAGCTTGCCGGACTGGATGTCGAACACGTCGAAGACCTTGGACGAAAAGAAGATGCCTTCGCCTGAGTGGTTGGCTGGGTCGGTGGTGAACTTGCCCTTCGCCAATTCCAGGATGGCTTCACGTGGATCAAACAGGTTCAGGGCGCGTTGAATGCGCAAAAAGATGCCTTCGCCGTCATCGGTGACCCAGGCTTGCGTGAACAGTGCGTTGCGTCGCAGACCCACGTGGACCATTTCTGAACCAGAGTGGTCCACCGCGTTGTTGATCATTTCGGTGAGCCCGTAGCGCCACACGTCGCGAGCCTTCTCTGGGATGTCAGCCAGGGCAGGAGCAAGCAGTTGCTGCCACACACGATCTTCAGACAGGCCCACCCGTGGGTAGCTGTGCTGGACTTCCTGGATGGTCCGCAGCCCATAGCGCACGCCTGCGCCGCGCCCCTCTCGCGTGATGACGCCCGCTTTGATGGCCTTGAGCAGTCTGGCGCTGGCGGCTTGCCTTGTGACCCCCAGTGATTCGGCCAGCCGGGCGGCCACATTGCGAGGATCCTGTGCTACAAATTGCAGCAGTTGGGTGAGGTGGGCTTCCATGCATTAATGGTAAAGCATTCCATGAATAAATGGAAAGTTAGATGCTTGGAATGGTAAACACACTTCAAAAACTTGCCGCGCTCCCATAGCGCAGCAAAAACTGCCGCGCCCGCTCCGTGCTCGGCGAAGTAAAAAACGCCTCCGGCGTGCCCGTTTCCACCACGTTGCCCCGGTCCATGAACACCACCCGGCTGGCCACATCGCGGGCAAAAGCCATTTCGTGCGTCACGATGACCATGGTCATGCCCTCTTGCGCCAGATCGCGCATCACCGCCAATACCTCGCCCACCAACTCAGGGTCCAGCGCGCTGGTGGGCTCGTCAAACAGCATCAGCGAAGGCTTCATGGCCAACGCCCGTGCGATGCCCACCCGTTGCTTCTGCCCCCCCGACAAGCGAGCCGGAAATGCATCGCGCTTGTCGAACAATCCCACGCGCTGCAACAAGGCCTCTGCCTCGGCGCGCACCTCCGGAGCTGGCCGGTGCAGCACATGCAGCGGCGCCTCCATCACGTTCTGCAGCACGGTCAAATGCGGCCACAGCGCGAAATGCTGGAACACCATGCCGATGCGGGTGCGCATGGTGGCCAGGGCGCGGTCGTTCATCACCAGGCCGCCCGTCACCCCGATGGTCTGGCCATCGATGAGCACGCGCCCGGAGTCTGGCCGCTCCAGCCAGTTGATGCACCTCAGCAGCGTGGACTTGCCTGATCCTGAGGGCCCCAGCAAACACACCGTCTCGCCAGGCGCCACCTGCAGGTGGATGTTGTCCAGCACTTGCAAGCTGCCGAAACGCTTGCTCACCCCTGTCACATTCAATCGGTGGGGGGCGTTCATCGGCGGGCCTCGGCCATCCGCCCCACGGCGGCCACGCCCGCTTCCACCACCAGGCACAAGGCCCAGTACAGCAGCAAGGCGGTCAGCAAGGCGGCAAACGGCACATAGTGTCGTGACTGGATCGAGTTGGCAGCGTGCGTGAGTTCGGGCAGGGCTATGACGGTGAGAAAGGCGCTGTCCTTGACGATCTGGATGACCTGGTTGCCCAGCACCGGCCCGGCCGCCAACAGCAGGGGCGGCATCACGATCCTGCGCCACAGGCCGAAGCCCCTGAAACCGAAGGCATGGCCCGCTTCCACCGGCGCCTTGGGCTGCGCTGCCCACGCGCCCCGCAGGATCTCGGCCACGTAGGCCGTGTGGTACAGCACCAGCGCGAACAGGCCCGCCCCCCAGCTGTCGAAGCTGATGCCCACCGTGGGCAGGCCGTAGTAGACGAGGTAGGCGAACAGCAGGAACGGCGTGCAGCGAAAGCCATCGACGAAGGCGTGTGCCGTCCAGGCCACGGCACGTTCTCGCCGCATCAGCAGCGGGCACAGCATGGCGCCCAAGGCAAAGGCACCGATTCCTGCCAGCACGGTCAGCGCTACCGTGTTGGCCAGCCCCGACAACAGCAAGCTGCGCTCTGACCAGACGATGGCGAAGTCGTTCATCAGGCCACCGCCTCCGACAAGGCCCGGCGCTGCTCGAACCAGCGTTGGCCGCGCACCAGGGCATACACGATGGGCAGGTAGATCGCCAGGGCCGCCAACAGCGGCGGCAGTGGCTCATAGGTGGCGGCGCCAATGCGCACCGCAGCCCGCGTCACATCCACCACGCCGACCACGGCCAGCGCTGGCGTCAGCTTGATCAACAGCGACATCTCGCTCATCAGCCCTGGCAAAGCGGCGCGGGCGATCTGGGGCAGAACGATGCGCCGCAGATACAAGCCGAAGCGCATGCCGGTTGATTGCGCCGCTTCGATCTGGTCCTTGGGCAGGTCCATCAGCGCGGCGCGCCAGATCTCGCAATTGAAGGCCGAGCCATTGAGCATGAGCGCCAGCACGCCCGCCGCCACCGGCCCCAGCGTGATGCCCACACTGGGCAGCGCGAAGAAGATGAGCAGCAATAAAGTGATCAGCGGCGTGGCGCGCAGCACGCTGACGTAGGCCACCACCATGGGCGCAATCACCGGCACACGCGCCCAGCGCAGCAAGGCCAGCGCCAGCCCAAGCGGCAGGCCCAAGGCAATGCCGGCGGCCGACAATGCGAGCGTGGTGAGTGCCCCGCTGAACAGCGTCAACCAGTCTGCGGCGCTCACGCGGGTTCAGACTTCGGGGGTGAACGACGCCGGCAGGTCAAACGCTTCGCCGAACCACTTCTTCTGCAGCGCGGGCATCGTGCCATTGGCCTTTTGCTTGGCGATGAATTCGTTGATGAATTTCAGCAACTCGCTGTTGCCCTTCTTCACCGCCCAGCCTGGATAAGACTTGCCGGACACCGCCTGGCCCAGCTCGAAAATGGCCGGTTTCTCTGTGGCCAGCGACTTCAGGTTGATGACGGTGTTGATGACCACGTCGGTGCGGCCCAAAGCCAGGTCTTGATACGCCTCGGGGTAAGAGGTGTACTCGGTGATCTTGCCCAAGGTGCCTCCGGTTTTGGCGAGCATGGCGGCCAACTCGGGCAGCCGGGCCAGCATGGCGCTGCCGCCCTGCACGCCGATCCGCTTGCCGCTCAGGTCTTTCACCGATTTGATCGAGGCATCGCTCTTGCGCTTGACGTAGTAGTGCGTGGCATCGGCGATGGGGCTGGCAAAATCCAGCGATTGCGTGCGCTCCTTGGTGATGAGCGCGGCCGTGATGGCGATGTCGTACTTGCCGGTGGCAACGCCTGCCAGCAGGCCAGTCCAGGGCACGATCTCCTGGCGGATCTCGAAAGGCGCGTACTTGCGCAGGGCCTCGACCATCTCGTTGTTGAAGCCGGTGGGCTTGCCATCCTTGATGAACTCGAAGGGCTTGAAATCATCTTCGGTGACCACCACCAGGTAGCCACGCTTGCGGACTTCTTCCAGGGTGGCGGCATGGGCCGAGCCGCAGAACGCCCATGGGAGCAGTGGCACAGACAGGGCGGCCAGGGCACGGCGGCGCGATGGGTCGGTGGGACGTTTGCGGTTCATCAAGAGGACTCCAAGTCAGGGGTGATTGGGGGCGCCATGCTGAGGCGCAACCTGCGCCGCGGTCACCTCGTGCTTATGCAACTGCCGTGCCACCGGGTTTGAAATTATTTTCAAACCGCCTGCATCCAAATGCCTCCCTGGTGGCCAGTACATGGTGTGAGCCTCGGCCACACCCGTCAAAACCCGAACATTGAAGGAGCCCCCTCATGCAAACCCGTTCCACCACCGCTCTGGCCATCACCTGCGTCGCCCTCCTGTCCGCATGCTCGAACATGTCGCCCATGGCCATGGACAAACCCTTCAGCCAGGATGGCCTGCCCGATGCCGTGAAGGTGCCCGCTGGTCACCAGGTCGCCCTGCAAAGCGTGGGCGTGGGCGAGATCACCTATGAGTGCCGCGCCAAGGCTGACGCACTGGGTGCCTTTGCCTGGGTGTTCGTGGGCCCGCAAGCCGATCTGATGAGCCGCAGCGGCAGCAAGTTGGGCACCTACTTTGGCCCCCCCGCCACCTGGGCCGCGCTGGATGGCTCCAAGATCACCGGCACGCAACTGGCCGTCGCGCCAGCGGGCATGGGCAACATCCCGTCGCAGCTCGTGAAGGCCAACCCTGCCGTGGGCTCGGGCGCCATGAGCGGCATCAGCTACATCCAGCGCGTGGCCACCCAAGGTGGCGTGGCGCCAGCGAGCGTGTGCGATGGCAGCGCCGTGGGCCGCAAGGAAGTGGTGAAGTACCAGGCCGACTACATTTTCTGGAAAGCCGCTTGAAGCCCCATGAAAGCGTGCCGTCGCGGCATGTAAAGTGAACGCATGCCCATCGCCGACACCCCGCCCTTTGATTACGAAGCTGCCTTGCTCGCTTGCGCGCGCGGGGAGCGATTCGCCATGCGTGCCTTGTACGAGCGCGAGGCGCGCTGGTTGCTGGGGGTGGCCTTGCGCATCGTTCGAGACCGCGAGTTGGCCGAGGATGTCTTGCACGATGCCTTCCTGCAGGTCTGGCAAGACGCCTCCACCTACCGACCTGAGCTGGGTTCGGCGCGAGGCTGGCTCTACACCGTGGTGCGCCACCGCGCGCTCAAAGAGGTGCGCCATCCGGGCCGCATGCAGGCGCTCGATCCGGTCGATCTGGCCGAGTTGTCAGACCAGCAACAGGCGGTGCAAGACACGGCCAGTGAGCGAGGCCTGGACAGCGACAGCCTGGAGCGCTGTCTGCAGCGCCTGGACGAGGCGAGAAGGGCTTGTGTGGTGCACGCTTTCGTGGACGGCTACACCCATGAGCAGATTGCCGAACGGCTGCAAACCCCCTTGGGCACGGTGAAATCTTGGATTCGCCGCAGCCTGAACAGCCTGAAGGAGTGCATGGCGTGATCAACCTTCAGGACCGGGAAAACCGGGTGGCCACCACGGGCGAGTACGTGCTGGGCACCTTGAGCGAAGATGACCAGCAGGCATTCCGCGAGGCTTTGGTCCAAGACCCCGCGCTGCAGGCCGAGGTCTATGGTTGGCAGGACCAACTGCTGAGCTTGAGCACGCAGGCCCCCCCTGTGGCGCCACGCGCGCAGCTTTGGCAACGCATTGACGCCACGCTGAGCGCCATGGCCGCCGCCTTGCCTCGGCCCGCTCGGGTTGACAGCACGGTGCCCCGCAGCCCTTGGTGGGAGCGTTTGGGCCTGTGGCAAGGCCTCAGTGGGTTGGCATTGGCCGTCTGCCTGGTCATGGCGGTGTTGCTGGTGGATCGTGGCGCCGGGGTGCCTGGTCAGGCCGTGGTGGGTGCCAGGTACCTGGCCGTGCTGCAAAGCCCCAAGGATCAGAGCACCGGCTGGGTGGTCGAGGTGCAGGCGGGCGGCACCGTGCGCTTGCTGCCCATGGGCGACACGGGCGTGGTCCCGGCAGGCCGTGCCCTGCAGTTCTGGACCACGCCCCAAGGCGCGGCGGGCCCCACGTCACTGGGCCTGGTGAAGGCCGGGCATCCCCTGGAATTGCCCGTGTCTCGCCTGCCGGGCGTGGGTGCGCAACAATTGTTCGAGATCACGCTGGAGCCTGAGAAGGGCTCGCCCATCGACCGGCCCACCGGCCCCATCTTGTACGTGGGGCGCACTGTCGCGTTGTGAGGGTGACGAATTCCGTTATTCCCTCAGCGTTCTTTTTGGGCTAGAGTGTTTTGTCCTATTTTCAGAACAATTCACTTCACCCAAGGAGTTCTCATGATCATGCCCATGTCTGCCTTGAAGGCACAGGTCAGCCGCCACGTGATGGCCGCCACGCTGGCGGCTGGCGTTGCCACACTGGCCCACGCCGACGATGTGATTCCCTACGCCAACGCCGGTACGTACAACACGGCCACGTATTCGTTCACGGCGGCCACCACCGGTGATGTCATCGCCTATTTCGTGGGCGGGGCAGGCGCTGGGTATGAAAACGAGATGGGTTTGCTGGTCAATGGCGTGCAAACCGCCGCAGGTTTTGGCTTGAACAACCACACCTCGTTGGTGGGGCAGAGCTTCAACCTGGGGTCGGTCAATGCGGGCGACACCTTGACCCTGGTGATGAGGAACCTGACGCTGGGTGCGCAGGTCTATTCAGATCCAACACTCAATGCCGCCTATGACGGGGTGGGCGAAACCGCGCACAACCACATCTACTCCACGGCTTACACGGCGACATCGCCACTGTTCAGCGGCGTCCCCGTCGGCATCTACGTCGGGTTCGAGGATTTGCCGTTCCCCGGGGCCGACTACAACTACGACGACGAGAGCTTCGTGTTCACCAACGTGGCCGTGGCGGTGCCCGAGCCGCAAACCTACGCCTTGCTGCTGGCAGGCTTGGGCGTGGCCGGTGTCATGACCCGCCGCCGCCAGTCGGCGGTCTGAGCGCCAATTGAATGATCACAGCCGGCGCTGAGCCGCCGGTGGTGGCGTCCATTGGTACAGCCAGGTCTCGCTCATCGGCTGGCCGTTGTAGCTGAGGTAAAGGCGAAGCTCCACCGGCGCGGTGCTGTCATCCAGGGGGCGCAGATCGAACATGGCCCGGTAGCCGTTGACCGAGGCCAAGGGCCGGGCCGAGGTGATCTCCACCTGGCCACGTGATGCGGTGATCACCGGCTCCACTTTCGCGCCTTCGCGCAGCATGGGCAGGTCGCCACCGGCAAAGTCCACCACGAAGCGCCAGGAAAAATACTTCCGCTTTTGGCCGACCACGCCGCCGATGCCCGTGCGGGTGGCCACCACTTGCGCTGCTGTGGGCTGCACAGGCGGCCTGGCGCCCCAATGCAGTCGGTAACTGAACAGGCGTTCTTGCCCGGGCAGCAATTTGGCGTCGGGGTTCCAGAAGGCGACGATGTTGTCGTTGGTCTCGTCGTCGGTGGGCAGCTCCACCAATTGCACGGCGCCTTTACCCCAGCCCGCCTTGGGCTCCACCCACAAGCTGGGCCTTCGTTCGTAGAACACGCCATCGTCCTGGTAGTGGTCGAACTGGCGGTCGCGCTGCAGCAGGCCGAAGCCACGCGGGTTCTCGTCGGCGTGGGCGCTGAATCGCAGCCCTGCCGGGTTGGTGACCGGGCGCCAGAGCCATTCGCCGTTGCCGCGCCACATGGCCAGGCCGTCGGAGTCGTGGATTTCGGCGCGCCAGTCGTTGGCCATGCGCTGGTCGTTCTCACCATGCTGGAACATGCTGGTCAGGGGCGCGATGCCCAGTCGCTCGATGGGCTTGCGGGGGTACAGGGCGGCGTCCACGTCCATGACCATCATCTCGCCAGGATGGATGTCAAAGCGGTAAGCCCCAGCCACACTGGGCGAGTCGAGCAGCCCATAGACCGTGAGCACCGACGAGGTGGGTGAAGGGCGTTCCAACCAATATGAGGTGAACACGGGGAACTCTTCAGGCCGCTCGGCGCCGCAATCAATGGCCAGGCCGCGGGCAGACAGGCCGTACTGGGCTTCACCGCCCACCGCACGGAAATAACTCGCACCCAGGAAGGCCGCGACGTCGCGCTTCCAGTCGGTGTGGAAGTTGACCCGAAAGCCCGCGAAGCCCAGGTCTTTGGGCAAGCGCGAGCCACGCACGCCGCTTTGGCCGTAGTCGAACATGCTGGGGTCGTAGGCCAGCTCCCGGGCTTGGCCGTCGATCACTTCGTGCATGTGGACGGGGGTGGTGAAACCGCGGCCCAGGTGGAAGAACTTGACTTCAAAGCGCCGCTTTTGCTGCGCCCACAGCGCATGCTGGTCGTGGTAGCCGATGGATTGGTATTGGTCCCAATCCAGTTGGGTCAACTCATCGGGCACGCGGGCGGTGGGTGCACGCCAGGCTTGCTTGGCCAGCATGCTGGCTTGCCCTTTGAGCCACGCGTAGCTGAAAGGCTGCGGCTTGCCCAGTTTGCTCATGGCGCCCGCCTGTTCGGCGGCCATGAGGTTGGGCATGGGGATGCCGGCGGCGGCCAGGGCGGCGGCGGTCTGGATGAAGTGACGTCGTTGCATGCGTTGAGGCCTCCTTGCTGGGGCCCCATGCTATCCAATCAGGGTAAGCGGCATGAAACGCGGGGTTTCTGGGCGTTACTTGACCTGCTGCTTGCCCAGCTTGCGCGCCAAGGTGCGCCGGTGCATGCCCAATCGCCGGGCGGTCTCGGAGATGTTGAAACCGGTCTCGGCCAGGATCTCGTGGATGCGCTCCCATTCCAAGGTCTTGATCGACGTGGATCGGTTGGTCAGCCCGACCTCGGTGTCGCCTTCCGCGCGGCCAAAAGCGGCCTCGATGTCGTCGGTGTTGGAGGGCTTGGCCAGGTAGTGGCAGGCGCCCAGCTTGATGGCCTCGACCGCGGTGGCAATGCTGGCAAAGCCCGTCAGCACCACGATCAGCATGTCGGGGTCGTGCGCGTTGAGCTTTTGCACGCAGGCCAGGCCTGAGGCTTCGCTGTTCAGCTTCAGATCGACGACGGCATAACCGGGCGAGCGCTGTTGCAGCAACTCGGTCACGCCCTCCAGGCTGGCCGCGAGCATGACTTCGTAGCCGCGGCGCTCGAACGAGCGGCCGAGCGTTCGTGCAAACGCCGCGTCGTCTTCAACGATGAGCAGCACGCGCTCAGCTGCTTCTTCCATGGGTGTCGTCTTCCTCAAAAGTGATGGCGGACAGGGGCAGGGTGAGTGTGACCACCGCGCCGCCGCCAGCCCGGTTGCGCGCGGTGAGGCTGCCGCCCAGCGTGCGGGCCACATTCACCGCCAGGAACAGCCCCAGCCCTCGGCCGGGCCGCCCTTTGCTCGATTGGTAAGGCTTGCCAAAGTTGGCCAGCATGGCCGGGCCGAAACCTGGACCATTGTCGGTGACGGTGACGCTCAGCGTGTCAGCATCACGGGCGACTTCCAGCTTCAGATGCGGGGATGCCTCCAGCGCATTGTCCAGCACATTGCAGATGGTTTGCTTCAGGGCCGAGTCGGACACCATGGTCAGATCCTGGCCAAAGCGGTTGTCGTACACGAAGGCGGTGGCCGGGCGCGTGGCGCGCCACTCGTCCACCAGTTCGTCCATGAAGGTGCAGACGGTGGTTTTTTCTGACGACTCGCCGCGTGCCTCGCCCGCCGACAGCAGGATGCCGCTCACGATGGCTTTGCACCGCTGAACCTGGGCTTGCATCTCATCGACCTCTTGCAGCAGCTCGGGGTCGGAGGTGAAGGAGGGCAGGCGAGCCCAATCGCCCAGGATGACGGCCAGCGTGGCCAGCGGGGTGCCCAGTTCATGCGCGGCACCCGAGGCCAGCAGGCCCATGCGCACGATGTGCTCTTCTTCGGCCGCGCGTTGCCGCAGGTTGGCCAGGCGCGCGTCGCGCTTGCGCAGGTTGAAACTGATGCGCGTGATGAAGATCACCAGCAGCGCCGCATTGAGCGCAAAGCAGATCAGCATGCCCTGCATGTAGGGGTTGAACAGTCCCCGGTCCTGGTCGGGCGGGAATGCCAAAGGCACGCCGAACAAGGCCAGGCTGGCAAAGCAGGTGGCAGTGATGGCAAAGATGGTCCAGGTGGACCAGGCCTCCAGCAACAAGGCGGCCAAGGTGACCTGCAGCAGGTAGAGGAAAGCGAAGGGATTGGTGGCGCCGCCGCTGAGGTAGAGCTGCGATGTCAACATGCTGACATCGACCAGCAGCGCGAAAAACAGCTCGCCGTTGGTGACCTCGCGGTGCGCGCGCCAGTGCACCTGGCTGGCCACATTGAAGGCCACCAGGCAGGCCAGCACGGTCAGCAGGTGGTTGAGCGGCAACTGGATGCCGTAGGCGAAATGCGCGACCGCGATGGTGATGATCTGGCCGACGACCGCGATCCAGCGCAGCTGAATCAACAGCTGCATGTTCTTCAGGCCCGTGGCATGGTTGACGCCCCGGACCTTGGCGGCTGCCGGTGGCGGTCCTTCTTCGGTCACTGGGAGTTCGGTCTGGCGTGACATCGGTGCTTTCGTCGTCGAACTAGCCGGCATTCTGATCGGTTTGGCGTTGGCGCAGTCGTTGTTCGTCACGCCTGACATACCAGGCGGCACCCAGCGTCATCAAGGCCAGGGCGTACCAGGTGATGGCGTACACGAGGTGGTGGTTCTTGAAGGCGATCACCGTCAGCCCGCCCGCAGGCCATTCCTGGGAAGGGTTGGCCTTCGCATCCACGAAATAAGGCGCGACAGGGCCCAAGTGGTGGGCGGCGGCGATGGCCTGGACATCTCGCGAGTACCAGCGCTGATTGGCCGGATCGTTGTTGCGAAGGAAGGCGCCACCGGGTTCGCTCATGCGCAGCAGGCCGGTGACGGTGGTGTTGGCCCGGGGTTCGGTGGCTTGTCGACTGGCCCTGGCCTGCTTTTCAGGCGGGACAAAACCTCGGTTGACCAGCAGCACCGTGCCATCTGCCAACTTCAGCGGGGTCAACACCCAGAAGCCGCTGCCCAAAACCGTGACGGCTTGCACCAGGGTTTCCCGCTCGTGCAGGAAGGTGCCGCTGGCCTGCACATGGCGGTACTCGTCGGTGCTGGTCTGCAACTGGGGCCACTGCATGGGCCCGGGGGCAGGGGCGGCCGGGGCGTTCACACGCTGATCGACCCGCTCAATCAGGTCAAGCTTCCAGAACAGGCGCTTGACCTGCCAGGTGCCCAGTGCGGCAAAGCCGCTGAACACCAATGCGGCGATGATGGCCAGGACGGCCAGCACGCCCTTGGAGCGCGGACCACGCCGCGGAGTGTCAGCATCGGCACCCATCGCGTGGTGGTCCATCGGCCTCAAGGCATGTTCTTCATCTCGTGGATCGACATGGGCATCATGTTGGTGTTCATGTGGAACATCACCCACAAGGAGCCACTCAAGGTGATCACCACCAGCACCAGCGTGAAGATCAGGGCCAGCATGCTCCAGCCGCCTTCGGAGCGGGTGTTCATGTGCAGGAAGTAGATCATGTGCACAACGATCTGCACGGCCGCGAAGCCCAGCACGACCAGGGCCGTGGTGCTCGATTGGTCGAACACCTTGCCCATGACGAGCCAGAAGGGGATGGCCGTGAGGATGACCGACAGCACGAAGCCGATCGTGTATTCCTTCAGCGAGCCGTGGCTGGCGCCATCGTCGTGGTGATCGTCATGGTGGTGGGCGCCGTGCCCAGCGGTATCGGTATGCGCGCTCATGGCAGCACTCCCATCAGGTACACGAAGGTGAAGACGCCGATCCAGACCACGTCCAGAAAGTGCCAGAACATCGACAGGCACATCAGGCGGCGCTTGTTCTCGATGGTCAGGCCGTGTTTGGAGACCTGTGCCATCAAGGTGACCAGCCAGATGATGCCGAAGGTTACGTGCAGGCCGTGGGTGCCCACCAGGGTGAAGAAGGACGACAGGAAAGCGCTGCGCTGAGGCGTGGCGCCTTCATGGATCAGGTGCGCGAACTCGTACAGTTCCAGGCCGATGAACGCCACGCCGAACAGGCCGGTGATGGCCAGCCACACCAAGGTGCCGCGCACGTGCTTCTTCTGCATTTCCAGCATCGCGAAGCCATACGTGATCGACGACAGCAACAGCATGGAGGTGTTGAGTGCCACCAGCGGCAGGTCGAACAGGTCGGCACCCGAGGGGCCTGCCGCGTAGTTGCGACCCAGCACGCCGTGAACGGCGAACAGGCAGGCAAAGATGAGGCAGTCGCTCATCAGGTACAGCCAGAAGCCGATCAGGGTGCCGTTCTCGACGTGGTGCTCTTCGGCCACGTGGAAGCTGATGGGCTCCCGGGCGTTGGGGGAAAGGGTGGCGGTATTAGACATGGCTGGTCAGCAGGTGCGTGCGTTCGGCCTCGGTGCGAATGACGTCATCAGCAGGGATGTAGTAATCGCGCTTGTAGTTGAAGGTGTGGGCAATGGCCACCACCACGAGGGTGATGAAGGACAGGGCGGCCGGCAGCCACATCTGCCAGATCATGGTGAAGCCGAAGGCGGTGCTCAGGCCAGCCAGGATGATGCCTGCGCCCGTGTTCTTGGGCATGTGGATCGGCAGGAAGCCGCTCAAGGGCCGCTCGTAGCCGCGCTGCTTCATGTCCCACCAGGCATCGTTGTCATGGATGCGGGGCGTGAAGGCGAAGTTGTAGGCGGGCGGTGGCGACGAGGTCGACCATTCCAGCGTGCGGCCATTCCAGGGATCACCCGTGTGATCGCGCAATTGCTCGCGCTTCATGAAGCTGACGACCAACTGGATCAGGAAGCAGGCGATGCCGAAGGCGATCAGGACCGCGCCGAAGGCCGCGATCTGGAACCAGATCTGCAGGGACATGTCCTGGAAGTGGCTGGTGCGGCGGGTCACGCCCATGAAGCCGAGGATGTACAGCGGGGTGAAGGCGACCCAGAAGCCGATCAGCCAGAACCAGAACGAGCACTTGCCCCAGAACGGATCGAGCTTGTAGCCAAAGGCCTTGGGGAACCAGTAGGTGATGCCAGCCATCAGGCCGAACAGCACGCCGCCGATGATCACGTTGTGGAAGTGGGCGATCAGGAACAGGCTGTTGTGCAGCACGAAGTCGGCCGGGGGCACGGCCAGCATCACGCCGGTCATGCCGCCGATCACGAAGGTGACCATGAAGCCCATGGTCCACATCATCGGCACTTCAAAGCGGATGCGGCCCTTGTACATCGTGAACAGCCAGTTGAAGATCTTGGCCCCGGTCGGGATCGAGATGATCATCGTGGTGATGCCGAAGAAGCTGTTGACGCTGGCGCCGGAGCCCATGGTGAAGAAGTGGTGCAGCCACACCAGGTAGGACAGGATCGTGATCACGACCGTGGCGTAGACCATGGAGGCGTAGCCGAACAGCTTCTTGCCGCTGAAGGTGGACACGACTTCAGAGAAGACGCCGAACAAAGGCAGGATCAGGATGTAGACCTCGGGGTGGCCCCAGATCCAGATCAGGTTCACGTACATCATGGCGTTGCCGCCGAAGTCGTTCGTGAAGAAGTTGGTGCCCACGTAACGGTCCAGGGACAGCAGGCCCAGCACGGCGGTCAGCACCGGGAAGGCGGCCACGATCAGCACGTTGGTGCACAGCGACGTCCAGGTGAAGACGGGCATCTTCATCAGGGTCATGCCGGGCGCGCGCATCTTGATGATGGTGGCCAGCAGGTTGATGCCCGACAGCAAGGTTCCGACCCCCGCTATCTGCAAGGACCAGATGTAGTAATCGACCCCCACGTCAGGGCTGTGCAGGATGCCTGACAGCGGTGGGTAGGCCAGCCAGCCGGTCTTGGCGAACTCGCCCACGAACAGCGAAGCCATCACCAGGGCGGCGCCACTGGCGGTCATCCAGAAACTGAAGTTGTTCAGGAAGGGGAAGGCCACGTCGCGGGCGCCGATTTGCAGCGGCACCACGAAGTTCATCAGGCCCGTGACCAGGGGCATGGCCACGAAGAAGATCATGATCACGCCGTGGGCGGTGAAGATCTGGTCATAGTGGTGCGGCGGCAGGAAGCCGGCGTTGTCACCAAAGGCGATGGCCTGCTGGGCCCGCATCATCAGCGCGTCGGCAAAGCCGCGCAGCAGCATGACCAAGCCCAGGATGATGTACATGATCCCGATCTTCTTGTGGTCGATGCTGGTGAACCATTCCTTCCAGAGATAGCCCCACAGCTTGAAGTAGGTGATCGCACCCACCAGAGACAGGCCGCCAAGCACAACGGCGGCGAAGGTCACGAGCAGGATGGGGTCGTGGAGGGGAATCGCCTCCCAGCTGAGGCGGCCGAAGATGAGCTTCGTTAAGTCGAGTTGGTCGAACATCGTGGGTCCGGGTGGCAAAGGTGAGGGGGCGCGCGCTTGCTGACAGCGTTACAGCGGCTGGGTGACGGGCGCAGGCGTGGCGCCGGTCAGGTTGGTGGTTGTGCACATGGCGCCGACGTAGGTGCGGTTGGACTGGCTGGAGGACACCACGTTGAAGGTGCCGGGCTTGCCCTGGCCACCACGGGCGTCGATGGCCATGATGTCTTTCATGCACATGCGGTTGCTCTCGACGCAGCGGTTCAGGATGGCGTCGTACAGGCCTGGTGCCACGTTGGCGTAGAGGCGCACCGGTTCGCGCTCGCTGGGCTTTTCGAGGGCCAGGTATTTTTCACGGCTCAGCTCGCCGCCGTTGGTTTTGGCGGTTTGCACCCACTTGTCGAAATCGGCGTTGCTCAGGCCGTGGAACTTGAAGTGCATGCCCGAGAAGCCCGCGCCGCTGTAGTTGGCCGAAATGCCTTGGTATTCGCCGGGCTTGTTGATGACGGCGTGCAGTTTGGTTTCCATGCCAGGCATGGCGTAGATCTGACCGGCCAGCGCGGGGATGAAGAAGGAGTTCATCACGGTGGACGCGGTGATCTTGAACTGGATGGGGCGATCGACCGGGGCGGCCAGCTCGTTCACCGTGGCAATGCCTTGCTCTGGGTAGAAGAACAGCCATTTCCAGTCCAGGGCGACCACTTCAACCACCAGGGGCTTGACATCGGCGGCGACGGGCTTGCCAGCGGCCACGCGTTGCAGAGGGCGGTAGGGGTCGAGCGTGTGGGTGCTGATCCAGGTGACGGCGCCCAGCGCGATGATGATCAGCAAGGGGGCGGCCCAGATCACCAGTTCAAGGTGGGTGGAGTGGTCCCAGTCGGGCGCGTACTCGGCCTGCGTGTTGGATTGCCGGTATTTCCAGGCGAACCACAGTGTCAGGATGATCACCGGGACGATGATCAGCAACATCAACACCGTGGAGACCACGATGAGGTCGCGCTGCTGCGCGGCCACGTCGCCCGAAGGGTTCATCACCACCGCTTTGCAGCCACCCAGGAAGGCGGTGGCGAGGAGCAGGAGGGGTCCGCGAAGGTTCTTGAGGGAAAGCATTGCCAGACGGAGT
This sequence comes from Aquabacterium sp., assembly GCF_030652515.1. Classification (GTDB taxonomy): domain Bacteria; phylum Pseudomonadota; class Gammaproteobacteria; order Burkholderiales; family Burkholderiaceae_C; genus Aquabacterium. The sequence continues at coordinate 118,051 of NZ_JAUSAR010000073.1, read as the reverse complement.
TTGAGCGCGTGACCGCAGAAGAGGCAGAATCTACCCCTATTGACTTGCCTTGGGTATTGGGCGTTTTGTCCTATGGCGGCAATCCCGCAGAGGTGAGAACCTCGGGGTGTCCGCTTGAAAAACTACATTCGAATCACGAGTAAGCATGATGTCCAGCATCGATCAGACCTACCCCGAGCCTTCGTTGCAGCCCCAGCAGGGTGGCGTTGCCGCCGGCCATTCCGAAATTGCCCCGGGTGAAATTGCCATTGGCGTGGTCATTGGCCGGGCTTCCGAGTATTTCGACTTCTTTGTGTACGGCATTGCCTCGGTGCTGGTCTTCCCGGCGGTGTTTTTCCCGTCCAGCGATCGCCTGTCGGGGATCTTGTGGGCCTTTGTCATCTTTTCGTTCGCCTTCATCGCGCGGCCGTTCGGCACGGCCTTGTTCATGGCGATTCAGCGCCGCTGGGGGCGTGGCACCAAATTGACGATGGCGCTGTTCCTGCTGGGCATTTCCACGGCGGGCATGGCCTTTTTGCCGGGCTACGCCACCTTGGGTTTCACCTCCATCGTGCTGCTGTCGGTGTTCCGCTTCCTGCAAGGCATCGCCCTGGGTGGTTCGTGGGATGGCCTGCCCTCCCTGCTGGCGCTGAACGCCCCGGAAAACCGCCGCGGCTGGTACGCCATGCTGGGCCAGTTGGGCGCGCCCATCGGCTTCGCGATCGCCAGCGGCCTGTTCCTGTTCCTGCACGCGAACCTGTCGTCTGCCGATTTCCTGGATTGGGGCTGGCGCTATCCTTTCTACGTGGCGTTTGCCATCAACGTGGTGGCGCTGTTCGCCCGTTTGCGCCTGGTGGTGACCGAGGAGTACACCCAGTTGCTGGAAGAGCGCGAACTGGAGCCCACCCGCGTGCTGGAACTGCTGCGCACGCAAGGGCACAACATCTTCATCGGCGCCTTCGCTGGTCTGGCCAGCTACGCCTTGTTCCACATCGTGACGGTGTTTCCGCTGTCCTGGATCGCCTTGGGCAACACGCAGTCTGTCAACGATGTTCTGGTCATCCAGATCATTGGCGCCGGGATCGCGGTGCTGGGCATGATCCTGTCGGGTCTGATCGCTGACCGCATCGGCCGTCGTCAAACCCTGGGTCTGGCGGCCAGCTCGATCGCGGTGCTGAGCGGTTTCGCGCCCACGCTGATGAGCGGTGGCCCGGGTGCCCAGAATCTGTTCATCCTGATGGGCTTTGCCTTGCTGGGCTTGTCGTACGGGCAATCGGCCGGTGCGGTGACGTCCAACTTCTCCACCAAGTACCGCTACGCCGGTGCGGCGCTGACCGCCGACTTCGCCTGGCTGGTGGGCGCCGCTTTCGCGCCGCTGGTGGCCTTGGGCTTGTCCGCCCATTTTGGCTTGGGTTACCTCAGCCTGTACCTGCTGTCGGGCGCGTTGTGCACCTTGGTGGCTTTGCGTCTGAACCGGGCGCTGGCCAGCGCCTGATCCCTTCCGCTCCCCGGCATTTTTTGGCAAATCACGAGGGCGCACGCTTCACCTTTCTTCACACTGACCGATATCCCTAGGGCTCAGCCAAGTGCTGGCTCAACGGATAAGGAAGCCCGCCGTGGTCAATTCAGTTTTGAAGCAAAGTCGTCAGCGCCTGCTGATGGGTGTCTCGTTCGCGGGGTTGGGCCTGTTGTCGGCGTGCGGTGGCGGTGGTTCATCGGACGTGGCCAGCGTTTCATCGACCAGCAACAGCTTGTCGGGCACCGTGGCCGTGGGCGCGCCCATGGCCGATGCCCTGGTGCGCATCCTGGACTCTGACGGCAATGTGGTCAGCTCCGGGGTGAGTGTGGACGCTGCAGGTGCCTTCACCGGCGTGACATTGACGGGCACAGGCCCCTACCGCATCGAGGCCTGTGGCCACGTGGGCGACAACTACCGTTGCGTCTACTCGGTGGCGCAAGGCGCGGGTGTGGCCAATGTGACGCCCTTGACGACCGCTGCCGTGCTGCTGGCCACGGGCGATTCGCCGGAAGACCTGATGAATGGCCCAGGTACCTCGCTGGACGCCTCCAGCATCGCGGCGGCCCAGACCACCTTGCGCACTGGTCTGGCGGGCATCCTGGCTGACGCGGGCGTGCCGTCCAACTTCGATTTCATCAGTGGCGACCTGGCCGCGGGCACCCGCACCGGATACGACCGCGTGCTGGACTCCGTGGGCGTGACCACCGGCGAGGCCAACGCCCCCTTTGTGCAGATCACACCGCGCCTGGGCACCGGCAACCTCTACCTGGAATCGGGCCTGGCACCCCAAGGCACTTTGACGGTGGACAGCCAGGCGGCCAACGTCTCCCTGACGGGCATTGAAACCCTGTTCCAGAACATGTCGCTGGCCATGGCGAGCGACACGGCCTGTCGCGCCAACCTGCCGGGGCTGCTGGCCAGCACGGCGAGCATGAGCTTTGACGGCCCCAACCCCGCGCAGGGCGCGGCCGATGTGGGCACGCTGATGTGCGATTTCATTGGCACAAGCGACGAAGGCCCTGGTTTTGGCGTCTCGTTCGTGAGCCCGACCCTGGGCCGCTGCGACCTGTCGGGCGCCGATCCAGTCTGCCGCGTGTCTTTTGTCTTGAAGCTCCTGGATGGCAGCCTGCAGTCCATCGGCGAAGAGATGGCGGTGGTTCGCGAAGGTCAGACCTGGAAGTTCAAGGGCGATGTGAACCCGATTGGCATTCACGCCAACGCGGCCTTGCAGCGCACCCAGACCTTTGACAGCACGGGGGCCTTGGCCTACACCGAGCATTCACGCGCCTTCCAGTTCGACATCCAGGCCATCACGGGCCTGCAATGCGCCAAGGTTACGCAGAAGGATGCGAATGGTGCAGAGGTGTTTCTGGCCTACTACAAGCGCTACAGTGGTTCGCCCGAGCGACTGTCGGCCTGGCGCGATTCGTCCAGCAACCTGCTGAGCGACCCGACGGATGCAGGCGGTCAGCTTCGCAGCAGCGACGACACCCAGATCCAGTTGCCTTCCGGCACGGGTGGCGATGCCGCCATCAACAACTTCTACCGTGGTGGCCGCACCGTGAAGGTCTCGCTATACACCGATGCCAACTGCTCCAGCGCGATGGTGCTGGATGGGCGCAGCGAGTTCGAGGTCGACATGATGGGCGTGCCGCCGCTGTCTGACCGCATCGAGAACTTCCCATGGCCGACCCTGACGGACAGCACCGTGAGCAGCCTGCGCACGCTGGCATTGGCCACCGGTGAATCGGCCACCTTCAATGCCAGCTGGACCTTCAACCGTGGCTACACGGGCCTGGACTCGGCGGTTTTCTGCTCGCACCGCGAATGTGGCGACCAGTCGAACTCCCGGATCGGCGACATCGATTTCTCGGCGGCAGCCCGGTCGGTCTCCATCCCTTTGGCCAATCCCGACAACGGCATCACGGTGACCACATCGGGCTTCAAGATGCTGGCGCTGTATGGCCGCACCGGCGAGGGCATGGGCGTGCAGAACAACTTTGTTTACTGCAGCGGCACCATCGACGGGCAAGGCCAATGCCAGTGAGTGAGTCCCTGGTCGGCGCAGGCCGTCAGGGCTGGGTTGCCTGAAAGGTTCCGGTCAGCAACTCGGGCAGGCGGTCCACGCCCATCTTGAAACCACAGGCCTGGGCGTGTCCGCCGCCACCCATGGATTCGGCCAGCGGGATGACGTTGTAGGGGCGCAGCCCGCGCAGGCTGACCTTGACGATGCCATCCTTGCTGTAGTTCCACAGCAGGGCATAGGTGCCGCATTGGGTGGCGAGCAGGTCACCCACTTCGCTGCTGAATGCGCCGGGGCAGTTGACCATCAAGCCGCTTTCGCCATTGAAGGTGATGGGGGTGGCATTGCGGGCGATGTCGTGGCACAGGCTCATGAACTTCTCGTTCATCGCGCCGCCACGCTCGCGGAAGGTGGCGCTTTGCGCGGGGGTGAAGGCCGCGATCTCGGCCCAGCGCGGGAACTCGAAGGGCTCCATGTCGAGTGCGGCCAGGAAGGCGGCGCTCTCGGGGTATTGCCAGGTCCAGATGTCGCGGTCTTCCACGAAACGGACCAGGTCGGGGATGGGTTGGTGGCGCTGAAAGAACTGCCAGGCGAGTTTGGCGCCCGATTGTGTCATGTCGAAGTGCACGATGCCGCAGCGGCACTGGAAGGTGCCCAATTTGTCGGCGGCGCTTTTGTGGTGGTCCAGCATGACCAGCTTGGACGCGACATCGTCGATGCCTTGCAGGATCTCGGCCGAGAACGAAAAGTCCAGGATGTAGACCGGGCGATCCTTCAGATCGGGCAGCTCCGACACCTGCTGGATTTTGCCGTGCCCCAGGCCCAGGTACTCGCCCCGCCCCCCAAAGAACAGCCAGGCGGCCAGGGCGGCGGCAAAGCCGTCGGCGCACTTGTCGTGGTAAATCACCAGTGGATTGGCCTCGCTGGGGTCGGGCTGGATGGCTAGGCTGGTGAAAAGTCCGTTGGTCATGGTGGCGATGCCGGCTGAATGTGTGCAATGTTCCGATGCTAAGGGGTAGTTGGCGACAAGGGCGCTCAAGTGCGGCATTCACGTGACGAAATCACCGAATGGAGCCGACCTCACCCGCGATTGCCATGTCCACACCTGCCCACCGTGATCGCGTGATGATCAACACGGGCACCTGGGGCGTGTGGCTGCTGGGCGAGGACTGGAAGCAACGCGTGCGCATCCTGCGCTGCCTGGGCGGGGGGGTGGTTTACCTGCTGGTGTGCCTGTTGATGAATTGGGTGGCTGCCCATGGCTACCTGCCGACAGGCCCGGTGCTGGCCATCAGCGGGGCCATTGGTGTGACCACGGTGGTGTTTTACGCGGTGCTGCGCAGCAAGCTGAACCTGCGCTTTCGGGATGCGTCGCTGACCATGCCGCAGATGGTGTTGGCGGTGACTTATGCCGCTTGGGTTTACACCATGGGTGGGCCTGCCCGGGATGTCATGTTGTTTGTCCTGGTGCCCTTGTTGCTCTACGGTTTCCGCTATCTGCGTTCTCTGCAGGTGCGCTTGCTCAGTGCCTACGTGATTGTGGCCATGGGGGCCGCCATGGTGTGGCTGTTGCATGCCCATCCACACACCTATGACATGGCCCAGGAGTTGTTGCGCTTCATGTTGCTGGCCGTGATTGGCGTGACCTTGTCGCAGTTCACCAAGAACGATGGCGAAGAAGCTTCTGGCTTTCTGCAGACTTTGATGCACCTGGTGTTCTCCAGCGATCCCAAGCAGCGTTTGCGCATCCAGCGCTACATGGTGGCCGCGGTGAACTTCGTGATCTGCACCGTGGTGCTGGCCTACTCGGTCAGCGTGGGCGCCGTGAACGAGACCGCGGGTTGGGCGCTTGGTGCCTACATGATGGGCAGCTGCCTGTTGTTCTACGGCCTGCTGCGCAGTGGCTTCAACCTGCGATTTGCCGACCCGTCACTGACCCTGCCGCAGATCATGGTGGCCATCACTTGTGTGGTGGGGGCGTATGCCATTCTGGAAGAGTCGCGTGGGGCGAGTTTGATGTTGCTGGTGCTGGTGCTGGTGTTTGGCTTGTTCAACCTGACGGCGTCGCAAGCCAGGTCGGCGGCCTTTTTTGCGCTGGTGGCCCAGGGCCTGACCATGCTGGCCATGAATGCGCTGGAACCTGGCCGTTACCCGGTGCGCCAGGAGCTGATCCACTTCCTGTTCGCCTGCACCACCTTGCCCACGATCTCGCTGTTGGCCGGTCAGCTCAGCGATCTGCGATCCCGCCTGCGGGCGCGCAAGGATGAGCTGGCCATCGCGGTGGAGCGCATCCAGACCCTGGCCACGCGCGATGAGCTCACGGGCCTGTTCAACCGCCGTCACATGGTCGAGACCTTGTCCTTGCAGAAGAAGTTCAGCGACCGGGGTGGGCGGGTGTTCTGCATCGGCATCCTGGACATCGACCACTTCAAGCGGGTGAACGACACGCATGGCCACGGTGCGGGTGACGAGGTGCTGCGCAACTTTGCCCACACTGTGCAGCATGAGCTGCGCGAGTCCGACGTCATCGCCCGCTGGGGTGGCGAAGAGTTCTTGCTGATGCTGACCGAATGCCGCGTGGGCCAGGCCGACGCGATGATGGAGCGGGTGCGCGAAGTGGTGAACAACAAGCTGATGTGCCCGGAGCACCCGGAGCTGCACATCCGCTTTTCAGCCGGTTTGGCCGAGCAGCGCTTTGACGAAGAGGTGGCCGACACCATCGAGCGCGCCGACCAGGCGCTTTACCGCGCCAAACGTGCTGGGCGCAATCGGACGGTGTTGGCCAGTTGAGTCCAGGGCAGGGCGTTCACCAGTCTTCTTCGTCCACCATGGGGCGGCCGTGCTGGCTTTCCTGCAAGAGTTCGATCTGTTGCCGCAGCAGTTGCGATTGTTCGCTCCAGTAAGCCGAGGTGCCGAACCAGGCGAAGGCCGCCGGGAAGGCCGGATCGGCCCAGCGCCGGGCCAGCCAGGCACTGTGGTGGATGATGCGCAGGGTGCGCAGCGGCTCGATCAGCGTCAGTTCGCGCCAGTCAAAATCGGCGAAGGACTCGTAGCCTGACAGCAGTGAATGCAGTTGTTGCTGGCGCTCCTGGTGGTCGCCGCTGAGCAGCATCCACAGGTCTTGCACGGCGGGGCCCATGCAGGCGTCGTCCAGGTCCACGAAGTGCGGGCCTTCGGGTGTCCACAGCACGTTGCCGACGTGGCAGTCGCCATGCAGGCGGCGCAGGCGCAGGCCATCGATGCGGTCAAAGGCGGCTTGGGCCAGGTCCAGCGCCTGGTCGGCGACCGACAGCCACACCGCGCGTTGGTCGTCGGTGACGACCTTGTTTTGGACCAGCCAGTCACGCGCGGCGCGGCCCGTGGTGTCCACGCTCAAGGTGGTGCGGTGCTTGAATTTTTTGGCGGCGCCCACGGTGTGCAAGCGGGCCAGGAAACGGCCCAGGCGCTCCAGCACGGCGGGGTCTTCCAGCTCAGGCGAGCGGCCACCTTTGCGTGGGGTCACCGCCAGGCGGATGTCGCCCAGCAGGCCCAAGGTGGCGGGCTGGCCGATGCAGCGCACGGCGGGGTCGACCTCCAGGTCGGCGATCAGGGGCAGCGGGGCCACGGCGGGCACCTCGGCGTCCATCAACTCTTGCGCGAAGGCGTGTTCTTCCAGGATCTGCGCGTCGGTCCAGCGGCCCGAGCGGTAGAACTTGGCGATGACGTAGCCGGCGTCTTCCAGGCCGATCTGGAAGACGCGGTTCTCGTAGGAGTTGAGCTGCAGAAGGCGGCCGTCGCTGAACACGCCTGAGGCTTGCAGGGCGTGGAGGACCGCGTCAGGGGTGAGGTTGGCGTAGGGGGTGTCCGATGAGGTCATCCCGCATCTTACGAGCCCCCGACCGGGGATGCCGTGCTTGTTTCGCCTCAGTCGAGTTGCGAGCCCGCACTCATGGCGCGCAGCATGGCGCTGTTGATGTCGCCAAAACTCATCATCAGGGCATCGGCGCCTTCGCGGATCTCGTCCAGGGTCTGGCCTTCCATGGCCTTGACCAGGTTGACGTAAGGCGCGTAGGGGCCGGTGCCATCAACCAGCACCTGGTAGACGCGTTCGGGCACCGGGATGGTCTTGAGCAACTCGCTGAAAGGCTGGCGGAACATGCGGTCCAGCAGCGAGAACACGCCGCAGATGAACAGCTCGTTGCTCAGTTCGCCATCGCCATGGCCGCGTGACAGCTCTTCCATCAACAGGCCACGGCGCACGGCGGCGAACATCACCGGGCGCATGTTCGGATCCTTGCTGGCGGTGGCCAGCAGCAGGGCCAGCCAGCGCTTGAGGCGCTGGTAGCCCAGGATCATGATGGCGTGGCGGAAGGAGCTGATTTCGACCGACAGGCCGAAGGCGGGAGAGTTGATGAAGCGCATCAGCTTGTAGGCCAGCGGCGGGTCGCGCTTGAGGGTCTTTTCCAGGTCTTCGATGTCGGCCTGTTTGTGGACCTGGTCGATGAGCAGCACGATGACCTGAAGGGCGGGTTGGTCGGTGGGCCGGGTGGAGACCTCGATGGCGTCGTCGATGGGCCAGCCCAGCACGGCGGTGGCGCCACGGCGGAAGGCGTTTTCCATGGCCTCAACCGTGCGGATGCCCGATTGCACATGCCCGATGGTGCGGATCACGCCTTCGGGGCTGCTGTTGCTGATGCCGGTGTGCGGATCGACGCGGCGGTCATCGTCGTAGTCGATGATGGAGTACTTGAAGCAGGGCAGCACTTCACGCGGCAACTCGCGCAAGGGGCGGCCTTTGAGCAGCAGCAGGTTGCCATTGGCGTGCAGCGTGCAGATGGGCCCCACGCTGTCGGGCTCGCAGGCCATGAAGGAAGGGATCTCCACCAGGATGTGCGTGGCCGGTTGCGCGGAGATCAGGTCGTGCAGCAGGCCTTCGCTCAGCACGTTCAGCCAGATTTGCGGGCCGCCGACGGGCCAGGCTTCGCCCACCGCCGCCAGCAGTGAGGCCGAGTCCAGTGCGCCGCCCTGATTGACCGGGAACACGGTCAGGCGCGTGGCGGTGACGGCGCGGTTGCGGTCGATGACCGGGCAGTAGGCCAGGGCGATCTGGCCGAGAATGGGGTGGTCTGTCATGGGCAGTGAGTCCCTTGTGGGTCAGCCATTGATGTACTGGAACAGCGACAATTTTTGCACCATCGCATAACTCTTGAGCGCGGCTTCGTAGCCAGATTGCTGGTTCTGGAACTTGGAGATGGCCGAGACCATGTCCAGGTCTTCGGCATTGGATCGTTCGGTTTCGGCCGCTAGTTTGGAGGCGCTGATGCGGCCCTCGATGCTGTCCATGCGGTTCAGGCTTTCACCAACTTCCGAGCGCGCGGCGCTGACGTTGCCCAGGACGCTGTCCAGGTTGCTCAAACCCCGGTTCACGGCCTGCATGATCTGGCCGCTGCCTTGGTTGCCGGTGGTCAGCGAGGTGATGGCCGAGTCCAGGGCATCGAAGACGCTCAGGTCGTTGGTGGATTGGTCGATGGTGAAGCTGTCGGCATTGGCGGGCTGCCCGCTGACGGCGAAGGACATGCCGTCGATCACGATGGCCTTGCCGCTGGCGTAAGGCACGTCGGTCAAGGTGGTGCCGCCCCCGTCCTTGGTGACGCTGTAGGTGGTCACGCCCGCGTTGACGGTGAAGGTGACGGCGTACTGGGGCGGCGTGCCGCCAGGCGCTGCCGGGTAGGGCAGGGCGCTGGGCGAGGTCACCGAGCCGGCGGTGATCCACCCTGCGCCGGTGTTGGTGCTGGCGGGGTTGGTCTCGTAGACGCCATTGCCTGACTTGGCTTTCAGCCAGGTCTGGTCGCCATCCACCGTGAGGTTCAGCGTTTCACCAGCGGCAGCCTGCACCTGGCCGCCCTGGCCGACGAACTGCACGCCACTGGTGGTGTCCAGGAAAGGCGGTGTGGCCGAGCCTTGGCCGCCAAACACGAAGCCGCCGCTACCGTCTGAACGGTTGGCGATGGTGAGCATCTGGGCACGGATGTCCTTGAGCTTGAGGGCCAGGGCCTCGCGCTCCTTGTCGGTGTAGCTGCCATTGCCGGCCGCGATCATGGATTCGCGGGCGGTTTGCAGCAGGCTGACGGCGTCGCCAATCGCTGATTCGCTCAGTTGCATGACGTTGCGGCTGGCATCCAGCGAACGCTGGTTGGCGTCTTCGCGCGAGATGCTGGCCAGGGCACGCTCGGCGCGGGCGGCGGCGATGGGGTCGTCGCTGGCAAAGTTGACCTTCTTGCCCGAGGTGAGCTGCATCTGCGATTGCGACATTTCGCTTTGGCGCTTTTGCAGGTTGTCGATCGAAGAGTCGAAGCTGTAGGCGGTGCTGATGCGCATGACGAGACTCCTTATCGGCTGATGCTGAGCAGCGTGTCGAACACCGACTGCGCCACTTGCAGGATCTTGGCAGCGGCCTGGTAGCCCTGCTGGAACTGGATGAGCCGGGCGGCTTCCTCATCGAGGTTGACGCCAGTCTTGTTGGTCAACAATTCTTGCGAGTTGGCTGCCAGTGTGCTTGAGATGGTGGCCGATGTCTTGGCATCTTGCACCCGGACACCGATGCTGCCGATGACCTGCGAGTAGGCGTTGGTGATGGTGGCCCCGGGCGCCGTGCCGCCAGCGCCCTGGTTGATGCGGCCCACGATGTCTTCATCGCGCAACGCCAGCAGCGACAAGGCATTGCCATTGTTGGAGGAGGGGTAAAGGGTCGGGGCCACGCCGATGGTGTCACCGTCCTTGGGCACGCCATTGAGGTTCAGCTCGAAACCGTTGTACTCGATGGGCGAGCCAGGTTGCCAGGTGCCGGAGGCCAGCACCGCGCCGCCGGAGTCGTGGATTTCATAGTCCTGGCCCGAGCCTGAGGCCCCGGTGAAGGCGACGGTGAGCGCATCGTAAGGCGTGGTCGGTGTGGCCGTGATGCGAACCGAGGCCACCGTGGCCGTGCCCGTGTTGGCCGTGCCCAGGGTGCCGTTCACGGGCGATGCCGCCGCGATGCCGGTGGGTTTGTCCAGCACCCGCTTCATGCTGAGGGCGGCATTGCCCACGGGGCGCAGCATGAACTTGTCGCCGCTGGCGATGGTGGCCGCGTCGATGTTGATTCTGAAACCATCGACCACGTCGCCATCGGCCACCGAAGTGACGGTGTTGTCGCTCAGGCGGGTCAGCCGGTAGCTGCCGGGGCTGGCGGGGTCTTCCATCAGGCTGTAGTCGCTGGCCTGCAGTTCGCGCGCGTCCATCACTGTCATGCTGACGGGGGGGAAGGCCGTGGATGACGTGTTTTTGTTGGAGGGCAGAACCTGCGGCGTGCCGACGCTGAAGATGGGCGCGCCCGCCGAAGCGGGCGTACCCAGGTCCAGGCCGAAGGATTGCTGTTGATTGACGCGCCAGCTCAGGGCCGAGGCCATCTGCCCCAGCAGGTTGCGCGCGGCCGGGATGTCTTCGTTCTGAACTTTCAGCAAACCAGCCAGGGTGCCGCCGGTGAGCAGGCTTTCGTCCAGGGTGTGCTGGTTGTTGCCGGTGCCGATGGTGATGCGGCCTTGGGTGGCATCGTATTGGTCGGCCTGCACGCCCAGCGTGGAGGCCTGGTTGCTGAGCACCAGTTGCTGGCCGCCTCCGATGAAGACGCTGATGGAGCCATCGTCGGCAGGCACGGTGGAGACCTGGATCTTCTCGGACAGGTTCTTGACCAGCAAGTCGCGCTGGTCGATCAGGTCATTGGGCTCGTGGCCCACGCCGGTCACCGAGGCGATCTTCTGGTTCATGTCGGCGATGCGCGCGGCCAGCGAGTTGATCTCGGCCACGGTCGCCTTCATGTCGGACAGCGTGCCGCCCTGCAGGTCGTTCAACTGGGTGCCCGCGGTGCTCATGCGGCTGGCCAATTCAGAGGCCTTGGACAGAACCACCTGGCGCGCCGACAGATCCTGCGGTTGGTTGGCCACGTCAACGAAGGCGTTCAGCATCTGGCCGGCGGCATAGCCAATGCCCGACTCGCCAGTGGACAAGGCTTTCTCGAGCTGGGTGAGCTTGTCCAGCCGCATCTGGTCGGCCGAGGCGATGGACAGGTTGTTGTTGTAATCGCGGGCCAGCAGGGAGTCGGAGGCGCGCGTGACCGTGTCGATCTTGACGCCGCGCCCATAAAAGCCCGCACCCGTGTAGCGGCCGCCTTCGGTGGACAGTTGCACTTCCTGGCGCGAATAGCCCTCGGTGCTGGCATTGCTGATGTTGTGGGCAATCGTGTCCAGCTTCGCCTGGTTGGCGAACATGGCGCGTGTGCCGAGGGTGAGCAGTCCTGAACCCATGGTGGTACTTCTCCGTCAGTCGATCAGGTCACCGAACGCTGCAGGCGCAGCGTGGTGTTGATGACCTTGGTGAGCTTGTCGGCATAAGCGGGGTCCGTGGCGTAGCCAGCCTTCTGCAGTCCTTGCGCGAAGCCTTGCGCGGTGTCGGCCTGAGCCACGGTCTGACTGTAGCGGGGGCTTTTGCTCAGCAGCTTGGCGTGGTCCTTGAAGGCGTCTTCATAGGAGTCATAAGCACGGAATTTGGCCGTGACTTTGCGGGCCACGCCGCCGATGTACTCGGTGGTGGTGACCTCGGCTACCTTGCCCGTCCAGCTGGACGTGGCCTTGATGCCGAACAGGTTGTGGCTGGTGGTGCCGTCGGCCATCTTGGGCTGATGCTTGCCCCAGCCCGACTCCAGCGCGGCCTGGCCCAGGATGTGGTTGGCGGGGATGCCGGTGGCTTGCTCGGCGGCCTTGGCGGCTGCATGGTGCTCGCGAACGAACTGCTCTGAGTTGCTGAGCTTGCGGTTGCTGGCGGCCGAAGCGCTGCCCGCCGCCGAGGCAGGCGCGATGGCCGCGGTGGCACCGGGGTTGGCGGGCAGGGAGAGCTTGCCGAGGCTCAGGTCCCCCAGGCCCTTGAAGGGGCTGATGGGGGTCTCGGCCGAGGCGTCGGTGCCGCCCAATTGGCGCTGCAGCTGCTTGATGATCATGTCGCTCAGACCACCAGGCAGGCCGCTCATCTGCTGAGCGCGCTGGCTGTCGAGCATGTTGGTGCCCATCTCGGTGCCCGAGTTTTCAAGCATGCCGCTGTTCATGGTGGTGGAGCGCATGCTCTTCATGAGCTCCTGCATGAACAGGCTTTCCAGTTGCTTGGCGGTGTCCTTGATCGCGCTTTTCTGGTCCTTGCCCGAGGCGTATTTCAGCTTGTCGAGCGAGCGGGTGTCCAGGCTCAGGCTTTGGCCGGAGGAGGAGGGAAAGGGTGTCAGGCTCATCAGATGACCTCCAGCTCGGCTTGGAGCGCGCCGGCCGCCTTCATGGCTTGCAGGATGGCCAGCAGGTCCTGCGGGTTGGCGCCCAGGGTGTTGAGCGCCTTGACCACGTCGGTCAATTTGGTTCCAGCCGGCAGCTGGATCAGCGCGCCGGGTTCCTGGTTGATCTTGATGTCTGCCTTCTCGGTGACGACCGTCTGGCCCTGCGACAGGGCGTTGGGCTGGCTGATGACCGGGGTGGAGCTGATGGTGACCGACAGGTTGCCGTGGGCAATGGCGCAAGGGCCGATGGTCACGGCCTGGTTCACGACCACCGAACCGGTGCGGGCATTGATGACGATGCGGGCAGAGGGTGTGGCGCGGTCGATGGACAGGTTCTCGATGTCGGCCATGAAGGCCACGCGCTCGCCGGACTGGGCGGGCAGCTTCACGCTGACGGTGCGGCCGTTGATGGCCTCGGCGGTGCCAGCCCCTTTGGCCTTGTTGATGGTGTCTGCGATGTCGCGGGCGGTGTTGAAGTCGTCGGCTTGCACGTCCAGCTGGACCACGCTGCCTTGCAACCAGGGGGTGGGCACACTGCGCTCCACCGTGGCACCGTTGGGGATGCGGCCAGCGCTCAGGTGGTTGACCTGGACCTTGGCCCCGCCTTGCGAAGCGCCGGCCCCGGCGATGATCAGGTTGCCCTGGGCCAGGCCGTAGATCTGACCGTCGGCCCCCTTCAAGGGCGTGGTGACCAGGGTGCCGCCGCGCAGCGATTTGGCATTGCCCAGCGAAGACACATTGACGTCAATGGCCTGGCCGGGTTGGGCAAAGGGGGGCAGGGTGGCGGTGACCAGCACGGCAGCCACGTTCTTGACCTGCATGGCCACGCCAGCGGGCACGGTGATGCCCATCTGCTGCAGCATGGAGTTCAGGCTTTGGGCCGTGAAGGGGGTTTGGGTGGTCTGGTCGCCGGTGCCGTCCAGGCCCACGACCAGGCCGTAGCCCATCAACTGGTTGGTGCGCACGCCCTGGATGCTGGCGATTTCCTTCAGCCGGGCTGCCTTGGCCTCAACGGGCCACCACACGGCTGCCGAGGCGGCCACGAAGGCCAGGCTGATCAGCAGTTTGAGGAGTCGTTCTGAAGTATTCATGAGGCCAGATTCCGGGAAGGTTCGGCCTCATTTTGGAGTTCTTTAGATCGGCAGAATGCTCAAAAAGAAGTGTGCAAGCCAGCCTATTCCCTGCGCGTCGGCCTGGGCGCCGCGGCCTCGTTGCTCGATGCGAACATTGGCCATCTGGGTGGAGGCCACGGTGTTGCCCGGCTGGATGGTCGTGGGGTCAACCTGGCCTGAAAAACGCAACAATTCCACGTTTTTGTTCACGCCGATCTGCTTCTCGCCCGAGATGATCAGGTGGCCATTGGGCAGAACCTCGACCACGGTGGCCGTGATGGTGCCCACGAAGTTGTGAGAGCTCTCGGTCGTGCCCTTGCCGTCAAAGGTGTTGGACGAGGTGCCGCTCGCGCTCAGGCGCAACTTGGCCAGCTGCTCGGCCCTGAGGAGGGGCACGGCCGACACTGACGTCGAAGCGTCGCCCGTCTTCTCGATGCTGCTGGTCGATTCCTGCTTGGCAGCGATCTTCTCGACGATGGTGACGTTCACGATGTCGCCAATCATGCGGGCGCGGTGGGTTTCGAACAAGGGCCGGTAGCCCGCGCTCTGGAACAGCGATCCGTTGGCAATCACCGGCACCACCGGGACGGCCGGGCGCGCCTGGGTGGGCTCCAGCACGTCGACCTTGGCCGTGGTGGGCAGGACCGAGCAAGCGCCCAGCAAGCTGCAGGCGGCGATGAGCGCCAGGTGGGCGCGGCGGCGGAGGGCGTTCATCACAGTTGCGCCAGACGTTGCAGCATCTGGTCCGAAGTCTGAATGGCCTTGGAGTTGAGTTCGTAGGCGCGTTGGGTCTGGATCATCGTGACGAGTTCTTCGACCACGTTGACGTTGGAGGTTTCCACGAAACCCTGGGCCAGCGTGCCGGTGCTGTCGGTGCCGGGGTTGGCGGTCTGCGGCGTGCCGGAGGCGGGCGTCTCAGCGTAAAGGTTCTCACCGCGTGGTTCCAGCCCGGCCGGGTTGATGAAGTTGGTCAGCTGGATCTGGCCCAGCGTTTGCGCGGTGTTCTGCCCGGAGATGGCGGCACTGACCGTGCCATCGGGGGCGATGGTCACCGAGGTGGCGTTGGCGGGCACCGTGATGCCCGGCTGGATCTGGTAGCCGTTGTTGGTCACCAGTTGGCCCTGATTGTCAAGCTGGAAGGAGCCATCGCGGGTGTAGCCCGTGGTGCCGTCCGGCATGGTGACGGGGAAGAAGCCGTTGCCCTTGATGGCCACGTCCAGGTAGTTGGTGGTCTGCTGCAGGCTGCCTTGCGAGAACTGGCGCGAGGTGGCCACCGGGCGCACGCCCAGGCCGACTTGCAGGCCCGTGGGCAGTTGCGTCTGCTCCGAGCTGTTGGCCCCGCTTTGGCGCAGGTTCTGGTACATCAGGTCCTCGAACACCGCGTGCGAGCGCTTGTAGCCATTAGTGCCGCTGTTGGCCAGGTTGTGAGAGATGTGGTCCAGCTGGGTTTGCTGAGCTTCCATCCCCGATTTCGAAATCCACAGTGATCGCATCATGGTGCTACTCCTCAGGCCTCAAGCCAGGTAAAACAGATCAGGCATTGCCCGACAACAATTGGGATGCCGACTTCTCGTTGCTCTCGGAAGTCTGGATCAACTTCATCTGAGTTTCGAACTGGCGGGCGGCCGCGATCATGTGGATCATGGTCTCGATGGGATTGACGTTCGAGCCCTCCAGGGCCCCGTCTTGCACTCGGGCGTTGGCATCGGCGGGCAGTTCGCCATCCACGTTGCGGAACAGGCCATCCTCGCCCCGCGTCAGCTTGGTTTCCGGGGTGACCAGCTTGAGCTTGCCGATCGCGGTGATCTTGCCGCTGGCTTCCTTGGCGCTGACCGTGCCGTCGGGCGCGATGCTGGCCTGGGCGTTCTGCGGGATGGTGATCGGGCCGCCGTCGCCCAGCACGGCCAGGCCGCCCTGGGTCATCAGCACGCCTTCGTTGTTCACCGTCAGCGAGCCAAAGCGCGTGTAGCCTTCGGTGCCGTCCAGGGCGCTCACGGCCAGCATGGACTTGCCTTGCAAGGCCACGTCCAGGGGCCGACCCGTCGAGGTGATGGGGCCTTGCGAGTCGTCGTAGCCCACCGTGGTTTCCAGCGAGTACACACGCGTGGTGGCGCCATCGCCGCGCACCGGCACGGCGCGGATGGCCTGCAGCTCGGCGCGAAAGCCGGTGGTGCTGGCGTTGGCCAGGTTGTTGGCCAACACCTCCTGGCGCTGCATGTCCATCTTGGCGCCGGCCATGCCGACGTAAATCATCCGATCCATGGTGTGCTCCGGTTACTGCTGGCGGGGCGGTGCATCAACGCAGGTTCACCAGCGTCTGCAAGACCTGGTCTTCGGTCTTGATGGTCTGCGCGTTGGCCTGGTACATGCGCTGCGCCACCATCATGTTGACCAGCTCGCCGGTCAGGTCCACGTTGGACTCTTCCAGCGCGCCCGATTGCAGCAAGCCCAGGTTGCCCGTGCCCGGGGCGCCCGTGACCGGGGCGTTGGACGCGTAAGTGGCCGACCATTCGTTGTTGCCCTGCGGTTGCAGGCCTTGCGGATTGCGGAAGCTGGCCGTCACCAGCTGGCCAGCCGGTTTGGATTGGCCATTGGAGTAGCGCGCCAGGATCACACCGGTGCTGTCCACGGTGATGCTGGACAGGTCGCCTGGCGCATAGCCGGTTTGCGACAGGTTGGTCACGGCGAAGTTGCCGCCGTACTCCGTGGCCTTGGACAGGTCCATCGTCACGCCACTGATGACTTCCGTCTGCGCGATGGGCGGCACGGCGCTGGCATTGGTGACGTTGACCTTGGGGATGTCGGGCAGCGTGAAGCTGCCGGTGGACGAGGTGGCCACCGGGTTGCCGCTGGCATCGTAAGTGGTGATCGTGCCGGGGTCGCCTGCAACCGGGTTGCCATTGGCCAGGTCGGTTGGCGTGCCGCCCGAGGTCGGGAAGGTCAGCGTGGCAGCCTTGGCGGGTGCGCCCGAACCATCGGTCTGGATGGAGGTGCCGTTGGCCGTCACATACATGTCCCAGGAGTTGTCGCCTGTCTTCTGAAAGTAATAAGCCATGCCCACCGACTGGCCCTTCACGTCGTACATGGTCTGCGACGTGGTGAAGTTGTAGGTGGTGTTGTCGGTGAAATCGATCGGCACGCTCTTGATCGAGTCGGTCGACTTGAAGTTCATCTCGATGTTGGTTTTGTCGGTCTGCTTGGGGGCGATGCCACCGGTGGTCAACTGGATGGGCACCAGGTCACTGGTGTTGGTGATGTTGCCCGTCAGGTCGGCCTGGTAGCCCAGCAGCTTGTGCTGTGCGTTGTTGACGATGAAGCCATCGCGGTCGATCTTGAACTGCCCGTTGCGGGTGAAGAAGGTCTGGTTTCGACCATCCTGAACCTGGAAGAAGCCATTGCCGTTGATGGCCAGGTCCATGGGGTTGTCGGTGGTGCTGATGTTGCCCTGCGTGAACTGCTGGGCCACGGCCGCCACGGTGGCGCCAATGCCGACCGTGCTGGTGCCGGAGCCGTTCAAGGCGGCAGCGTACATGTCCGAGAACTCGGCCCGCGAAGCCTTGGCACCATAGGTGCTGGTGTTGGCCACGTTGTTGCCAATCACCTCCAGATTGCGAGCCGATACATTCAGACCGGAGAGACCTTGTTGGAAGCCCATGGTGTTGTCCTTTCAGGGTACTGCTTGAAAAATTAAACGACGACTTTGATCTTGCTGTAGGCCGTGCTGCCGCTGTTGCGCAGCTCCAGGTTCAAAGTGCCGTTGCTGTTGCTGATGGCATCGACCTGATCGTTCATGAGGCTGGTGTGGCTGACGTCGGTGCTGCCATTTTTGGCGGACACCTTGAAGGTCAGACCTTCACTGGACATGGTGCTGGGCACCGTCCACTGGAAGCTGTGCAGGCCTGCGGTCTGTGAGCCTTGGCTGATGGTGTCGACCACCTTGCCCGCGGCGTTGATCACATCGATGTTGACGGTGGCCGCGCTGCCACTCAAGTCGAAAGCGCCCGCTGCGATCGTGCTGCTGGTGCCATCTTCGGCCTTGACCGTGCCTGCGACCAGTTGATTGCCTTCGACCAGCACCTGGTGGCCCACCAGGCTGGCGCCTTGCAGCAATTGCATCTGGCTGAAGCCATCGGTCACGCCACCCATGGTGGTGTTGAGCTTTTCAATGCCGGTCACCGTGCTGATCTGGGCCATCTGGCTGGTGACCTGCGCGTTGTCCATCGGGTTGAGCGGATCCTGGTTCTGCATCTGCGTGACCAGCAGCTTCAGGAAGCGGTCCGAGGCCTCCGTCGTCTTGTCGCTGGTGGCGGCCTTGGCGCCGTTGATCTTGTCGAGAACGGAGTTGCCGGTTGACGATACTGTGCTCATGTCATGTCCTCAGGTAAATCAGGTGCCTTGACCGAGTTGCAGCGTTTTCAGCAGCAGGCTCTTGGCGGTGTTCATCACTTCGATGTTGTTCTGGTACGAGCGCGAAGCGGAGATCATGTTGACCATCTCTTCCACCGCGTTCACGTTGCTGTAGGTCACGTAACCCTCGGCATCGGCCTGCGGGTGTTTGGGGTCGAGCACCTTGCGGCCGGGGGTGTTGTCTTCGGTGATGTTGCTCACCGTGACGCCAGCGGTGCCCACCTCGCCCATGGGCGTGGTGGTGAACACGACCTGGCGGGCCTTGTAGGGCGCGCGGTCGGGGCCGGCCACCGTGTCGGCGTTGGCCAGATTCGAGGCCACGACGTTGAGGCGCTGGGACTGCGCGCTGACCGCGCTGCCCGAGACGTTGAAGATGCTGAACATGGACATGGTGGTTTACTCCGGTCACTGGCCAGTGATGGCCGTGTTGAGCGTCTTGACCTGGCCGTTGATGAAGCGCAGGGTGGCTTCATAGCGCACCGTGTTGTCGGCAAAGCTGGCGCGCTCGCGGTCCATGTCGACGGTGTTGCTGTCCAGGTTGGTTTGCGCGGGCGTGGCGTAGTTCATGTCGGCCTGCTGTTTGCTGCCAGCGGGCACACCGCCGCGGCCCAGGTGCCCTGCGCTGGCGGTGGCCAGTTGAAGCTTGCCCGGGGCCAGTGACGACTGGCCCTGCGAGGCCTGCCCGGTGGCATTGCGCAGCGCACTGGCGAAGTCGAAGTCCCGAGCCTGGTAGTTCGGGGTGTCGGCATTCGCGATGTTGCTGGCGATCAGGCGCTGGCGTTCTGAGCGCAACGCCAGGGCATCAGCCTGGAAGTTAAGGGTGTCGGTCAATCTGTTCAGCATGGCAAGCCCTCCGGCCTGTGAGCGCTTTGCCAGGAACAACGGGATTTGGCGCAGCTTGTAGGGGATGGTGAACTGGTGGTGCCGAAACATGAGCCGGAATAAGCGGCCTTTCGGGCCTCATTTCAGACTTCCTCGCGCGCTGGGGCTCCGTACATTGGCAGGCATGGACACGAAGCCCCAAAACCCCTCATCGACCAGCCCGTCGGCCTCTGTGCCGGGTTTGCTGCATGACCTGGGTTTCGAGCCTTTCCAAATTTGGGCTGCCTTGCTGAGCGCCCTGGTGTGGTTGCTGTTGTGTGGTGGCGCGGTGCTGCTGTCGCCCTCGGCCCATGCGCAAACCGCACCGGCGGGTGAATCGGGTGTGCTACAGGCGTACGTGCAAACCTTGTTGCACGACCAGGCCTTGCCTCAAGCGGACAGTTCCAAGAAAAGCGCGCCCTGGCGCGTTGAAGTCGTTCTGGGTCAACTGAATCCGCGCATCAAGCTGGCGCCTTGCGACAAGGTCAAGGCCTATGTGCCTGCGGGCATGCGCTTGTGGGGCAACACCCGCGTGGGCTTGCGTTGCGAGCAAGGCGCCGTCCGCTGGAATGTGTACTGGCCCGTGTCCGTGAAGGTCTGGGGCCAAGCATTGGTGGCCGTGGGCACCGTGCGCCCAGGCGCGCCTTTGACGGTGGAAGATTTGCGCATGGCGGAAGTTGACCTGGCCTCGCATGCCTCGCCTGCGGTGCTGCGTGTAGAAGACGTCGTGGGCCGTACCGTGGTGCGCCAGCTGTCAGCCGGACAAAGCCTGCGTCAGGAAGATGTGAAGGTCCGCCGCTGGTTTGCCGCCGGTGATCCGGTGCGTTTGACAGTCAAGGGCCGTGGATTTTCGGTCGGATCCGAAGGCACCGCGCTGACGGCGGGTGACGAAGGCCAATGCGCCAAGATCCGGCTTGAGGGAGGTCGCGTGGTCTGCGGGGAGCCCGTGGGTGCCCGGCAGGTGGAGATCTTGTTGTGAAATTCGAGCAATTTGCAGCCTCACCCCCCTGGATTGCGGGGGTTTTGGCCTTTGGCGTTAAAGTCGGTGGCGGCCGGGTCGATATCCCGGATGTGACCACTCGGTTCACACCGAGAGTAAGGAGTACATCATGAAAATCGGCAACCCTTCAGACAAAGCTGTCAACGGCACCAGTGCCAAGACAGAAGCCATCGCCAGTACCAAGACGACCGGTAAAACGGCCAGCCTGGATGGCGGCGTGAGTGAAAGCGCCAAGGTAACACTGTCCAACGCGGCATCCAACCTCTTATCGGGGGCGGATCCCACTTTCGATGCCAACAAAGTCTCGCAAGTGAAGCAATCGATCGACGACGGGTCCTACAAAGTGGACCCCGAAGCGATCGCGGACAAGTTGATCGCCAATTCGCGCGAACTGCTCGAACGTCAGCACTGATCGAGGCTCGTTCGATCATGGCCGCTGTTTTGCAATCGCCCGTGCTGGATCTGACGCCCCACATTGCCGCCATCGAGGCGCAATTGGGGGTGTTGGACGAAGCATTGGTGTCGCAAGACGCCCAGGCGATCGAGTCCTGCAGCCAGGACTTGCACCGTTCATTGGCCGAGGCCATGGCGGCTTTTCGCCATGCGGGGCCTGATTCTTTGACGCCGACATTGCGTCATCAACTGCTGCTGGCGCAAGCACGCGTCATGGGGCAGCAATCCACCGTCAGGCGCGCGGCGCATTCCATTGAGCGCACCTTGAGCATGCTTTTGCCTCAAGAAGCCTCGGCGACCTATTCGGCGCTGGCGCCCAAATCCGGCCAGATGGCTGTGAACGCCTACCGCGCCTGAGCTTTCGATCGCTCGCCGTCAGGCGTCCGCCAAACCTTCCACCATGATCTGAACGCGCTGGCGCCCCTGGTATTCGTCCAGGCCGATGCGAAACGCCAAATGTGCCTTGTCGGGCAGCGGTTCCGTGCGCCCGAACCAGATGCCATCGCGCACCTGGCCCTGCACCCGCAAGCTCAGCTTCATGTGGCGCGTGCCGACCAGGCGTTGGCTGATCACCTCGACCGCGTCGCTGAACACGGGCGCATCAAAGCCCGGCCCCCACACGGTTTGCTCCAGCGCTGATGCCGTCTCTGGCGTGAACCACTGCGTGTCCAAAGGGCCGTCGCTGCTGATCTGGCGGGCCAGCAGGCTGGGGTCCAGGCCTTCGTGGGCGACCAGCATGATGGCCTGCTCGAAGGTGTCGAAATCCTCTTCCAGGATGGTGCAGCCGGCCGCCATGGCGTGGCCACCGAACTTTTTCAGCAAACCCGGGTGGCGCTTGCTCACCAGGTCCAGCGCATCGCGCAAATGAAAGCCGGGGATCGATCGCCCGGAGCCTTTGAGCAGGCCGTCCTGGCCCAAGGCGAACACAAAGGTGGGGCGGTGCTGGCGGTCTTTCAGGCGCGAAGCCACGATGCCCACCACGCCTTCATGGAACTCGGGATCGAAGATGGCGATGGCCGGGGGCGGCTCGTCCTCGGGCATCAGTGATTCAAGCAGCGCTTCGGCCTGCTCGCGCATGCCGGTTTCCAGCTCGCGGCGTTCGCGGTTGATGGCGTCCAGTTGCTGCGCCAGCTCCTGCGCGCGGCCCACGTCGTCGGTCAGCAGGCATTCAATGCCCAGGCCCATCTCGGCCAGGCGGCCGGCGGCGTTCACGCGGGGGCCCAGTGCGAAACCGAAGTCCTGGCTGGAGGCTTTGGCCGCGTCTCGTCCGGCTGCGGTGAACAAGGCGGCGATGCCCGGCTGCATGCGGCCCGAGCGGATGCGTTTGAGCCCGAGGCTGACCAGGCGCCGGTTGTTGGCGTCCAGGCGCCCCACGTCGGCCACGGTGCCCAGGGCCACCAGGTCCAGCAGGCTGTCGATGCGGGGCTGGTTGGCCGCGTCAAACGCGCCGCGCTGGCGGCGTTCGGCGCGCAGGGCCAGCAGCACGTAGAACATCACGCCCACGCCCACCAGTGCCTTGCTGGCAAAGGGGCAGTCGGGCTGGTTAGGGTTCACGATCACGTCAGCCAAGGGCAGGCTGACCTGGCCATCGGCATTGACCACGGGCAAGTGGTGGTCGGTGATGACCACCTGGATGCCCAGGGCATGGGCGCGGTCCACCGCTTCATGGCTGGCCATGCCGTTGTCCACGGTCATCAGCACCTTGGCTTGCTTGGCGTGCACCATCTCCACGATGGGCGGGGTGAGGCCATAGCCGTGCAGGGCCCGGTCGGGCACCACGAAGCTGACCTGGTCAGGCTGGGCGCCCAGCATCTTCAGGCCGCGCAGGCCCACGGCGCAGGCGGTGGCGCCGTCGCAGTCGTAGTCGGCCACGATGCAGATGTGCTGGTTCTGCTCGATGGCGTCGGCCAGCAGGCGGGCGGCTTCCAGCGCGCCTTTCAGCTCGCTGGGTGGCAGCAATTTGGCGGGGGCATCGTCCAGTTCGTCGACGTGGCGCACGCCGCGCGATGCGAACAGGCGCGCCAGCAGCGGGTGCACGCCCGCTTGTTCAAGCGCCCAGGTGGTGCGGGCGGGGACGTCTCTGGCGGTGATTTTCATGGGGCGGGGTGGGGCCAGTTCAAAGGGTGGCGAGCAAGGCGGAAGGCTGGGCGGCGGGGCGGCCCAGCCAGCGCTGGGCGCTGCTGAGCAGGCGCTGGGAGAAAGAGGGGGCAGGGGGCGCGCTGAGGGTGATGGCGCTGCGCTCGCCGCACAGTGTCAGCTGGACGTGGTGACCAGCGTCCAGCGCGCCACAGGCGGCTTTCAACACGGTGCCATCCAGCGTTTGCCATGTGGCGATCCAGTCGGCCAGGTTGCTGGCCAGCAAGGGCGCGCGCAAATCGGTCACCAGTTGCGTGCCTTGGGGCAGGGCGAGCGTGGGCTGGCTGGGCAGTTGCCCGGTGCCGCTCAGCCAAAAAGAGTTGACGGTCAATTGCCCAGACGCCTCGCGGGGCTCATTGAGCGGGTGCTCGTACATCAACATCTGCACTTCGTTCTGCAGACGCTTGATCAGGCGGGCCTGGGGGTGGTCGGGCATCCACACATCGGGATTTCGACCAATGACCCGGTCCAACGAGGCAGTGGGCAGGCTGGCCAGCGAGGGGTGGGCGGCGTACCAGCGGGTCGGGGTGGCGTAGACCAGGGTCCAGCCTTCTTCTTCGAACCAGGGGCGCAGAACCTCCAGGAAGGCACGGGCCTCCACCTCGGTCAGGCGCAACTCGTCGGGGTCGAGCAGGGTCAGGGTTTCGCGGCCCATCAGCCAGTGGCAGGGGCTCAGGAGGCCCCAGGCCTGGCCTTCTTCGGTCGCGACGCCATGACTCTGTGCCTGCCAGGCGGCCCAGGGCAGGGTACCGTCGGCCAGGTCGCTCCAACCCAAAGATGGCGCCAGAACGCGCTCGTGGGGCATGGACAGGGCGTATTCGTCGCCATCCAGGCGCCTGGATTGGCTCAACCGACCCAGCAATTGGTGCAGGTACGGCATCTGTTGCGCGTCATCCAGCCGGGGCAGGGCCTGCTGGCAGGGGTCGGACAGGCTGGCCGCAAAAGGCAGGATCAAATGCTGGGAGGGAATCGAGGCGGGCATCCGGGGATTATCAAGTGAGTACACTTCGCGCACCATGAACCTTCCCTATGAATGGCGAGTTGGTTGGCGCTACACCCGCGCCGGCCGAGGTGCCCGCCGCAATGGCTTTATCTCTTTCATCTCGGGTGTGTCCGTCCTGGGCATTGCCCTGGGGGTGGCGGCGCTCATCATCGTTTTGTCGGTGATGAACGGCTTCCAGAAGGAAGTGCGCGATCGCATGCTGTCCGTGATCGCCCACGTCGAGATCTACGACGCGCATGGCGGATCGCTGGACGACTGGCGGGCGCTGGCCGCCCGGGCCCGCCAGAATCCAAAGGTGATCGGGGCGGCGCCTTTCGTGCCCGCCCAGGCCTTGATCGCGCGGGGCGAGAACATGCGCGGCGCCATGGTGCGCGGCATCGTGCCCGAGGAAGAAATCTCGGTGACGCCCTTGGCGGCGCAGATGAAGTCCACCATGCAATTGCTGACGCCTGGCGCTTGGGGCGTGGTGATTGGCGCTGAACTGGCCAACAGCATGGATGTGCGCGTGGGCGACCCCATCACCCTGGTGGCGCCCAGTGGCCAGGTCACCCCTGCGGGCGTGGTGCCGCGCATCAAGCAGGTCACCGTGGTGGGCACCTTCAGTGCAGGCCACTATGAGTACGACAACGGCCTGGTGCTGATGCACGCCGACGATGCCGCCAAGCTCTTTCGCACGGGCGGCCTCACGGCGGTGCAGCTCAAGCTGAAGGATGCGCAGGACGCGCGCTTGGTGGCTGGCGAGTTGGCCGTGTCGCTGGGCAGCGATGTCGTGGTCAATGACTGGACGCGCACCAACCGCAACTGGTTTGAGGCCGTGCAGGTTGAAAAACGCATGATGTTCATCATCCTGACCCTGATCGTGGCCGTGGCCGCCTTCAACCTGGTCTCGACCCTGGTGATGACGGTGACCGACAAGCAGGCCGACATCGCCATCCTGCGCACCCTGGGCGCCACACCGGGTTCCATCATGGGCATCTTCATGGTGCAAGGCGCGCTGTCGGGCATCCTGGGCACTTTGGGCGGCCTGGGCCTGGGCCTGTTGGTGGCTTTCAATGTGGGCGCCATCGTGCAGTTCATCGAGCACCTGCTGGGTGTGCATTTTCTGCCCAGCAGCATCTACCTGATCAGCCGCATGCCCAGCGATCCGCAGTCGGCCGACATCGTGCCTGTGGCCGTGATTTCGCTGGTGCTGTCTTTCCTGGCCACGATCTACCCCAGCTGGCGCGCCAGCCGAGTCCAGCCCGCCGAGGCTTTGCGTTATGAATGAGCCCATGTTGTCGCCAGACTTGATCCTGCACGCGCAGGGCCTGACCAAACGCTTCACCGAAGGCCCGCTGGACGTGACCGTGCTGCAAGGCGTGGACCTGACCATCTCGCGCGGCGAGATCCTGTCCATCGTGGGCGCTTCGGGGTCGGGCAAGAGCACGCTGCTGCATTTGCTGGGCGGGTTGGAAGCACCCACCTCAGGGCGTGTGCAACTGATGGGCCGCGATTTCTCGCAGCTCAACGCGGCAGAGCAGGGCGGCTGGCGCAACCAGCACCTGGGTTTCATCTACCAGTTCCACCACTTGCTGCCCGAGTTCTCGGCCGTGGACAACGTGGCCATGCCGCTGTTGATTCGGCGCCTGTCGGTGCCCGAGGCGCGCAAGCAGGCCATGGCCATGTTGGCGCGTGTGGGCTTGTCGTCGCGCGCCGAGCACCGTCCTTCGGAGTTGTCGGGTGGTGAGCGCCAACGCGTGGCCGTGGCCCGGGCGCTGGTCAGCCAGCCCGCTTGCGTGCTGGCTGATGAGCCGACCGGCAACTTGGATCGCGGCACCGCCGATGGCGTTTTCGATCTCATGCTGCAAGTGGCCAAAGAACAAGGCACGGCCTTCGTCATGGTCACCCACGACGACAGCCTGGCGCACCGCTGCGACCGCTATTTGCGCCTGGTGCAGGGCCGTCTGGCGGCCTGAAATCACACGACACTCCTCTCAAAGAATTTCGCACATGCTTCACTCCAGGCCTTCCATGCTGGCGCCTGCCAGATTGCCTTTGCTCGTCATGCTGGTCTGGGTGGGGGTGTTCACGGCGCTGCGCTTGGGCCTGGCTTTGTTGGTGGGCACGGCCTCTGTACCCTTGACGCTGTGGCCCGGCATCTTTGCCAAGGGCCTGATGTTCGACCTGGCCGTGGCCGCCATCGCCGCGGCGCCCGTCTTCGCCTATGAAGCGATGCTGCCAAACCGCTGGCGCCATCAGGCCTGGCACCGGGTGTTGCGCACCGTGTGGTTGTGGTTTGCCCTGCTGCTGATGCTGTTCGGGGCGGCCTCCGAGGTGACGTTCTGGATCGAGTTTTCCACGCGCTTCAACTTCATCGCGGTGGATTACCTGATCTACACCCAGGAGGTGATTGGCAACATCCGCCAGTCCTACCCCATCCCCGCGATCGTGCTGGGCCTGGCGGCGCTGTCGGCACTGTTGACGCTGTTCCTGCGTCGGCCCTTGAGGCTTGTCAACGAGCAGACGCTGTCGTGGCGGCAGCGCGCGGTGCTGTGGGTGGCCGCCGTTGCGTTGCCTGCCGCCAGCTTGCTGCTGACCAATGTTGACCAGATGCAAGGTTTGGGCAATGCGTATGCCGACGAGTTGTCGGGCAACGGCCTGTTCACGCTGGCCGCGGCCATGCGCCGCAATGAGCTGGACTACGACAAGTTCTACCGCACCATGCCGCAAGACCAGGCCGATGCCATCCTGAAGGCCATGGACGTGGAGCGCCAACCTTTGAGCGAGGCCATTCACCCGCCAGCGGGAGAAGACCCGGCCGACGATCCCTTGCCCTTCAAGCGTCGGCCCAAGAACGTGGTGCTGATCTCGGTCGAAAGCCTGTCGGCCGAGTTCATGGACACCTACGGATCGACCAAGCACCTCATGCCCCGGTTGGATGCCTTGGCGCGCGAGGGCATGATGTTCGAGCACGTGTACGCCACCGGCACCCGCACCGTGCGGGGCCTGGAGTCTTTGTCACTGGGCACGCCACCCGTGCCGGGCCAAGCCATCGTGCGCCGACCCAACAACGAACACCTGGCCACCCTGGGCGAGATCCTCAAGCCGCAAGGCGTGAACTCGTTCTTCTTCTACGGCGGCTATGGCTACTTTGACAACATGAACGCCTATTTCGATGCCAACGGCTACAAGGTGGTCGACCGCACCGACATCCCCAAGGCCTCCGTGGTGTTCGAGAACGTCTGGGGCGTGGCCGACGAAGTGCTCTTCGGCCATGCGGCCAAGACCTTGACGGCCGAATCGGCCAGTGGCAAGCCCTTCTTCGCCCACATCATGACCACGTCCAACCACCGGCCCTACACCTACCCGGATGGCCGCATCGACATCAAGTCGCCCGGTGGCCGAGATGGCGCGGTCAAGTACACCGACTACGCCATCGGCAAGTTCATCGACGATGCACGCAGCCAGCCCTGGTTCAAGGACACGCTGTTCATCATCATCGCCGACCACTGTGCTTCGGTGGCGGGCAAGAGCAAACTGCCCGTCGCGGGGTACCACATCCCGCTGATTTTTTATGCGCCCGACATGGTCGAGCCGAGTGTTTACAAGTCAACCGTGAGCCAGCTCGACCTGGCTCCCACGATCGTGGAGATGATGGGCTACAGCGGTGATGACCACTTCTTCGGGCGGCCGTTTTTCGAGACCGACGAGAACCCGAACCGGGCTTTCATCAGCAACTACCAGGAGCTGGGCTATCTGCGCGACGACGTGTTGACGGTGTTGATGCCCAAGCGCAAAGTGCTGGCGTACAAGGTGGATCCCATCACCTTGGCGACCACGCCGACCGAGGTCAATGAGCGCCTGATGAACGAGGCGATTGCCTATTACCAGACGGCCTCGCGGGCGTTCAAGGAGGGTGCCTTGAAGATGGAGCCTGCGAAGACGCACTAGCCAAGCCATGTGGATCGACACCCATTGCCACCTTGATGCCCCCGAGTTCGACCGCGACCGACAAGCCGTGATCGAGCGTGCATCTCAAGCGGGCGTGGGGATGATCGTGGTCCCGGCCGTCATGCCCTCCACCTTCGAAACTGCCCGCCAGGCCGCCTTGCAATGCCAGGGCACCTACGCCCTCGGCATCCACCCCTTGTTCGCCAGACAAGCCGGTGATGATGCCATCGACCAATTGCGCGCCGCCCTGCAACAGCACCACGCCGACCCGCGCCTGGTGGCCATCGGCGAGATCGGCCTGGACCACTTCGTCGAAAGCCTGAAAGACCCGGCCAGCAACGCCTTGCAGGACCGCGTCTATGCCGCGCAACTGGCGCTGGCCGTCGAGTTTGAACTGCCCGTGATCGTGCACGTGCGCCGCAGCGCCGACGGCCTGCTCAAGCACCTGCGGCGCCTGAAGCAACAAGGCAAGGCGATACAAGGCGGCATCGCGCACGCCTTCAACGGCAGCGCTCAACAAGCGCAGGCCTTCATCGACCTGGGCTTCAAGCTGGGCTTCGGCGGTGCCATGACCTTTGACCGCGCTCTGCAAATCCGGCGCCTGGCCGCCGACCTGCCCGCTGATGCCATCGTGCTGGAAACCGACGCGCCCGACATCCCGCCCCACTGGCTGTACGTGCTCGAACAAGACCGGGCCAAAGGCGTCACCAGCCGCAACGAACCGGCCGAATTACCCCGCATCGCGCAGACCCTGGCCGCCCTGCGCGGCTGGTCGCTGGACCAGACCCGCGACCTCACCACGGCCAACGCCCTCCAGGCCTTGCCGCGCCTGAAACCGCTGTTTCGCGCCTGAGCGGACAATACCCGCTTCTCCTGGCGACCTTGCCACCCTCTTTTCCCCTTGACCGGGGACACGCACCGCCTCCATGTCCGTCACCTCGCCCGATCCCCGCAGCCTGCCCATTCCCCGCCACGCGAGCCGTGTGCCCCCGCACCTGAACGCCGAACAAATTGGCCGCATCCGGCAGGCCGCCTACAACTTGCCCCAGGTGGTCAAGCCGGCCGATTTCATCCCTGAGAACACGCCTGATTTCGAGGGCTACCTGGATGGCCGGGGCCTGATCCTGCTGCAAAAAGCCGTGGCCGGTGCGCGGCCCAGCCGCTGGATCGCGCCCGAGTTGATGGACCTCGCCCTGCGGCACCTGGACGCCATCGGTGGCGGCCGCGAAGTGCGCACCCTCATGCAGGACCGGGGCACGGCGCTGGAGTCGCTCGGGTTGTTTCGGCGCGGCCAGGATTGGGACCGACTGATCAGCCAGACCTTGCCGGTGCCTGATCAAGGTTGGAAGGTGGTGGTGTCCTTCAAGGTGCCCATCGATGCCGAGCCGGTCTGGGACTTTTACCGAACCGGCGACAAGCCAGCCCTGATCAAGCGCCTGGGCACGCCCCCGGCCTACGCGCATGCCGACGAACTGCTGGCCCACCTGCAAGCCCTGCTAGCCCGTGCCAAGGTGAGCAACCCGCGCCAGATGGCCTCGCTGCTGCCACGCCTGCAAGCCGAGTGCGGCACGCCTCAGTCATTCGACCACCTGAAGGCCGCCTGCACCCGCGCCCTGGAGCGCTGGGAGCACCACGAGGCCGAACTCGACACCCTGGACGACCTGAACGACCAACTGGCCTTCGATGGCTACCCCGACACCTTCCAGAAAGCCCGTCAGCTGCAGCGCAAGGTGACCCTGTACGTGGGGCCACCCAACAGCGGCAAGACCCACGCGGCCTTCGAGCGCCTGGCCAAAGCCAGCAAGGGTGCTTACCTGGCGCCTTTGCGTTTGCTGGCCCTGGAAGGCCGCGATCGACTGCAAGGGCGTGGCGTGGCCTGCTCGCTGCTGACCGGTGAAGAAAGCGTGCCGGCCGAAGGCGCCGCCGTGGTGTCCAGCACCATCGAAATGGTGGGCACCAACGAGCCCATTGAAGTCGCCGTCATCGACGAAGCTCAGATGATCTTCGACGCCTTCCGTGGCTGGGCCTGGACCCAGGCCATCGTGGCCGTGCCCGCCGATGAAGTCATCATCATCTGTTCGGCCTACGCCGTGCCCGCCATCCAGAACCTGCTGCGCCTGTGCGGCGAGGACTGCGAGGTCAAGCACTTCGAGCGCAAACAGCATGTGCAACTGCTGCCTGCGCCCCTGTCCATCAACGCGCTGAAAAAGGGCGACGCCGTGGTGGCTTTCAGCCGCCGCGAAGTGTTGATGCTGCGCGACCAGATCGCCGCCAATGGCAAGACCGTGTCGGTGATCTACGGCGCCTTGCCGCCCGAAGTGCGCCGCCGCGAAGCCGAGCGCTTCGCGCAGGGTGAATCGCATGTGCTGGTGGCCACCGATGCCATCGGCATGGGCCTGAACCTGCCGATCCGGCGTGTGCTGTTCAGCACCATGGTCAAGTACGACGGCCAGACCGACCGGCCACTCACCGTGTCCGAGGTGCACCAGATCGCCGGGCGGGCGGGGCGCTTTGGCATGCACGACGAAGGTTTTGTCGGCGTGCTCAAGGAGGCCGAACCCACGGCCTTGCGCATGCTGCGCGAGCTGCTGCCCAAGCAACCCAAGGCACCGATTGATTTCAAGGCCCCCGTGGCCCCCAACTGGTGGCACGTGGAGACCATCGCCACGCGCCTGAAGAAAGACCGCCTGCGCGACGTGCTGGGCATTTTCATGGAGCAACTGGAGCTGGATGACGCCCACTTCGCCGTGGCCGAGCTGGAACAGATGCTGGACCTGGCCGCCCAGCTGGATGGCAGCGCCGGCAAGCTGTCATTGCGCGAGCGCTTCATCTATGCCCAGGCGCCGGTGGACACCCGCACTGAATCCCAGGTGCAGGAGTTCCTGAACTGGACGCATTACCACGCGCTCACCGGCGAGGCGGGCAGCCCCTGGTTCCTGGAGGACGTGGACGAGCACAGCCGCCTGGAGCGCATGGAGCAAGCCCTGCGCTCTTGCACCCTGTGGCTGTGGCTGGACCTGCGCTTTCCCAACGTCTACGGCCACCTGGACCGTGTGGTGGATTTGCGCGGCCGCCTCAACGATGGCATTGAACGCCACCTCAAGGGCAAGAAGCCGCTTTGGCAGACGCGGGGTCGTCCGCGTCGGCCTTGATGGCGAGGGGCATGAGGCTCAGATGCGCAGCAGGGCCTGCACGCGCATTTGCTCGTCGGGTGCGAAGTTGGACTTCACATAGCTGACGATCTCGGCCTTGCGTTGTGCGTCCGACAGGTTGGCCGCTTTTTGCAAACGCTCCCATTCGCGCTGGGCGCCACTCAGGCGCAACTCCCATTGCGCCCATTCCTCGTCGGCCCTGGCCAGCCGATCGGCCGCGGCCTCGCCATAGCGGGCCACGCGTTCAGCGCGCACGGCCGCAGGATCCTTGCCAGGCGCCATCTGGGGCACGGGCTCACCCGGATCGGGCGGTGGTGCTTGCCCTGATTCCAACTGGGCGTAGTAGTCCGAGAAGTGCTTCTCGTCTTCCTTGAAGAAGGCCTCTGCCCAGGGTGCACCCAGCACCTGACGCCGCACGGAGCGCTGCTCTTCGAACACGGGCATCCAGGTGGCGCGGTCGGACTGGACGAACTTGTTGCGCCAGTCGTGAGTGCGAACCTGCCAGTACTTGTCCCAGACGGCCATGATCTCGCCGGCCAGCTGGGCACCATTCGCACGCTGGGCTTCGTCCTGGATCAGGCCGCGAATTTCTTCGATGGTGACCTCGCCCAGGCCCAGCACGTAGTACTCGAAACGGCTGCGCAGCTCGCCACAAGGTTTGAGCTTTTGATCGGCCACACACCAGCTGCCCGCAGCCTCGGTGCCCGCGAACGAGCCTTCCTTGAACAAGCGTCGGCGCACCTCTTCGGGCGAGCGCGCTGTCGGTGCGGGTTTGGCCGTTCCCAGGCCAAAGGCGCGACCCGCATCGGCGATTCGCCAGGTGCTTTCACCTTCGGCGTGCGATGGCGGTGAGCCGTTTTCTGGCGTCGCGGCGCCTGGCTGCCAAAGCAGCCAGGCCGCACCGGCCACTGCGGCCGCGGCCATGCCCGCGACCCAAGCTTTGCGTGTTTGCATGAGGCATTCCCCGCTGAATTGAAAAAGGGCCAACTTCGATTGAAATTGGCCCCCTGCGCGAATCCGGGGGAATTTACAGGGCCAGGGCCTTCAGGCGGCTGGCTTGCTGCTTGTAGAAGGCGACAGGATCAGGATCACCCTTGCCGATGGTGCCCAGGACTTGGTTGATTTCGTCCAGGTGGTTCCAGTGGTAGTCGTCCTTGATGACCTTGCCCCAGTGGCTGGAGCAGCGGCCGACCAGACCGTCATTGGGCTCACCCTTGAAGTAGTTACCCGTGTAGGACAGGATGGCGTCGGAGATGTCCCAGCCGTTCGTCTTGACGGCGGTGCCGGAGATCGAGTACCAACGGATGCTGTTGCCATTGACGCTGGCCACTTCAGGGCCTTGGCCGCAATCGCTGGTGGGGGCACCTGCGGGGAACTTGCTGTTGAAGGCTGCAGCACCAGGGGCGCTCAGGGCGCCGAGGGCGGTCAGCAGGTCGGCTTGCTTGTAGGTGCCGTTGCCGGTCAGCCAGCCGATCAGTTGCAAGCCACCGGTGGCGACCTTGTCGAAGGTGCCGTCAGGCGTGGTGCCGGCCAGGATGTCGTCAGCGACCTTGCTGCCGAAGTGGGTGCCGGCGACTGTGGTCACGCTGGCGACCATGGAAGGCACCGTGCCCGCTGCGTAGCGAACAGTGGGGCCGCCGTGGCTGTGGCCAATCAGGTTGAACTTCTTGACGCCGTCAGCGGCGGCCCATTGCTGGAGCTGCCTCACCAGCTCTTCGCCACGGAATTCGGTGGTTTGCGAAGGGTTCACCGAGGCCACGTAGACAGTGGCGCCGTCTTTGCGCAGGCTGTTGGGGATGTTGTAGAAGTACTGGATGCCCAGGATGTTGTCAAAACCGATGAAGCCGTGCACCAGCACCAGGGGGTACTTGGTCTTGGAGCCAGTGGTGGCGGCCTGGGCAGCGGGGGCGGCGATCATGGCGGCGCCAGCAACTGCAACGGCGGTGCAAACGGCACGCATGGAGAAAATCGATGTCATGGCCTGGTTCCTTAGGTCGTTATTGATTGGGTAATCCGTGTGATGAATGTCTCGCGGAACGATGAACGTGCCTCGGGTGGTAACCCTTGAATCCGAGGGTTGTCCCACCCCGAGACAATGGGGGGCGGGCATAAGAGGTGTCAAACGCGGTCAAGCCCGTCTTGCTCGGGTAACCTCGGCGTATTCCTGCAATCGGCGTCGCCATTCATGTCATTCGAGTCATTGGGTTTGTCCCCAGCCCTGCTTCGCGCCAC
Organism: Aquabacterium sp.; assembly: GCF_030652515.1. GTDB lineage: Bacteria > Pseudomonadota > Gammaproteobacteria > Burkholderiales > Burkholderiaceae_C > Aquabacterium. The sequence goes on along the minus strand of NZ_JAUSAR010000073.1, from coordinate 84,916 downwards.
CAGCGAACGGGCCTACCTTGAGCCCACGGCCATCCAGGCCCAAGCCATTCCCGCTGCGCTGCGTGGGATGGATGTGCTGGGTTGCGCGCAAACCGGCTCGGGCAAAACGGCGGCGTTTGCCCTGCCCATCCTGCAGCGCCTGGCGGACACACGCCGTGACCGCCCCCGCCGCGTTCACGCCTTGATCCTGGTGCCGACCCGCGAGTTGGCCGCCCAGGTGGGCGACACCTTCCGCCACCTGGCGCAGTACCTGCCCGAGCCTTTGAAGATCGCGGTGCTGTTCGGCGGCGTTTCCATCAATCCGCAAATGATGGGTTTGCGCGGCGGGGCCGACATCGTGGTGGCCACGCCCGGGCGCTTGCTGGACCTGGTCGAACACAACGCGCTCAGGCTGGGTGATGTCCAGACCCTGGTGCTGGACGAGGCCGACCGCCTGCTGGACCTGGGCTTTGCCGACGAGTTGGCGCGCGTGCTGGAAGAGCTGCCTGCGCGGCGTCAGAACCTGTTTTTCTCAGCGACATTCCCGCCTGCGGTTCAGGGCTTGGCCGATCATTTGTTGCGCGACCCGGTCCGCATCGAAGTCGAGGCCGAGCCTGAAACACAACCCGACATCCTGCAGCGTGCCATCGAGGTTGACACGGCCAAACGCACCCCCTTGCTGCGCCACCTGATCAAAGAGCAGGGCTGGACGCGGGTGCTGGTGTTCGTGGCCACCAAGTACGCCACCGAGCTGGTGACTCACAAGCTGAGCTTGGCGGGCATCCACGCACAGGCCTTCCATGGCGAGCTCAGCCAGGGCGCGCGCACCCAGGTCTTGTCCGACTTCAAGGCTTCGCGGCTGCAGGTGGTCGTGGCCACCGATGTGGCGGCGCGTGGCATTGACGTGGCGCGTTTGCCCGCGGTGGTGAACTACGATCTGCCGCGCTCGGCGGTGGATTACACGCACCGGATTGGCCGCACCGGCCGGGCTGGTCAAAGTGGCGTGGCCATCAGTTTCATCACGCCCGATGCCGAGGCGCATTTCAGGTTGATTGAAAAGCGCCAGGGCCTGCGTGTGCCCCGCGAGCAAATCCCTGGCTTTGAGCCGGTTGAAGTGGCCGCGCCCGTGGCCGATGTCAACGGTGGCATCAAAGGCAAGCGGCCCAGCAAGAAAGACAAGCTGCGCGCGGCTGCGGCGCGTGGCGGCTCATCGTCCACCTGAAGACGCGTCAGTCTTTCCGCGCGGTGCCCAGGCGTTTGGTGGCCAGGTACTCGCGCCGGTAGATCTCGAAGGGCATGGTGTCTGCCGCTTCGATGCGGGCTTGCTCCTGGATCGACTCCCGCGCCATGTGCTCGAAATGGGCTTGCTGCTCGGCATCCCAAGGGGCGTCCAACAAGGTCTTTTGGGTTTGCGCCGAGCGCTCGCGCACAAAGTCGACGTAGACCTTGTCATGCTGCTGCGTCAAGGCGGCCAGCACGCGGGCCGAGGGCAGCGTCTCGGGGTGGTTCAGCGCGTGCAGGGCCGACTGCCAGGCTTGCAGGTGGCTGGTGCCGCCTTGAGCCGCGTCCAGCGCCTGGGCGATGGGCTCACACTGATGGATGATCTCGCGTGCCCAATCGGTCAGCACCACCTCTTGCCCTTGGCGCTCCAGCATCAAGCCAGGTTCGCGGCCGCGCGATGCGGTGCGGTGCTGGTTGCGCGCCAGTTCGGCGATTTCGGCAGGCGTGTCCGGTGGACTGTCCAGCAGCAGGCAATGCAGCAGGAAGGTGTCCAGGAACCGGGCCGTGCTGTCGTCGATGCCGACGGGCAGGAAGGGGTTGAGGTCCATGCAGCGCACCTCCACGTACTCGACGCCGCGCTCGCGCAGCGCATGCAGCGGCCGCTCGCCCGGAAAGATCACGCGCTTGGGCCGGATGGTGCCGTAGAACTCGTTCTCGATCTGCAGCAAGGTGGTGGACAGCTGGCGGTAGTCGCCCTCCGGGCCCTGGATGCCGATGGTTTGATAAGGCGGGTAGCTGCGCGTGAGTGCGTCCTGCAACGAGGTGCCGTAGCCCTCCAGCCCGTTGTAGCTGACCGAGAGCGAGGATTGCGCATCGCTCTGGTAACCCAGCCGACCCATGCGCAGCGAGGTGGCGTAGGGCAGGTACAGCGTGCGGTCGCTCAAGGTGTCCAGGCCATGCGCCTGGCCCGCCACAAAGCTGGGGCAGACGGCGGGTGAAGCACCAAACAGCAGCAACAACAAAAAGGACTGGCGCCGAAAGTTGCGGATCAGCGAGAAGTAGTCCTCGTTGGACATGCCGGGCAGCGACCAGTTGTAGTGGATGCCCGAGATGGTCTGCATGCGCGGGCCATAACGGTTGGCCAGCCCGATGCGGTAGACGCTTTTGGCCTGGCCCACGTTCGACGTGCCATAGCGGCCAATGGGGATGTCCTGGTCGGTGGGCAGGATGCTGGGCATGCTGCTGACCCACAACTGCTCGTCGCCAGCTTGTGCCAGTGAGCGGTAGACGAACTGGTGGATCTGCGTCAGCTCCGCGATGGCCGCCTGCACACTGCGGTGGGCGCCGGTGACCAGTTCGATCTGCGATTCGCTGAAATCGGTGGTGATGCTGGGGTTGGCCAGGGCCGAGCCCAGGGCGGCTGGGTGGGGCGTCAAGGCCAGGTGGCCATCGGGGTGCACGCGCAGGCTTTCTTTCTCGATGCCTCGGCGGATGCCTTTCAATCGCTCGGGCGAGAGCGTGCGCAAGCGTTCATCAAAACTGGTCACGCTCGGGTCTCCTGAATCGTGTTGGACGCGAAGGTACCAGAGTTGGCCAAACCCTGCTGGCGATGCGCTCGCGGCATGAGGTTCTGCCTGAATTTTCTGGTAAAGCCGCCAAAAGTCGCGTACTTTACGGTGTCGGTCAACCCATTTCGATCCATAGTTGTAGAAGCATGGCCGACCTGCCTTTCGAACACCAATGTGCCTCATCATCAAGAAGCCCGCCGGGCGCACGATTTGCGCTGATTTCCTGAAGAACGCCTGGGAACGCAATTTCCACGGCTGGGGTGGTTTCTTCGTCCAGAACGGCGAAGTCGTCTGGGCGCGCGGCCTGGCGTTTGAAGAGTTGCTTGAGTACAACCGCCGCCTGCCGGCCCATGTCGAGGCCTGCATTCACCTGCGCAAGGCCACCTATGGCGAGGTGAACCATGAGATGGCCCACCCCTACACCGTCAGGCCCGGCCTGATGTTGATGCACAACGGCAGCATTGCCCACCTGGCCCCCCAAAATCCCGCTTTCAGCGACACGTCCGAGTTGGCGCGCCTGCTGGGCGATTTGCTGAAAGGCTTGTCGGACGAGCAGGCCCGCGACTTGATCCGCACCCAGGCTTTTGCCCGCTTGACGGGGCCCCTGATCGAGGGATCGATGGTGGTGCTGATGGACCAGAACGGCGTGGTGCGCCTGGGCCGCGATTGGCACACCGTCCAGAGTTGCGAATGGACCGGGGCCATGACGGGCATCGAGGTCTCCAATTCGCACACCTGGGGCGAAAAGGCCCGGGCGCTGTCGCAGCAGGCGCGGCGCGGTTCCTTGCAGGGGCTGGTCCATGCCCTGCAGGTGCGCCTGGCCCTGGCTTTCCGGGTCATTGGGCGGGCCACTTCCGGCCGCTGACCGCCTGGCATAAGATCTTCTGCTGGCCGCGCGTGGCGGCCTTCAGGAGGGATCCCCTTGAGCAAAAAAGTCTGTGTCGTGACCGGTTCGTCGTCGGGCATTGGCGCGTCCACCGCGCGCTTGTATGCCAGCCGTGGCTGGGACGTGGTCGTCAATTTCTCGCGCGATCCGGCACCGGCTGAAGCGGTGGCGGCAGAATGCCGCGCGCTGGGCGCCGAGGTGCTGGTCGTCAAGGCCGATGTGGCGGTCAATGAAGACTGCGTGCGCCTGGCCGCCGAGGTCCAGGCCCGCTTTGGCCGGGCCGATGTGCTGGTTAACAACGCGGGCACCACCAAGTTCGTGGGCCTGAAAGACCTGGATGGGCTGGAGGCGGAAGACTTTCACCGCATCTACAGCGTCAACGTGGTTGGCGCCTATCAAATGATCCGGGCCCTGGCGCCTTTGTTGAAGCAGAACCCGGGCGCGGGCATCGTCAACATCTCGTCGGTGGCTTCCATGATGGGCGTGGGTTCGTCCATCGCCTACATGGCATCCAAGGGCGCGTTGAACGCGATGACGGTGGGCCTGGCACGTGCCTTGGGCCCGGAGATCCGGGTCAATGCCGTCGCCCCGGGGCTGGTTGAAACCCCTTGGTTGCAAAACGGTTTGGGCGAGGCGCGCTATGCCGCGTCGGTGCAGGGCTACAAGGCGCGTGCGGCCCTGGAAAGCGTGCTCAGCCCCGAGGACGTGGCCGACGCCGCGTGGTGGCTGGGCGCAGGCGCGGCCAAGACCACGGGCGAGGTGCTGTTGGTGGATGCGGGCCTGCGGATCACCAAGGCTTGAGCTTGGCCCATCAATCCACATCGACCCACACGAATTGGCGGGTCGCGTCCTTGGGTTCGTTCAGCGTGCTTTGAGGGTTGGTGGTGAACACCAGCTTGTCGCCCTGGGCTTTGTGTCTGTCGCCAACGGTCCGTTTGAAGCTGGTGGTGCAACCGCTTTCATTTTCGGTGAAGGTGCCCGCCACGGAGTCGGTGCGCGCGGTCACATCCTGGGTGAGTTGCCCGCAATAGCTGGCGAATTTGGCGGCGAAGGAGTTCTGGGGCCTCACGGTGAATTGCTCGACGTCGGCGCCAGTGGCGCTGCCGCGGTTGCCTCCGCCGTAGCACATGTGCAGGCTGATCCGTTTGATTTTCGTGCCGCCCAGCCAGATGCTGACCACTTCAGCCAGCTTCTTGGCGCTCAGGTTGTTGTTGCCGATGGAGGTGGATTGCGGGTCGCCATGGCCCACGATGACCAGGCGGAAATCTGCCCCCACGCCGCTCAGGGCGCCGCCCGGAGATTGCGTGCTGCTGCCCGAGTAGGGCCCCCACGATGCCGTGGTGTTGCCGGGCTTGTTGGCAATGTGCTTGGCCGTGGTCTCAAGGTCACCATCCAGGTACTTCACGATCTGTGCTGCGTAAGGCATGGTCCCCTCCCCGGGGTTGAACTGGTGGACTCAAATCCTGCCATGTTGGGCGCGGCAGGTGATGAAATCCCCTACACGCATCACCCCTTCAGCGATCACGCGCGCGTTCATGCCGCCATGCCCCCGCATCGCGTTGTAGCCACCGGGGCCGAGCAATGCCTCCATCCGCGAGCAAGGCTCGCACGGGCCGGTGATTTCCAGCACGACCTCGTGGCCGATGCACAGCACCATAGGCTCGTTCTTGAACAGTGCACGGGCGGCCAGCAGGTTCAGGCCCGAGACCACCAGGTTGCGCCTGAGCAGTGCGGGGTCAACTTGGGCCATGCGCATGAAGGCGGCGATCACCGGGAGGTGCTCGGCCTGGATCAAGGTGACCTGGCGTTTGCCACCACCGCCAGCGGCCGATGGTTTGCGCGCCGAGGCGCGGTCGCCCTCCAGACCTCGGTTCATCAGCACCTGAACGCTGTCAACGTGCACCGTGGGCGCGCGCCGCTCGGGCCGCAGGATGATGCTTTCCAGCCGACCTGGTTGCGGGAACTGCTGGACCAGATGGTGCAGGTCGCTGGGGTCGTTCGGGCTGGGTGAGGTCACGGGGCTGAATCCTTGAGGAGGCCGAACGCTTCAAACACCTCGCGCCAGGCCGCCAGCTTGCGCTCGAACGACCAGGATGCATTGGCCGGGCTGGTCGATGGCAGCTTGACGACCGGGAGCCCCAAAGCCTGGCTGATGCGCATGTGCCTGGCAGATTCGCCACCGTTGTGCGCGATGCCCTGCAAGCCCGGGGCCCATTCACGCAAGAGGTGCAGTTCATTGAGCTGCGCCTGCTCGATGGCGCTGTCCAGGCTGCCTTGCCGCTGGCAATGGGCGTAGACATCCCAAATGCCCAGGCCATGGGCCCGTGCCGCATCCAACCGGCGTTCATAGGGTTGATGGCGCAGGTCGTTGGCACCCGTCAGCCCCCAAAGGCGGGAGAGAATGGGCCAGAACTGATTGCGCGGGTGGGCGTAGTACTGCTGGTGGGCCAGTGAGGCCACGCTGGGAAAGCTCCCCAGCACCACGAGCCGGGTGTTGGCCGCGATGACTGGGGGCAGGCCCTGCAGGGTGGGCAGGGCGGGGGGTGATGAAACGCTCATCACCCGATTTATAGCGCGTTCAGTTTCCTCAAGGCATGCACGGTGGCCCACACACCGCATTGGTGATCGCGCTCGAACTGCCCAAAGCGCGTGGTCGTGACGGCGCCGGGTGCCAGGTCCTGAACCGGTGCGCTGAGCCTGTTGAAGCGGCTCCAGCGCGGCAGGCCCGGGCCGTTGGGATCACCCTTGGCCGCGAAATTGGCCCAGTACTTCACCATCTGGTCGGCCAGGGTTTGCTGCGCAGTGGTGAACACCGGTGAGGGCGTTTCGCCTTGGAAGATGTAGGCCAGCTCGGCCGAGTGGTAGGCGTTCCACGCGAAGTAAGGGTCGGGCGCGGCACCGGGTGCGTTCGGGTCGTTGAACTCGAAGGCGTAGGCTTTGGTGAAGCCAGACAAAGTCCGAACGTCGCTTTGTGAACTGCAGGCGTAGAAGTTGTCGGTCACTGCGGCGGCCAGGGCCTTGTCGAGCGATCCGTACCGGGCGGGCGAGTACAGCACGTCCGTGAACAAAGGGGCCAAGGTGGGCCCCACCATGCCGCGCATGGCCAGGCTGTGGTCCGCGGCCGTCACGCCCCGTTGCTGCCCCAGGTGGAAGGTCAGCGCCACGAACAGGCGGCCCTCGTCGTGGGTGCCGCCAAACATCACGGGCACCTTGTTGATGCGCCCGCTTTGAAGCAGCTTGTCCGCCGCCTCCGGCAGCACCACCCTGTCGATGGCGGGCACCCAAGGCGGCTTGCTGTAGATGATGTCCAGGTTGGGCGGCGTGGCGTTCATCAAGGCCACCGTGCTTTGCTGGCGCATGCAGGCCAGTTGATGGGGGCCGCTGGGGCAGCCCAGGCTTTGGGACAGCACCTCGGACTGGTCATGGATCTCTGCCAGCGGCACGTTGCGCAGCAACACGCAAGGGCCGCTTTGCGAGATGGCCCCGTTGAACAGGCCTGCAGACCCTGGCGACAGCAGGTGCAGGCACGCGCTGTTGCCTCCCGCAGATTGCCCAAAGAGGGTGATGCGACTCGGATCGCCGCCCAGCCGACTGGCGTGCTGCTTGACCCAGCGCAAGGCGGCTTGCTGGTCCTGGATGCCGTAGTTGGCGGCGGCGTTTTCTGCTTGCAAGCCGGGCAGGGCCATGAAGCCGAACACGCCCAGGCGGTAGTTCACCGTCACGACCACCGCATTGGCCTGGCGCGCCAACGGGGCGCCATCATAGTGAGAGCCCGCGCCCAGCACGTAGCCGCCACCATGGAGCCACACCATCACGGGCAGGGGCTGACCAGTGCTGTTGTCAGGCCGGTAAACATTCAGGTAGAGGCAGTCCTCCGTTTCGGAGCGCCCTGAAAAAGCACTGGGCTCTTGCGGGCAGACGTTGGCGAACTGCGTGGCATCGCGCACGCCGGACCAGGCCGCTGGTAGCTGCGGCGCCTTCCAGCGCAGATCGCCCACTGGGGGCGCCGCAAAAGGCAGCCCCAGAAAGCGTGAGACGCCACTGCTGGCGATCCCCCTTGCTTGGCCCTGGTCAGTGTGGAGGATGGGGTCGGCCGCCAGGGCCAAGGTGTTGGCGCCAATGGCCAGCACCAGTGCCGAGATGCTTCGGCCCAGTGTCGATGTCAGTTGCATGAGTGATCCCTTATGACAAAAGTGGACGCAGTCAAACTTGTTTACCCGGTGGCCTTGGTATTCGCGGTCTCCCTAGGTGGCTTTGCACCCCGTGCGACACTGATGGCCACGCTCTTGACTGTTTCTACTTATCGACCTGTGAAGCGCAAACTTAAATTGCCAGAAGCCACGCTGTCGGAATCCCGTGGTGTGAGGTGCCTTCACCTGGATACGCCCTGGATCCAGGGCGCCATGCGCGTCAGCAAACCGCTCAAACTTGAGCTGGAGTACATCCAGCGCATGATGTCCTGGTTGCTTTTGCGCGAGCTGTCCGCCTTGCCTGACACGCGCTGCGTGCAACTGGGCCTGGGCGCGGCGGCCATCACCAAACATTGCCACGCCGTTTTGAGAGTGGCCAGCACCACGGCGGTCGAGATCAACCCGACCGTGATCGGTGTGTGCCGCAACTGGTTCAACCTGCCGGACAACGACGAGCGCCTCAAAGTGGTGCAGCTTGACGCCGCCAAGTACGTGGCCAACGCCGACCACGCCGCCAGCGCCGATGCCCTGTGCGTTGACCTGTACGACCAGGAAGCGGCCAGCCCTGTGCTGGACGACGAGGCCTTTTACCGCGATTGCTGGCGCCTGCTGGACGATGGCGGCGTGATGAGCGTGAACCTGTTTGGCCGCGACGCCAGCTTTGCGGTCAGCTCGGCCCGCATCGCCGCCGCCTTCGGCCCTGGCCGAACTGCCATGCTCAAACCCACCCGCGAAGGCAATACCGTTGTCCTGGCCTGGAAGGGCTTCGACCTGCCAAGCCGAGAAATACTGGCGGAACGGGCCGAAACTTTACAAAACAGATTTGAGCTGCCAGCGGGAAAATGGCTCAAGCTTTTGTCCACTTTCACCCCCCGACCGACGACATGACCACGTCAAGCCCGTCTGCACCTGCCAAGCCTGCCAAAAAGCGCTCCCTCACGCACAAGGGGCCGCTGGACTGGAAATGGCTGTTGGCCTGGTTGACCGAGGACGGCATCATCACCGTCAAGGAAGGCGAGCGCGTGGCCCAGCGTTTTGCGGCGGGCACCAGTGCCCAGCACCCGCTGGTGCGCCTGGGCACCATGGGCTTGAAGCGCGCCGACAACGACCATGTGCTGGAACTGGAAGCCCTGACCGAATGGCTGGCCAAGCACCTGGGCCTGGGCTACCTGCGCATCGATCCCTTGAAAGTGGACGTGGCCCGCGTGTCTGAGGTCATGTCCATCAACTATGCCGAGCGGCGCAAGTGCCTGCCGGTGCAGGTGGGGCTGAACGAAATCACCATCGCCACCAGCGAGCCGCTGGACGTGGCCTGGGTGGACGAGATCCTGTCGCACACCAAGAAGAACGTGCGCCTGGTCGTGTCCAGCCCGCTGGATCTGCAGCGTTACCGCACCGAGTTCTACACCCTGGCCAAATCGGTCCGCGACGCCAACAAGAAGACCGGCGACAGCGTGGCTCACAACTTCGAGCAGTTGGTCGAGCTGGGCAAGACCAACCGCCAACTTGACGCCAATGACCAGGGCATCATCCAGGTCGTTGACTGGCTGTGGCAATACGCTTTTGACCAGCGCGCCTCCGACATCCACCTGGAACCGCGCCGCGAGATGGGCGCCATCCGCTTCCGAATCGACGGCGTGCTGCACACGGTCTACCAAGTGCCGCTGTCGGTGATGCAGGCCATGACGGCGCGGATCAAGCTGCTGGGCCGCATGGACGTTGTTGAAAAGCGCCGGCCGCTGGACGGCCGCATCAAGACCCGCAACCCGGCGGGCGACGAAATCGAAATGCGTTTGTCCACCATGCCCACCGCCTTTGGCGAAAAGCTGGTGATGCGGATTTTTGATCCTGACAACACCGTCAAGTCGCTGGAGGCCCTGGGCTTTGCGCCCAGCGAACAAACGACCTGGGAAGGCCTTGTCTCGCGTCCGCACGGGATCATCCTGGTCACCGGCCCCACGGGCTCGGGCAAGACGACCACGCTGTACTCCACGCTCAAGCGCATTGCCACCGACGATGTCAACGTCTGCACCATTGAAGACCCGATCGAAATGATCGAGGCTTCTTTCAACCAGACGCAGGTGCAGTCCAACATCGACCTGAACTTTGCCGATGGCCTGCGCGCGTTGATGCGTCAGGACCCGGACATCATCATGGTTGGCGAAATCCGCGACCTGGAAACCGCCGAGATGGCCATCCAGGCCGCCTTGACCGGCCACCTGGTGTTCTCGACGCTGCACACCAACGACGCAGTCTCGGCCATCACGCGCCTGACCGACATTGGCGTGGCGCCTTACCTGATCAGCGCCACCGTGATCGGCGTGCTGGCCCAGCGCCTGGTGCGCACTTTGTGCCCCGCGTGCAAGAAGCCCGACGAGGCGTTGGCGCCCGAGACCTTGGCTGCCTCCATCAAGCCTTGGCGCATGAACGGTACCTTGCGTCCTTTTCAGCCTGTGGGGTGCCTGGAGTGCCGCATGACGGGCTTCAAGGGCCGCGTGGGCCTGTACGAACTGCTGCCCATCACCGAGGCTTTGCGTGCGGCCATGAATCCTTCGGTGGACATGGCCAAGCTGCGCCAGGCGGCGGCGCAAGAGGGGCTGCGTCCCTTGCGCTTGTCGGGTGTCATGAAGGTGTCTGAAGGGGTGACCACGCTGGACGAAATTTTGCGCAACACGCCGCAGTGGGAAGGGTGAGCAGGGTTTGGGTTTGACCTGTGGCGTGCTTTGTATGGGCAGCGCGAGGCGGGGATGAGTCAGAGGCGGGCGGGGCTCCTATGGTGGCGGTCCACCGCGTTGCGGCGGACTGCGCTCGGTGCTCGGCCACGACGGGCGGCTGCGGAACTCGCTGGCCGTTGGCCAGCTCAGACAGTCCTCGCCGACCCCTCGCTGCGCGAGGGGCAACCCGCCATGGCCTGCGCGCCTCGCCGCCCCCGAAGTCGCCCCGCCCGCCTCCGCCTCATCCCTGATCGCCCCGCTGGTGGCGTGGCACGGTGGCAGTTTGTGGCATGCCACCGGCGGGGCGAACAAAGGGCTGAAGCCCTGCCGGAGACCGCCCCAGCCCGCGCCCCGCGCTACCTAGAAAAAGCCGTGGCGTCAGCCAAGCACTGAACGCGACCTCAAAGCCCGTCGCCCGTCGGCCCCGCGCTGGCCGAGAAGTTCTCGACCACGACCTCGCAGCACACGCCCTTGGGCTCGGCTTCGCTCCAGCGCACCGTGCCTCCCAGTTGCTTGACGCGCTTGCGCACACCACCCAATCCCAGGCCGTGCGACCAGGTTTCGGGGGCTCGTCCCAAACCGTTGTCGGTCACCGTCAGCGACAGCTGATCGTTCGCCAGCACCAGCACCACCTGCACCTTCGATGCCTTCGCGTGGCTGATGGTGTTGTTGACCAGCTCACGCAGGATGCGGGTCAGGGCTGACCATTGGCCCATCGACAAGGTCACGTCGCAGTCTTGCGTCATCTGCCAGGTCAGCTCGCATTGCGCAAAGCCCAGGCGTTGGTGCAGATCGCGTTTCCATTCGCCAGCCGCTTCGCTCAGGCCATGGCTTTGCGCGGCCAGTCCGCGTGTCAGCGTCTTCAAATCCTGCAAGGTGTGGCGGATGTATTCCTCGATGTTGGCGTTGGGCGCCTGGTACATCAGGGTCAGCAGGCGGGCGCCGATGTCGTCGTGCAAATCTTGCGCGATGCGCACGCGCTCTTCGCTGCGGCCTTGCTCCACGGCCTGGTCAAAGCTCAGCACCCGGTGCAACTGGTCGATGATCCGGTCGGCCAGGCGCGCGTCTTCAGAGGTGAACAGTCGTCGGCCTTTGTTCGAGTGCTTCAGCACCAGGGCGTGTTTTGATGGGGCTTCCCTGTTGGGCCGCAAAGAGGGCAGGCGCACCAGCATCACCGAGCCATTGCCGCGCAATTCAGAAGCGAACACCTCGCCACGCGCCACGGTCACTTCCAGCGGGTCAAACAACTCGCGCATCAGTCGGGCCAGCAGGTCATCGGTCTTGGCCGGGCGGCGCTCCAGCTCGCGCGCCATGCGGTACAGCCGCTCGAACAGCCGCTCCATGGTGATGGGATCGCGCCCGGGCAGGCGGGTCATCAGCCAGCGCCGCACCGACATGTACACACCAAAGGACAGGAACAGCGACAAGGTCATCGACGTGAACTGGCCCAGCGAAAACACGGCCACGAACAACAGGTCCAGCGAAGCGGCCACGGTGCTGGAGGCGGCCAGCAGCGAGAACTCCTGCAGGATCTGCTTGGAGCGCGACAAGTAAGGAGCCAGCAGCAGTTCGGAGGCAAAGAACACGTGCCAGGTCATCACGCCAAAGGTGGTGATGTTGAGCAACATGTCGGGCCGTGCGCCACCCCTGGCCACGGCCACACTCAGCAACACCCAGGTCGCCAGCGTGATGATTGAAAAGCGCTGCAAGACCAGCGTGAACGGGTGGGGCGAGGCGCGGTAGGCGGCGCCCATCAGCATGATGGCGGCCCCCGTCATGACCGTGCAACCGGTGTGCAGCCAAAGCCAACTGTTGGGGTGGTCCAGGCTCATGGCCGTGATGCCCAGGCCCGCGGCGGCAGCCCAGCCCAGGGCCATGAAATAAGGCCAACCTTTCAGGCGGCGGGGGTGCAGCACGGCCACCTGGATCATGGCCGCGGCCGTGACCAGGTCCAACCCGCCACGCGCACGCATGTCCAGCGTCATGAACCACTCTGGCAGGAACAGGTCCAGGTTGGTTTCGACCGCGATGAACATCAATTGGCCCGCCTGGCTCAGCGCCAAGGCCAGGTAGGCCAGGTTGCGCAATTGCGGCCCGGCCAGCACCACCACCGCCCCCACGGCGAAAAGCGTCAGGGCCAGGGCCGACAGCAACCAGAACAAGGGGCTCAAGCCTGACCAGCCGCGCGGCGTGATCAGCACCGGCTCGTCAGGCGCATTGACCAATTGCAATTGCACCACCTTGTTGTTGTCTGGCAAGGCCTCCAGCAATCGAGCAACACCCAAGTGCAGGTTCACGAAGTGCTGGCGTTGCTCGGCGTCGCTGATCCAGCGCCCCGAGCGTTGCAGGGCCAGCATTTCGATGGGTGTTTCCAGGACCTGGGTGCTGCCGTAGGGCTGCACCACTTCGCCACGCAGGCCTTCCAGGATGTGGCCTTCCAGGCGTTGCATCGCGGGGTTGTCCACCGAATGCAGGCGGACCGTGCCTTCCGCCGTGGCGCGCAAGGTGACGGGTAGCCGGGGCTGGCTGGACAACCATTGCCCCACCAGCAGCACCAGCACGAAGCCCATCAGCACCGCGCCCACCAGCATGCGCAGACGCCAGCCAATCCAGCGAGGCAGGTCGTGCGAACCCTGCAGCACCTCGTCCAGCGTGGGGATGTAGCCGGAGCCTCCGATCAGCAAATCAGGCGCAGCGCGGGGCGGCGATGTGTCCATGGCCGACATGGCGCGACGCTCAGACCAGGCCTTGTTTGCTGGCCAGCACCGCCGCTTCGGCACGGCTGGACACGTTCAGTTTTTTGTAGATGGACTTGATGTGGTCGTTGACCGTGAACCATTTGATGCCCATCAAGGCCGCGATCTCCTTGATGGTGAACCCCTTGCTGAGGTAAGTGAGCACTTCGCTTTCGCGCGGCGTCAGGCGCTCGTGGTCCAGCGGTGCCAAGGGGGCGGGGGCACTGACCGGCGCAGCCGCGGGGGCGGCCGGGGCATGGCCCGACATCAAGCCATCGCCGGTGCGGAAATGCGTCAGCAGGCGGCGGGCAATGGCGGGCGACAGGGGCGGCTGCCCGCGCACGATTTTCTGCAACTCTTCCACCAGGACCTCGAAGCGGTCTTCTTTCAGCAGGTAGCCATCGGCACCGCATTGCAGGGCGGGAAACAAATGTTCGTCGTCGGAATAAAGCGTGGTCACGATGCGCGTGGCCGGGTAGTTGGCCAGCTCGGTCAGCAACTCCAGGCCGCTGCCGTCGGGCAACTCCAGATCGACCATGATCAATTGGTAGGGATCGTCGCAGGCGGCCGCCCGACCGCCTGCCCTGTGGCCCAGCAGCCGGCGCGCGGCTTCGAGATCGCCAGCCTCGGCGATGCTGCTGATGTCGCTGAAGCTTTCGCGCACCACACGGCACAAAAAGCCCCGGGCGACCGGGTTGTCTTCGAGAATCAGAACCTTGACAGCCATGGAGCCCCTCCCGAAGCTTGCTGCCAAAAGCGGCAAGCCGGGGTTGATCTGCGCCCCTGACCACCCGGGGCGAACAATCTTCCGATTATCCGCATGTCTACACATGCCGTCATTCGAAATCGCATCGTTCCAACACCGAGATGGGTGGTCCTCACTCCTACAATTGGCAACATGCACATATTGATCGCCAACGACGACGGCTACCTGGCCCCCGGCCTCCAGGCTTTGGTCGATGCCTGCCAGGGTTTGGGCACCATTGACGTTTTCGCCCCTGAGCGCAACGCCAGCGGCACCTCCAACTCCCTGACCCTGCACCAGCCGCTCACGGTTCACACCGCCGCCAACGGATTCCGCTTCGTCACGGGCACCCCGTCCGACAGCGTTCACCTGGCGTTGACGTCGGGTTTGATCGCCAAGCCCGACCTGGTTCTGTCGGGCATCAACAACGGCGCCAACATGGGCGACGACACCCTCTACTCAGGCACGGTTGCCGCGGCCACCGAGGGTTACCTGTTCGGCATCCCGTCCATCGCGTTTTCGCTGACCGACAAGGGCTGGGCCCATCTGGATGTGGCCGCCCGCGTGGCCCGCCGCGTGGTGGAGGCGGTGCTGGCCAAGCCGCCACAGCAGGGCCACTTTCTGCTCAATGTGAACATCCCGGCCGACGCCAAGGCCGACGCCGCCCCCTGGCGCACCACGCGCCTGGGCCGCCGCCACGCCAGTTTCCCGGCCATCGCGCAGACCAATCCCCGGGGCGAGCCCATCTACTGGATCGGGCCGGCGGGCGAGGCCCGCGATGTGGGTGAAGGCACCGATTTCGAAGCCACGCGGCAGGGCCTGGTGTCCATCACGCCCCTGCAGGTGGACATGACGCACCACGCCGCCTTGCCGCAATGGCAAACCTGGGTGGGCCAGCAGCCGTGAGCGACAAAGCGCCAGGTCGCAAAGCCAGCCGATTTCCCTTGCGGTTGGACCAGATGGGCTCAGCGCGCCCGGCTGCCAGCCGCGACACCTTGCTGCTGCGGCCCCAGGCCCCCTTGCAAGCCGCCGAGCGCGACCGCAAGGTGGTCATGGCCCCCCAAGGCCTGGGCCTGGATTCGGTCCACGTGCGCATGCGCATGGTCGAGCGCCTGAAAGCCGATGGCCTGCAGAGCCCCCGCGTGCTGGCGGCGTTCGCCCGCGTGCCGCGCCACTTGTTCGTCGACACGGCCTTGGTCAACCAGGCTTATGAAGACACCAGCCTGCCCATCGGCCTGGGCCAGACCATCTCCAAACCCTCGGTCGTGGGTGCCATGATCGCCTTGCTGTGCACCCGCCCTGGCTTGGCGGCCGATGCCACGCGTCCTTTGGGCATGTGCCTGGAAATTGGCACGGGCTGCGGCTACCAGGCGGCGCTTTTGGCCGACCTGTCCCGCCAGGTGATCTCCATCGAACGGCTGCGCGATCTGCACCTGAAAGCTCGCCACAACCTGGACGCGGTCCGGCGTCAGTTGCCTGGTTCGCCCGATGTGAGACTGGTGTATGGTGACGGCATGCTGGGCCACGCGCCTTCTGCCCCCTATGACACGATCATCGCAGCCGCAGGCGGTCGCAACCTGCCTCAGGCCTGGTTGGACCAGTTGGCCCCCGGTGGCCGCCTGGTGGCCCCCATGGACGATGGCCGAGGCCAAGGGCAGGTGCTGACCGTGGTCGATCGCCTCCTGGATGGTCGGCTTCAGCAAACCTCGTCTGGAGCGGTGCTCTTCGTCCCCTTAAAATCCGGCATCACCTGATGCCTCGGCCGTGGCGTGATGCGCGGCCCGCTTTGAGTCTTCCTCACATGCAAATCATTCTGAATCACCGCCTGCTGGCCAGTGCCGCCATTGTTCTGTCCTTGGCAGGCTGCGCCACGAACCACCAGCGTGCGCCGGTTGAAGACCGCAGCCGTTCCGGCGGCAGTGCTGCTTCGGGTGCTGCCACCGCGCCTGCCCGCGTCCTGCCGGGTGCCGAAAACGCGGGCAAGCCGGGTTACTACACGGTCAAGCCCAACGACACCCTGATCCGCATCAGCCTGGACACAGGGCAGAACTGGCGTGACCTGGCCGCCTGGAACAACCTGGACAACCCGAACCTGATCGAGGTGGGGCAGGTTTTGCGTGTGGTATCCCCGGATGCCACGGCCAGCGCCGCCAGCGGTGCGTCGTCGACCAAACCCATTGCTTCGCCCAACATCCAGGCACGGGTCATTGATCCGAAGGCGCCTGTGTCGGCAGCGGCCTCGGGCGTCAAGCCTGGTGCATCGGCGGCTTCTGGCGCCATGGCACCAGCCAGCCAGGCGTCTTCGGTGGCAGAAGCACCCAAAGAGCCCGCCGCCAAAGACCCCCGCGAAGCGGACGAACCCAACTGGCAATGGCCCGCGAACGGCCCGGTGCTGGGCGGCTTTGAAGAAGGCAAGCGCAAAGGCCTTGTCATTGGTGGCAAGGCCGGCGACGCGGTGTTCGCCTCGGCCGATGGCCGCGTGGTCTATGCCGGATCGGGCCTGCGTGGCTACGGCAACCTGGTCATCATCAAGCACAACGCCGAGTACCTGACGGCCTACGCCCACAACCAGACCTTGCTGGTCAAGGAAGACCAGGCCGTGCGCAAGGGCCAGAAGATCGCCGAAATGGGCGCGACCGACGCCGAGCGCGTGCAACTGCATTTTGAAATCCGCAAACAAGGCAAGCCCGTTGACCCGGCGCGTCAGTTGCCCACCCGTTGATCGATTGATCGTTCTTTGATGTCTGAAGCACAAGTTTCCCTTCGCCCCTGTGATGAGTGGCTGAAGGTTGAGTCCCTGGACCTGGAAGCCCAGGGCGTGGCCCACCGAGCCGATGGCAAGGTGGTGTTCATTGAAGGCGCCTTGCCCGGCGAAGAAGTTCGCGCGAATGTGTTTCGCCGCAAGAACAACTGGGAGCAGGGCTCGATGACCGAGATGCGCCGCGAAAGTTCGCAGCGCGTGGTGCCCCAATGCACCCACTTCGGCATGTGCGGCGGTTGCAAGATGCAGCACTTTCACGCTTCCGCCCAAGTGGCCGTCAAACAGCGCGTGCTGGAGGACAACCTCTGGCACCTGGGCAAGGTCAAGTCCGAAACCCTGCTTCGGCCGATTGAAGGGCCGGCTTGGGGCTACCGCTACCGCGCGCGCCTGTCGGTGCGCCACGTGGTCAAAAAGGGCACGGTGCTGGTGGGCTTCCACGAGCGCAAGTCGCGCTATGTGGCCGACATCCAATCCTGCGAGATCCTGCCGCCCCACGTGTCGCGCCTGTTGCTGCCCTTGCGCGAGTTGATCGGTGCCATGGACCATTGCGACCGAGTGCCGCAGATCGAGGTGGCCGTGGGTTCGCACGTCACGGCATTGGTGCTGCGCCATCTGGAGGCCTTGAGCGCCAAGGACATCAAGCTGTTGCGTGATTTCGCGGCCAAGCAAAGTGCGCACGATGAAGGCCGCTTTCCGATCGCCTGGTGGCTGCAATCCAAAGGGCCCGAGACCGTCAAGCCGCTGGACGACACCCAGCCTGGGCTGGACTACACGCTGCCCGAGTTCGGCGTCACCATGCCGTTCAAGCCCACTGATTTCACCCAGGTCAACCACGCGATCAATCAGGTGCTCGTGGGCCGGGCCTTGCGCCTGCTGCAGGTGCAGCCCAATGAGCGGGTGATCGACTGGTTCTGCGGCCTGGGCAATTTCACCTTGCCACTGGCCACGCAGGCCCGCGAGGTCTTGGGCATCGAAGGCAGCGAGCAACTGGTGGCCCGCTCCCGCGAGAACGCGCTGCTCAACGGCCAGGTCGAGCGCACCAGTTTTGTGGCCCGCAACCTGTTCGAGTTGACGCCGGCCGAACTGGCCAGCTACGGCCATGCCGACAAGTGGCTGGTCGATCCGCCACGCGAAGGCGCTTTCGCCTTGGCCAAGGCGGTGGCCGACTTGAACCAGGACCCGAGCTTGGCGCCCGGGTGGGTCGCGCCCAAGCGCATCGTCTATGTCAGCTGCAACCCGGCGACCCTGGCGCGCGATGCCGGCCTGCTGGTGCACCTGGGCGGTTACCGTTGCGTGTCGGCGGGGGCGGTCAACATGTTCCCGCACACCGCGCACGTCGAAAGCATGGCCGTGTTCGAAAAAGACGAAGCCGCTGAACCGGCTCAGGCCAAGTAGTCGCCGTCGCAGAAAGTGTGCCGCTCGGTGCGGTTGCGGCCGGTGGCCTTGGCCTGGTACAGGGCCTGGTCGGCCCGCTCGATGGTGGCCACGATGGATTCGTCCACTTGGTAAGTGGTCAACCCTGCCGAGAAGGTCACACGCAACTCCGGCAAGGCGGAGCTCACCACCGTGTTGCTCAGCATCAAGCGGATGCGCTCGATCACCACGGTGGCGTCTTCGCAGTCGGTTTCGGTGAACAACACCAGAAACTCTTCGCCTCCCCAACGGGCCACCACGTCGGTTTCCCGCAGGCCGGCCGCGATCACGTTGGACAGTGAGCGCAGCACCTCATCGCCGATGCCATGGCCCCACTCGTCATTGATGGCCTTGAAGTGGTCCACATCGATCAGGCACAGGCAGAACCGGCCCTGGCTGCGGTCGGTACGCTGCCCTTCGGCGTTCAGCACGCTGACCATGTGGCGCCGGTTGAACAGGCCGGTCAACTCGTCCCGAATGGCCAGCTCCTTGATCTGCGCCAGCGCGGCGGTCAGGTCGGTTTTGCGCTGGGTCAGGCGCGCACGCAGGCGGGCCATTTCGTTGACCAGCAGGCACACGCTCACCAGCATGATCACCAGCACGCCGAAATACACCATCTGCAGCTGAACGGTGGTGGGCGAGGCTGATTCACGCATCGCGGTCATCAAAAACACCGTGGCGAACACGATCCCGGCCAACACGCTGGAGCGGATGAGCTGGCGCGAGGTGGCGGTGAACATGCCGAACATCAGGATGATGAACAGCAGCATCAGGGCCACGGGCGCACCCGGCCCCCCGATCAGGTAGCCCCAGCCCAGAAAACCAATGGCGGCGGCCATCTGGGCTTCCGACATGGAGGGGTTGGCCAGTTTCTGATTCCAGCCCGTGCGCAGCAGCACGTAAAACGCGCCCATGACCAGCACGGCGGCCCACGTCAGTTGTCGGCAGCCGTCTGGATCGATCACGCCGATGCTCACGCCATAGTTCAAGGCCACCAAGCCGGTTGTGCAGTTGGCCACGCCGACCAGGTAGCGCAGTCCAATGGTCTTTTGCTTGGGGTCTTGGGTGAACAGGATGTCGCTCAGCCAGCCCAGGCTCAACCAGCGGTGCAACCACAGGGTGTTGCACCGGATCATCGCGGTCACGCAGACCACGACGGCGGTGATCAGCACGGCCCACGCAATCAGGTAGTGAGATTGCGTGCTGAGCAGATCGGAGGGGGTGAATTCGGGCAGGTATTTCAAGGCAATGGCTGAATCAGCAAGGCCTCAGCTTGTCCGAGGCCCCGTGTTTTCCATTTTGAAATACCTTGACATTCCTTCTGTCAGGGTTGCACCTGCGAAATGAGAACTAATGCAGGGTGTGCGCCCCTTGTTCGCGGGGAGTCAGCCCTGTTGCTGGATCCAGGCCTGCACCGAGGGGCGTTGCCATTGCCGGGCCACGTAGGTTTTCAACTTGGGCGACACCGGGTCTTGGTTGACCACCAGGCGGTTCAACATCAGGGCCAGTTCGGTATCCGCGATAGACCAGGCTCCGAACAGGTTGTCGCCCGCATCGTTGACCAGGGATGCGGCCGCGGTGGTCAGTTGCTGTGCCGCAGCTTGCCCCGTGGGCGACAAGGGCAGGGGGCTGGGTTGCTGAAAGATGACGGTGGTGGGCCGGTCTTCACGAAGCGGCATGAGATCACTGCGCATCCATGCCTGCAGCTGGCGCGCCCTCGCCCGGTCGCGCACGGACGCTGGCAGCACGGCCAGGTGGTGAGGCGCGGGAAAGGCATCCTCCAGGTACTCGATGATGGCCGAAGACTCCGACACCGAAAAATCACCATGAACCAATGTTGGAACACGGCCTGTGAGCGACAGTTGCTGGTAACCGCTGGTGTGGTGTGCGTTGTTGACCAGATCGACCTTCTCGATGGTGAAGGGGATTTTCTTTTCGGTCAGTGCCACGAACGCGAACATGGCGTAAGGGCTGAAAAAACGACTGTCAACGTGCAGCGTGAGGTTTGAACTCATGTGGCCTCCCGAAGTTGATGTCGGGAAAGCATACCCTCAAGCTTTGACGCCTGCAAAGCAAAAGGCCGGACGTTGCCGCCCGGCCTTTGTCGTTGTCAGCTCAGCTGTTCAGGCTGGATCTCAAAGCACCTCGGAGGCAAAGTCCGCCAGGCGCGAGCGTTCGCCGCGCGCCAGGGTGACGTGGCCGCTGTGAGGCCAGCCTTTGAACTTGTCCACCGCGTAGGTCAGGCCTGAGCTGCCTTCGGTCAGGTAAGGCGTGTCGATCTGCGCCAGGTTGCCCAAGCAGATGATCTTGGTGCCAGGCCCGGCCCGTGTGATCAAGGTCTTCATCTGTTTGGGCGTCAGGTTTTGTGCCTCGTCGATGATGACGATCTTGTTCAGGAAGGTGCGCCCGCGCATGAAGTTCATGCTCTTGATCTTGCTGCGCACCAGATCATTGGCGGCAGCCCGGCCCCACTCGCCAGCGGTGTTGTCACCACCGCGGGCCAGCACTTCCAGGTTGTCGTCCAGCGCGCCCATCCAGGGCGACATCTTTTCCTCTTCCGTGCCGGGCAGGAAGCCGATGTCCTCGCCCACCGGCACCGTCACGCGGGTGACGATGATCTCGGTGTAGCGGCGGTCATCGAGCACCTGGCTCAGGGCGGCGGCCAGCGTCATCAGCGTCTTGCCGGTGCCAGCGGAGCCCGTCAGCGTCACGAAGTCGCATTCGGGGTCCATCAGCAGGTTCAGGGCGAAGTTTTGCTCGCGGTTGCGCGCGGCCACGCCCCAGATCGAGTGCTTCTGGTGGCTGAAGTCCTTGACCGTTTTGAGCACGGCCGACTTGCCCGTGATCTCGGTGACCTTGCCGTACCAGGGGGTGGCGCCGGGGGTTTCAAGGTACACAAACTGGTTGATCAGCAGCACCGGCACCATGGGTCCGCTGATGCGGTAGAAGGTGATGCCGCCTTGCTGCCAGCTTTCCATGCCCTTGGCGTGGCGCTCCCAGAAATCGGTGGGGAGGGGCAGCACGCCGGTGTACAGCAGGTCGCCGTCTTCCAGCGTCTTGTCGTTGAAGTAATCTTCAGCAGGCAGGCCCAGGGCGCGCGCCTTGATGCGCATGTTGATGTCCTTGGACACCAGCGCCACATCGCGATCAGGCTGCTGCGTGCGCAAGGCCTGCACCACGCCCAGGATCTGGTTGTCGGCCTTGCCCTGCGGCAGGCCGATGGGCAGTTGCGCGTCCAGGTTCATGGTCTGGAAGTACAGCTTGCCGCGCGCATCCTTGTGGCCGGTCTTGGACAGCTCGATGCCGGCGGATGGGTCGGACTGGGCCCGGCCCATGTCGGCGGCCAGAGCGTCCAGGTCGCGGCTGACTTGGCGGGCGTTGCGCGCCACTTCGGTCATGCCCTTCTTGTGCCCGTCCAGCTCTTCGAGCGTGATCATCGGCAGGTAGACATCGTGCTCGTCAAAGCGGAACAGCGACATCGGATCGTGCAGCAGCACGTTGGTGTCCAGCACGAACAGCTTGGCGGGGCCTGCGGCGCCTTTGCGGCGGCGTGTGCCGCTCAGCGAAGGGTTGGACGCGGATGCGGGGGTGCTGCGCATCGGGAAGGATGGGCTGCCATCGCTGATCTTCTCAGCCACGACAGGCGCGGGGGCGGCGCGTTTGGGCGCGGCTGGTGCGGTGCGGGCAGGCGGGTTCAGGTCATTGACCGTTTGCTGGAAAGCCGGCGTGTTCAAAGGCTCTTTGCCCACCAGTTCCAGCACCGGCGCGCGGGCTGGTTTGGCGGGGGTGGCGCGTGTGCTGCTGCGGGCACTGGTTTTGGCAGGTTTGGGCTGCGACGAGTAGTCGTCAGCATTCAGCATGTCAGCACGTTTGGCAGGCGGCTTGGGCAGGGGCATGGTGTTTCCGTTCCTCGGGTGGGCACAAACAAAAAGGCCGCACAGGTTAATGTGCGGCCTCACGCTGATCTTGCAGGCAAGCATGGCTTGCCATTCGGGGTTCACAAAGGGGGCTGAGTCGGTACAAGCTCAGAAGCATGGCTTGATTATGCACACTCCATGCCCAACGCGTGACCGTGTCGGAGGCGTGCAACACGCCCCTTTGTCACGCTTTGTGAATCAGGCCGCTTCTTTGTTCAGGTCTTTGACGGCCTTGAGCACGGCTTCGACGTGGTCAGCGACCTTGATGCCGCGCCATTCTTCGCGGAGGATGCCGCTGGCATCGATCAGGAAGGTGCTGCGCTCGATGCCCTTGACCTTCTTGCCGTACATGATCTTGTTCTTGACCACACCGAACATGTGGCAAAGCTTTTCTTCAGTGTCGGCAATGAGTTCGTAGGGCAATTCAAGGTTTTCCTTGAACTTGTCGTGCGAAACGAGGTTATCCCGGGAGACACCGAACACGATGGCGCCAGCCTTGATGAATTCCTTGTGCTTGTCGCGGAATTGCATGGCTTCGGTGGTGCAACCGGGGGTGTGATCCTTGGGGTAGAAGTACAGCACCACGGTTTGGCCGACGAAGGCCTGGGGAGTGAATTTGACTCCACCCGTGGCGACAGCTTCGAATTCTGGCAAAGGTTTGTTGAGGGCGGGTGTCATGTTCTACTATTGATCAGCCTGCGTGAATAACCCGAGATTATAAAGTGCTTATGGGTCTACCCCCAAGGCGTGGGGGGATCTCCCCCAAATTGGGGTCCCAAATGCGCTTTTCAAGGGCGTTTTCAGGGGTGAACCAGCAGGGCGGCGACCACGCGACGCCCCTCACCGACCAGGATGTTGTATGTGCGGCACGCCGCCGGGGTGTCCATGGTCTCCACGCCAATGCGCTTTTGCATCAACGCCTTCATCAAGGCGGGCGAGGTGAATTTCAGGGTCGGGCCGCTGCCCAGCACCACCAATTCCGGGTCCATCTGCAGGATTTGCTCGAAATGGGCCTCGGTCAGGTCGGCGATGCTGGTCACGGGCCACGGCACAGGCTCACCGCTGGGGGGCACGAGCACGCTGCCCAGGTGTTCCTGGCCATTGATCGACACCGACTGGCGGGTGTAAGCATTGATGACATTGACGCCTTCAGGACGGTCGGCTTGGAGTTTCATGGGGGCGCAAAGTGAGGGGGGTGTGGTTAAATTCTATTTCTTTGTCTGTGGAGACCCTCGTTTTGAAGCCGATCACCAAGTCCAGCAAGCTCGCCAGCGTCTGTTATGACATCCGTGGGCCGGTCCTGGAAAAGGCCCGGCAGATGGAAGAGGATGGCCACAAGATCATCAAGCTGAACATCGGCAACCTGGCCGTGTTCGGGCTGGAGCCGCCCGACGAGATCGTGCAGGACATGATCCGCAACCTGCCCAACGCGGCCGGTTACACCGATTCCAAGGGCCTGTTCGCACCACGCAAGGCCATCGTGCACTACTGCCAGGAAAAGAACATCTCTGGCGTGGCGGTGGACGACGTCTACCTGGGCAATGGCGCCTCCGAGCTGATCGTGATGGCCTTCAACGCCTTGCTGAACGATGGCGACGAGGTGCTGATCCCCGCGCCCGACTACCCGCTGTACACAGCCGCTGTGGCGCTGTCCAGTGGCAAGCCCGTGCACTACCTGTGCGACGAGGCCAAGGAGTGGTACCCAGACCTGGACGACATCCGCGCCAAGATCACGCCGCGCACCAAGGCCATCGTCGTCATCAACCCGAACAACCCGACGGGTGCGCTGTACCCCGACGACATCCTGCAAGGCATTGTCGACATCGCGCGTGAGCACGAGTTGATGGTGTTCGCCGACGAAATCTACGACAAGACCTTGTTTGACGGCCACACGCACACCAGCATCGCCTCGCTGGCGGACGATGTGTTCTTTTTGACCTTCAACGGCCTGAGCAAGAACTACCGTTCGTGCGGCTACCGTGCTGGCTGGATGGTGGTGTCGGGCGAGAAGAAGCACGCTGGCGACTACATCGAAGGCCTGAACATGCTGGCCTCGATGCGCCTGTGCGCCAACACGCCGGGCCAACTGGCGATCCAGACCGCGCTGGGTGGCCACCAGAGCATCAAGGAATTGGTGGCGCCGGGTGGCCGCCTGTGCCGCCAACGCGATCTGGCCTACGAGCTGCTGTCCAAGATCCCGGGCGTGAGCGTGGTCAAACCCAAGGCGGCGCTGTACATGTTCGTGCGCCTGGACGCCAAGATCTACCCCATCACCGATGACCAGCAATTTGCCTACGAGTTGCTGGCCGAAGAGAAAGTGCTGATCGTGCAGGGCACTGGCTTCAACTGGGAGCACCCGGACCACTTCCGCCTGGTGTTCCTGCCCAACAGCGATGACTTGGCCGAGGCCATCGGGCGCATTGCACGCTTCCTTGAGAACTACCGCAAGCGCCACGCCTGAACCGCGCTTTCCCCGATCCGAATGACGACCAAGACCCTTAGAGATTCCATGAGCTCCACTTTGCAAAAACCCGTTCAAGTTGGCCTGCTGGGCATCGGCACCGTTGGCGGCGGCACCTTCGCCGTGCTGCGCCGCAACCAGGCTGAGATCCGCCGCCGTGCCGGCCGTGGCATCGAGATTTCGATGGTGGCTGACCTGAACATCGAGCGCGCCCGTGAAGTGGCTGGCGAAGGCGTGACCGTGGTCAGCGATGCGCGCCAGATCATTGCCAACCCGGACATCGACGTGGTGGTTGAGCTGATTGGTGGCTATGGCGTGGCCAAGGCCCTGGTGCTGGAAGCGATTGCCGCTGGCAAGCACGTGGTCACGGCCAACAAGGCTTTGCTGGCCGTGCACGGCACCGAGATCTTTGCCGCCGCGCGTGCCAAGGGCGTGATCGTGGCCTTTGAAGCGGCCGTGGCCGGGGGCATCCCCATCATCAAGTCGCTGCGCGAAGGCCTGACCGCCAACCAGATCCAGTGGGTGGCCGGCATCATCAACGGCACCACCAACTTCATCCTGTCCGAGATGCGCGACAAGGGTTTGGACTTTGACGTGGTGCTGAAAGAAGCGCAACGCTTGGGCTATGCCGAGGCCGACCCAACCTTCGACATCGAAGGCGTGGACGCCGCACACAAGGTCACGCTGATGAGCGCGATTGCCTTTGGCGTGCCGGTGCAGTTCGACAAGGCGCACATTGAAGGCATCACCAAGCTGTCGGCCACCGACATCAAGTACGCCGAGCAGATGGGCTACCGCATCAAGCTGCTGGGCATCGCGCGCCGCCAGGCCAATGGCATTGAGCTGCGCGTGCACCCTACGCTGGTGCCAATGCGCAGCCTGATCGCCAACGTCGAAGGCGCGATGAACGCCGTGATGGTGCAGGGCGATGCCGTGGGCACCACGCTGTACTACGGCAAGGGCGCTGGCGCTGAACCGACGGCATCGGCCGTGGTGGCCGACCTGGTCGACATCGCCCGCTTGCTGGACGCCGCGCCCGCCGCGCGCGTGCCGTCCCTGGCCTTCCAGCCCGATGAGCTGTCGGCCATGCCGATTTTGCCGATCGAAGAAGTGGTCACCGCTTTCTACCTGCGCTTGCGCGTGGCCGACCAGACCGGTGTGCTGGCCAAGATCACCGGCATCCTGGCCGAGCAGGAAGTGTCGATCGACGCGGTCATCCAACGCGAGGCCGATGAGGTGAGCGGTGAAGGCGGCAACCAGACCGACCTGATCATCCTGACGCACGACACCAAGGAGGGCCGCATGAACCAGGCCCTGGCCCAGGTGCAGGCTTTGCCCACCGTGCTGGCGCCCATCGTTCGCCTGCGCAAGGAAGAGTTGGCATGAAGTACATCAGCACCCGCGGCGACAAGACTGAGCGTGGTTTCTCCGAGATCCTGCTGGAGGGCCTGGCGCCCGATGGCGGCCTGTACCTGCCCACGTCCTACCCCAAGATCGACGATGCCACGCTGACCACATGGCGCGGTCTGAGCTACGCCGAGCTGGCCTTTGAGATCCTGTCGCTGTACATCGACGACATCCCTGCCGCCGACCTGAAGGCCATCGCCGCCAAGACCTACACCAAGGCGGTGTATGGCTTTGACGCGATCGTGCCCTTGAAGAAGTTGGAAGACGGCGTTTACCTGGAAGCCCTGTCCAACGGCCCCACGCTGGCCTTCAAGGACATGGCCATGCAGTTGCTGGGCAATCTGTTCGAATACGAGCTGGCACGCCGTGGCGAGCAGCTCAACATCCTGGGAGCCACCTCGGGCGACACGGGCAGCGCGGCCGAGTACGCCATGCGTGGCAAGCACGGCGTGCGCGTGTTCATGCTGTCGCCGCATGGCCGCATGAGTTCTTTCCAGCAGGCGCAGATGTTCAGCCTGCAAGACCCCAACATCCACAACCTGGCGGTCGAAGGTGTGTTCGATGATTGCCAGGACATCGTCAAGGCGGTGTCCAACGACCTGGAATTCAAGCGCAAGTACAAGATCGGCACGGTCAATTCGATCAACTGGGCGCGCCTGCTGGCCCAGGTGGTGTATTACTTTGCTGGCTACTTCCAGGCCACCAAGACCAACGCTGAGAAGGTCAGCTTCACGGTGCCTTCGGGCAACTTTGGCAACATCTGCGCCGGCCACGTGGCCCGCATGATGGGCCTGCCGGTTCACCAGTTGGTGGCCGCCACGAATGAGAACGACGTGCTGGACGAGTTCTTCCGCACCGGCACCTACCGTGTGCGCAAGGGCCCGGAGACGTATGAAACGTCCAGCCCGTCGATGGACATCTCCAAGGCGTCCAATTTCGAGCGCTTCGTGTTTGATCTGCTTGGCCGCGATGGGTCCCGCGTCAAGGCATTGTTCAAGGACGATGTCGAGGTGAAGGGCTCCTTCCAGGTCAGTGCCGACGAGTTCAAGAACGTCGCCCAGTACGGCTTTGCCTCGGGCAAGAGCACGCACGTCGACCGCCTCAAGACCATCAAGGACACCTTTGACCGTTTCGACGTGCTGGTGGACACCCACACGGCCGACGGACTGAAAGTGGCGCGCGAGCACCTGACGCCCGGCGTGCCCATGCTGGTGCTGGAAACCGCCTTGCCCGCCAAGTTCGCCGAGACCATTTTTGAGGCCACCGGCCGCCATCCTGAGCGCCCCCACTGGATCGCCGGGCTGGAAGGCCTGGAAGACCGCCCCAAGCGCTTCACCGTGGTGCCCGCCGATGTGGACATGGTCAAGGATTACGTCATCCGCCATTGTCAGGACTGAGATCGCGTCATGGCCGTCTACGTGCCCAAACCGTTGATGCCGCTGGACGAGGCGCTGCTGGGGCTGCGTGAAGCCCTGCAGACGCATGCGGTGCCATCCACCGAAGTGATCGACAGCTTCGAGGCCTTGGGCCGCGTGCTGGCTGAGGATGTCGTGTCCCCCGTGGACGTGCCACCGCTGGACAACAGTGCCATGGATGGCTATGCCGTTTGCTGCGCCGATGTGCTCACCGCTGGTGTGGCGCTGCCGCAATCGCAGCGTGTGGCGGCTGGGCAGGTGGGGGCTGAGCTGACGCCCGGCACATGCGCCCGCATTTTCACGGGCGCCCCGGTGCCGCATGGTGCGGATGCCGTGGTCATGCAGGAGCAATGCGAAGCGGGTCCCGATGCCGTTCGCTTCCTGACCGCGCCTGCGCCTGGGCAGAACATCCGCCGCCAAGGCGAAGACATTGCCCGCGGCGCCACCGTGCTGTCGCGCGGATTGAGGCTGTCGCCGGCTGCTTTGGGTGTGGCCGCCTCAGTGGGCGCGGCCCAGTTGACGGTGTTTAAGCAACCTCGCGTGGCGGTGCTCACCACTGGCAATGAGTTGGTGATGCCAGGGCAGCCATTGCCCTCGGGGGCCATCTACAACTCCAACCGCCACATGCTGCGCGGCCTGATCCAGGCGACCGGTGCGCGCAGCAGCGACTTGGGGCTGATCCCCGACGATCTGGCCTCCACGCGTGCCAAGCTGCGCCAGGCCGCGCTAGAGCACGACCTGATCCTGACCAGCGGCGGCGTGTCGGTGGGCGAGGAAGACCACCTCAAGGCTGCCGTGCAAGCCGAAGGCGAATTGCACTTCTGGCAACTGGCGATCAAGCCCGGCAAGCCGTTTGTATTCGGGCGCATCAGGCGCCCGGATGGTTCGCATGCGCTCTACATGGGCCTGCCCGGCAACCCGGCGGCCAGTTTTGTCACCTTTTTGTTGTTGGTGCGGCCGGTGTTGGGCGTGCTGGCGGGTGAGCTCTGGTGCTGGCCAGCGCCCACCTTGTTGCGTGCCGATTTTGACTGGCCGAGGGCCGACAAGCGCCGCGAGTTCGTGCGTGTGCGGCGCAATGTGGACGGGGGCGTCAGCCTGTACCCCCACCAGGGCTCGGGCGTGCTGACCTCGGCCGTGTGGGCCGATGGTCTGGTGGACTTGGCGCCCGGGCAAACCGTGCAGCGCGGCGACATGGTGTCTTTCGTGGCCCTGTCCGAATGGCTGGCGCCAGCAGCGGTCCAATGTCAAGCCTGAGGCGGCCACCATGAAAATCACCGTGCGCTATTTCGCCCAGGTCCGAGAGCTGCTGGGCCCGGGGGAAGATTTGGATTGGACTGCAGACGCGGCAGACGTGCCCGCCACCGTGGGCGAGTTGCGGCAATGGCTGATCGGCCGGTCGCCCAACCATGCTCGGGCGCTGGACGCCAGCTTGCCCTTGCGCGCGGCCTGCAATCAGTTGATGTGTTCGGCCCACGAGCCGTTGCCGGATGGCGCCGAAATCGCGTTCTTCCCGCCGGTGACGGGAGGCTGATGAGCATGACGGCAGCGCGCGTGTCGGTGCAGGCGGACGATTTCGACCTGTCGAGCGAAGTGGCCCGGCTGCGCAGCCAGGATGGCCAGATTGGCGCGGTGGTGAGCTTCGTGGGCACGGTGCGCGAGTGGCTTGCGTCGGCCGATGGCACCCTTGCGGATCCGCAGGCTTGCCTTGAGCTTGAGCACTACCCCGGCATGACCGAATCTGCCATCGAAGCCATGATCGACGAAGCCGGGCGCCGGTTTGACCTGCGCGGCGTGCGTGTCATTCACCGGGTGGGGCGCCTGGCCGTTGGCGAGCAGATCGTGCTGGTGGTGGTGGCCTCCAGCCACCGCGGCCAGGCCTTCTCGGCTTGTGAGTTCCTGATGGATTGGCTCAAGACGCAGGCACCCTTCTGGAAAAAAGAAATCTCGGCCACGGGCTCGCGCTGGGTCGAGGCCAAGGCCAGCGACGACGAAGCGCTGGCGCGCTGGGGGGCCTTGCCATGAGCCATTGGTTGTTGGGTGCTGCAGTGGCCATGGGCGCCGTGGTAGGTGCCTTGCTGCGCTGGGGCGCA
Organism: Aquabacterium sp.; assembly: GCF_030652515.1. Classification (GTDB taxonomy): domain Bacteria; phylum Pseudomonadota; class Gammaproteobacteria; order Burkholderiales; family Burkholderiaceae_C; genus Aquabacterium. The sequence continues at coordinate 55,414 of NZ_JAUSAR010000073.1, read as the reverse complement.
GGTTTGTGGCTCAATTCGGTGTGGGCGGGCTTTCCCATCGGGACGCTGGCGGTCAATGCCATTGGCGGCTTGCTGGCGGGCATGGCCTTCGTGGCCTTTGGCCGTTTCCCCAACGAGCCCTTGCGCTTGTTGTTGGTCACTGGTTTTTTGGGTGGTTTGACGACGTTCTCGACTTTTTCGGCCGAATCGCTGTCATTGCTGGAAAAAGGCCGTTTTGACCTGGCGGCATTCCACACCACCGCCCACGTGCTGGGCGCTCTGGCCTGTGCCGCCCTCGGTGCGCGCGCCATGCGCTGGTACCTCGCTTAACGCGCAGTCAACGCCCAGGTCGGTATTTCGACCTCTTTTCACCATTTGGCATTGAAGCCAGGCGCCCAAACTGCCGATAAGGTCTGATCTGACCGCTTTCAAGCTGGGCGCATGTTCTCTGTTGATATCTTCAGTTGCTACGCAGTGGCGGGTGTCGGCTCCCTGGTGGGGCTGGGCCTCATCTCACTCATCCAGACAGAGCAGCCGCGCGTGTCCTACGCGCTGTTCCTGTACCGCTGCGCATTCATCTGTCTGGCCGCCTTGGGTGGGGTCATTTTTGCCCCGCCTGATCTGCTCCCCTGGGTGACCAAGGCCGCCATCGGCTTTGCCGGCATGGGCGTGACTTTGCTGGCCTGGGCCTTCCGTCAATTGAATGGCCGCCGCACACCGCCTTGGTTGGGCACCTTGCTCACCGTGGCCGTGGGCGCGGGCCTGTGGGGTTTTGCCTTTGGCAGCGACGAAGCTTACGAGCTGGCCTTGGCATCTGCCTTCGCCCTGGTGAGTCTGGGCCTGGCGATCGACCAAGGCTGGCTGATTTTGCGCAGCGCCCGAGTCAATGGCAGTGAGTTGACCTTGCTGGTGGTGGCCGGTGGCTTTGCCCTGCACTGGGTGTTCTTCTTGGCCAATGTGCTGACCGTGCCCGGGCCTTACCCGCCGCATTGGTTGCACAGCCCCACTTGGTTGCTGCCCATCAGCGGCATCAGCTTTGCATTGCTGCCCCTGGCGGTGGCCTCGGTGGTGTTCGCCATCATCAACGACCGTTTGAACCAGCAACTGCGCGCGCGCGCCTTGTCTGACGAGTTGACGGGGGCCTTGTCGCGCCGTGGCTTGCGCGAACTGGGCGAGCGCATGCTGGCCATGCAGGAGCACCAGCCCAGCCTGGTGGCGGTACTGATGCTCGATGTTGATTACTTTAAAGCGGTGAACGATCGATATGGGCACCTGATCGGCGACGATGTGCTGAAGCACATCACCCACGTGGTGCGCGAGCGCCTGCGCGAAGATGCCTTGCTGGCCCGCTATGGCGGCGAAGAGTTCACCATCCTGCTGCCGGTGCACACCATGCAGGAAGCCCATGGCGTGGCCGAGCGCCTGCGCCATGCCATCGAGTCCACGCCCTGTGAAACCAGGGTGGGGCCGATCCGGGTCACGATCAGCATCGGGGTGAGCTTCCACTGCCCCAACAGCTCGCTGGAAGAAGACCTGTCGCGCGCCGATGTGCGCCTGTACGAGGCCAAGCAAAATGGCCGCAACCGCGTGGTCTTTGGCGACAACGATTGTTGATGTGCATCAAGGCTGAGCTGGCGTTCAGACCTTGAAATGGGGTCAGGGCGCCCCATCTGCGTGAGCAATCGGCCCACCCATGCCGGGCCCCAAAGGATTGCCCCATGCGACTTGACAAGCTCACCACCAAATTCCAGGAAGCGCTGACCGACGCCCAGAGTCTGGCTGTCACCCGCGAGAACCCCTACATCGAACCGGCGCACTTGCTGCTCGCCATGATCCAGCAGGACGATGGTCCGCGCGCTTTGCTCGAACGCGCCAGCGTGAACGTGCCTGGTTTGATCACCGCGCTGGAAAAGCAACTGGCCAAACTGCCGCAAGTGCAGGGTGGTGAGCAGGTGCAGGCCGGGCGCGACACCGTCGGCCTGTTGCAAGGTGCTGAAAAAGAAGCCCACAAGCGCGGCGACCCCTACATCGCCAGCGAGATGTTCCTGCTGGCCCTGGCCGACCACAAAGGCGACACGGCCTCGCTGGCGCGCGACTTTGGCCTGAATCGCAAGACGCTGGATGCGGCTGTGCAAGCCGTGCGCGGCGATCAGAAGGTGGACAACCCCGAGGCCGAAGGCCAGCGTGAATCGCTGAAGAAGTACACCCTGGACCTGACCGAGCGCGCCCGCCAGGGCAAGCTCGATCCTGTCATCGGTCGCGACGAAGAAATCCGCCGAACCATTCAGGTGCTGCAACGCCGATCCAAGAACAACCCCGTGCTGATTGGCGAGCCCGGCGTTGGCAAGACCGCCATCGTTGAAGGCCTGGCGCAGCGCATCGTGGCGGGCGAAGTGCCCGACTCGCTCAAGAACAAGCGCGTGCTGGTGCTGGACATGGCCTTGTTGCTGGCTGGCGCCAAGTACCGTGGCGATTTCGAAGAGCGCCTGAAGGGCGTGCTGAAGGAGGTGGCCAAGGACGAAGGTCAAACCATCATCTTCATCGACGAGTTGCACACCATGGTGGGCGCCGGCAAGACCGAAGGCGCCATGGACGCGGGCAACATGCTCAAGCCCGCCCTGGCGCGTGGCGAGTTGCATTGCATTGGCGCGACCACACTCGACGAATACCGCAAGTACATCGAGAAGGACGCCGCGCTGGAGCGTCGCTTCCAGAAGATTCTGGTGGGCGAGCCCACTGTCGAGGCCACCATCGCCATCCTGCGTGGGCTGCAAGAAAAGTACGAAGTGCACCATGGCGTCGAGATCACCGACCCCGCCATCGTGGCTGCGGCCGAGCTGTCCAACCGCTACATCACCGACCGCTTCCTGCCCGACAAGGCCATTGATCTGATCGACGAGGCGGCGGCCAAGATCAAGATCGAGATCGACTCCAAGCCCGAAGCCTTGGACCGGCTTGACCGCCGCGTGATCCAGCTCAAGATCGAGCGTGAAGCCGTGCGCCGCGAGAAAGACGAAGCTTCGGTGCGCCGCATGGGCCTGATCGAAGAAGAGATCGTCAAGCTGGAGCGCGAAGTCGCGGACATGGAAGAGATCTGGCAGGCCGAGAAGGCCCAGGCCCAGGGCTCGGCCCACGTCAAGGAAGAGATCGACCGCATCCGTTTTCAGATCGAGGAATTCAAGCGCAAGGGTGATTTCAATAAGGTGGCTGAGCTGCAATACGGCAAGCTGCCCGAGCTGGAAAAGCGCCTGAAGGAAGCGCAGGACAAGGAAACCGCCAAGGGCAAGGACGGCACGCGTCCGACGCTCTTACGCACGCAAGTGGGCGCCGAAGAAATCGCCGAAGTGGTGGCGCGCGCCACGGGCATCCCCGTGTCCAAGCTGATGCAGGGCGAGCGCGACAAGCTGCTGGCCATGGAAGACAAGTTGCATGACCGCGTGGTGGGCCAGCAAGAGGCCATCGTGGCCGTGTCCGATGCCATCCGCCGCTCGCGTGCGGGGCTGTCCGATCCCAACCGGCCCTATGGTTCATTCCTGTTCCTGGGCCCCACGGGCGTGGGTAAGACAGAGTTGTGCAAGGCCTTGGCGGGCTTCCTGTTCGACAGCGAGGATCACCTGATCCGCATCGACATGAGCGAGTTCATGGAGAAGCATTCGGTGAGCCGGTTGATCGGCGCACCTCCGGGCTATGTGGGCTACGAAGAAGGGGGCACGCTGACCGAGGCCGTGCGTCGCAAGCCCTACAGCGTGGTGCTGCTGGACGAAGTCGAGAAGGCGCACCCGGACGTGTTCAACGTGCTGCTGCAGGTGCTGGACGATGGCCGCCTGACCGATGGCCAAGGCCGCACGGTGGATTTCAAGAACACGGTGATCGTGATGACGTCGAACCTGGGTTCGCACCAGATCATGCAGATGGCGGGCGAGCCTTCAGCGGACATCAAGGCGGCCGTGTGGGTCGAGGTGAAGCAGCATTTCCGGCCTGAGTTCCTGAACCGCATCGACGAGGTGGTGGTGTTCCATGCGCTGGACCGCGCCAACATCGCATCGATCGCGCGCATTCAACTCAAGGGTCTGGAGTCACGCCTGGAGAAGATGGAGATGAAGCTGGACGTGTCGGAGGCTGCGCTGGCCGAGCTGGCCAAGGTGGGGTTCGATCCGGCCTTTGGGGCGCGGCCTTTGAAGCGGGCCATCCAGCAGCAGATCGAGAACCCGGTGGCCAAGCTGATCCTGCAGGGCAAGTTCGGTCCCAAGGATGTGATCCCGGTGGATGTGAACGAGGAAGGCGGCTTTCAGTTTGGGCGCGTGGTGCACTGATCTCAAACTGGTGTCGGCCTTTTGGGCAGGTGCCAGGTTTGACCAATGGCCAGGACTTGAAAGTCCTGGCCATTGATTTTTTGTTCGCGCAATGCACGCGCCAGTTCGCGCGGTGGCTCATCCAGGGGCTCATCGGTCAAAGTGAAGGTGCCCCAATGCACCGCCATGGCCCGCTTGCAACCCAGATCCTTGAAGATCTGCACCGACTCGGCCGGGTTGACGTGCTGGTCTTTCATGAACCAGCGCGGCTCGTAAGCGCCGATGGGCAGCAGGGCCAGGTCGAAGCCGCCACCTTGTTCGGGCGTGTGCTCGCGCGCAAAGTGCTGGCGGATGTCGACGAAGTCTTTTGAATAAGCCGTGTCGCCCGCGAAGAACAAATGGCAGTCGGCCGACCGCACCGCGAAGCCGCCCCACAGGCTGCGCAGGGCATCGGTGGCGGTGCGGGCCGACCAGTGCTGGGCGGGCGTCAAAGTCACGGGGATGCGCGCGGACTTCGTGGTGGCCTCCAGCACATGCGTGTCCCACCAATCCAGCTCGATCACGCGGTGGATGCCGCGCCGGGCAAACCAGTGCTGGTGGCCCAGTGGCGTGATGAACAAGGGGCAGCCGCCGGATTGCCGTGACAGCGCCACCAGCGAGGCCTCGTCCATGTGGTCGTAGTGGTTGTGCGAGAGCAGCACCACGTCAATGCGCGGCAACTGGGCCAACGACAGGCCAGGCGGCGTGTGGCGCCTGGGGCCGCTCCATTGCACGGGTGAGCACCGGTCTGAAAACACCGGGTCGGTGAGGATGTTCAACCCACCCATTTGCACCAGCACCGTGATGTGCCCGATCCAGGTGGCCGCAGGCTGCATCGCCAGACCGGCCTGCGCATTGGCCTGGATGAAGGCCAGGTCGGGCGCCACGATGGCGATGGGCTCGGTGGGCAGGCGGGGATGCCCGGCCCGCCAGGCCCCCCATTTCCAGCGCAGCAGTTCATGCCAGCGCTTGCCCCGGAACGAGATGTAGTTGTTCTGGAAGCCACCGGGGCGGTGGTGTTTCTTGGCGGGGTTGAAGTGGGGGTTCTTCTTCATGCCCGCCATCATGCCGTCATCTCGGGCTTGGCGCTGGCATGGCCTGCAGGTAGGTGTAGAGCGCCTTGGCGTCGGTGTCGCTCAGGTGCTTGAGGGCCTCGAAGGGCATGACCGGGCTGACGGCGCTGCCATCGGGACGCTGGCCGGATCGCAACATGGCCACGAAGGTGTCGGCATTCACGTAGCGCGGCATGGCGCTGCCTTCGCCGGGCGTGAGCTTGGCGGCGGCGGGCCACTCCGGTGGGGTGCCGGGGATCTTGCCGCCCTCCAGTTGGGCACCATGGCAGCCAATGCACATGTTGGCCACGTAGCGGCCATGCTCGATGGTCACGCCTTCCGGCACGGGTTGCGGCGTGGGCAGGCTGTGGTCGATCTTGGCGGCGGCATCCTTGATCATGCCCAAGCCATACAGGGCCTTGACGGGCAGGGGCAGCTGGATCACGGCTTCCGCGCCGGTGGCAGGCGCCAACTGTCGGACGTAGGCCACCAGCGAGGCCAGGTCGTCGTCGGTCAGGCGGCTGTAGTCCTCGGCCGGCATGATCAACAGAGGGCGGCCATCGGGTTTGACGCCGTGGCGGATGGCCCGGTCCCAGTCTTCAGGCGCGTAATGCTTCACGACGCTGCCTGGCCCCGGGCTGATGTTGGGCCCGGCCACCAGCATGCCTTTGCCATCGTTGATGAAGGTGCGTCCCTCGCCTTTGACGCCGTGGCAATCGGTGCAGCCGCGCGAGTTGAACAGGTAGCGGCCACGTTCGATGCTGGCGGTGTCGCTGCGCAGGGCCACGCCGCGGGCGGGCACGTCGAGCTGACGCCGCATCTTCAGGTCGGCCTGGTGGGTGGCGGCCATGATCGTGGCACCAGCCAGTGTGGCCAGCAATCCGGTGGCGATCAGGCCGCGTTTGATCCAAAGGTTCATGCTTGGCTCCTGGTCTCGACAGCGAGGCTGTTCATGCCCAGGGCCATGGCCAGGCGGCCCCAGCGCACGGCGTCCAGTTCGCCGTGGATGAGCGACACGGTGGCGTGGAAGGCTTCGGCTGGCGCGCCCAGGCGCATGGCCTGCAGGAAGCCGGTGAGCTCGGCGGTGGACAGGCTGACGGCCATCCAGCGCAGGTAGGCCGAGAGTTTTTCGGGGCTGAGACGGGCCACGATCTGGCCTTCCAGTTGGGCGATCTCGGCGTCGGTGAACAGGGACCACAAGGTGGCGTTGTTGGTGGTTTCTTCCACGTGCATGTGCTCGAGGTTCTCGGCCACGAACAGGGCCACGTGCCGGTACAGGGCCTGCGCCAGCAGGGGGCGTTGCGCGATGGGGGTCTGGCGCAGGGCCTGGATGTCGTCGGTCAGGTCGGCCATGCTTTGCAGGTGGTCGGTGTGGTCATCGCTGGTCTTGCGTGCGCCTTGGGGGCGGCGCGCCTCGATGGCGGCGTGGATGACCTGGTTCTCGCTGTCGATGTGGCCCGCCAGCAAGGTGAGCATGAGCGAGGTGCGGTCGAGCGTGTCGTGCAGATCGGCCTCATGGTCGAGGTCGCAGCGGCCCAGTCGGCCCAGCGTGTCGGTCATCAGGGTGCGCAGGGCTTTGTGGATGCCGGCGTAGATGTCGAAGCGGGGCGCGGTGGCCGAGGCGGGCCGGGCGGTGATGGGGCGGACGGTGGCGTTGAGAACAGCGGTGGTGGACATGGGGGGACTCCTGGTGTGTGTGCCGCCAGTGTCCGAAATGCGTGGGGGTGGTACATCGGCCAAAAGAGCCAATGGCCCGCTCAAAAACGGGCCAACCCCTTTGGGTGCCCGCTTTTGGGGGTATCACCCCCAGCGGTGCTCCTCAACCCGGGCTCAGTGGGGCGCGCCAAGGCGGGCCACGGCCTGGCCGCGAGAGCTGACGCCCAGCTTGTCCAGGATGTTGGCCACGTGCCGCTTGATGGTGTGGGGGCTCAGGTCCAGCGAGCGGGCGATGAGCTTGTTGCTGTGGCCCGCGCTCATGTGGCGCAGCACCTCCAACTCCCGGGAGGTCAGTGCGTCATGTCGGCTGGTGGGGGTTGTTGTGCGCAGGGGAAGCGCTTCGTTCTGCGGCACATTCAGCAGGATCGGGCCATGCCGGGGCTGCTGGGGCAGCCGTTGGGCCCAATCCCGCAGGGTTTGCTGCTGGGCTGGGGTCAGGTGATCCTGCCAATGGTGGGCGGCCAGGGCCTTCAGCACTGTGGGCCCCGCGAACAAGGCGCCACCCACCTGGCCCAGGGAGGCGGCCTGGGCCATGCCCAGTTGGGCGGCTTCGGCCGCGGCCTCGGTCTGACCACTCATCAGCAGGGCATGGGCCAGGCGCAGGCGGGTTTCCAGGGCCTGGCCGTACAGGTCGATGCCTTGGGCGTCGGTCAGTGCTTGTTGGTACAGCGAGGCGGCTTCGTCCCAGCGCTGGGCCATTTCGGCGGTGCGGGCGGGCAGGGTGGCGCGCTCGCGCAGAAAAATCGCGTGTTCGTCGGGCTTGGGGTTGGCTTGTATCAGTGCCACCGCTTCATCGAAGGCGGTCTGGTCTTCCAGGATGCAGGCCACGCGCACCTGCGTGAAATAGAAATGGTTCAGCCAGGTGGCTTTGCGCCCGCTGGTGCGCTCGTCGTCCAGCGAGGCCAGCCGGGTCTGGATGGCCGCCATGGCTTTCGGTGCATGCCCCAACACGGCCTGGGTCAAGGCCTGCACCAGGGACCAGTAACCCATGAGGTTGGGCGGCTGGTTCAGCCAGCGGCAGTCCTCCTCGGCGGTCTGCAGGCGCTGGGTGGCTGAGGCGAGGTCGCCTGCCCACAGGTCCAGCGCGGCCTGGAGGATGTGGGTCATCACGCTCAAGGGCGTGGGGTCTTCGCCCTGGCAATGCTCCAAGGCGCCATCGATGTAGCGCTGCAGCGGCTCGCGCGTGCCCGGCAAGCCCAGGAAGGTGGTCAACGGCACGCTTTGCAGCCACAGCATGGGGCTGGCGCCGGCCAGCAGCAACTCGACCATCTGCGTGAGTGGCACCTGGACCTGGTCGAAACGGCTGGCGGCCACCGCGTGCCAGCTGCTGGCCTGTGCCGCGATGACCTGGGCACCGTGGCTCAAAGGCTGCGATTTGAGTTGTTCCAGCAGGGCGTACGAGGACAGCACCGACCCTCCGGCGGCCAAGCCCAGCACCTGCAGCATGCGCGCCTCTTGCGCGGCGGGGGCCTGGCCCTGCTGGTCGTACAGCTCGCCAGCGCGGGTCAAAGCCTGGATCATGTTCACCAGGTCCCAGCGGGCCCACGCGCACAGGCCCAGCAAATGGGTGAGGGGCCCGGAGCGCTCGCGCCAGGTGGCGGGGAACTGCTCGACCAGGCGCTGCACTTGCGCGCCGTGGCCGCGGGCCAGCATCCCGGAGGCCAACCCGAACAAGGTGCGTTCAGCCACCTCCCAATGCCCGGCCTTGATCAGAAAGCCCACCTGTCGCACGGGATCAGGCTCGGTGTCGGCCGCACGTTGCAGCAAGGCGGGCCATTCGTCGGCGGCCTCCTTGCGCAAACGGTCTTGCAGAAAGTCTCTGAACAAATCGTGCAGTTGCAAGGTCAGCTCGGCCTCGTCCAGCACGTTGACGAACAGGCCCATGCGTTCGATGTCGTCCAGCCGCTGCAGGGCATGGGCTTGGCCCGACACCACGGCGCAGCGCTCGGCGGTCAGCTCGGGCAAAACCGAACAGCGCAGCAGGAACTGGCGCAGGCCGGGCTCCAGGCCATTCAGCACTTCGCTGGCCAGGAAATCGAACATGTGCCGGTCTTGCACCGGTTTGGCCGCGCCGATGCCCAATGGGCCACTGCGCAGCAGCAGGCTCAGCCCAGCGGCCCAGCCCTGGGTGCGTTGGCTCAGGGCCTGCAACTGATCGGGCGTCAGGCTGCGCCCCAGGTTCTGCAACAGGTGCGAGGTCTCGTCGGGGGTGAATTGCAGGTGGCTTTGGCGCAGGTCCAGCACATCACCTTGGGCGCGCCAACGGGCAATGGCCAGCGGGGCTTCGACGCGGCTGCTCAGCAGCAAGGTCCAGTGGGGTGGCAGGCATTCCACCAGGGCATCCAGCCATTCGAACACGGCTGCTTGCTGGATGCGGTGGGTGTCGTCGATGATGATCAAGCCCTGCGCCAGGCCGCTGCTGATCAGTGCCTGCGCCACTTCGCGAGCCACTTGCCTCGGGCCGTTCGAGCCTTGCCGGGCTTGCTCGGCCAGGGTGTCTGGCGCCACACGCCAGGGCAGATCCCAGGGGTCCAATGCGGCGGTCAGGCAGGCCAGCAGGCGGGGCAGGTCATCGTCGGCATCGGCCGAGATCCAGCACCAGCCAGTGCCCGGGGGCAGTTTCTGCAGCAACTGGGACAGCACTGCGGTCTTGCCAAAGCCCGCAGGCGCTGTCAACAAGGCCAGCCGGTGGTGCCCGATGCCATCGCTCAGGGCCGAGACGATGGCGTGGCGTGGCACCTGTCCTGCCCGCTGCCGGGGCGGGCAGATCTTGGTTTGGGCGAACAAGCCGGTGGTGGGGGAGGGGATGGTCATGCTGACGAATGGCAAGGTCAGGGATCACCATGGGGGTGCTGCAAAGATCACGCCAGGCGCGTTGGGCCTGGCGTGTCTTGACGGCGGAGTGTTCAGGCCACGCTGACCGGGATCTTGCCGATCTTGGCCTGCCACAACTTGGGCCCTTCGATGTGGGCGCTGGTGCCGCCTGCATCCACGGCCACCGTCACCGGCATGTCGACCACGTCGAACTCGTAGATGGCTTCCATGCCCAGGTCTTCAAAGCCCACCACCTTGGCCGCCTTGATGGCCTTGGACACGAGGTAGGCGCTGCCGCCCACGGCCATCAGGTAGGCCGACTTGTGCTTCTTGATGGCCTCGATGGCCACGGGGCCGCGCTCGGCCTTGCCCACCATCGAGATCAGGCCAGTCTGGGCCAGCATCATCTCGGTGAAGCTGTCCATGCGGGTGGCGGTGGTGGGGCCGGCGGGGCCGACCACTTCGTCGCGCACCGGATCGACCGGCCCCACGTAATAGATGACGCGGTTGGTGAAATCGACCGGCAGGGCCTCGCCCTTGCCCAGCATGTCGGCGATGCGCTTGTGTGCGGCGTCGCGGCCGGTCAACATCTTGCCGTTCAGCAGCAGGGTGTCGCCGGGTTTCCAGCTGGCCACTTCAGCCTTGGTCAGGGTGTTCAGGTCAACGCGCTTGCTCTTGTTGTAATCAGGCGCCCACTTCACGTCGGGCCACAGGTCGAGGCTGGGCGGGTCCATGTAGACCGGGCCGCTGCCGTCCATCACGAAGTGCGCGTGGCGGGTGGCCGCGCAGTTGGGGATCATGGCGATGGGCTTGGAGGCGGCGTGCGTGGGGAAGGTCTTGATCTTCACGTCCAGCACCGTGGTCAGGCCGCCCAAGCCCTGCGCGCCGATGCCCAGCGCGTTGACCTTCTCGTACAGCTCGATGCGCATTTCTTCGAGCTTGTCCTTGGGGCCGCGCTCCAGCAATTCGTACATGTCGATGTCTTCCATCAACGACTCTTTGGCCAGCATCACGGCCTTCTCGGCCGTGCCGCCCACGCCGATGCCCAGCATGCCCGGAGGGCACCAGCCCGCGCCCATGGTGGGCACCGTCTTGAGCACCCAGTCGACGATGTTGTCGCTGGGGTTGAGCATGTACATCTTGGACTTGTTCTCGGAGCCGCCACCCTTGGCTGCCACGATCACGTCGACCGTGTTGCCGGGCACCAGTTCCATGTGGACCACGGCGGGCGTGTTGTCCTTGGTGTTCTTGCGCTCGAAGATGGGGTCGGCCAGCACCGAGGCGCGCAGCACGTTGTCGGGGTTGAGGTAACCCTTGCGCACGCCCGCGTTCACGGCTTCTTGAATGCCCTTGCCGTTGAAGCCTTCCCATTTCACGTCCATCCCGATCTTCAGGAAGACGTTGACGATGCCGGTGTCCTGGCAGATGGGGCGGCGGCCCTCGGCGCACATCTTGGAGTTGGTCAGGATCTGGGCGATGGCGTCTTTGGCGGCGGGGCTTTCCTCGCGCTCGTAGGCGCGGGCCAGGTGGGCGATGTAGTCGGCAGGGTGGTAGTAGCTGATGTACTGCAGGGCTGCGGCGACTGATTCGACGAGATCGTCGTGGCGAATGGTGGTCATGGTGGCGACTAGGTAGGCTGCTCAGAGGGGTGCTGCATTTTAATGGTTGGATCGTGTACGAGGTACGTCATGTGCGATCCATCCAGCAACAAAAGCGAGGCCTGGTCAAGAACCATTCGCAATTGGCCCTTCTTCCTATGAAGCCGGACCTTGAATGCCGCACCGGGCAAGTCAGTTTTAAAACCTGAATCTGTACATTCCTTGCATGCAGAAAATCTACTGTTGATCCGCTGCCACCTAGAAAGCAGACTGGTCCTGCAATAACAGGAGTAAGTCATGTCGCTGGAAATGCGCGGGGAGTTTTGGTTTTCCCGCAAGACGATCAACGGTCACGCAATAGCAAGATCAACGAAAACCGCAGATAGGAAGCTTGCGGAACAGATTTCGGCTTGTTGGGAAGCTGAGCACATTAAGTCGATACTTATTGCTGGTGTGAAGCCCGTTTGATCTTGCCCCCGTATCCCCGGACACGGTCTATGCGCAATGTAGCGCTTGCCCATCGGGCTGGGTTTCGCGCCGTTGATGTTGCCTGAACTCCCGAGGCGATCTCATTTTCAAGCTTGAGTGCGGGTGCACCTCGTTGAAGTGTTCGAACGCTGATGGCAGTTGGGCCAGCACCGTCCTGGCATCTTGAAGATCCATGCGGCTGACGTAGTCCCGCTTGAACGTATTGACGAAGCTCTCGGCCATGCCATTGCTCTGTGGGCTGCACACTGGCGTGTTGACCGGCTTGAGCCCCAGATCTCTGGCGATGCGCCTGGTTTCGATGGCGATATAAGCCCCACCGTTGTCCGTGAGGAACTCAAGCTGGTGGCCTGAGGGTACGGCTTCGACCGAACCAAAGCGCTTCTCCACAGCCTCGATGAGCATCTCTCGCACGGGCTCACCAAGCAGCCCTTTGCCTGGCCACGCTCGCCAAGCCATGATCTCCCGGTCGCAGCAATCCTTGGCAAAGGTCGCCGTGACCGTCTCGCCGGAATCGCACTTGATCTCGAAGCCATCAGAGCACCAGCGCAGGTCACTGCTGGCCACGGCCACCTTGCCCTCGTGAGGTCTGCTTGAAGCCCTTCTGCGGGGCGCCCGTGGCAGCAAAAGTCCGTGTTGCTTCATGACCCTGTAAGCCCTCTTTGGATTGACCACGGCCCGGCTGCTGGCACGGCGTGCACGATTGACCAATGCGCAGGCGCGTCGGTAGCCATAGCTGGGCAGTTCGGTGATGTGCTGACGGATCTCGCCCACCAACTGCTCATCGACAGCAGGTGTGCGCTGCGTTCGGCCATCGACCCAGCCATCAGGCCGGGCAAGCAAGTTGTGGACATGAGAGCGCGCTAACCCAAGGGCCAGACAAACAGCTTTCACTGTTCGTCCTTTGGCAACAAGGGCGAGCGCGCAATCCACTTTTTTTCTGCGGCGTACTCCACCGCTTCCTTGAGGATCTCGTTCTCCAAGGTCTTTTTGCCCAGCACCCGCTGCAGCTTGGCGATCTCTGCCCGGGCTGCGGCCAGTTCGGACGCTGGCACCACGGCTTCGCCGGCCGAGACAGCCACCAATGCGCCCTGACGATCAAGCTTGCGCCACTGAAACAGAAGACCGGCTGACACGCCCGCCTCTCGCGCTACCAGTGAGACGGACATGCCCGGCTCATAGGTGCGACGCACCAGCGCCGACTTCTCTTCGATGGACCAACGCCGGCGGCGCTGATCGGTCGTGATGACCTCTATGGTCTCTGTACGCCTAGTCATACTCACAGTCCTATTCCTATCCGTAAGATAAGCGATAGTCCGTGTCCGGTGAATCAGGGGGCCGTTTCACGTTAACCTTCATGCAGCGATTCAAGCGTTCCTTAAATCCCGCTTGGGAACAGTTGTCCGCTCAAAGCGCGGTGTTGACAGCAACGTCGCGATGACTGATCGCTTGCATGAAATGTTTGTGCGTCGTCGTGCGCTTGTGGGCGCTGACGCCGTTCATGTGTTCCCGCACAAAGCGAAGGCCAAGGTCAACACCAACTGGATTAACGCTGCTGTTAAATGAGCGGGTCTTGATGTCAGTCAAGGCAACGTGACCCTGCACGTCATGCGGCACTCGCATGCTTCGCGCTTACTTGATGGCGGGATGTCTGTGCTTGAAGTCCAACAGCAGTTGGGACATCGTCACCTACAAAGCACGACCGTCTATCTGCATGCGGACAACAAAGCGTCTTCACGAAAGGCGGCTGGCATCTTGAACGGCTGAGCTCATCTGTTTCGAAATGGCTCTCTTTTTGGAACCAAAGCTTCCTCGAATATCTGATCGGCTCTTGTTTTCAACTTTCCCGCTAAAGCAGTATTCTTTAGTGGGGATAGGTGTAAAAAATTTGCTGCCTTAGTCCATACGAAGCAGCGGTAAGCGGCTCTTCTTGACTGAAAGACGGTTCTATGGCTGCGGATATGAATCATTCCGCTTATGTGTTCTACCTTGGCTTTTGTCGTGTAGTTGCCATGAGATGTATTCATCAATGCAACGAATTTCTTGAATTCGATTGCTGGGAAATTTACATTTAAGGATAGCCTGACATAGCCCTTAGATGGGATCGGCGTCTCGGGTATTATGCAAACAATATCATCAGTTTCGAGAACCGGGATGAGTCTTGGTCTGCTCGAAGGTCCTAAATTTGTCATGAATCTATACATTGAGAAGACCTGTGACTGTTTTATGGTTACGTCATAGTCTTTTGTATTCTTTAGTTCAAGAGTAATCTGTTGAAATTCACCTGCTGTATATAGTCGGAGGCTTGTAATCTTGACAGCAGGTTGGCGCTCTTTCAAGAGCGCAAGACCAACGGTTCCTATGGCAATCGCCGAAGCAATTGCACTGATAACGCTCTCTAGTGACATCTCTTCCCCTGTGACGTTCGATCTTCCGGCTCAGTGTCTTCGATTTCGTGCAGCGTTCAGGGTGCGCAGCCACATTCGATGCGTCTCCCGCTTCCTCAAGTAGGGAAAGCGCTTCTCGATTGCATGGACGGCACACCACTGGTTCCTGTCCAGCATCCGGGCCAGCAGGATGTCGGCAAGCCGATGTTCTCGTGGTGTAAGCTTGATTAGGTTGGTCTTGTCATCAGTGCCACCCAGTGCGGTCGGCAAGATGTGATGCACCTCATAGATGTCTACGGGTTGTTGTCTGAGCCAAGCCCTGATGATCAGCCGGTGATAGATCTTGTATGCGTTCACCTAAGATTTATCCGGAAACGCTTAATCCATCCAGTTCGATAGGGATTCGCCATGTTGAGATATCAAGTCAAGCTAAACATCAATGACGAGAAATTGCTTCGCGAAATCAGTGGTGATGAGGTGCTTGCTTCATCACCCGTTCAGAACACGGAGTTGAGTGTCATTTCCACAAGTGATGAGAGACTCTTCGAGCGGTGGACCAAGCTGCTGCATTCACGAAATATCAAATTCAAGATTGTCGGCAACTAGTCGCTATCAGTTGCCAGGCAAAGGGGAGTCTATGGATTGGTTGACGTTCATAAGCAAGATGGCGGAAGCCCTTGCTTGGCCCATCGCCGTGCTCACGGTTGTATTGCTTCTCCGAGGCGAACTGCTGAAGATCATTCCCTTGTTGAAGAAGCTGAAGGCTGGCCCCCTTGAGGCGGAGTTCGAGGACAGTTCCAAGAGAGTTCGGGTGATTGCGGAGGTTGTAGAGGAACAGGCCGAAGTCAAACCCGTGCCTGAGCTTGAGAAGCCTGCAGCCACACCCTTGGAGGCGAACGTCAAGTCCGAAGTGACTGTCACAGCTGAGATGCCGCCCGAAGTTGCTGAAGGATTGAAGCGGCTGGAAAAGCAAGTGGCAATTGAAAGAGCTAAGTCTGCGGAACTGGAGCAACGCCTTGCTTTAAGCATCAAGCAACCAGATTTTTCCGTACGTCCGTCTGCTCGAATCTTGGATAGCTGGCGGGAAATCGAAGATGCGTTGCGCTCAATAATTAAGGCGGCTGGTATCCCTCTACCTGACAAGCGAAGCGATGTTCGAAGCTACTGGAAGATCATCGAGAAGATCGACGGGATAGCTTTAACTGAGCAGGTCTATCACTTGACTACCCAGTTGCAGAAGATGAGGAACCTCGTCGCTCATTCCAACGATTTCGAACCTACGCAGGAAGCCGTAGACAACTACGTGCAAAGTACCTACGCCCTTGTTACCGTTTTGAGTGGGATAGCTGACGATATTCGAGCCAGGCACATGAAGGTTGGGGACCTGTAGGTCGATCCTCAAAAGTGGTGGCTGGTGGTGGGGATTTTTGACTCGGTGAGGCCTAGGAATTGTCTGCGTCTGCGTCTGGGTAGAGCCGGTAGTCCGCAACTGCAAAAATCATGGTCTTGAGCTTTGCGAAGGCGTCTTGCAGGTATGCGTCGCTAAGTGAAAACTCATACAGGTAAGGCTCTTTGTCCAGATCTAGATAAAGCTTGTGTTTCAGGTTTGGATCAGACATTAGTTTCTTCAAGAGATCTTTGTCCAAGTCCTCGTCATTACGGAGCTCTAGATTATTGTGAACCACTGCGTTTCGAACTTTGAAGATCGTTTGCACATCGCTCCAAATCTTTAAGTCAAAAAGGCCCTTTACGCCAGCGTGTGTTAAATATTTTTTTGCCTCACCCAAAGTGCCACCGCTTTTGCGAGAAACAAACGTTGGTAGATTTGAACGTCGTTTGATGCCATCACAAAGACTATAAAGTTGATGTTCAAATAGTGAGCAAGCTAGAACAAGTTGAGAGTTGACTTGAAGTCGCTCAAAGACTTCACCATGCACGTCGGCATTATCAGCATAGAAGTCTGACACTTCATCTGCGCTCAAATGTGCAGAGCGACGAGTTAAGTCAGCCTGAACCATACTTTCTCTTTTGGCCAGAGCTTCGTTTGAAAATAATCGATGCAGTTCTAGATCTTCATACTCATAGTTGATCATTACCTTTTGCACCGGATACGCAAGAGTCTCAGGCATAGGGAATTTGAACTTCTGGTCTTTGGGTTTGTCAGCCATAGCAAGATAGAATTTGCTTCATGTGCGCTTTGTGTTCACCGCTATTAAAACCTCGATATGACCCCTCGTCAATGTGAGATTGCTGCCGAGTCTTATACCGCGTGCTTGCTGGCGCAATGTGGTTACGACGTGCTGGTTCAATATGGTGCGAATCAACCGCACTATGACTTAGTGGGCGTGAAGAACAACCGCACCTTGTTTGTGTCCGTGAAGGGGAGTCAGGATGGCGGCTGGATGCTTGCTGTCCGATACGTGAAGCCTGGTGTGAACTATCACGAGGCTATCGACAAATGGCTGGCAAACCAACGAGAGGACATCATGTATGTCTTCGTCCAGTTCCATGACGTACAGCTTGGTGACGCCCCGCGTGTCTACATCGCACGTCCACCTGAGATTGCCGAGCACATGAAGACTCAGTGTGCGGGCCGAGGGCATGGGTCATTGCAGGAAGACTTCCGGCGCAACCACCCGCGTTCTAAGTACGATCACAAGGTGCCTGACAGCTGGCGCTTCGGGGCTGACCGTCTCAACAAAATTTAGACAAACAGCCGGTATTCAGTGGGAGTCTCGCCCTCAACCAAGTTGGCGTAACGCAATGGTGGAGAGCCCCGTTCACTAAAGATGTAGGCGCCACCACCAAGATGCGGTTTTGCATCGATCACTTGACCGCGATGGCCACCGTCCAACTCCAGCACGTAGGTGGGCTGGCCAGTCTTGGCCAGCCTTTGCAGCAGACCGCGAAGCCCGGTGTTGTTGAACTCTTCTCTATCTTCAGCAATCGACATCTTCTGGTCCCGTTACGTCATGGCGGATGCCATCGAATCAAAGATACCAGACCACAACATTGGAGGGCGTGTTGCACCCCTGCACAGCGTCACCACGGGTCTAGAAGGGCCTTAGCAGAGACACTTGTCGCGTTGCTTACTTGGTGGAGCTTATAGCCATATTAATTGCTTCTTTTGCATCTATAAGCAACTGAGCCCTCTCTTTCTTCTCCAGCTTTTCTTCCAAGATGATCTCAATCGCAATTCTTAGAGCTTCGAAATGAGTCAAACAATCCTTTTCACTCATCTCATGAATACCTTTGCTCAATAGCGAATACATGCTTGCATTTTCAGTTAGAAATGAGGGAAGGTTGCTCTTGAGTGCTTTGATCTTATCTGCCATTCTTAAAGTGTTAAAAGCACTTTCATCCCAAGTGGGTTCCCCTGCTGCAATCTGATGAGCCTCTTCAATTAGACCTTCAAAGATTCTTCGCAAGTAAACGTATGATCCGACTCCAACATCATGCGACGCCAAATGTATTGCACGCTTTAACTCACCCATCTGGTCTTTGGGTAACACCTTCTGAAATTTTTTAATGCGTTCATTGTGAGAGTCGCCAAAAGCAGGATATTGACCGATCTTTTGGATGGACGATGATAGCTTGGTTTTTTCGCCCTCTAGAGTGGCTTGTTGATCCACATAATAAATGAAAAACTGTTGATGCCCTTTTGACCTTGCACACCTGCCTTCGATCTGATGAGTGCCTGCAGGTGCATATGTGAGGCTATCTAGTACCTCGGCAAGCTTTGACATGTTGATAGCTTTCGCATCACTTTTACTAAACTGAGGAGTTCGAGTTTTGGTCACCACTTGGAACGTTGAAATTTCATTGCATTCAAAGCAAAAATTGTCATACGTTCCGGCAAAAAACAAGAAATCAGTTGCCGCTTCATGCAGTGTTCCGTCGGTGAGAGGGATTTTCTTATAAAGAGGTGTATTAAGAATCAACTCTTTAGGCGATGGAAAGGTGTTCGCTGTCATATAGATCTCCTCAAAGGCCCAATGTTCGTTGCACGTTTAGACGTGCTCAAGTTCCGAAATATTTGCACTGATATCCCTTTGCCGCTAGCAGGCTGACCACATCTGCTGGACCTGACAGATGAAGGGCACCAACAGTGACAAAAACTTTTTCTCCACTCTTTGCAAAATTGAGCAGTTGAGGAAGCCACTTGTGATTTCTGCTGGAAAACAGCTTGGTGGTCATCTTCGGTGTCAACCTTAGATTTTCTTCAACTATTTTATAGAGATCGTTAGCATTGCCGTCCTTCCAAGCAACGAGCATGGCTTGCAGTTGGCTGACGACCTTTTCTGGGTTGTGAACAACCAGAGATAGAACGTCTTGTTGCTCGGAAAGTGGTGTGCTGCTAAGCGCTTGCAGGCCGGAAAGTATTGTCTCTAAGAAGTAAAACTTCTTGTTGTTGTCTTCGGCCCATTTGAAGATCTGCTTGTCGAGGCCATTTGCATCGACAAGGCCTTTTTCTCGGTAGAGCGCTTGAGTAAGCTTAAGTGTGGCGAACCATGGCCTATTTGTGTCCAGATTGTCCGTCAGGCCTGCTTGTTTCCACAGTTCTTGGGTGGATTCAAATAATGCTTTTGGGATATGCTTGCTCAAGCCTGAATTGTTTGAATAGAACGCGAAATCTAGATTCGGAAGTTTATGAAAGTTGCCTTCAAAGACAAACGTATCGCAAAGTTCAGCGGCGGCTTGCGCTTCTTTACTGAGCTTTAGTGGTTCGTCAGCGTTATGAATTGAACCTTGCAAATAAAGGTTGGTGTTGATTACTTGCCAGAACATGACGCTCCCTTATGATGCGGACGTTGTAAGGGTGATTTATAGCAGCATGTGAGAAAAGGTCTCAACTTTCGCAGATCAAAAAATCTTCCTGTCAAATGGCCGCTCTGTTGCTTGCATTTTCGGACATGAGCCCCTTGAAAGGCATTTCGCATCTGTCATGCTTCGGCCCGGCAGCACGAAATGTGGACTGCATTCGAGCAAACAGGAACATTGCAATGAACTCGATCCCTGAGGCTTCCTCATCGTTGGTTAGCGTCTTGACGGCCCTACAGAACAACCCCATGGGTGCTATCTGTCTAGTGGCCGTTGCAGCTTTCGCCGTGCTCGCATTGGCTATCTGGAAGCGCTGACGACGACAAAGAAGGCACCGAGATCAACATCAACAACCTGCAAGTCAAAGACAAGGAACATCTGATGGAGAGAGGGCGTAGGCCAAGACCTTCAACAACCAGATGATCACCATGTTTGCTGGTCTGGTGTGGTAATCGGGTCTAACTAATATCTCAAGATACCCAATTCTTGAGAGGTACACCTATAGACCAGCTTATTGTGCATTTTTTCTCGCATTTAACTAATTCAAGCAGTATCAAAAAGCGATTTGATCAAGTGTTTCTGGATTTTTAGTCACGTCCAACCCGCGCGTTGCCGTTTTGCGAGATGTCGATACACTTTGATCCCAAGCACTGATGCTCTGGGATCAAAGGAGTAAATTGATGGACCCCATCATCACTTTCGTGTGTGTTCTACAAGCAAACCCAATGGGCGCTGCTTTCTTGATCATCCTGCTACATTTGGTCAAGGCTAAGGCTAAGGTTAAGAAGAAATAGCGCTCCAATGAAAACGCGGGCTTTGCACCCGCGTTTTCATCACCTCGCTGTTTAGATTGTTGACGTGGTTGAGCACAGTACCAAAGCGCACCTGCGGATGCGCGTAGGTCAGCGGCTTTGTTGAACCAGTATTGGGCTTCACGCTTGCGCTCTTCGAAGTGATCCATGTTCGCCGCTTACTGTTCATCAAGAGGCTAGTCGAACGGTCCTTTGTGCTGCTTGCCCAGCAGCTTCAACAGCCAAGGTGACCAATCCCAATGGTTTTGCCAATCCCAACGCTTGCGGTACTTGATTGAAAGTTTGACCACCGTCCGCTTGAGCAAGCCTATGTCTTTGTGGAATGCCACGGTTGGCTTCGTTTGGGTGGATGTCTGGGCATAGGCACCAATTGGCGTTGGATGGTGGCTCATCCAGCACTCGAAGCGGTCGTTGCGTTTCGCGAGCATCGTTGTGCCACGGCAATCAAAGCCCCACTCTGGGTCGTAGTCAAAGGCATTTGTCGCTGCAATTGAGCACAGCTTCCCGTCAACGGTGATGAAGCCGTAGTCAGCCAGCTGCATTTGATGATCACGGCGGCTGATCACATGCAAGGCAGGGTAAGGCACGGGTTCAGGGCTGATCGTGCCGAACCCAACTTGAATCTCGTCTGCCTTCTCACGCGCCTTCAGCCACAAGTCAAAGAGCTTGGGCGAAATGGTGCCCAAGATGCCGGTGATGCCAAGAGTGGCTGCGATGGCACCCCACTTCCCAATCTGAGCTACATCGATGTCCACGAGGCCCCGCTTGCATGTTGCTTTTGTCTATTTTGACTTGGTTGTGTTGCCTAAATAGATTGGTCTACAGGGGCCAATCCAATGAAAGAACACCAAGAAGAGCTGCGAAAGCTCCGCAACAAATACAACGTCAAGAAGAAAACCACGAAGGGCAGGGTAGACAAGCTGGGTGAGCCAATCCAGTTCCTGATGTCGTTTGATGAGTGGCTGTATGTCTGGATGCATTCAGGCCAGATCGACAACATGGGCTTGAAGCAAGGCCAGTTCTGCATGTCACTGCCCAATGATCTTGGTCACTACGAGATCGGCAATGTCGAGATCAAGCTGTCAAGTCAGAACGCTCGTGAAGGGAAGACGAGCACCAAACACACTGACGCGACAAAGGCCAAGATGAGCCTTGATCGAAAAGGCAAGCTCCGTCACTAGCACCGATCAAGGGCGGAAACATGCAAATGTTGTGTAAAACACACGATAATTTAGAGCTTTTGCCTTATAAAGCTGGATGTTTAAACAGTGGTTTAGTTCATGATCGCTTTATCAGGCAGCACATTCGCACCTCTGGTGGATGTTCAAGATTCGACGGTCCCATTCGTCCCGATCTTGTTTGAGAGCCCCGAGCAGTTTCGCACTCGGCCAAACTTCGTCGATGATCTTCACTGCGACGTTAAGCAGCTCGACAAAATTATTGGCAATTACGAGTTCGACAAGGCGAGAGAGCAGTTGTGCGGCCTCAATGGATGCAAGAGAAAGCACTGGCATGGATTTGTTATCCGGTTCAAGGATGGTCGCGAAACGAACATAGGCCAGGACTGCGGGCTTACGCAGTTCGACGTAGTGTTCAAAGACTTCGTATCAACCTACAAAGCCGCAGTGGACCGCAACGCCAAGACGCAGTACATCAATGATTTGATTTCGCAAAAGCATGTACTTCTTCGGCAGGCTAATGAGTTGACACGTAAGTCCTCGCTCCACGTACACGACATCAATGAGCTATACGGCTTAATCCAAAAGGACAAGCCGATGGAGAAAGCCTTTGGTGAAGCGGTAAGGCTCAAAGGGCAAATCAACGTCTACCAAAAAGTCAGCGATGCCGGGCGGATGGCTATGGGCAAAGACGGTAGGAAGGAACATGCGGAAGTGTCTGTGACCATAGGCACCATCGTTGGTGCCAGTTGCGTGTCACAAGCTAAGGTAATTCAAGCGACTTTGAAGTTCAAAGCCGTTTTGCCGTTGCAGGGCATAGACGAAGCGCAATTGCCAACCCTCACTGATGTGGCCTTGAAGGAGTGGGGCACCAAGATGAAGGAAATGCGTGAGGCGCTGCGTGAGGCCGAACAGTTCTGCGAGGAAGCAGACCGGTTTTGCTCAGACAGGAACAGGATCGCAATCAGCAAGTTGCTTGAAGCGCTTCCTTCAAAAGCGAAGACCGAGCGGGCAAAGAAAATTGCACGACGCATAGCAGAAGGTGCGACAGCACCGGCTGAATAGCCATCATCACCTGTACACCGCTTGCACCTAGGTGCCCCCTAACTGGCTGTTGCTCGTTGGCGCAGGTTCCTTAGCGAGTCACTTTCAGCTGATGTACTGCAGGGCGGCTGCGACGCTTTCAACGAGATCGTCGTGGTGAATGGTCGTGGACATGGTGTGTGGTGGGGCTCGAAAAGGGTCGTTCATTCTACCGTCGCCCCGTGTTGGAGCGGCAAGCGCTCATGGTGCGAATGCAGAGGCTTTTTCCAGATCTTCTGCCAGGCCTCTGACGATTTTCGCCCCGGCCGTGAAGTTGTGGAGCCTCTTGCCATCGGGACTTTGGCGCAGCACCTCCCAAGGCTTCAGAATCGCAGATCGGGTGCAAAGGAGCATGGTCGTGACAGAGTTGGATGGCAAGGTCAATCCGCATTACCTGGAGAACGTGATGGTGGTGGCGGATGACCGAGAGGTCCAGGCCACGGAAGACATCTATGCCGACAATGGCATGAAGCTGATCGCCAAGGGGCGTCCGATCAACCGGGACATGCGCGATCGCCTGCTGGAGCGCAAGCTGCGCAAGCCGCTGGAAGACTGCATGGAAGTGGCCAGCGGCATCACCGGCGCGGACTGCGTGCGGGCCGCCCAGGAACTGCTCGACCAACACGAGTCTTTGCGGATCCTGTGCTCCGTGCCCCGCTTCGATCCCGTCAAGTCATTGGGCGAGATGTCGATCAAAGGCCGCTTGCAAACCTTGCTGACGGTTTACTGCGAGCACCGACCTCAAAAACTGCAGCATGCCGTCGGCGTGGCTCTGCTGGGCATGGGGATGTCGCAGCGCATTCAGCCAGGCTCCGCCGATTTTGCCCAGATCGTGATGACCGCCGGCTTGTGCCACGACGTGGGCGAGCTGTACATCAACCCCGACTACCTGGCGCCCGGCGTGAGGCTGGATCCGCAGCAATGGCGGC
The DNA here is from genome assembly GCF_030652515.1 of Aquabacterium sp. GTDB lineage: Bacteria > Pseudomonadota > Gammaproteobacteria > Burkholderiales > Burkholderiaceae_C > Aquabacterium. The sequence continues at coordinate 32,228 of NZ_JAUSAR010000073.1, read as the reverse complement.
ATGTGGCCGCGCACCCCGTGGTGGCCCACCGCCTGATCAGCGACCTGCCTGGCCCTTGCCGTGCCGCCAGCGCCTTGGTGCTGGAGCACCACGAACGCATGGATGGTTTCGGATATCCGCATGGCCGCATGGGCAAGGACATCGCTGTGGGCAGCCAGATCCTCGCGCTGGCGGAAATGCTGGGTGGCATGCTCGACAAGACCAGCGCGCCATTCAAGCAGGCTGACGTGGCCGTCAAGCTGATTCCCGGCGAATTCAGCCGCCCCATCATCGACCTGGTCAGCCTGATCAGCCACCGATGCCAGGATCAGGCGGGCCAGGGCGCTCCGACTGGCAAGGTGCTGCAGCAAGCGATTCGGGTGGCCGAGCAATTGGGCCGCATTGACAGCCTGCATGCCGATTTCGAGGACGACTTTGAACGCGCCAGCCCGCCATTCAAAGCATTGTTGCTGTCGGCGCGCGACCGCTTTGAGCGCATATTGCGGGCTTGGTCCAGCACCGGGTTGGATGCCCACCCTCCGCACATGCTCTCCGATTTGCCGATGTTCCAGGACAAGGATGTGGGCCAGGAGGTGGCGATGATCCTCCAGGAGATCATCTGGCGGCTGCGGGAGCTGGAGCGCGAGTTGCGCGTGCGGGTGCAGAACACCTCACCGGCCGAGATGCCGGCCCTGGAGCGGTACCTCTCGCACGCCACGAACCGCGACAAGCCAGCTGAAGTGGCGGTTGCTGTCTGAGCGGCCAGCTCGCCGCTCAGTGGGCTTTGTCGCCAGTGGGCTGGCCCAGCAATCGGTCTGTGTAAGCGATGGCCAGTGCTGACAACAAGAACGCGATGTGAATCACGGTCTGCGAGATCAGGACCTTCTCCGAGTAGTTCTCGGCATTGATGAAGGTTTTCAGCAGGTGGATCGATGAAATGCCGATGATCGCCGTGGCCAGCTTCACCTTCAGCACCGACGCATTCACATGGCTCAACCACTCCGGCTGGTCGGGGTGATTTTCCAGGTTCATGCGCGACACAAAGGTTTCGTACCCGCCCACGATCACCATGATCAGCAGGTTGGAGATCATCACCACGTCGATCAAACCCAGCACCACCAGCATGATGGTGGTTTCGGTCAGGTGGGTGGGGGTGGCGCTTGCCTGCTGCCCGGTGGCGGCAAAAATGAGCTGCAGGGCCTCCTGATTGCCAAAAGCGGCCTGCACCAGGTGCACCAGCTCTACCCAGAAGTGCACCACGTACACGCCTTGCGCCAGAATCAAACCCAGGTACAGCGGCAATTGCAGCCAGCGGCTGGCAAAGATGAAGTTGGGCAGGTGGCGCATGTTGTTTTGTTTTGGCGGCTGACTCATGGGGGCCTTGGCGAGTACTTCGGGATAGTCCGAAGGACCAAATTCTAGAGGTCCGCGCATGGTTTTGTTCTGGTAAGGTCTCCACGTATGCATGTGGACCCTCTCGGAGCAATGCCATGACGACAGCATCCAACAACACCTCCACCACCCCCAGCCACCACCCGGTGCCGCCCGCATTTGCCCAAAGCGCGCACATTGGCAGCCGCGAGGCGTATGACCAACTTTGCGCCGAGGCGAATGCCGACCACGCGGGCTACTGGGCCCGATTGGCCCGCGAGTTCCTCTCCTGGAAAAAGCCCTTCACCCAGGCGTTGGACGACAGCCAGGCCCCCTTCTACAAGTGGTTTGACGATGGCCTGCTGAACGTCTCCTACAACTGCCTGGACCGGCACGTTGAGGCTGGCCTGGGCAACAAGGTCGCCATCATTTTCGAATCCGATGGTGGACAGGTCGCCCGCGTCACCTACAGCGAACTGCTGGAGCGCGTCTGCCGCCTGGCCAATGTGCTGAAGGCGCAAGGCGTCAAGAAAGGCGACCGCGTCGTCATTTACCTGCCCATGTCGGTTGAAGGCGTGGTGGCCATGCAGGCCTGCGCGCGCATTGGCGCCACACATTCGGTGGTGTTCGGCGGCTTCTCGGCCCAAAGCCTGCGTGACCGCATCGAAGGCGCGGGCGCCGTGCTGGTCATCACCGCCGACGAGCAAATGCGCGGCGGCAAGAACCTGCCGCTCAAGGCCATCGTTGACGAAGCCCTGGCCATGGAAGGCGCGGGCAGCGTCCGCCAGGTCATCGTCTACCAGCGCACAGGTGGCTCGGTGGCTTTCCAGGCAGGGCGCGACCTTTGGTTGCACGAAGTCATGGCCGCGCAACCCAGCACTTGCGAGCCTGAATGGGTCGGCGCCGAGCACCCCTTGTTTTTGCTCTACACCTCCGGCTCCACCGGCAAACCCAAGGGCGTGCAGCACGCCAGCGGTGGCTATTTGCTGCACGCGGCCCTGACCACCAAGTGGACCTTCGACCTCAAGCCTGAAGACGTCTTCTGGTGCACGGCCGACATCGGCTGGGTCACCGGCCACACCTACGTTGCCTACGGCCCCTTGGCCATCGCCGCCACGCAAGTGGTCTTCGAAGGCGTGCCCACCTACCCGGATGCCGCGCGCTTCTGGCGCATGATCGAGGCGCACAAGGTCAGCGTGTTCTACACCGCCCCCACGGCCATCCGCGCCCTCATCAAGGCCGCCGAGACCACCCCCGCCGTGCACCCTCGCAACTTTGACCTGGGCAGCCTGCGCCTGCTGGGTTCGGTGGGCGAGCCCATCAACCCCGCCGCCTGGGAGTGGTACCACCGCGAGATCGGTGGCGGCCGCTGCCCCATCGTCGACACCTTCTGGCAGACCGAAACCGGTGGCCACATGATCACGCCCTTGCCCGGCGCCCACACGCTCGTGCCAGGCTCTTGCAGCCTGCCTTTCCCCGGCATCGACGCGGCCGTGGTCGATGAAACCGGCAAAGAAGTGCCGTGGGGGCAGGGCGGCGTGCTGGTGGTGCGCAAACCCTGGCCGTCCATGATCCGCACCATCTGGGGCGACCCGGAACGCTTCAAGACCAGTTATTACCCGGCCGAGTTCGGTAGCGAGTTCTACCTGGCCGGCGACGGCGCCATCCGCGATGTCGACACCGGTTACTTCACCATCACCGGCCGCATCGACGATGTGTTGAACGTGTCCGGCCACCGCATGGGCACCATGGAAGTCGAATCCGCGCTGGTGTCCCACCCCTTGGTGGCCGAGGCGGCGGTGGTCGGGCGCCCCGACGACCTCACCGGTGAGGCCATTTGCGCCTTCGTGGTCCTCAAACGCTCGCGGCCCACGGGTGACGAGGCCAAGCAGATCGCCAACGAGTTGCGCGCCCACGTGGGCCAGCAGATCGGCGCCATCGCCAAGCCCAAGGACATTCGCTTTGGTGACAACTTGCCCAAGACCCGCTCGGGCAAGATCATGCGGCGCCTGTTGCGCGTGGTGGCCAAGGGTGAAAAAGTGACGCAGGACACCAGCACCCTGGAAAATCCCGCCATCCTCGATCAACTGGCCCAGACCAACTGAGCGCAGGCCCCACGACGCTGACTGTGTTGTTTTGCATGAATTAAAAAGCCGGTACTAGCATTCCCCCTTATTACAAATCGAAACGTACCCCCCTAGATTGGGGGGTGCAAAGCTCACATGAGCTGCGATTTTCCAAGGAAGAGGAGAAAACCATGGCTTCAAGCACAGTGGCGTCCACCGCCCCCATGACCAAGGAGGAAAGAAAAGTCATCTTTGCCTCCAGTCTGGGCACGGTCTTCGAGTGGTACGACTTCTACCTTTACGGCTCCCTGGCGGCCATCATCGCCAAACAGTTCTTCGCGGGCCTGGACCCCACCTCGGGCTTCATCTTTGCGCTGCTGGCCTTCGCCGCGGGCTTCATCGTGCGGCCGTTCGGCGCCCTGGTCTTTGGCCGTTTGGGCGACATGATTGGGCGCAAGTACACCTTCCTGGTCACCATCTTGCTGATGGGGATGTCCACCTTCATCGTGGGCATCTTGCCCAACTACGCCTCGATTGGTGTGGCGGCCCCCATCATCCTGATCGTGTTGCGGCTGCTGCAGGGCCTGGCCTTGGGCGGTGAATACGGCGGTGCAGCCACCTACGTGGCCGAACACGCGCCACATGGCAGACGTGGCGCCTACACGGCCTGGATCCAGACCACGGCCACGATGGGCTTGTTCCTGTCGCTGCTGGTGATCCTGGGCACGCGCACCTACTTTGGCGAAGAAGCTTTTGGCGATTGGGCCTGGCGCATTCCCTTCCTGGTGTCCCTGGCTTTGCTGGGTGTCAGCGTCTGGATCCGCCTGAGCATGAACGAAAGCCCGGCCTTCCAGAAAATGAAGGCCGAAGGCAAGACGTCCAAGGCGCCATTGTCTGAATCCTTTGGCCAGTGGGCTAACCTCAAGATCGTGATCCTGGCCCTGTTTGGCCTGGTCGCTGGTCAGGCGGTGGTCTGGTATACCGGGCAGTTCTATGCCCTGTTCTTCCTGACGCAGGCGCTGAAGGTGGATGGCGCCACGGCCAACATCATGATCGCGATCGCGTTGCTGATCGGCACGCCGTTCTTCGTCGTGTTCGGTACGCTGTCCGACAGGATCGGCCGCAAGCCCATCATCCTGGCGGGCTGCCTCGTCGCGGCCTTGACCTACTTCCCGCTGTTCAAGGCGCTGACCGAGGCCGCCAACCCTGCCTTGGCCCATGCCCTGGCCACCGCCCCGGTGACGGTGACGGCCGACCCCAAGGAGTGCTCGTTCCAGTTCAACCCGACGGGCACCGCCAAGTTCACCAGTTCCTGCGACATCGCCAAGCAGTACCTGGCGAACAACTCGGTGAACTATGAGAACCTGGACGCCCCGGCCGGTACCCCGGCGGCGATCAAGGTGGGCGAAACGCTGATCCAGGTCTACAGCCCCACCAAGGTGACCGAGGCGGACATTGCTGCGGCCAAGGAAGCGGCGGCCAAAGGCCAGGAGGCCGCTGTCAAGAAGCTTGACGATCTGAAAGCCACGGGCGCCATGGGCAAGGAGTTTGATGACAAGCTCAAGGCGGCTGAAAAGGACGCCAAGGAGTCTGGCGCCACGTTGGCCGCGTTTGACAAGGATCCCAAAGCTGCGGCCCTCAAGGTGATCGACGGCCAGTTCAAGAAAGCAGTGGGCGGGGCACTGAAGACGGCGGGTTACCCACCGAAGGCCGACCCCGAGAGGATGAACAAGCCTTTGATTGTGGCCATCCTGACCTTGCTGGTGATCTACGTGACCATGGTCTACGGCCCGATCGCCGCCATGCTGGTCGAGATGTTCCCCACTCGCATCCGCTACACCTCGATGAGCTTGCCGTACCACATCGGGAATGGCTGGTTTGGCGGCTTGCTGCCCACCACGGCCTTTGCGATCGTGGCGCAAACGGGCAACATCTACAACGGACTTTGGTACCCGATCATCGTCGCCAGTGCGACGTTCGTGATCGGCCTGCTGTTCGTGCGCGAGACCAAGGACATTGACATCTACGCCAACGATTGAGTTTGAGTGTCGTGCTGGCGGTCACACGCCAGCAAAAAGCCCCGCATGGTCGCCATGCGGGGCTTTTTTTATGAAGAAAAGGCTTTTGCCGCTGACCTTATTTGAGCGACAAGATCCACTTCACCAATTGCTTGGCTTCGGCTTCGCTGAGTTGTGGGTTGGCGGGCATGGCCATCGTGCCCCAAACGCCACCACCGCCCTTGAGCACCTTTTGCACCAGCTTGGCTTCAGCGTCTTTCTGGCCTTTGTACTTTTTGGCCACGTCCAGGTAGGCCGGGCCGACGATCTTCTTGTCCATGCCATGACAGGCCATGCAGGCTTTTTTCTGGGCCAGCTCCTGGTTGGCCAGGGCGGGTGACAAGGCGGCCAAGGCGAGCGCGGTGCCAGCCAGCAACGAAGGTAGCAATTTCATGGGGTGTCCTCGGGCAATCTGTGAAGTAAAGTCTAAGCACTATTCTAGTAACGCGGACAGGCCCGGTTTCGGTTGACCGCGGCAGGATTATTTTTCAAAGGGGCTTCGCATGTGGTTTATCGTGATCGGTGTGGCCATGCTGCTGATGAATTTTGCCGGGATTGGCCCCATCGGCGAGTGGACCTGGGCTGATCGCTGGTGGGCCATGTTGTTGCCTTTCGCGCTGGCTGCCGCCTGGTGGGCCTGGGCCGACGCCTCGGGCATGACGCAACGCAAAGCCATGGACAAAGATGATGCCCGGCGTGATGCTCGCCGGCAGAAAAGCCTGGAATCCCTGGGGCTGGGGCCCAAGAAGAAAAAGCGCTGACCTGGCTTGCCTTTGAAGCCCATTGAAAAAGCCACCTCGCGGTGGCTTTGCTCATTCAGGCAGGGCCGTTCACTCAAACTTGTCGAGCACGGCACCCGTGCTGGCGCTTGACGCGTTGTGGGCAAATTTGGCCAGCACGCCACGAGTGTAGCGTGGTGCAGGGGCCTTCCACAGTGCGCGGCGGCGGGCAATTTCGGCGTCGTCCACATTCAGCTGCAGCAGCAGCTGGTGAGAGTCGATGGTGATCGAGTCGCCTTCCTGGATCAGGGCGATCAAACCACCTGCGGCGGCTTCGGGCGCCACGTGGCCCACCACCATGCCCCAGGTGCCGCCCGAGAAGCGGCCGTCGGTGATCAGGCCCACGCTTTCGCCCAGGCCCTGGCCGATCAGCGCGCCCGTGGGGGCCAGCATTTCGGGCATGCCGGGGCCGCCCTTGGGGCCCAGGTAGCGCAGCACCATCACGTCGCCTGCCTTGATCTGCTTGGCCATGATGGCGGCCAAGCCGGATTGCTCGTCGTCAAACACGCGGGCCGGGCCAGTCATCACGGGGTTCTTCAAGCCGGTGATCTTGGCCACGCAGCCTTCGGGGGCCAGATTGCCTTTCAGGATCGCCAGGTGGCCTTCGGCGTAAATCGCCTGGTCGATCGAGCGGATCACCTTCTGGTCGGCGCGCGGCTCGTCCGGCACATGGGCCAGCACTTCGGCCATGGTCTGGCCGGTGATGGTCAATGCGTCGCCATGCAGCAGGCCGGCGTTCAGCAAGATCTTCATGACTTGGGGGATGCCGCCAGCGCGGTGCAGGTCGATGGCCAGGTACTCGCCGCTGGGCTTGAGGTCGCACAGCACGGGCACCTTCTTGCGCATGCGCTCGAAGTCGTCGATGGTCCAGTCAACCTCGGCCGCGTGGGCAATGGCCAGGAAGTGCAGCACGGCGTTGGTGGAGCCACCGGTGGCCATGATCACGGCCACGGCGTTTTCAATGGCCTTCTTGGTGACGATGTCGCGCGGCTTGATGTCCTGGCGGATGGCCTCGACCAGCACGCGGGCGCTTTCCTTGGTGTTGGCGGTTTTTTCGTCTTCCACGTTGGCCATGGTGCTGCTGTAAGGCAGGCTGATGCCCAGGGCTTCGAAGGCCGAGCTCATGGTGTTGGCCGTGTACATGCCGCCGCAGGAGCCGGTGCCGGGGATGGCACGCTTTTCGATCTGGCAGAAATCCTCTTCGCTCATCTTGCCGGCGGTGAACTGGCCCACGGCCTCGAACACGCTGACGATGTTCAGGTCCTTGCCCTTGTAATGGCCGGGCAGGATGGTGCCGCCGTACACGTAGATGGCGGGCACGTTGGCGCGCAGCATGCCCATCAGGCCGCCGGGCATGTTCTTGTCGCAGCCACCGATGACGATCACGCCGTCCATCCACTGGCCGCCCACGCAGGTTTCCACGCAGTCCGAGATCACCTCGCGCGACACGAGGGAGTACTTCATCCCTTCGGTGCCCATCGCCATGCCGTCCGAAATCGTGGGCGTGCCGAAGACCTGGGCGTTGCCGCCGGCTTCCTTGATGCCTTCGACGGCGGCGTCGGCCAGTTTTTGCAGGCCGGAGTTGCAGGGCGTGATGGTGGAATGGCCGTTGGCCACGCCGATCATGGGTTTGACGAAGTCGCCTTCCTTGTAGCCCATGCCGTAGTACATGGAGCGGTTGGGCGCGCGGGCGACGCCTTCGGTGATGTTCTTCGAGCGGCGGTTCAGGCTCATGGCAGGTCTGCTTTTAGGTGGTGCTGTGGGGCAAGCGGCCAGCAAGGTGCTGGCGGCGAAAACAGCATTGTCGCTCAGCGTTCGGGGTCCGGGGCGGGTGGGGACGTTTGGGCAGGCGGGTTCACCTTCCAGGTGCTGGTGAGTGCGCCATACAGGGGTGGGCTGAGCAGGCGTGCCACACCGCTGGCGGTCAAGGCGCAGGCCATCAGGCTGAGCACCATGCTGTGCCCATCGACCATCTCCATCACGATGATGAAGGCGGTGATGGGCGCCTGAGTGACGGCGGCCAGGAACCCGGTCATGCCCAGGGCGATCAAGGCGGCCTGATAAGGGTGGCCGGTCAGGTTGGCGATGTCGCTGCCAATCCCGGCACCGATCGTCAGGCAAGGCGCAAATATGCCGCCTGGCACGCCGCTCCAGGCGGACAGCCAGGTGGCCAGAAAGCGCAGCGCCACGTAAAGACCCGGGGTGCTGTCCTGGCCTTCCAGCAATTGCTTGGTGGTTTCGTAGCCACTGCCAAATGTGAGCCCCCCGGCAGCCACGCCAATCAATGCCACGGCGAAGCCACATCCTGCCGCGAACCGCAGGGGGTATTGCCGACGCCACATGCTGAATCGCCCAGCGTTGGGGCTGAAAGACTGGATGAGCAGGCGCGAAAACAGGCCGCCCAGCAAGCCCGCCGACAGCGCCACCAGCAAGCCCGGCAACAGCAAGGCCCAAGTCAGGGCCTGCACCTTGATCACGCCAAAGTAGGTGCCGTTGCCATCGATGGACACCGCGATCAGCCCCGCCAGCACGATGGCGGCCACCAGCAGGCCGCTGCGGCGTTGCTCGGGGTGGCGAGACAGCTCCTCGATGGCGAACATCACGCCCCCCAGTGGCGTGTTGAAGGCCGCGGCAATCCCCGCAGCACCACCGGCCACCAGCAATTCATGGTCCTTCACGCCTGACCCGGTGGGCAGCCAGCGGCGCGCATGGTGCATCACGCCCGCAGCGACCTGGACCGACGGGCCTTCGCGTCCGGTGGACAGGCCGGCCATCAAGCCCGCCGACGTCAAGCCGATCTTGCCCAGCGCCACGCGCAGGGACACCAGTTGCCGCCGTTGCGCGGGGGGTGTCTCTGGGTCCAGCGCCGCCATGACCTGCGGGATCCCCGATCCGGCGGCCCCTGGAAACCACCGGCGCGTGCACCAGACCACCGCCACGGTGCACAGCGGAGTCCACAGCAAAGGCGCCCAGAACCACTGCTGCTGCACCTTGAAAAACACCTCCAGGGCATGCTCGCTCAGGCGGGTCATGAGCACCACGCTCAAGCCGGCCAGGGCGGCAAAACTCAGCACGACCACGCGCGATACCCAACGACGCCAATCCGACAACTCGGCCTTCAGCGCATCGGGGATGGGTTGGTGATCTTCTGGCATGAGTGAAGCTTCAAAGCAGGGCGAAGGCGGCCATTGCGACGGCGGTGGGCAGCAACGCGGCCAGGAACAGGCCGCCCGCGTGGATGGATTTGTCGTCAAAGCCGTCTTTCAGGATGGCGGCGCCTGCGGGATTGGGCGCGTTGGCGATCAAGGTCAGGCCCCCGCCCGACACCGCACCCGCCACCAGGGCCACCTTGAACTCGTCGCTGAGCCCTTCCACCAGTGAGCCCAGGTAGGTCAGGGCGGCGTTGTCGGTGATGGCGGTCAAGGCTGTGGCGCCAAAGAACACGCTGGTGTGGTCCATCTGCATAAGCAGTGGCTCCAGCCACCATTGCTGCTGCCCGCCCAGCACCACCAGCCCAGCCAGGAAAAACGCCACCAACATGCCTTCGCGCAGGATCAATGGGTTTTGGTACTGGGCGTAGGCCGTGGTGAATCCCATGAAGAAGAGGAACAGTGCCATGAACACAGCAGGGTGGTGGGCAAACACGACCACCCCCGTCAGAAAGACCAGATGGACCAGACTGACCGGCCAGGGGATGGCCGGGCCGGTGGTGCTGCGGGAGGCGGGCAGCACTTTGCGCAGATCCTGACGGAACAACAGCACCAGCCCGATGGCATTGACCAGGACCGCCAGCGCGGCTTTCCAGCCAAAGGTGTGGAACATGAAATTCATGTCCCAACCCCAGACACCCGCCACCATCAGCACGGGGGGCGCGGCGAAATGGGTGAGCGTGCCGCCAATCGACACGTTGACGAACAGCACGCCCAGGGTGGCGTACTTGAGCTGGGCTGACACGGGCGCCATGAACAGGCGTTCGCGCAGCAACAGGGCGGCCAGGGTCATGGCGGCCGGCTCGGTGATGAACGAGCCCAACAGCGGCACCACCGACAAGGTCACCAGCGCGAACGACATGCCATCCGGCAAGGGCAGGGCTCGCGCCAGCAGGCGGGTCAGCTGGCCGGCGGTTTCCAGGATGGGTTTGCTGCCCGCCACCACCATGATGGCGAAGACGAACATGGGTTCCGTGAAGTTGCGGCCGTCGATGTAGGTGATGGCTGAATCCTTGCCCTCCATGGCAAACATCACCAGCATCAGCACCATGGCCCAGAAGCCAAAGACCACCTCGACCTCGCCCAGCAAATGCCACAGGCCGGCGTGGGCTGGGCGTGTGTGGGCCAAGCGTTCAAAGAATTTGGTCGAGAAGGTGTGGATCAGCGCAATGCCAAACAGCGTTGCCGCCACGATTTGAAGGGTGGTGGGATTCATGGCCACATCCTATCAATGGTGCGGGCATCGGTTATCGTTCGCCTCGGTTTCCCTTCGAACACGCCATTGGCTTGTCTGACCCCCACATGCTCGTTCATCCGCACATCGATCCCATCGCCCTGGAACTGGGGCCGCTCAAGGTCCACTGGTATGGCCTGACCTACCTGGCGGCTTTCAGCCTGTTCTACCTGCTGGCCATCTGGCGGGCCAAACGAGCGCCGTTTGCGCAGGCCGGCTGGAACCGCCAGCAAGTGGAAGACCTGTTGTTCTTTGGCGTGCTGGGCGTGGTGCTGGGCGGCAGGCTCGGCTATGTGTTCTTTTACAAGCCCGGCTATTACCTGAGCCATCCCGCCGAGATCCTGGCCGTCTGGCAAGGCGGCATGGCGTTCCATGGCGGGCTGCTGGGTGTGATCGCGGCAATGTGGCTGTATGCCAAGCGGAACGGGCGGGCCTTCTTCGAGGTGGCCGATCTGGTGGCGCCCTGTGTGCCGGTGGGCCTGGCGGCTGGCCGCATCGGCAACTTCATCAATGGCGAGTTGTGGGGCCGTTTCGCCGATCCCTCGCTGCCCTGGGCCATGATTTTTCCGGACTCGGGCAGCATGGAACCCCGGCATCCGTCGCAGCTGTACCAGTTCGGGCTGGAGGGGCTGGCCCTCTTTGCCTTGCTGTGGTTCTATGGCCGCAAGCCGCGCCAATTGGGTGCTGTTTCGGGCATGTTCCTGATGGGCTATGGCGTGTTCCGTTTCACGGCCGAATACTTCCGCGAGCCTGACAGCTTCCTGGGCCTGCTGGCCCTGAACATGAGCATGGGCCAATGGCTGTGCGTGCCCATGGTCGTGGCTGGGGCCCTGATTTGGGCTGCGGCCAAAAAAGACGCCTTCCGACCCAAGGATCGGAAGGCGTGAAGAGGCCGGTAGGTTTTCGCGGACCCACGGACCCCCGCTGAGGAAGACCACCTGGCTCTGGCGAATCAGGCGATCACAAATCCTGTACGCAAGGGTCATGCCAGATTCAGGCGGCTTTTCGGTCGGCCACGCCGTGGCGGGTGTACAGAAAGTCCAGCACCTCTTTGCGGCAGTGCACATAGGTCGGGTCTTCGGCCAGTTGCACCCGGTTGCGCGGACGCTCGATGGGCACGGTCAGGATCTCGCCGATGGTGGCGGCCGGGCCGTTGGTCATCATCACGATGCGGTCTGACAGCAGCACGGCCTCGTCCACATCGTGGGTCACCATCACCACGGTGCTCTTGGTGCCCGCCACGATCTTGAGCAACTCATCTTGCAGGTGGGCGCGGGTCAGGGCGTCCAGAGCGCCAAAGGGCTCGTCCATCAGCAAAACCTTGGGCTCCATGGCCAGCGCACGGGCAATGCCCACGCGCTGTTTCATGCCGCCCGAGATTTCGTGCGGACGCTTGGCGATGGCGTGGCCCATGCCCACCAGCTGCAGCGCATCGATCGTGCGCTTCTTGAGTTGGTCTTTGGTCTCCTTGGCACCAAACACACGTTCCACCGCCAGGTAGACGTTTTGAAAGCAGGTCAGCCAGGGCAGCAACGAGTGGTTCTGGAACACCACGGCGCGTTCTGGCCCGGGCGCGTTGACCTCCTTGTTGTCGCAGACCAGGGCGCCTTCGGTGGGCCGGAGCAGCCCGGCGATCAGGTTCAGCAGGGTGGATTTACCGCAGCCTGAGTGGCCGATCAGGGTCACAAACTCGCCCTTGTCGATGCCCAGGTTGATGTCGCGCAAGGCGTGGAAGTGCCCTTTTTTGGTGTGGAACACCATTTCGGCGCCGTGGATGTCGATGAATTGACTCATGTTGGGGCTCCTGAAGGGTGTCGGGTTATTCGTAGCTGAAGCGCTTGGCGACCAGCATCAGCAGCTGTTCCAGCAGCAGACCGACGATGCCGATGACGAAGATGGCGATGATGATGTGGGCCACGTTGAGGTTGTTCCACTCGTCCCAGACCCAGAAGCCGATGCCCACGCCGCCAGTCAGCATTTCGGCCGCGACGATCACCAGCCAGGCCGTGCCCACCGACAGGCGCACGCCGGTCAGCATGTAAGGCAGCACCGAGGGGAACAGGATCTTGGTGACGATCTTCCACTCGCTCAGGTTCAGCACCTTGGCCACGTTCAGGTAGTCGTCAGGCACGCGCTGCACGCCCACGGCGGTGTTGATGATCATGGGCCAGATCGAGCAGATGAAGATCGTCCAGATGGCAGCCGGGTCGGCCGACTTGAACACCAGCAGGCCAATCGGCAGCCATGCGAGTGGCGACACGGGGCGCAACAAGCTGATGATCGGGTTGAGCATGCTGCCGATGACTTTGGAGCGGCCGATGATGAAGCCCATCGGGATGCCGACCATCGCCGCCAGCCCGAAGCCCATGGCCACGCGCTTGAGCGAGTACCAGATGTTCCAGCCGATGCCCTGGTCATTGGGGCCGTTGTCGTAGAAGGGGTCTGAGAACAGCACGACGGCGGCATCCCAGGTCTGCCCCGGTGTGGGGAAGGTGGTGCTCTTCATCGTGAGCAGGTGCCAGATGCCCACGAGAATCGCGAGGCCCGCGATGGGTGAGAGCACCGTGATGGCCAGGGCGCCCCAATCGATGGGCGTCTTGGGCGCGGCGGCGGGTTTGGCGGAAGATGCGGGCGTGGCGCCAGCGGTAACTGCGGAAGTCATGGCATTTGAGGAGAACTTGCCGGCTGCCTTTTCCGCGCGCATCGCGTCGCTGGCATCCGAGGGGCTGTGAAAAACGGCGCTGACCATGTTGGACTCCTTGAAGGGTCTGAGAGGCGTGAGCGAAGCACAGGGCCTGCCCGATTCGTTTGTCTGCAATATCGTGGCCAGTGGGGGCATCCATTTGGGTGGATGCCCCTTCGAGCCGGTCTCAGCGGGACTCAGTGGCGTTCTTCGCGAACACTCTAGAAAACGAAACGCACGAATCGGGCAGGGTGCACAAACCTGGTGCTTGTGTCTGAGGCGGGAACGGAGCTTGGATCAGAGCCTGGGTCAGGCTTTGATCTTGAAGCCGTCGGCGTACTTGGCTGGGTCTTTGCCGTCCCACACCACACCGTCGATCAACTTGCTGGTGCGCATCACGTCTTTAGGCACGCTGATCTTCAGTGCGCTGGCCGCTTGCTTGTACAGGTCGATCTGGTTGATCTGCTTGGCGATGCCCAGGTAGTCCGGATGCTCCTTGATCAAACCCCAGCGCTTGTGCTGGGTCAGGAACCACATGCCATCACTCAGGTAGGGGAAGTTGACCTTGCCGTCATTGAAGAACTTCATGTGGTTGGGGTCGTCCCAGGTCTTGCCCATGCCGTTCTGGTAGCGGCCCAGGATGCGCTGGTTGATGGCGTCCACACCGGTGTTGATGTAGGCCTTGGCGGCCACGGTCTCGGCCATCTTCATCTTGTTCTGCAGACCGGCGTCGATCCAACGGCCTGCTTCCATCACGGCCATCATCACGGCACGTGTGGTGTTGGGGTATTTCTTGACGAACTCGGCGGTGCAGCCGAGCACCTTTTCGGGGTGGTCCTGCCAGATGTCCTGGGTGGTGTTGGCTGTCACCCCGATGCCGTCCATGATGGCGCGGTGGTTCCAGGGCTCACCCACGCAGAAGCCGTCCATGTTGCCCACGCGCATGTTGGCGACCATCTGCGGTGGCGGAACTGTGATCAGCTTGGCGCCCGACAGCGGGTTGATGCCGGCAGCGGCCAGCCAGTAGTGCATCCACATGGCGTGGGTGCCAGTGGGGAAGGTGCCGGCGAAGGTGTATTCGCGCTTTTCCTTGGCCATCAGCTTAGCGAGGCCGGGACCGTCGACGGCGCCCTTGTCGGCGATGGCCTTCGACAGTGTGATGGCCTGGCCATTGTTGTTCAGGTTCATCAGCACGGCCATGTCTTTCTTGGGGCCGGCCGTGCCCATGTGCACGCCATAGACCAGGCCATAAAGGACGTGTGCCATGTGCAGGTCACCGTTCACCAACTTGTCGCGCACGCCGGCCCAGGAAGCCTCTTTGGTGGGGATGATCTTGACGCCGTACTTCTTGTCGAAGCCCAGGACCGCAGCCATCACGACGGATGCACAGTCAGTGAGGGGGATGAAGCCGATCTTGACTTCTTCCAGCTCAGGCTTGTCGGAGCCTGCGGCCCACACGGCCGATTGCAGGCCGGGCACCACGCCCACAGCACTGGCGGCTGCGGCGGTTTTGAGGATGGAGCGACGGGACATTTTGAAATCCTGTGTGGACATGGTCACTTCAACTTTCTTGGCTATCAACAAACAAAAAAGGCGCCTGCCGTCGAGCCCTGCGGTGAACGCGGGAACTCCTCGGTAGACGCCTTTGTCGGGTGCCTTGAACAGCCCTTCATTGGGTGTTCAAGTAGGGTGGCGAAATCGCCGTTGATTTCGCTTGCCAGTGATGAATGCAAGCGCTGTGCCAGGTGTTTTTTGAAGATCCTGCCCCGATGCGGGGCGGCTTGGCGCTGAACTGGTGCGCGGGTGCTGGAGCTTGTGCTCAGCCCAGCATGTCGGTCACGTCCAGCAGACGTTGCGCCACTTCGGCCAGCTTCAGGCCTTTGTCCATGGCTGCCTTGCGCAGCCGTGAGTAGGCTTCTTGCTCGCTCAAACCATGCTGGTTCATGAGCACGCTTTTGGCGCGGTCGACCACCTTGCGGTCTTCCAGCTGGCCGCGCACATCGGCCAGTTCGCGCCGCAAGCTTTCTTCGTGCTCGAAGCGGGCCATGGCCACGTCGATCACGGGCTTGATGCTGTCGGAGGGCAGGCCCGCCACCACATAGGCCGACACGCCAGCGGCGATGGCTGCGCGCACATGCGATGTGTCTTCATCATCTGAAAAAAGCACGATGGGGCGGCGCTCACCGCGCGTGGCCATCACCACGTGCTCCAGGATGTCGCGGCCCTGGCTTTCGGCATCCACCACGATCATGTCCGGCTGGATCTGGGCGATGCGATCGGGCAGGAAGACATCGGCGGGCAGGGTGGCCACGATGTTGAAGCCTGATTCCAGCAAGGCGATGCGCAGCATCCGCGAACGCTCGGCCTCGGCCCGCACCGATTCATCGGCCTCCGGGTCGGCGGTGAGGTTCTCTGGCGCCACGATCACCAGGCGCATGCTGCGGGCTACATTCATGTCCGCAATCATGCAACAAACGCGCCGACCATCGGCCTGCCGTGTCACGCAATCGTGGCAAATGCCCGAAGCCGTCGGGCCGTTCGGGGTGGCGCCTAAACTAGAGGGATGTCTGAACGCCCCCTTTGTATCCTTGGCATCGAGTCCTCTTGCGACGAAACCGGTGTCGCCCTCGTGGGCGCGCCCACACAGGGCCCGGTGCAGTTGCTGTCCCATGCCCTGCACAGCCAGATCGACATGCACCAGGCCTATGGCGGCGTCGTGCCCGAACTGGCCTCGCGCGACCACATCCGCCGCGTGGTGCCTTTGGTGCGCCAGGTGATGCTGGAGGCTGACCGCACGCTGGCCGATGTGGATGTGGTGGCCTACACCCGTGGGCCTGGTTTGGCGGGGGCCTTGCTGGTGGGCGCGGGTGTGGCATGCGCCTTGGCCACGGCGCTGGACAAGCCCATGATCGGCGTTCACCACCTGGAAGGGCATTTGCTGTCGCCCTTCTTGTCCGCTGATCCGCCGGAATTCCCTTTCATCGCTTTGTTGGTTTCGGGGGGGCACACCCAATTGATGCGCGTGGACGGGGTAGGGCGCTACGAACTGCTGGGCGAGACCTTGGACGACGCTGCGGGTGAAGCCTTCGACAAATCCGCCAAGCTCATGGGGCTGCCTTACCCGGGCGGCCCGCATTTGTCCAAGTTGGCCGAATTGGGCAACCCCAAGGCATTCGAGCTGCCCAGGCCCATGCTGCACAGCGGCAACCTGGATTTTTCGTTCGCGGGACTGAAAACCTCGGTGCGCACGCAATTACAGAAGCTGAACCTGCTGGACGACGAGGCCGCATTGGCCAAGGCCTTGGCCGACGTGCCCGCCGGGCCGCTGGCCGATTTGGCCGCCTCGACGCAGGCCGCCATCGTGGAGGTGCTGGTCAAGAAATCCCTGGCGGCCCTGAAAGCCACCGGTTTGAAGCGGATCGTGGTGGCTGGCGGCGTGGGGGCCAACCGCCTGCTGCGCCAGCAACTCAACCAGGCGGGCGAGCGGCGCGGTGTCCGGGTTCACTACCCGGAAATGCACTTGTGCACCGACAACGGTGCCATGATCGCCCTGGCGGGCGCCATGCGCCTGCAGGCGGGCATGGCCGTTTTGCGCCGTGATGCGGTGTTCGACGTCCAGCCGCGCTGGGATCTTTCAAAGATCTGACACCCCTGTCAAAAATCGTTATAATCGCGGGCTTGCCCTCTTATCGGGCGGCATATTTGGGGATTTCCCAAAGCACGGCCTGGGTCGGTTTCACCTGGCGCCGCAAGTTGATCAACTCGAAACCGAAAGAATCATCATGACCATTACTCTCGAGAGCAGAGCAGAAGTCGTCAAGTCCAACGCACGCAGCGTGGGCGACACCGGATCTCCGGAAGTGCAAGTGGGCCTGCTCACCGCACGCATCAACGACCTGACCCCCCATTTCAAGACCCACAAGAAAGACCACCACGGTCGCCGCGGCCTGCTGCGCATGGTGAGCCGCCGCCGCAAGCTGCTGGACTACCTCAAGGCCAAGGACGCTGACCGTTATCTGGCACTGATCCAGAAGCTGGGTCTGCGCAAGTAAGTTTGCCAATAAGATCGGCACCATGACAAGAAGCCTGTCTGGTTTTTTCCAGCACAGGCTTTTTGTTTTTTAAATCCAGGCACTCGACCAGCGACGCTCTGTCATTCCATGAGGGCAAGCAGCCACCGCTGCCCTGATGGAATGGCATCGCGCCAGAGTGATTTGGGCCCCCGACGCCTGTGGCGTCGCATAAAAAAGCACCCCATGTGGGGTGCCACTCAACCGGAGATTCATCCCATGAGCATGTTCAACAAAGTCACTAAGACCTTCCAATGGGGCAACCACAGCGTCACGCTCGAGACCGGCGAAATCGCCCGTCAATCCAGCGGTGCCGTGCTCGCCGACGTTGAAGGCACCGTGGTGCTGGCCACCGTTGTCGCCGCCAAGAACCCCAAGCCCGGCCAGGATTTCTTCCCCCTGACCGTCGATTACATCGAGAAAACCTACGCCGCTGGCAAGATCCCTGGCAGCTTCTTCAAGCGCGAAGCCAAGCCCAGCGAACTCGAGACGCTGACGTCGCGTCTGATCGACCGCCCCTTGCGCCCCCTGTTCCCCGAAGGCTTCTACAACGAAGTCCAGATCGTCATCCACGTCGTTTCGCTGAACCCCAACGTCTCGGCCGACATCGTCGCCCTGATCGCGTCCAGCGCCGCCTTGGCCATCTCTGGTATCCCCTTCAACGGCCCCATCGGTGCGGCCCGCGTTGGTTATGTCAATGGCGAATACGTGCTGAACCCCGGCCCGTCCGAGCTGGCCAATTCCAAGATGGACCTGATCGTGGCTGGCACCGAAGCTGCCGTGCTGATGGTCGAGTCCGAAGCCGATCAGCTGACCGAAGAAGTCATGCTGGGCGGCATCGTCTACGGCCACGAGCAAGGCCGCATCGCCATCAACGCCATCCACGACCTGGTGCGTGATGCTGGCAAGCCCGTCTGGGATTGGGCCGCGCCGCCTAAGGACGACGACTTCATCGCCAAGATCGATGGCCTGGCTGGCGAGAAGCTGCGCGCCGCGTATCAAATCCGCTCCAAGCAAGCCCGCACGCAAGCCACCCGCGCTGCCTACGCTGATGTCAAGGCCGCACTGACGGCCGAAGGCATTGCGTTCGACGGCGTCAAGGTCGACAACCTGCTGTTCGACATCGAAGCCAAGATCGTGCGCAGCCAGATCCTGGCTGGTGAGCCCCGCATCGACGGCCGCGACACCCGCACCGTGCGCCCCATCGAGATCCGCACGGGCGTGCTGCCCCGCGTTCACGGTTCGGCCCTGTTCACCCGTGGTGAAACCCAGGCCCTGGTGATCGCCACGCTGGGCACCGAGCAAGACGCGCAGCGCATCGACGCGCTGGCTGGCGACTTCCGCGACAGCTTCTTGTTCCACTACAACATGCCTCCCTTCGCCACGGGCGAAACCGGCCGCGTGGGCACGCCCAAGCGCCGCGAAATCGGCCACGGCCGCCTGGCCAAACGCGCCCTGGTGCCGTTGCTGCCCCCGAAGGACGAGTTCGGCTACACCGTGCGCGTGGTGTCTGAGATCACCGAGTCCAATGGCTCGTCGTCGATGGCTTCGGTCTGCGGCGGCTGCCTGGCCATGATGGACGCTGGCGTCCCCATGAAGGCGCACGTGGCGGGCATCGCCATGGGCCTGATCAAGGAAGACAACCGCTTCGCCGTGCTGACCGACATCCTGGGCGATGAAGATCACCTGGGCGACATGGACTTCAAGGTCGCCGGCACCACCGGTGGCGTGACGGCCCTGCAGATGGACATCAAGATCCAGGGCATCACCAAGGAAATCATGCAAGTGGCATTGGCGCAGGCCAAGGAAGCTCGCCTGCACATCCTGGGCAAGATGGTCGAAGCCATGTCGGGCGCCAACACCGAAGTCTCGGAATTCGCGCCTCGCCTGTACACCATGAAGATCAACGCCGAGAAGATCCGTGACGTGATCGGCAAGGGCGGCGCCACCATCCGTGCGCTGACCGAAGAGACCGGCTGCCAGATCAACATCAGCGAAGACGGCACGATCACCATCGCCTCGACCGATGCTGAAAAGGCCGAACTGGCCAAGAAGCGCATCGCCGAGATCACGGCCGAAGTCGAAATCGGCAAGGTCTACGAAGGCCCGGTCACCAAGATCCTGGACTTCGGTGCGCTGATCAACCTGCTGCCCGGCAAAGACGGTCTGCTGCACATCAGCCAGATCGCCCACGAGCGCGTCGAGCGCGTGACCGACTACCTGACCGAAGGCCAGATCGTCAAGGTCAAGGTCCTGGAGACGGACGAAAAGGGTCGCGTCAAGCTGTCCATGAAGGCGCTGATCGACCGCAACGCTGCGCCTGCCGAGCAAGCTCAGCAACAGCAGCAATAAGCGGCCGAGCCATGCAAGCGGTTGAGATCAGCGCTTTTGGCGCACCTGAGGTTCTGCGTCTGGCCCAGCGTCCGATGCCGGCCGCGGGTGCGGGCGAGGTGTTGATCCGCGTGCGTGCTTCGGGCGTGAACCGTCCCGACGTGTTGCAACGCAGCGGTGCCTACCCGCCACCGCCTGGCGCTTCCGACCTGCCCGGCCTGGAAGTGGCGGGCGTGATCGAGTCGGGTGATGCTGATGCGATGGCGGCAGCCGGCCTCGCGGTTGGCGACAGTGTGTGTGCACTGGTCGCTGGCGGCGGTTACGCCGAATACTGTGTGGCTCCCGTCGGTCAGTGCCTGCCGGTCCCGGCGGGTTTTGACGACGTTCAGGCGGCTTCGCTGCCCGAGACCTTCTTCACGGTGTGGAGCAATGTGTTTGACCGGGCGCGTTTGCAGCCGGGCGAAACCCTGTTGATCCAGGGGGGCACGAGTGGCATTGGCGTGACCGCGATCCAGCTGGCGAAAGCCCTGGGTGCGCGTGTGATCGCCACGGCCGGCAGCGACGAGAAGTGCGCCGCCTGCCTGGCGCTCGGTGCCGACCACGCCATCAACTACAAGACGCAAGACTTTTCGGCCGTGGCGCGCGAGCTCACGGACGGGAAGGGTGTTGACGTCATTCTGGACATGGTCGCTGGCAGCTACGTGGCGCGCGAGGTCGAGTGCCTGGCCGAAGACGGCCGGCTCGTAATCATCGCGGTGCAGGGTGGTGTCAAGGCTGAGTTCAATGCCGGTCTGGTGCTGCGTCGCCGCCTGGTCATCACCGGTTCCACGCTGCGCCCGCGCCCGGTCGCTTTCAAGGCGGCGATTGCCGCCTCGCTGCGCGAAAAGGTGTGGCCGTTGCTGGAACAAGGTCGGGTCAAGCCCGTCATCCACAGCGTGTTCGAAGCCTCGAACGCTGCGCAAGCGCATGTCTTGATGGAAACCAATCAGCACATCGGAAAAATAGTCCTCACCTGGGCTTGAGTCCCATGGAGACCAAGATGAAAAAACTGATCGCAGGCAACTGGAAAATGAACGGCTCGCTGGCCGCCAACGAAGCGCTGGTCAAGGCCATGCTCGAAGGCCTGCAGGGCGCCGAACCCGCAGCGGACATGGCGTTGTGCGCTCCCGCCCCGTACCTGGCTCAGTTGCAGTCACTTTTGCAGGGCAGTCCCATTGCCTGGGGTGGGCAGGACGTGTCAGCGCACGAGCAGGGTGCCTACACCGGCGAAGTGAGCGTGGCCATGCTGAAGGAATTCGGTTGTCGCTACGCCATCGTCGGCCATTCAGAGCGCCGCCAGTACCACGGTGAGACGGACGAGATGGTTGCGGCCAAGGCGCAGCGCGCACTGGCCGCCGGCGTCACCCCCATCGTGTGCGTCGGTGAAACCCTGGCGCAACGCGAGGCCGGTGAGACCGAAGCCGTGGTCAAGCGCCAGCTCGCGGCGGCGATTCACACGGTGGGGCACTGCATCACCGAGATCGTTGTCGCTTATGAACCCGTCTGGGCCATTGGCACCGGCAAGACCGCAACGCCCGAGATGGCGCAGGCGGTGCATGCGGTGCTGCGGGCCCAGCTTGCAGCAGCGACCACCCACCCCAAGCGGGTGCACATCCTCTACGGCGGCAGCATGAACGCGGCCAACGCCGCCAGCCTGCTGGCGCAACCCGATATCGACGGCGGCCTGATTGGCGGTGCATCGCTCAAGGCGGCCGACTTCCTTCAAATCGTGGCATCGGCTCGCTGAGCGTCGCCCACGATCCTTTCCCTTTCGGAGAAAAACATGAACGTTTTGTTGACCATTCTTCAGGCGGTGCAGATCCTGGCTGCCATCGGCATGATCGGCCTGATCCTGATGCAGCACGGCAAGGGTGCCGATGCGGGCGCTGCCTTCGGTGGTGGCGCAGGCTCGGCCAGTCTGTTTGGTGCGTCGGGTGGTGCGAACTTCCTGTCGCGCACAACGGCTGTGCTGGCCGGGGTGTTCCTGGTCTGCACGCTGGGTCTGGCGTATTTTGGCAACCTGCGCACCGCGGCGCCTTCGGGCAGTGTGCTCGAGAGCGCCGTTCCCGCGCAGCAGCCCGCTGCACAGCAGATTCCCGCGGGCACCGAAGCGCCCGCAACGGCTGCGCCCGCCGCAGTCCCGGCGACAGGTGCTGCACAGATCCCTGGAAAATAACCGGGGGGAGTACAACAGGCCGGGAAGCCGCACCGCGCCTGTGTTTTTGCGCTGCAGCAATCCAACCCTTTCCTTTTGAAAATCCGATACACCCTCTGAAAAACAGGGGGGTTTCAGGGTAAACTCTATGGGTTGTCAGCAAGGCTCACACGGTCCCTCGTGAGCCAGACAATGCAGACCCAGCCGACGTGGTGAAATTGGTAGACACGCTATCTTGAGGGGGTAGTGGCGAAAGCTGTGCGAGTTCGAGTCTCGCCGTCGGCACCAATCTTTGGACAACATGGCCCTTGAGCCATGTCAGCGGAATTTACCCAAGATGAGTCTCGAACAATACCTTCCCGTGCTCTTGTTCATTTTGGTGGGTATTGCCGTCGGGATCATCCCGCAGGTTCTGGGCTACATCCTCGGCCCCAACCGTCCAGACGCAGAGAAAAATTCGCCTTACGAGTGCGGCTTCGAAGCTTTCGAAGATGCCCGCATGAAGTTCGATGTGCGCTACTACCTGGTGGCCATCCTTTTCATTCTGTTTGATCTCGAAATCGCGTTTCTCATCCCCTGGGCTGTGGCTCTTACCGACATTGGTTCCACTGGGTTCTGGGTCGGCGTCATCTTCCTGGTGGATCTGCTCGTGGGCTTTGTCTACGCGTGGAAAAAAGGCGCGCTGGACTGGGAATGACGCACATCCCTCGCACCACTGACAAGACACCGACGCACCGGAGCGCAAGATGATCGAAGGCGTTTTCAAAGAAGGTTTCGTGACCACGAGCTACGACTCGGTGGTGAACTGGGCCAAGACGGGATCGCTATGGCCCATGACCTTTGGTCTGGCTTGTTGCGCCGTTGAAATGATGCACGCAGCCACTGCGCGCTACGACCTGGGCCGTTTTGGCGCCGAGGTGTTTCGTGCCAGTCCGCGCCAGTCCGATCTGATGATCGTGGCCGGCACGCTCTGCAACAAGATGGCGCCCGCCCTGCGCAAGGTCTACGACCAGATGGCTGAGCCGCGCTGGGTGCTGTCCATGGGATCCTGCGCCAATGGCGGCGGTTATTACCACTACAGCTATTCGGTGGTGCGTGGTTGTGATCGCATCGTGCCGGTCGATGTGTATGTGCCCGGCTGCCCGCCAACTGCCGAGGCCTTGCTGTACGGGATCATCCAGTTGCAGCAGAAGATCCGTCGCACCAACACCATCGCGCGCGCCTGAGCGCCGCACCGGCCCACAGGCTTCTGTCAGAAAGACGGTCCATGAGCGAAACCGCCACCCTTTACGCCTCCAATCCCCAAGCGCTGAAAAACACCCTCGCTGCCTTGCTGGGTGAGCGCGTGGTATCCCTTGATGTCGAGCGTGAAGAGCTCACCCTGGTGGTGGCTGCGCCCGACTATCTCGCGGTGATGCAGACCTTGCGCGACGCGCCCGTAGCGCGCTTTGAGCAAATGATCGATCTGTGTGGCATGGACTACCAGACCTACGGTGACGGTCGTTGGGAAGGTCCGCGTTTTGCTGCGGTGGTGCACCTGCTGTCGGTCAGCCTGAACCAGCGGGTGCGGGTGCGGGTGTTCTGCCCGGAAGACGACTTCCCGGTCATTGATTCCGTGAGCACGCTCTGGGCGTCGGCGAACTGGTACGAACGCGAGGCGTTTGACCTTTACGGCATCGTGTTCGAAGGTCACAACG
Source organism: Aquabacterium sp. (assembly GCF_030652515.1). GTDB lineage: Bacteria > Pseudomonadota > Gammaproteobacteria > Burkholderiales > Burkholderiaceae_C > Aquabacterium. The sequence goes on along the minus strand of NZ_JAUSAR010000073.1, from coordinate 8,558 downwards.
ACCTGCGCCGCATCCTGACCGACTACGGTTTCATCGGGCACCCGTTTCGCAAGGACTTCCCGCTCTCGGGGCACGTGGAGATGCGTTACGACGCCGAGCGCGCGCGGGTGGTCTACGAGCCGGTCACCATTGAACCGCGTGAAGTCACACCGCGCGTGATTCGCGAAGACAACTACGGAGGCCTGCACTGAAATGGCCGAAATCAAGAACTACACCCTGAACCTCGGGCCGCAGCACCCGGCCGCACACGGCGTGTTGCGCCTCGTGCTGGAGCTCGACGGCGAAGTCGTGCAGCGCGCCGATCCACACATCGGCCTGCTGCACCGCGCCACCGAAAAGCTGGCCGAGCACAAGACCTATATCCAGTCGCTCCCCTACATGGACCGGCTGGACTACGTGTCGATGATGTGCAATGAGCACGCCTACTGCCTGGCCATCGAGAAGTTGCTGGGCATCGAGGTGCCGATCCGCGCGCAGTACATCCGCGTGATGTTCAGCGAGATCACCCGCCTGCTCAACCACCTGATGTGGCTGGGATCGCACGGCAACGATTGCGGCAGCTCGACCATCCTGATCTACGCGTTCCGCGAGCGTGAAGACCTGTTCGACATGTACGAAGCGGTCTCGGGTGCGCGCATGCACGCGGCCTACTTCCGTCCGGGTGGTGTCTACCGCGACCTGCCAGACACCATGCCGCAGTACCGGCACAGCAAGATCCGCAACGCCAAGGCGATGGCCGAGCTCAACACGAACCGCCAGGGTTCCTTGCTCGACTTCATCGACGACTTCACCCAGCGTTTCCCGACCTACCTGGCCGAATACCACACGCTGCTGACCGACAACCGCATCTGGAAACAGCGCACGGTCGGCATCGGTGTGGTGACACCCGAGCGTGCGCTCAACCTCGGCATGACCGGCCCCATGTTGCGCGGTTCGGGCATCGCCTGGGACCTGCGCAAGAAGCAGCCGTACGACGTGTACGACCGCATGGACTTCGACATCCCGGTCGGCAAGACCGGTGATACCTACGACCGCTACCTCGTCCGCATGGAAGAGATGAAGCAGTCCAACCGCATCATCAAGCAGTGCGTGGACTGGCTGCGCGTCAACCCCGGCCCGGTCATCACCGACAACCACAAGGTGGCGCCGCCTTCTCGCGAAGCGATGAAGTCGAGCATGGAAGAGCTGATCCACCACTTCAAGCTCTTCACCGAAGGCTTCCACGTGCCTGAAGGCGAGGCCTATGCAGCGGTCGAACATCCCAAAGGTGAGTTCGGTATCTATCTCGTGAGCGACGGCGCCAACAAGCCCTACCGCCTGAAAATTCGCGCCCCCGGCTTCGCCCACCTGTCCACTCTGGACGAAATGGCGAGTGGCCACATGCTGGCCGACGCCGTCGCCATCATCGGCACCATGGACATCGTTTTTGGAGAGATTGACCGATGATCTCTGAGCACAAAACCCCCGGCGGCGCCGTTCAGGCGATGAAGCTGTCCGAAGCCACGCTGGCGCGTTTCGCCCGCGAAGTGGCCAAGTTCCCGCCCGAGCAGGCGCAGTCGGCCGTGATGGCCTGTCTGTCCATCGTGCAGCAAGAGCAGGGTTATGTCGCCCTCGAAGCCGAGAAGGCGATTGCTGACTACCTCGGCATGCCGGTCATGGCTGTGCACGAGGTCACGACCTTCTACAACATGTACAACCAGCAGCCGGTGGGCAAGTTCAAGCTCAACGTCTGCACCAACCTGCCGTGCCTGTTGCGCGACGGCGGCAAGGCGCTGGCGCATCTGGAGCACAAGCTCGGCGTGCAGATGGGTGGAACGACGGCCGATGGCCTCTTCACCCTGCAACAGAGCGAGTGTCTGGGCGCGTGTGCCGATTCACCGGTGATGCTGGTCAATGACCGCCACATGTGCAGCTTCATGAGCAACGAGAAGCTCGATCAGCTGATCGACGGCCTGAAGGCCGCAGAGGGCAAAGCATGAACGCAGAACAGGTGATTTCCCAGTTCAGCGCCACCGGCGTGCAGACCTGCTTCCATGGTCGTCACATCGAACCGCAGATCTACAAGGACCTGAACGGCAGCAACTGGTCGCTCAAGGACTACGAAGCGCGTGGTGGCTACCAGGCCCTGCGCAAGATCCTGGGTCAGGATGGCTCGGCGCCGAACCCCGAGACCGGCGTGGTCGGCATGACGCAGGACCAGGTGATCGCGACCGTCAAGGAATCCGCGCTGCGCGGGCGTGGCGGCGCGGGCTTCCCGAGTGGCTTGAAGTGGAGTTTCATGCCGCGCCAGTTCCCGGGTCAGAAGTACCTGGTGTGCAACTCGGACGAAGGTGAGCCGGGCACCTGCAAGGACCGCGACATCCTGATGTTCAACCCCCACATCGTCATCGAAGGCATGGCGATCGCGGCGTATGCCATGGGCATCAACGTCGGCTACAACTACATCCACGGTGAGATTTTCGAGGTCTACGAGCGCTTCGAAGCTGCCTTGGAAGAGGCGCGTGCCGCGGGGTACCTCGGCAACAGCATCATGGGCAGCAGCTTCAGCTTCCAGCTGCACGCTTTCCACGGCTTCGGTGCCTACATTTGCGGAGAAGAAACCGCACTGCTCGAATCGCTGGAAGGTAAGAAGGGCCAGCCTCGATTCAAGCCGCCGTTCCCGGCCAGCTTCGGCCTGTATGGCAAGCCAACCACGATCAACAACACCGAAACCTTCGCGGCGGTGCCCTGGATCATCCGCAACGGTGGTTCGGCCTACCTCGAATGCGGTAAGCCCAACAACGGCGGCACCAAGATCTTCTCGGTCAGTGGCGACGTCAACCTGCCGGGCAATTACGAAGTGCCGATGGGCACGCCGTTCGCCAAACTGTTGGAACTCGCCGGCGGTGTGCGCACGGGCCGTCAGCTCAAGGCCGTGATCCCTGGTGGATCGTCGTCGCCCGTGTTGCCCGCGTCCATCATCATGGACTGCACCATGGATTACGACTCGATCGCCAAGGCCGGCTCGATGCTGGGTTCGGGTGCCGTGATCGTGATGGACGATTCGCGCTGCATGGTCGAGTCACTCAAGCGCCTGTCGTACTTTTACATGCACGAGTCCTGCGGGCAGTGCACGCCGTGTCGCGAAGGCACGGGCTGGCTCTGGCGTCTGGTGGACAAGATTCAGCGCGGCGAGGCCAAGGCTTCCGACATGGCGCTGCTGGACAACGTGGCTGAAAACATCATGGGCCGCACCATCTGCGCCCTGGGCGATGCGGCGGCGATGCCGGTGCGCGCCATGCTCAAGCATTTCCGGCCCGAGTTCGCGGCCATGATCAAGGCCGACGCCACCGCCTGAAACGAGACGAGAAACTATGGTTGAAATCGAACTCGACGGCCAGAAGGTCGAAGTGCCACCGGGCAGCATGATCATGCATGCGGCCGAAAAGGCGGGCACCTACATTCCCCATTTCTGCTACCACAAGAAGCTGTCCATCGCGGCGAGTTGCCGCATGTGCCTGGTGGAAGTGGAAAAGGCCCCCAAGCCCATGCCCGCCTGCGCCACGCCGGTGACCATGGGCATGATCGTGCGCACCAAGTCCGACAAGGCCATCAAGGCCCAGCAGTCGGTAATGGAGTTCCTGCTCATCAACCACCCGCTGGATTGCCCCATTTGTGACCAGGGCGGTGAATGCCAGCTGCAGGATCTGGCCGTGGGCTACGGCGGCGGTGCCTCGCGCTACGAAGAAGAGAAGCGCGTGGTGTTCCACAAGGACGTCGGTCCGCTGATTTCCATGGAGGAAATGAGCCGTTGCATCCACTGCACCCGCTGCGTGCGCTTTGGCCAGGAAGTGGCCGGCGTGATGGAGCTGGGCATGTCGCACCGTGGTGAACACGCCGAAATCGAAACCTTTGTCGGGCAGTCGGTGGATTCCGAGCTGTCGGGCAACATGATCGACATCTGCCCGGTGGGCGCGCTCACGAGCAAGCCGTTCCGTTACAGCGCGCGTACCTGGGAACTCTCGCGTCGCAAGAGCGTGAGCCCGCACGACTCCACCGGCGCCAACCTGATCGTTCAGGTGAAGAACCACAGGGTCATGCGCGTGGTCCCGCTGGAAAACGATGCGGTGAACGAATGCTGGATTGCCGACCGCGACCGCTTCAGCTACGAAGCTGTCAACAGCGAAGACCGCCTCACCGCGCCCATGCTCAAGCAGGGCGGCGAGTGGAAAACCGTGGACTGGCAGACCGCATTGGAATACGTGGCCAACGGCCTGAAGCAGGTCAAGGCGGACCACGGCGCTGGCGCCATCGGTGTGCTGGCCAGCCCGCACAGCACGGTGGAAGAACTGGCCCTGGCCGGTGCGCTCGTGCGTGGTCTGGGCAGCGAGAACATCGACACGCGTCTGCGCCACGCCGACTTCTTCAACGCGGCATCCCCGAACACGGCCCGCTGGCTGGGCATGCCGATCGCAGCCCTGTCGGGTCTGCAGAGCGTGCTGGTGGTCGGATCTAATCTGCGCAAGGATCATCCGCTGTTTGCCCAGCGCATCCGCCAGGCGGCTCGCAAGGGGGGGCAGGTGAACGCGCTCAATGCCCAGTCGCAGGACTGGGCCATGCCGGTCAAGAACACCGTGCTGGCCGACAGCACCCACTGGGTGTCGGCCCTGGCCGGCATCGCCAACGCCGTGGGCGCCGAAACGGGCGTGCTGGCTCCGGTGGCCGCCGAGGTGAACGATGCGGCTCGCGCCATCGCCAAGTCGCTGCTCGGTGGTGAACACAAAGCCATCCTGTTGGGCAATGCGGCTGCGCACCATGCGCAGGCCGCCAGCCTGCTGTCATTGGCCAACTGGATCGGCCAGCAGACCGGCGCCGTGGTGGGTTACCTCAGCGAAGCCGCGAACACCGTGGGCGCCCAACTGGTGAACGCCCTGCCGGGGCAGGGCGGTTTGAACGCCGGTCAGATGCTCGGTGGCGGACTCAAGGCGGCGCTGCTGCTGAACAACGAACCGGCTTTTGACTGTGCGGTGGGCAGCCAGGGTCTGGCCAACGCCGGCATGGTGGTCACGCTCAGCCCGTTCAAGGCCAACCTGGACATCAGCGACGTGCTGCTGCCCATCGCCCCATTCACCGAGACCTCCGGATCTTTTGTCAACGCCGAAGGCCGGCTGCAGAGTTTCCACGCCGTGGTGCGCCCACTGGGCGATACCCGCCCGGCCTGGAAGGTGTTGCGCGTGCTGGGCAACCTGCTTGGCCTGCCGGGGTTTGATGCCGACTCGTCGCAGGCCGTGCTTGCCGCCGCTTTGCCGGGCCTGACGGCTGGCAGCGTGGTGGATGCTTCGCGCCTGTCCAACGCCGGTGCGGCTTTCATTGACATGAACCCTGCCGCCAGCCAGCCCTGCGTGGCGTCCATCTACCAACTGGATTCGCTGGTGCGGCGCGCCAGCTCGCTGCAGCTCACGGCCGATGCCCGCGCAGCAGAAGGAGCACACGCATGATCGACGCGATGTACAACGGTGGCCTGGGCCTGATCGCGGCTCCCTGGTGGACCACGGCCGCCTGGCCGGTGATCTGGGGCATGGTCAAGATCGTCGCCGTGCTGGCGCCCCTGATGGGCGCGGTGGCCTACCTCACGCTGTGGGAGCGCAAGCTGCTGGGCTTCATGCAGGTGCGCCTGGGTCCGAACCGCGTGGGTCCGTTTGGCCTGCTGCAGCCCATTGCCGATGCCATCAAGCTGCTGACCAAGGAAATCATCAGCCCCAGCGCCGCGGCGCCGGGCCTGTTCCGCCTTGGCCCCATCATGGCCATCATGCCGGCCCTGGCCGCGTGGGTGGTCGTTCCTTTCGGCCCTGAGGCCGTGATCGCCAACGTGAACGCGGGTCTGCTGGTGATCCTGGCGATCACCTCGATCGAGGTCTATGGCGTGATCATCGCGGGCTGGGCCTCCAACTCGAAGTACGCCTTCCTGGGTGCGCTGCGTGCCTCGGCCCAGATGGTGAGTTACGAGATTGCCATCGGATTCTGTTTCCTGGTGGTCGTCATGACCGCTGGCAGCCTGCACCTGGGTGAAATCGTGGCTTCGCAGGCGCGTGGCATGGGCGCGGACATGGGTCTGAGCTTCCTGTCCTGGAACTGGCTGCCCCTGTTCCCCATTTTCATGGTGTACCTGATTTCCGGTGTGGCCGAAACCAACCGCCACCCGTTTGACGTGGTGGAAGGTGAAGCCGAGATCGTGGCCGGTCACATGGTCGAGTACTCGGGCATGGGCTTCGCGATCTTCTTCCTGGCCGAGTACGCCAGCATGTGGCTGGTGTCCATCCTGGCGGTGCTGATGTTCCTGGGCGGCTGGTTGCCCCCCATCGACAGCGCGCTCTTCAACTGGATTCCCGGCTGGATCTGGCTGGGCATCAAGACCTTCGTCGTGGTGTCCATGTTCATCTGGATTCGCGCCACCTTCCCGCGCTTCCGCTACGACCAGATCATGCGTCTGGGCTGGAAGATTTTCATTCCTGTGACATTGGTCTGGCTGCTGCTCGTCGGCGGTCTGATGCAGACCTCGTGGAACATCTGGAAATAAGCAGGGCGAACGACCATGTCCACCACCGTATCCCCTTCCGCATCACCTTCGGTCGTCGCGCCGTTTTCCATCGGCGACTTTTTCAAGAGCTTCCTGCTGGTCGAGCTGGTCAAAGGACTGGCCCTGACCGGTCGTTACGCCTTCCGTCGCAAAGTGACGGTGCAGTTCCCGGAAGAGAAGACGCCATTGTCTCCGCGTTTCCGCGGTCTGCACGCCCAGCGCCGGTATGAAAACGGTGAAGAGCGCTGCATTGCCTGCAAGCTGTGCGAGGCCGTGTGCCCAGCCCTGGCCATCACCATCGAAGCCGGTGAGCGCGCATCCGACGGCACGCGCCGCACCACCCGCTACGACATCGACCTGACCAAATGCATCTTCTGCGGCTTCTGTGAAGAGGCCTGCCCGGTGGACGCCATTGTCGAAACCCACATCCTCGAATACCACGGCGAGAAGCGCGGCGACCTCTACTTCACCAAAGACATGCTGCTGGCGGTGGGTGACCGCTACGAACCCGAGATCGCAGCGGCCAAGGCGGCCGACGCGAAGTACCGCTGAAGCTGGCGAAAGACAAGAACCATGGATTACCAGACCGGCTTTTTCTACCTGTTCTCTGCGGTGCTGCTGTTCGCCGCCTACCGCGTGGTGACCGCGCACAACCCCGTGCACGCGGTGTTGTACCTGATGCTGTCCTTCTCCCAGGCGGCTGCCCTGTGGCTGTTGCTCAAGGCGGAGTTCCTGGGCCTGACCCTGGTGCTGGTGTACCTGGGCGCGGTGATGGTGCTGTTCCTGTTCGTGGTGATGATGCTCGACATCAAGCTCGACGATGACCGCTGGGGCTTCTGGCAGAACTTCCCGCTGGCTGCGGCACTGGGCACCCTGGTGGCGGTTGAGATCATCGCGGTGTTGTGGGTCGGTTTCCCGACGGTCACGGGGGAGGGCATCGCTGCCGTTCCGGCCAACTACTCGAACACCAAAGAGCTGGGCAAGCTGCTGTACACCGAGTACCTGTACCCCATCGAAGTGGCTGCCGTGATCCTGCTGGTGGCCATGTTCGCCGCGATCGCGCTCACGCTGCGCCAGCGCAAGGACAGCAAAGCCATCGATCCGGGCCTGCAGGTCAAGGTGCGCGCCAGCGATCGCCTGGTTGTGTTGCCCATGACCGCCACACAGAAGGCCGCTCCGGTGGCATTGAGCAACGAGGAGGGCCAGGCATGAGCCTCACACTGGGACATTTCCTATCCGTGGGGGCGATCCTGTTTGCCCTGTCGGTCATCGGCATCTTCCTCAACCGCAAGAACCTGATCGTGCTGCTGATGGCCATTGAGCTCATGCTGCTGGCGGTCAACATGAACTTTGTGGCGTTCTCCCATTTCCTGGGTGACATGCATGGGCAGGTGTTCGTGTTCTTCATCCTGACGGTGGCGGCGGCCGAATCGGCCATCGGTCTGGCCATTCTGGTGTTGCTGTTCCGGGCCAAGTCGTCCATCGGCGTCGAAGAACTCAACACCCTCAAGGGGTGAAGACAGGGAAAGAACAGGCACAAAAATGAGCACCACCCTTTCTGCAAGCACACTCCTGGCGGTTCCGCTGGCGCCCCTTGTGGGCGCGGCGCTGGCCGGCATCCTGGGCACCACCTTTGGCGGCAACGTCATCGGGCGCCGCACCTCGCACACACTGACCATCCTGGGCGTGCTGATCGCCTTCATCCTTTCGGCCATGACGCTCAAGAGCGTGGCCGTGGACGGCGCGCGATTCAATGAAACCATCTACGAATGGATGGTGATCGGCGGCATGAAGATGGAGATCGGCTTCATGGTCGATGGCCTCACCGCCATGATGATGTGCGTGGTGACCTTCGTGTCGTTGATGGTGCACATCTACACCATCGGCTACATGGAAGAAGACGCCGGATACAACCGCTTCTTCGCCTACATCTCGCTGTTCACTTTCTCCATGCTGATGCTGGTGATGAGCAACAACCTGCTGCAGCTGTTCTTCGGCTGGG